>PXYW01000099.1 GCA_003023695.1 Sulfobacillus benefaciens | reverse complement strand
GGAGTCTCAGTTTGGTCAAACAGTGGGTGGCCCCGCTGCGTCCGCAGCAGGGGGTAGAGCCGACCCAGCGGTATGAGACGGCACCCGGGGAGCAAGCGCAATGCGATTGGGCGGATTTCGGTGCGCTGGTCTATCCTGACGCGCGTCGCAAGCTCTATATTTTCATTTATACGATGAGCTATTCGCGACGGATGTATATCGAATTTGTCCATGATGAACGGCAAGAGACCCTCTTTGGCTGTCTCGAACACGCGTTTGCGTACTTTGCGTGCGTCCCCGAAACGATTCTGTCGGACAATATGAAGCCGATGGTCGTGGAGCACCCGCCCGATGGTGACATTGTGTGGAATCCCCGATTTGCCGCATTCGCGGCGTTTCATGGCTTTCGCCCGAAGGCCGCGCGACCCTACCGGGCTCAAACAAAAGGCAAAGTCGAGAGGGCGGTCAAATATGTGCGGCAAAATTTTTGGCCCTGAGTCCCCGACGCGATGACCCTCGCGGAATTGAACACCCGTGTTTTGCTGTTAAGCCCCTTATCACCCATGGACAATACGACTCCACGACTGGCCTGGGCTATGGTCTCGCTGGAGGCGGAGAACGGGGCATGATAGGCTGGAACGCATGGGCCTTAACCCTTTGGCCTTATCAAGCAGTATCATGCCCCAAGAGGCTCCGGGTCCAGCGATCAATGATCAGCCTGGAATTTGGGGGTTAGACCGTTTTGCAGTGGGCCGCACAGCGAGACCAACGCGTGCATGGCACGACCCATGCACGGCCGTGTGATCGGTGGTCAGATGACTACGCTGCAGCCACGCCCTATGATCCCACGCACCTCTGGATTGGACTTATGTCAATAGCATAGACACGAAAAACTCGTGGCAATATCAAACTTATGGAATCGGTGCCATCGCGGCATCACCAGAAGTAATCGGAGCCTCCCGAATACTGGGAGAGGGTTCGCGGAGGCTCTGGCCATAGCCTAGGACGTTGGGTGCAGAGGTCGGCAAACGTCTGCACAACCCGAGTATACCACAGATCACCCGAAAGGATGATGACCCATGCGCATCGCGTTGTATGCCCGCGTCTCCACGCGGGACAAAGATCAGAATCCCGAGACCCAATTACTGCGCCTGCGGGACTTTGTGGCCACCCATCCCGATTCGCACATTACCAAAGAATACGTCGATACGGCCAGTGCGAATGACATGGGGCATCGCACGGCCTGGAAAGCCCTCAATGACGATGCCGTACTGGTCTTTAAACTGGACCGCGCCTTTCGGTCGGTCAAGCACCTGCACGATACCTTAGCCGTGTGGGACGCCGTGCATGTGGGGTTTTTGAGCGCCCAAGAAGGCTTTGACACCACCACGGCCTTAGGCCGCTTGCTGTTGAATTTGTTAGCAAGTTTGGCCGAGTTTGAATTAGAGATGATTCGGGAGCGGGTGATTGCGGGCATGGACCGGGCACGGAAGGAAGGGACAGCGGTAGGCCGACCACCGGGACCGGACCCGCGCAAGGGGACGGCGCCCTTTGCTAAAACTCGGCAAGCGGCGAGGTTTACAGAACACGCTTTATCCTGCTATACCACCATCATTCGTGGATCATGTGGATGCCGTGACTGGGAAATGCTCGACCAACAAGCCTTTCAGTCCGCGAACGGGGCCGTGTTCGCCAAAAGAGCACGATTCAACGAACGGCGGGGGGTATCAGATTGGTGGGCCTCAAGGGCAAATCCAATCAGGCTGGGCTTCGCTGGTAGGACGGGGTGTTGGTGCGGGGAAATCATCCAAATAATATCGCCCGAGCTCGGTCAAACGGCAGGAACCTGCCCTCGGCACGTCGAATTCTAACCCAATTGAGGATTACACAGGGGATTTAGGGGTGGTACCCATGGACCTTGAACTGAAAGCCTATTTAGACGCTATGCGGCAGGACTTGATCTCACACACGGAGCACCTGATCGAGGAGTCTCGGCAATATACCAAGCAATTGATCGAGGAGACTCGAGAGCACGCAGAGCAATTGAATCAGAAGACTCGAGAGCACGCAGAGCAATTGAATCAAGAAACTCGACAGCACTCAGAGCAATTGAATCAAGAAACTCGACAGCATGCAGAGCAATTGAATCAAGAGACTCGAGAGCATGCAGAGCAATTGAATCAAGAGACTCGACAGCATGCAGAGCAATTGAATCAGGAGACTCGCGTTCTTATCGAAGACCTGCGGAACGACTTGCGCGCGGTGGCCGACGGAGTGCTGACGGTGAATCAAAAGTTGGATCGGGTTATCGCGGACCACGAGGAACGCATAACTCGTCTAGAGCGGAAGGTTCGGTGACGACGAATCGTCAGGCCATGCCTTGGGCAAATTAGCCACAGTCTGTTGGCTGTCTCGGACGACTGACTACGACCCGGACCAGACAAACCAGGTACCGTACGCTATAGGCTGAAGGGAAGGTTCTGAGCACTGTCAGGGTTTCATTTTCTCCAAACCCTACGAGCGGACACTCTTGTCGGTTTCCTCTGCCTAGTGGCGGACCTGTGCTCTGTGCGGTAATGGAATCGAAGATTTCCCATTGCTATCGTTTGCGGGGCAAGACGAAGGCCCGATCCGTTCGTGGCAGTCCGATCCGCTCATAAAATGGGATGGCTTCTGGCGCAGAGACCAATATTAGGGTTACAGCATCACCAATCTCTTCCCTGACTCGCTTCACTAAGGATGTCCCAATTCCGGAACGCTGATAATTCGGATCTACGGCCAAATCCGATAGGTAGCAACAGTAACACCAATCGGTCAAGGCACGGGCTATGCCGATTAATTGATCACCGTGCCATCCAGTCACCGTCAAATTTGCGCGTTCGATCATCTGGGTTACCCGTTGGAGATCGTCATAGGGTCGGTGAATCCCCGAGTCGCGAAACAAAGTGACTACCGCTTGGGGATCCACAGGGACATTAACTTGATATCTGATGGTCAAAGATAGCACTCCTAAGAAAATGTCAAATTTCGTATGAGGCTCTGTTTGACAGCTCCCATACGACTGCTCGCGTAGAATTCGCCGGGGATAGCCGAAGTTCCTGCTCGACGAACTAGGTGCGTTTTGTGGTCATCATCTGCTGGGGATCTTGGCGTGCCGAGTCCGCTCGGCATCGGAGATAATTAGAGACCTTGATGGACACCACGGGGATGCTACCTAGTCCTAAACCGGTCTCCCATGAGTCTGATACTGTGCTTATAACGAGGCTGTCGGTATCGACTCAAATTGTTCTTGATATAGTCGCTGATAAAGGCCGCCTCGGGCTAGTAGCTCAGAGTGACGTCCTCGTTCCACAATTTTCCCCTGATTGACAACCAGAATTTGGTCGGCAGCCAAAATGGTGGAGAGGCGATGAGCTATGGCGATCACCGTGCGGCCGGCAAATAGTCGGTCCAAGGCGGCCTGGATAAGGCGTTCGGAATGCGAGTCCAACGAACTGGTTGCTTCGTCAAGTAGTAACAGCTGCGGGTCGCGTAATATAGCTCGGGCAATGGCAATTCGTTGTTTTTCACCCCCGGAGAGCCGATAGCCACGTTCTCCAACGATGGTCTCCAATCCATGAGGTAAGTTGCTAATGACATCTTGTAGTTGTGCAGCTTCAATGGCTGCCTCGATTTGTTGCTGGGAGGCATCGGGCGATCCATAGATGATGTTGGCTTTCACCGGGGCATGAAACAAGAATAATTCTTGGGTGACTAAACTCATGATATGGCGCACCTCTTGATCGGCTATTTGACGCAGATCGTTGCCAAATAGCAGAATACGGCCTTCAGTTGGGTCGTAGAAACGCGCCAGTAAGGACAATATTGTGGTTTTGCCGGCTCCGCTGGGGCCGACAAGTGCTAGCAGTTGTCCGGGTTCCGCAATGAAATTAATGTCATGCAGTACGCGAGTAGATGAATGGTAGGAAAAGGATACCTGGTCGAACTGCACTATGGGACGACCCTCGATTCTAACGAGGTTCAAAGACACTGCAGGATCTGGGGCAGGAATGTTGATAGGGATGTCTAAAAATTGAAACACCCTGTCAAAGAGGGCCAGTCCTCCCAAGAGGGCGGCGTTAATTCCGGCAAGACTTGATGCAGGGGCATATAGTTGCGTGAGGTAGGCGGCAAACGCGACGATGGTTCCAATGGCAACTTTATGGGTTATAGCCAGATATCCGCCATATCCATAAAGCAGTGCAGGCCCAAAAGCCGACAATCCATTGACCACTAAACTCAACCACTGGCCAACCAGGGTTTGCTGAATTTGTGCAGTTTTCACCGAAGCATTTATCGCTTCGAAACGTTCGAGTTCGCGGGGTTGGGTCCCGAAGCTCTTGACCACAATGGCTCCGGACAACGACAGTGTTTCCTCCAAAAGGGCCGTCATTTGTGATAGCGCTTCTTGGGTTTTCTTCACGGCATCATACCGCCGCCGCCCAAAGTATAGGACTGGGAAGGCAAATGACGGCAGCGCAATGGCCGATACGAGGGCCAATCGCCAATTTATCACCAACATGGTAATCATAGTGAAAATGACCGTTAATAAACTGGATAACGTGCCGGTCAGAGTGTTGACGAGCACTTGTTGCAAGCCGCCAACATCGTTTAGAAAGCGTGAATGAATTTCCCCGGATCGGGACCACGTGAAAAAATCCAGGCCGAGTTTTTGGGCGTGCTCAAAAAGCCGATGTCGCAAATCGGACATGATTTTCTGAGCAATGACGGTATTAAGGTAATTTTGGCCGATGGATACTAAACTACTGGCGATGGGGAATAGCAGCATCCCAGCTGCCAATAACAATACTAGTCGGTAACGGTGTTGGGGAATAGCGCGGTCGATAAGGGTACGCAACAAAAGAGGGGGAATTAAACCCAGCAGCACTCCGACGGCAACCAGGCCAAGTCCTAAGAATAGGGGCAAGCGGTAATTCACGATTGTGGTTCGCCAGACCCTTTTGAGGGTTTGTTTGACATTTACAGGAGGCCCGTTGTTTAGCTGTGCCAAGCCCCGCTGTTGCTGCCAAATTCCCCGCATGCCACCATGCATTCCCATATGGCGTTATCCCCCGTTTCATGAATAATAGTAAACTCACTTACTTAATTATTCAAGAAACGGGGAACCCGAGGGTTCCCCAAACCGGACCTAGGCGCGGGTGGCGCAGTCGCAACGGTCGCACGTGCAAGATTGTGCACCGTGCGCGCAAGAACATTGTGCACTGCAACGGTTCGGGCTGCACTGATCACAACAACAATGAGTTAAGCTGTCCATTTTCTGCCCCCTTTTTCCAGTGTCGCTCACTAGCATGACACATGGCAGGGCAATTTATTCTGCCGGTGCAATGTCTTCGGATGGCGAGCTCTGACGGCGGGCAAACTCTTGACGAATAAGGTCTAGAGCATCATTTAAGGTATCGCGGCGAGCTGTTAAACGTCGCTCCAGTGCCCGAAGGGCAAAATCGTCAAGATGCTCTAAATGGCTGGTGTTAAAGTTTCCCATGTTATTAAATGGGGCGAATCTTTGAAATAAATCTTGAAGATTTTCACCCACTTTATCAAAGTCCAAAACCGTCTCATCGTTGAAAAAAATCTTCATGGCACTTCGCCTCCCCATTGTGATGATCTCAGTATAGCACGACTTGGGGATTGCCGACGGGGCACCCAGGCGCTCATAATGGGTAAGGAAGTTTAGAAGCCTTTGGCGTCATTGATGTATTAAAGTGCAATCGGACATGAAGCTGCGGTAGCCTCCATCACGAGATGCAATAATGACGAGCACTAATTTAATTGGTTTCGATGCAGCAGAAACCTGTGACCTCCGGCGTATCGTGAGCGTTACTGAATAGTAATGAGGAGGGCATGGTATGGTTAAAGAAAGCGGACAACCCATCAAAAAACCGACCGGACGGGCGTTCGGACTCATGGCGATAATCACCATGGCGTTCTTGGC
>PXYW01000098.1 GCA_003023695.1 Sulfobacillus benefaciens | reverse complement strand
TAAATAATTTTTGTCATCAAACATTTGTATCACCGAAGAGGTTGGGTTAAATGGAGTGCAGGATTAGTACAATTAATTTAGGCAAATTTGTAAGTCAATTAGATGGTGTTTCGTGGCCTTGTTGCCATTTTGAGTATAGATAATTCTTGTCTTGGAACAACGGTATCGCCTATACGCCGTTTATCCTGAACCCCCAGGCGACAACTCTTCCGGCAAGCCGAAACCGTATTACCGCCGGGGAGCATGGATTGGCAACCATGAATTCAGGTGCTCCGTCAACTTTTCAAATCCATAAAGCCCCAAAATTAAAATCTTGCAGAACCTGAGGTATAAGGGTTTGAAATCGCTAAGTCAAAAATTGACCATCTTACAATACTTTGAAAAGTTGAAAGAAGGATATGGAAAATGGAAAATAATGAAACGAAATTCGTATTTCCGCGACGGGGATTCTATCTTGTCACGGACAAAGTTGCTGAAACCGATTTCTTCCTTCAAAAGATGCAAAACTTTGTAGGGACATCAGAATTCGGATTTTACTTTAGTGCATTTGTGTCTGCTGCAAGAAGTATCACCTTTTCTCTTCAAGCCGTAATGTCTCATTATCGTGATTTTAGCGCATGGTATCGTCCACACCAGCGCAAGTTGCAGGAGAGCCATCTAGCTCGATTTTTCGTGGATCTCAGAAACCATAATCAGAAAGTTGGTGGCTTCCCTATCCAGTACGGTGGTACGTTACAGGACGGAGACATTGAGTTTCAGCAATGGTTTGTGCCCACCTCGGATTTTAACGAAGTGCCGCAGGGGGATGTTATAGACCTATCAAGGGGCTATTTATGTGAAGTTCTCCAAGTAATTGGAGATTGTTGTAGAGAGTTTGATGCCTATATTGACCCACGAGTAATTTTTACCCCACGCGGTCTTACAACACTGGGCTGGTCTATTGAGGATCTTGAAGAGTCTTTAGGTTTTCCGAGAGGATGGACGGATGTGTTTTCAGAAGATACCGACGGAATTGAACAAAGATTACGGGTGTTAAGCCGTCATGGCGGCGATGAGGAACTGGAGTTTTACCTTGTAAAATACCAGGCTAGAGGTCGCTGAGTTGGATTTTTGGACCAGAATGTATTCGTCGCAAATGCCTTGGCATTCTTAACCTAATCATCTGATACCCCACATGAGTACATTTCATTGCGCAGAGATCAGTTGAGTAAACAGGCAGGGCACCGGCTAGTCGGAAGTCGATTGTGATTTTTCACCCCTGATACAGTACATTTTCATGGGGCATTCTCTACATAGCGGAGATCGGGCACGGCAAACTGCCGAAGAAAAATCCAGTAATGCCCAGTTCCACTGACAGACGTCACCTGTTTGAGGTAGGTTCTCATTCCAACCCTTTCCCCATTTGACATCCGTATGCGGACGGGCCTTTGACGAGTGCCATCCAGTAAGTCTACTTGTTAAACGAATAATGTTGCTGTCAACGGGTACGACATGCTCGCCGAAAGCGTAAACGCCTACAGCATCGGCTATGTAGGGCCCCACACCCTTCAACGCCAAACGTCCCTCCCTTGTTCGAGGAACTCCACCTAGTTGAATAACGTCTACCGCCATCTGTTGGAGACGATCAGCACGATATTGTAGGCCCAGTCGACCAATTAATGCTCGAAGTTCTCCAGAAGGAGCATTAACCAATGTTTTTGGGGTGGGCCATTGACCCAACAACTGAGCAAAAACATCTGGAACAGCGCTGGCATTTGTCTGTTGAAGCAGTGTTTCAGCCACCAAAATAACCCATGGATCTCGTGTGTTGCGCCATGGAAAATCCCGAAGTTTCCATTCACTGAGTACTGACCACAACACTTTAGGCAGTTGAAAAGTCATCGACCATGACCTCACGATTTACAGAAAATAGGTCACAGAATTCATCTTCGGTTAGTGGCCGCTGCTTGTGTCGCTGCACGAGTGCCAAAAGCGTGTCCGCCGATATCGCGAACCCCGAGACGCCCCCTCGTTGAGCAATGCGGGTCAGTTTCCGATCAAAATTAGCCCCAAAAGATGAGGAGACGTATCCGAACCACCTTAACGGGACAATGTGCTCGTCCCGCTTCATGTGGCGGTGTGCCGGTATGTACTCATCATACATGCGGCGTTCATGATCGCGAGGAAGATCGTATCCCCCCTCATAGGCTTTAGCATCAAGAATACCAGCATAATAGGGAGCTTGGGCGACATTAAGCACCCGTACATCGGGATGATTTGGGTGGGCTCCAATCCACTCTGATTCAAATCCTAATCCCCATGGGCCGAAAATTTCTGCGGTGGCCTGTTCAAAAGCAACGGCGGCTTCCCTCCCTCCCCGGGCCAATTCAAGATATCGGAGCGCGATTTCATCATTAGAAGGCTTAGTCTTGGATACCTTCTGAAGAATAGCTCGGATTTTTGACATTGAAATCCCCGTTTGAACAGATACTCTATCAATAATAGCCTCTTCAGGAATAAAAGGATTGTTTGCCACAATTCCATAATAAGTCCAAAGTACCCGTTTCGCCTCAGCATCGGCCGCGCTTACAGTATGGCTCCCTAACATATTACGGGTATCTTTCTGATGATGGGGCCCCCGGCCAAATTTCCGTTGAAAGTCTTCCTCCGAGGTCGTTAATAGGTTAATAAATGGAGGCAGGTGGCCAGAAAGCATTTCGTTTAGATCATAAAGTTTGTCATCAGGCAGTGCCCATGTTCCGTCGTCGACCAACGTTGCAAGGCCAACAAATTCGAGATGGCAGAACATCGTATGTGCTGTATCCCTCAGTTTGGAAGGATGGCCATAAATCCTCTCCCATCCATCTCCGAGAATGGCAGACGCCAGCTCAATTCGCCGATCAAGGCCGCGAAAGCCAAGAATTTTGTCTTTAACAAGATCATACTTGCTGATTGAATCCATTTCTGTTGCAATAATCAAACCGAGCTCATCGTGTGTAAGACGATGGCCTAAGTCCTCGTCGGCAAGAAATTGAAGCAGAAGCCGGTAAGGAAAAATTCCATTGAACCGATCCGAGACACGGGCGGCACGACTATATACTGATGGATATTGAAACGCCAACAGCTGATGAAGCATTATGGGGCCAGGGGAGGATGCATCAATGAGATCTTGTCCCGCCCACGTTGGCCAAACTCGTCCCTGCTGATCGGCGAACCATAAACCAAACGCTTGTAACCATGACGCATATGTTCGGCCCCCACTGCCGGATCCTTCTCGCCTATCACCTTTGCGTTTGATGTATGCTTCTTCCAGGGCCTCTTCAAAGAGCCGCTGAAGAGCCCGATTTCCGTGCCACTGTTCTCCGCGTGCCACAGCGAAAAACACCCGCAGGATGTCGATAAGTAGGGTCAATTTCCGTTTTGGGCGGGTTATCCACCAATGGTTAACTAACTCGGGCATTCCTCACACACCTCAGTAGCTAGTGACGAAGCATAGGCCAATACTAATGGCTGCCGTCTAGTCGGCGTAGTTTTTATCGGAAGCCGCCCCTCCATTGCCGCCAGAATTTGGGATGCTACAGCTTGGCCCAATAGGGGCGGAACTGCATTAGCGACCTGCTGTTGCTGGGCTCCTAAACTGCCTAAAAACCGATAATAATCTGGGAAAGATTGCAGGCGTGCGGCTTCTCGAACAGTGAGCCCGCGATCTTCCCATGGATGGATAAACATGCTCTTGCGAAAGTTAGCGACGGTAATGCTGGGCTCTTCTGGGTCAAGGCGCTTATATAAACTGCTGTGGCTGACTTTTGCAATTTCTTCCGGTGGAATGCTTCGCCATTTTTTCATCAGTTCAACAGGAATGCTCGACCAGTTTTCTCCTGGCTTAATATAGCGATAACGCTCCCGTACATCCTCATTGTTTTTGGTGGCGCGATGATTCCACAAGATGCCATGGGGATTGCGGAGGGTCTTGGCGTATGGAGAAATGGGCCGCGAATCATCATAGATACTCTCATCTTCCCCAAAACTGTCTCCTAACGGAGGAAGGTCGTAAATGGCTTCTCGAACAGTAACATACCGCCGAATATTACCGCGGCGCGAAAGGATTTCGACAGGAGAAAGTGGTTGATGAGTGGCGTTTGGGTACCAAAATGGCGTTCCCTCACGGTTCCCAATAAAGAAAACCCGTTCACGCACCTGAGGGACACCGTGGTCGACCGCCCTAAGAACCTCCACATTTACCTCGTCATAGTCCAGGTCGAGGGAGCGAAACGCCTCGACGATTTCTTGAACAATTAGGCCATGGTGCATCCGGAGCAATCCCACAACATTTTCCATGAGAAACCATCGGGGTTGAAGCTCCCCCACAATCCGAATAAATTCACGGAATAAGTGGTTATTTGGGTTGTCCAAAAATCGCGATTGCTGATTGGCGAGAGAAAAACCCTGACACGGGGGTCCGCCAAAAACAATATCGACGTCGCCTCTTTGCAATCCAGCGGCATCCAGAAGATCCTCGCCATGCAGATCCTTTATGTTCCCCTGAATAAATGCTGTGCCCCGGTTATTCTCTCGATAAGTTAACTCTACGGCCTTATCGAGATCTGTCGCAACACGCACATCGAACCCCGCCCGCTCGAAACCCAGGCTGAGCCCTCCAGCCCCTGAAAACAGAGCAATTGCCACAGGACGCTTCGCCATGTTATGAATGCCCTCCCCTCTGTTCACTAGTCTGCTCTCGATTGCGAAGCCGCAAAAGATCCGTCTTCTGATAGCGCCGATGGCCACCAGCCGTACGGTAGGCTCGGAGAACCCCCGATTTATCCCACCGATGGAGTGTTGTTCGGCTAACACCTAACAGGCGAAGAGCTTCCTGCACATGAACTAATTCTTCTTCTGATTCGGCCTCAGGCATGTCCGCACGCTTCTTTCTAAACAAATATCATCAATCCAACCTTTTGTAATCAAAATTACCATAGGACGTATGTCTTTTACAATGTTATAGGAACATTTGTCCCTACAAAATTTAATTGACCTTCTAATGAAGCGTACCAAATACTAGGCCATTAACGCTACTATTGAAAACCCAGAACTGCGTATCGTCCACTACTGGGCCACGAACCATGATAAAAATACCTGCGATACCTGCGATCTTTGCCCAAACAATCTTAACAGCATCATTTGCAGAGACCCTCGGAAATTGGACATGAGTACCCTTGCAGATATTGATACCTTGGCATTCGGCTTCCCCTGCACAGACCAAAACGTCATCGGTGAACAACAAGGAATAGCTAACGGTTTTCGGCCTCTGTCTTCCTATGGGATGCTACATTGAAAAAGTTGCGTCCAACCTGTTTCCGAACCAAAAATGTAGGGAGAATTGGTAATGCTAGCAAGGATTTTTCAAAAATCCTATGAAATGAGGGGGGGCCGATTATATAAGTACCGCGCATGTATACTAAGTTTGAAAAAGACGGGATACCTCAGGATACCGAATCACTATAGGTATCAGGCAAGGAGAAAACACACGGTAAATTTAGTGTTGTGTTACCTAAGTTGGCTATAGAGTTCGAGAAATCGACTCCACACAGTTCCTCCGTGATTGCGGAAATCTTCCTTGTGGATACCCCGTTGCTCTCCATCTCCCGCAGTAGCAGCAACAGAGCCTGCTCACTGCGCTGATACTGAGCACACCACTCCATGGAGAAGTTCCCATTACTCAGGCATGGGACACGAAGGATAAGGGTGCCTATTCCGGTAGTCAATGGAAGGAGTTTTATCAATTGTTGGCGAAATAAGAGGCCAGTCCCAGAAGTAGCGGTAAGGAGATGTGTCCGGTGATAATAAACTTGAGTGAGTCTGAAACCCAGCGCTGTTTTGATTTTTCGTACAAATGTGCCGAGTGTTTGAGGACAATAATTAGTTAACCTGGACAAAAATTACCTATCCTGAGATGACCCTTGCGAAAGGACTCGACGTCACTTCGTCGTAGTGTTCT
>PXYW01000097.1 GCA_003023695.1 Sulfobacillus benefaciens | reverse complement strand
TATGTATCAAAGTGACCAATATGGCCTCTACGTCCCTCCGAACGACCGTGCCCCCGAAGATCCGGCAACCACACCCGAATACCGGCCTCAGCTAACTGAATAGCCATAGGCAAGTAGAAATCCGAATGAACCGCAGAGGCATGCAAAAAAAGCATTTGCGCACGCGGGTGGCGGACATCAATAGTGCGGACAAAAAGGCTGGGATGATGAGAAATATATTGGGCATACACCGTAATATTACCCACGACAGGACACCTGTCTAGCTAATGTCTCCCATCGTTGCATGTCATGACAATGAGGCATCGATCCCCCCGCTTTCCGTATAGCACCGGCACTACCGCGCCGCACAAGACTGAGTTAGTCCACCATCAAAAAACAAGCTCACCAGCACCCTCAAAACCCTTGCCCAGATAACCTCGACCATCCATGGTTCTTATTGTTGATCCCCGAGGGGAACGGGTCAAGGGTGAATGCCACGGATTTCCATTAGTGGAAGGGCCTATCCTCCCGCAGTCCATGCATAGGATTACCCATTTCTGGACATCATACAGGGACATTAACAACTCTGGAAGGGAATGGGCCGTCTTGCGTTCCCATGATGTCGACGAAATTGCAAAATTGGCAGAAGAGGCCACCCATATTATCGATTCGATGACCATGGTCCATCATGAGCGCTATGAACCCAACGTTGAATCTGCTTATGAACGGATTAAATCTGAAATGGGATCCAGTCCGGATATTATTTTGCGTTATATTCAGGTTCCCGCATGCCAACCGCACCAGGTCCTCATTGCCTATATTGATGGACTCACCGACATCCAAATGGTGGATCAAGATATTATTGCCCCGTTATTGGAGGCCCAATCCGGTCCTGAAGACTGGGGTCATACGACAATTAGACCAGGCCATATTTCTTCACGTCAAAAATGGTCTGATATTCTGAAGGATCTTGCCAGCGGCAACACCCTCATCTTTGCTCCTGGACTTACGCATGTTTGGAGTGTCGATACGGTGAAATTCAAGGAACGTGCCATCGGTCGTCCCCAAACTGAATTGTCTGTGCGCGGTCCTAACGAAGCGTTTAATGAAGACGTATATACCCAAATGAGTCAAATTCGGCGACGATTTTACGATCCCACTGTGCATTTTCATCAGATAATCATCGGCAGACTGCAACATACGGCGGTCATGGTGGCCTATATTGAAGGGTTAACCAACCCCTCCTTAATTGATGTGGTGAAAATGCGTTTATCGACCGTGCGCATTGACGGCAGACCCAATTCCACCCTGGTTGGTGGCTTAATTCGTGACCATCCCCGTTCGGTGTTTCCGACAATTCGTTCTACCGAACGAGTCGATGTGGCTTGTATGGCATTACTAGAGGGCAGAGTGGTGATTTGCGTCGATGGCGATCCTTTTGTACTGATTGCTCCGGCACCCCTCGTTGATTTTTATCGAACGGCCATGGATTACTCGGATGCCTGGTATGATACCTCCTTCATTCGTGTCATTCGACTGCTAGGTTGGGCCATGGGTGTCTATCTTCCCGCCTTGTATATTGCGCTCACCGAGGTCAACACCAATTTATTGCCTCCCGCCTTGCTTATCGTTACGGGGGGTGACCACGCGGGTCTCCCATTTCCTCCGGTGATGGAAGCACTCATGATGGTATTTGTCATTGAAGTGCTGAGAGAAGCCGCACTGCGTCTGCCTAAGGCGCTATCCACCACCATTGGCACGGTGGGAGGCATTGTTGTGGGCACCGCTGTCGTCAAGGCCGGGCTGGTCAGTCCCCAAATGATTGTGGTTATCACTCTGACCGCTTTAAGCTTTTACAGTGTTCCCGTGTACGAGCTTACCGGAACCTGGCGACTGATGGATTTTCTGATGTTGATGCTGGCCGCTATTGTGGGTATCTACGGTATCATCCTCGCAACCATCTGGATGATGGGTACCCTTATTTCGTTAAATTCCTTTGGCACCCCGTATTTTGTCCCATTTTCCCCTTTTCGCGCGCGGGGCTGGACCGATGTCCTAGCACGGGTCCCGTGGACTTGGCTTCGCCAACGTCAACCAGTGGCCCGTCCGACACCCTCCCGGTTTATGGGTGACCCGACATCCAATCCGCCCCCGCATTTAGGAAAAATGCGGCCATGATGCACCGTTGGCTACGGATTGCCATGGTGGCGATACTGTTGTTCGGCCTAACGGGATGTTGGGACCAGCGATCCATTTCCCAACGTGCCGTGGTGGTTGCAGTCGGAGTCTCCGCGCACAACCTGTGGACCTTTGTGTTTCCCAATGTGACAACCACAGTCAGTAGTCTCTCATCGATTAAAGCGTCTGACGAGTTTTATGATTTGTCGACGAAAGCCGATTCCTGGTCTCAAGCACGCACCCGGATTCAACGTGAAGCTAACCACCAAATTTCCCTCGGCGATTTGCAATTGTTACTAGTGAGCGCAAACTTGACCACCGCACAAGTTGCCCAGATTGTGGATGCGATCAATATGGATGGAACGATTCCCGCTTCGTTCTGGATAGCCGCATCCAAAACCTCGCCCAAAACCCTATTACTTCAGCCCTCTCCGCAATCCGTCGTGCCGACCTTCTATCTCGCCGATTATTTCACGTGTTATGGGTGTCATGCCGCTTCCCTGGGAGTGCGCACTTGGCAGTGGTGGGATCGTAGCGGCACCCCAGGGGTTTCCCCCTATCTTCCGCTGGTATCTCCTGGACGTCATGGGGCATTGGTGCGTCAACTGCTGGTATACCGCAGCCAGGGAACACCCCGACTCATGCCGCGAAAGGTCACGCAGGGATTTGAATATATCATGGGTCATGTAACCAACGGGGCTTTTCCGGTCACAGTAGATGGCAAATCCTACGGGGTGTCGCGCGTACGAGATCGGGCCCACGTCAACGTGATGTTAACTCGTCAATTTGTTGTGGCTCACATTCGGATCACAGCCGCTGGGGTAATTTCCTCCGCACCGATCGACACCATGATCACACGAAACATAGAGCTTTTAGTAGGACAAGCGACCGGACGCGAGGTCTTGCAGCGCTGCCTGACAACCATCCAGTGGGCCAATCAAACCAAAACCGATCCCTTTGGCTATGCCAAACAAGCGGCCTGGTTGGATAACGAAACTGCTGCCGAAATTCCTCCGCCTAAGTTATCTACGCTCCCTATACATGCCTTCATCAGCGTTCGCGGCATCATTCGGGGAGAAGGGGTGGCCCATTGAGTCTCGGTCCCGTGGAACCTATTAGTCGCAGTCAGTTCTTCTTTATCACCTCCGTCTCGATCGTGGCCGGCGGGGTCTACATCTGGCCTCAAGCGGTAATCGCGGATTCGGGACAGGATGCGCCCTGGGCCATTATTTTATCCATCGGCATGGCCCTGGGCATCGTATGGTTACAAACTGCTTGGCCATCGGGTATCCCGGGGGCAACCTCGCTGACCCGCATGACCGCTCTCTGGGGTTGGGTACGGTGGCCAATCTTTGCGACGACGACCATCGTATATTTTGCGCTGGATGCCGCAGTGATTACGCTGTTTAGTCAAATGTTGCACATGGAATTTTATCCGCTGACACCGCGCTGGGTGTTTGAACTCAGTGCGCTGGCCATCGTCGGGTGGCTCGGAGGCAAATCCTTGGTCCAAGTGACCCGTAATGCACAATGGTGGTTTCCCTTAATCATCGGTTCCTTTTTGGTGTTGGCAATCATGTCCCTGGTCAATTTTCACCAGGGAGATGCGGTGCTCCCGTCCGCGATCATCGCGATAGGACCCATATTCAAGGCACTGGTGTCCACCTGGTATCTATGGATCCAAGGTGACATCATCGTCACCTTGGGGGCGCACGTAAAAGAGACCTCATGGCGGCAAGTGCGGGCGTGGGCGCTTTTTGCCATCGGATTTCAAGGGATGGTGATCGTCATTATCTATGTTTTGGTGGTGGGCACCTTAGGACCGAGTATGGCGCAAACCCTGGAATGGCCCATGGTGTATATTTTCAGCAACCTAACTATCCAAACTGCGTTCATCAGCAAACCGGGCTTGCTCATTATCATCGCCTGGGTTATTGCCCTGATTATGTATGAAACTGTCCATTTATTTACGCTGTCCTTGAATATTCAAGACGGGTTTTCTCTTTCCGACCGTGGGCGAGTGATTAGCGTGTGGGCCATGGTGAGCACGTTGGCTCTGATTGCCTCGCAATTGACCACCCCGCTGGTGGCAACCCATCTGGTCCTCCATTGGGTGGATCCGACCGCGCTAGCGCTGACTGTAACCACCAGCATCCTCGCTCCCATGCTGGCTCGGAGAGCGAGGAGGGTACCAAAGCCGCGCGCCACCTAATCTATCCCTTTTCCCAACGCCACCATCGGCGGCGAGGTCCCAGCATTAACAGCGCCGTACTCCACGCCCCCTCAACCATGGAGACCACCACCATCAGTACTAAAAGCGGGGCCACGTGAGCCGAGACTCCAAAAGACAGCAGACCGGGAGCAATCCATGCGGTATCCAAAATAAGAGCCACTCGGGCCCCAGGGGTCAGCTGAGTCCAGCCGCGATCAAAAGGGGAATACGACTTGGGGACCACGCGGTGCCTTTCCCAAGCATCGGCCAGATAGCTAACCAAGGCGGGAGCGACAATCAGTCCCCAGTCGCCGCTAATAGTCCGAGCATAGTCGCCTGATTCAACCGTAACCTTGGAACCATGGCGTACCCACTTCAACAACCACGGTTGATCACTATAGTGCCAAACTCGATCCAAAAGCTCGGAAAACTTTGCAGGCATTTCCCTTTTTTGCGGACCATGGGCATCTTCTAGTAACAGCCCATAAGCGATGTCCCCACATACAATGAACCCTAAGTGGTCTTCCAAAGGCAAGCACCATAATCGCCACGTCATCCAGACTTGGTCCCAATCGGCAAGATTGTCCGTTTCATACTGCTTTCGATTATCAGCCTCAATGAGGATATCCCAAAGGTCTTCCGTCTCCAAGGCGCACTCCCCCCAGCAATCTTGGTGACAATAGTGTATGGCAAATCAGTTAAGTCAAGCAAGTCGCAAATATTTCGGTGTCAAGCAACTGAGGACGCGAAATGCTTGAGTTAATCTGTCTAGAACCATGCGTTGCAATCTGAACGATGTTTTTGCCGACTTCCCATCGGATGCTTGTTCTAATGTCAATTCCCGTGTCTAAACACAGTGGTTTCCGGTATTTCTTCGATGTTTTGTCCTAGGTGGTTTTAGCGGTAGACTATATATCATCGAGGAGGCAACAGACCATGCTTACCGCCCGTATTTTAAAGTATCCGAAAATATTTTTACTGGGATGGCTGGTGATTATCGCAATATTTCTCCCCTTTGCCATTCATGTTACTCACGGGCTATCCTCATACGGCTTTGACAATCCTAGAAGTCGCGTAGTATGGGCTGACAACCAGGCAAGTCACGTCGCCGGCGTATCAGAACAACCCCCTCAACTAGTCACGGGGCTGAGCTGGTCCAAAGCAACCGCACTAGCGGCCCAAAATCACATCCCCCAAAAGTGGCTGCACCGATTATCAACAAAACAATTTGTCCTGCTAATTCCTTCTTCCCAGCAGAACATGACTACACCGCTCGATATAAAATTTTTGAGACAGCTGCATGCTAATGGCGGACAACTGAAGCCAGCTAGCCAGTTGCAGGTGGCCAACCGTGTCATTAGCGATACCAAAGCGACATTGGGCAAGAGCAGTTTGGTAGCATTTCCTTTGCTGGTAATTCTTTTGCTTACGGTATTTGGGTCGGCAGCTGCGGCAGCGCTGCCCCTGATAGTCGCTTTGGCCGGATCCATATTATCGTTAGGCATTGTCGACTTGCTTGAGCATGCGATGACTCTTTCCATCTATCTAACGGACATTGTGAGCTTTTTGGCCCTTGGTGTAGGATTAGATTATGCCCTCTTTATCAGCAGTCG
>PXYW01000096.1 GCA_003023695.1 Sulfobacillus benefaciens | reverse complement strand
CCGTTTTTGTATCCGCTTGTGATTCTGGGGAAACTAGCCGAGATCCATCACAAATCCCGGATACCCTAAAAATCGCTTGCATTCCTCTAAGTTAGGGCCTTGGACCTGCCACTGCGTGCGCGGGCAATCAATCGTCAGCGGATCGAAAGGCGATTTTTTGAACGCAGGCAGCGTGGCGCGTGCCACGTCAACCAAAGCGTCGGGAAACGTGCAGTGAAATTCTCCGGTTTGGGTTACGGATACTTGGGAACGCCATTCCAAGTGCTCGCCTGCCTTGGAGGTGACACGAAACGGAATAGAGGGCAACGTGGGCATGATCATCACTCCTTTGTTAATTCACAAACTATTCTCCGCGCTCGTAGCCATCCTCAGCAGGTGCACAGCTCCCATCGCCCCCATCGACATTGATGGTGCTCAGGTGGGCGAGAATCAGCGGACGCCGATGGCCATCATCGAAACGCAGAGTAGCCGCACCGGATCCGCCGAAAATTATGATGCCTAACGCATCGCATGCGTGCGCTAGCCGTTCCAAGCGCCGCCCGAGTTTTTTGATCTGTGCGACCTGTTCGGCATCGAATCCTGCGTGGGCGCATTCCTCTTCGTTAATGTACATCGTGGTCTTGTCTCCTGTTCTTTTGGCCTATTTTTGAGAGGGTTTTTTCGGGGTGACGTGCGTCATCGAAATTGATCAGAATTTTCAGGCGTCACTGGATTCTCCACGCGGGGCACTTTCCGGGAAGCCGGAAGACTTTTTCCGGCTTTAGGATTTTTGTTGACGGGGTTACTCATTGTCGAAAAGGCCCGAATAGTACTCATGCATCGAGGCCGGAGTAATAATCGTGTGGCTACGCGTGCCATGGGGAATTCCCTGCCGGGCATGTAGCCACGGCCATTCTTGATGAGTCAAATCGCTGAGCCATTGAGCCGTATGTGCACCATAAAAGTCCAATACCGCATCAATCGTTTCGCGAGCGACATTATCTAAACGGCAAGAATCGCCTTTCACGTCGTTCGGCGACACCAAAAACTTTTCTGAGTGAATCCGGTACAAATCGGGAACCACTGGGCCATTGGGCCAGGCCTCGATATCTTCCTCAAATAAAGGGCGTTCATCCCATACCAATGACCATGCTTGGGCATAATACACGAATTTTTGTAATTTCATAGCGCTCATCGAGCCCAAACGTTCCAATATATAGTGCGCCACATCGAACACGGTGGCCATCATGACGAGAACCTCCTTCCGATCACTAGCGATTTCCCAGAACAAAGCCCTCAGCATAGAGCCGAGGGCTTTGCCAGAGGATGGGGTCGGGTTACCAGCCCGAACGGTGCCGCAAGTCGTCTGATATACCTGATCAGTATACGGGAGGGGCACGGAGTCGCGCTAGGGTGCAAAAAATTGCATGGAGAGCAAGGCATAATCAGGGGGTTCTTTCCTCGGGTGTGGGCGAATTCGGTGGCGATGATGGGGCAGCACTTGTTTCGCTGGCTTGCACTAAGGTCAAAAAGTCTTGCATCAACGCATCAGGCTGGGCGTAGTAGAACTGCTCCAAATGGGCGCAGACCCCGAGCCAAAACGCCAACGATTGGGTGTGCGGGTGCCAATACTCGCGAGTGGATGGCGGCCAGACAGGCACTGTGCCGGTGAGCAATCGCTGTTGATAGATCGCCAGGATCCAGCGCGTTTTGTCGGCAGAGGCAAAGGGCCCTTCATAGCGGGTAAACAGTGCGTCTAAATGCCGTTCGATGAAATCGGCGTGCTGGTAGAGAAACACCAGATGGGAACGTGATGCAGCATCGCCATCGGGATAGGCCAGCGCGACCCCGACCTCAATCAGTTGATACCAGGGCCACAGCACATCCTCATGAAAGCGTTCGGGCCCTTGCCGAATGGCTTCGGGCAGGACCGGGCCTAATGCGGCCGCGCCGTCATACACGGCACGATCTTCGTGGGACAGCAAATCTCCTAACAGTTGCGCGAGGGCGGATGAAAACGTGTCGGGATTATAGGCCATGGATAAGGTCCTTTCGTGGCATAATTTTTTCTTGATTTTGACCACAAGAGATTGGCCATTCGAAATATGGAAGGGCAAGAGCCCTGCCGGAGGCCGAGGATGAGACTATGCATACAACGCGAGAACGAAAGTTCTCGCGGAAGGCAAGAATGGGTGTCTATCAATTAACGTAGGATAGAGGCTTACGGCATTCCTGTGTTCCTATGTTCTAAGGACCGTCCATCCTACGGGATCTCGCGAATGAAGCCACAACAAAGCCCCCGTCGCAGGACCGAGGACGTTGTCAGAGGATGGGGTCGGGTTACCAGCCCGAACGGTGCCGCAAGTCGTCTGATATACCTGATCAGTATACGGGAGGGGCACAGAGTCGCGCTAGGGTGCAAAAAACTTCATGAAGATCAAGGTGCTCTGAATGCGGGTCAGGGATATCGAGTCCTTTCGAGAATGAGCTGGTATAGAGGAAGACGCGTCAGAATGGATTATCTTTCCCACAACAGCAGCACCGTGCGGAGCGGAGCCTCCGCATGATAGGGTGCTACAGGAGGCAGTGCCGATAAGAGCATGCGGGCTTGCGCGGCAGAGACCGGAACCGTGGTGATCGCCAAGGTGTGGGTCTGCAAAAAGGCCGACGGATCCTGCAGATGCCGCAAAAGCGTCAGGGCCGCGGTGCGGGCATCGGCTTGGCGCCAGGCCTCTGCCTGATGCTGGAGTGCTGCTGTGGAGAGAGAGGGAGCTGTAAATGGAATCGTCCAAGTCCAAGTTGAGGGAATCGGGGCGGCCGATAGTAAGACCCAGGGATGAGCCTGCGGCGGAGTTGTATGGAGCAACGTGGCCGAAAAGGCTTGGGACGCGGGCAGAGACGGTCCGGCACCGATCTGGGGGGGAGCCAGTGTCGGATTGTCCGTGTGGCGGATGTGCAGGAGATCCTGCGTGACCTGGGGGATCATGCCAGTGGCGGTGATCCGGTAATGGGCATGGGACGATTGATAGGCCGACACCGTGAGCAGATGAATGCCCAACCAGAGCAGCAGAACTACGATACTGGTACCGATCCCCAATTGGATAAGTAGATGTGCGCGATCCAGAACGAACGCGACGAGAAACATTAATGAAAGGATGGCAGTGAGAGCTCCCGCACAAAAAATCCAGGTATCCCACCAGGGCAAGACAGAGGTATGCAGGGTAATCATGGGAAACCTCCTTAGGAATAGAAAAACATTAGCGTGAGGGGTGATCTAAATCAAATGCCTGACGTACGGTGTGCGGCACCGATCCCGCCTGCGTCCACGGGGCCAAGCCCCACCAGGGCTGCCACGTGATGGCATCCTGCGGTACCAGCACCGGCCATAAGGCCCACCAAGCAATACGCCAGGCGGCCATCACGCGATCGGCTAAATCCTCGCGATCGGTCAGCGTCGTCGCATCCTGCATCGCCGTCATCCAGGTGCGCGCCGTGTGGGGCTGGCGATACCACGAATCGGTCGACAAAGCCTTCAGGCGGTAACGCAGTGTGACCTCCGTGGCCACGATGCGTTGTTGGCGGATGCGCCACAGGTGTTTCCATAAGCGATACTGCCCGGCAGAGAGCAGAAAAAACCACCAGGCCACCCGCACGAGGGGATCGCAGGCCGCGTCGGCCCAAGAAGTGTCAGACGACCAAGAATCGGAAGCCACCCACGCCGCATGCCAGTGGGCGGCGAGTGGAAGGAAATCGTGAAGGTCGGGCAATCCCCCAGGGCATTCGGCCATAAGCCAGTCTAGCGCTACATGATCGGCGTCCGTGACCGGAACGGTCCCGTGCACATGCCAACCGCGTTGGACCCCGGGCAGGAGAAAACCGGGGCGTTGGGTGTCCATCGGATCGGACTGACGCATAGACCGCATAAGTCTGAACACCTCCCTGTTAGAGGAATTAATGAACATCCAGGAACGTCTGATCAGTGACAGGATCCCATAAGGTCACGCGGTCATCATCGTCGCGTATAGCGGCCTGAATGGTATCCCAGTCGCTATCGGGGGATAATCCGTACAAGTGCCGCAAGTAGGCCGCGCCGTCTGGGTTGGCGAGCGGGTCGAGACGGATAACGGTATTGGGGTAGCCGCCATGGTCATAATAGGCACGGAAATCGTCTGCAGAATCCCGGAGGATATCATCGCATCCGCTATCCAACAGATAGATCCAGAGCGCACGATACAGCGCATCGCGGGGATTCGTGCCAAAGATTTGACAAGCCAGTTTTTCTGAAGGGGTTAGGATATCGGGTATCATGTGATGCACCTCCTGCTGTTAGCGAAAATATTTTGAATCGGCGGTGCACGATGGCTCCTTAGACTTGCCGCAGAGTCGTGGCTAGAGTCTTTTCATCCAGTTTTGCGTCCGAAACACCGTTTGAAATCCCCTATCCTGGGGATTTTCCTGTTCCCACATCTCTGCCACCGCGCGGGTAAAAGCCCAATGCCGCACGTGCGCATCGAAATCGGGGATAGAGTCAGGTGTGACCTCCCAGAAGGGGTGCTCCCATGCGATGAGTGGTCTGATAAACCAACTCGGCGCATTGCTGGTCATAGAGCGTTTGGGCCACGGACGCGACTTGAGTGCGGTATGTGTGAATAAGAGCATTTAACGCCGTGATGCTCAGTACTGGCAGCCGTGTGCCGTGTTCGAGATGGGTGCTCATAGCGACTCCTTTCCAGGCCTGGCCTCGCGCGATGATGCCTGGCGAGGCTTCGAGTCCCGCAATCCCCGATCAGTCGAAATCTTGCGCTGGTCCCAGACCTCGACACGAGGAAGCGTGTATAAGGGGGCCAAGAGCGGATGGGCATCATTGGCAGCAAACGCCTTGCGAAGCGAATCGCGCAAGGCATCCCCGGCCGCCTCGACGTGGAACCATCGGGGTGCCGGCAGCCGCATGGCATAGAATGCCAGCATAGCGCCCATATAGCGTGTTTTGTGCAAGGTCTCGTGATAGCCATTCGGTCGAATGAGATCGACGGTATACGTGAGAGGCGTTTCGATACCGCCAACCATGACGTAAAAAGTGGTGGAAGCAGGATCGATAAGATAAGCCCATTCCATAAAGAGCCAATCGACCGTATCGGGCGTAATGGCCGAATGGTCTGGGGTAGCGTGCTGATGGTGTTGGGATTGAGGATCAGGGTAACCTGTTTGCTGAAGATTGCGCACAATCGGCCATTCTTCCCGAGCCCGGCGCCGGGCATCGGGGGCCGAAAACCCCTGGTGTTGCAGCGCGGCGCGATAGGCGGCGAGAGAAGAGACGTGGGGATACTGATCCGCGATGAGAAGGAGACCAGAAATAGAGTGCGGTTGACCGGTGTGTTGCCCGCAATATGCGCAAAGGCCTCCGGTCTCCATCTGTCGCCAATCGGTGTAGCCCAGGAATGTGCGGGCAAACCGGTCGAGATCGCCGTCTTCGGATAAAAAACGTTGGGCTGTCGCCCAGACTTTAGCGCCTAACCCTGTCGGATACGAATCCCAGTGGTTGTACCGCCCATCAAACTGTGTTGGCGTCCCGATGCCAACAAATCCGCGCGTAGACATCAAAAACTCCTCCTTAGAAGATAAGATAGGGGTCCGAGAGGGCGCGGGGCGCGCGCCGTACCGGGGGGCGTCTTAAAGCCGGATGTCATCGGCCGAAAACGTGCGTTGACAGCTCGAACAGAAGATCTGTTCGTCATCGGTTTGCAGACTCTGCGCGTCATCGAACGCAAAACCGTCGCTGTGCACCGCGATACCCATGGCGGAAAACGTCCCGCTGGCGACCATGAGCGTATCTTCGGCGCCGCAATAGGGGCACGACGTGGAGAAGGTGCCGTAGTCGCCCGCATCGATGACTACGCCAAAGCCGGCCAAATACTGTTCCGGCGTGCCATACTCGTCATCGTCTCCATCGGACCACCACTCGGCGACCCAATCGCGCAAGGCGGCGGCGAGGGACGGCCCACCGGGGGGCAAGAGGACCACGACGGTGTCGGATGCCGTGACATGGTTTTTGACAAAAATACGCGGGGTGGTGCCATGAAAGGCGCGCAAGGCGGTCAGCAGGCGCGACGCGAGGTCCTTTTCGTTGTCGACTAAAATAATCATGGGTTCTAAGGATTCTGTGGGGAAAGCCATGGCAAAACGCTCCTTTCGAGAGAAACACAGCGGGTGTGAACAGGATGAGGGGAAGAACACACGGCCTTCGTCTGCGCGGCGGGAGGCCGCGCAGTGATACCCTAGTGGTGGACATCCTCCCCATCGCTAAAGCGCGGGACTTCCACCCCCAATGCCTGTGTGTTGCGCAGGCATGGGCCCTGCGCAAAACAGCACCACGGACCCCAGGAATCCATTCCGGGGTCTCCCGTATACTATGCCTTTTTGATGAACTCTCCCGCCACCTAACCCTGCCGGGTTGCGGTGGGGGTTTCCCGGATCGCTCCCGGAAGTTC
>PXYW01000095.1:10457-12989 GCA_003023695.1 Sulfobacillus benefaciens | reverse complement strand
CCATTATCTCCGCCACTATTTTGACCGTTAGCCATGTCGTGTAACGAAGAACCTTATCCAAGTCTTGTCAAATCCGACATAATTCCTAATACTAGTTGGAGAATGCGAAGGATGAATACTGTGAGGCGTATCACCGTAAAACAAGCATGGGCGTTTGGGGGATCCGGGCTCTTAGTAGTCGCCGGCTTGGTTGGCTTTCATGCAATTTCCGTAAGAGAGGCTGCCGAGCATCAGTTCACTTCTATTGCTCTCGAAGTGTTACGTGAAGAGGCCTTGATCGGCAGTCCCGCTCACCTTAAGGCCGTGCCCAGACTACTGGAGCAACGGCTGGTGCCAGGAAGCCAGGCCGCTTTGTGGACGCAATGGATCTGGTCACAGGCCCACCCCCATCCAGCACTACGCTATCAGGTACGGTCAATCCTTTTTTCTCCCTCGGGCATCTCGGCCACCATGAACTCTTCGACCGAGTCCACGGTTTCCTTGGACTTTGTAATTACCCGAACGCTAATTCCAAAAGGGCAAAGCCGGATCACTGGGGCGGCGACCGTGTTTCTTTCCCGAGATCAAGGATCCTGGCGTGTATACGGTCTCACTTACAACTACTCGCCACAGGCAACTACTACTCCCCCATCGGCAGCATTTCAGTGGGACCTTTGGCATTTGAACCCTATTCCCCCCTTGCCACAAGGGACCTGATCCAGAAAAAAAGAGACCGCAATGAAACCCGATAACAGGCAGACATTGCGGACTTCCAAACGGTGTTACGGATGGCGATGTCAAATCTATTGCTCCATTTGCTTCGCTAGGAAGCCCGCCGCTGTTTCGGCCAACTTCACTTCCATTTCTCCCATCTTTACCTCAGGTTCGCGACTGCATATAATAATCGCGCCAATTGGATCTCCTTCGGCGATAATCGGAGCTATGACTTCTGCCAAAAACTTGTCCTCGTCATCGTCACCTATGACACTTCCTTTTGGCTTATGGTCACCCCGGTTATAAAATAAGGTTTTACGCTCTTCCATCGACTTTTCCACCAGGGCACCTAAAGATTTGTTGAGGAATTCCTTTTTAGGGGCTCCGGCTACCGCTATTACCGCATCGCGGTCAGCAATTAAGGCAATATGTCCCACCGCTTCGTTGAGTGAGTCGGCATACTCCTTGGCAAAATCCCCTAATTCCCCTATTGGTGAATACTTCTTGAGGATCACCTCGCCATCGCGATCCACAAAAATTTCTAACGGATCTCCCTCACGGATTCGCAAAGTCCTCCGTATTTCCTTGGGGATGACTACACGTCCCAGGTCATCGATCCGGCGTACAATCCCGGTTGCCTTCACTGAAGACCCTCCTTTCTCTAAGCTCTTCAGAGGTAGTATATCGAGCGTTCTACCTCGTTATGCATTTTTTCCCGTTTCTGCCGAATGGTACTAGATTACCCGTTTTGGTACAGTTGAACATGCGCCTGTTGCATCAATCCTGATGCCCAATGTTGAAAAACCTGGGCTTTTTGACTTTGCACCAATTGCGCCTCAATTTCTGGTCGAACAATGCTATAAGGAACGGTAGTTCCCGGTTTTACAGCTTGAACTTCGATAATAGAGTAGCCTAAACGTGTCGCGACTATACCATATTGTCCTGGATCCAAACGACTGATGGCCAAAGCTACCATCGTTGGCAATGATGACACGACTCCGAGCTTGACCCATCCCAACGAGCCCCCGGTCTTGAGACTCGCCTGATCTTTGGAATCACGCCGTGCTAAGGCGCTAAAATCAGCGCCTTTTTTAAGTTGATTTTCTATAGCGAACGCTTGACTCCGGGAATTCACAAGTATCTCCCGTGCCAGTTTAGCGGTTGGGGTCACGAACAATGCGGGATTCGCATGATAAAATGCGGAGCCAGCCCCGGGAGACAACTTTCCCTTGCCCCCTGTCACGCGATTGAAGGCCGCTTCCAAGATCATTTGATTGGCAAGATATTGACGAAACTCCCCCATCGTCAGCTGATGTTGCAATAATGAGCGAGTAAGATCTTGTGCATTGCCTAATCGGGGAATCACATGGTGTTGCAGAAAATTGGAGGCCTCTTGCATTGCCTTAGAGGGCGAGATAACCTTACGGGCTAATGCCCAGTGTTCCACTGCAGTCTGTTGCACCAATGCCATAACCTGCGCTTTTCGGGCCTTTGCATCGGTAGATAGCGGGGTTCCACTCAAAATCTCGGTGGAACCCACTGCCACCATCCAGTCATGCTGAGTAATGGTGGTTCCGTTAACCCGTGCAACGGGAGTGGAGGATGCCTTGCCACATCCGGTGAATAGCGTCCCCGCAATTAGAACGGCACCCCATCTACCCGCTCTTCTCCTTAACACCAGCTGTCGCCTCCCGCATGACGGCCAATCCGTCCAGCATGAGGTTGAGGGCTTGATCGCTAGTGGCCCGAGGTGGCAATTTTATCCCCAGCTCCGGTGCTTTCCCTATCCCCGGCAAAAGTCGTCCGGGAAATTTTTGAGCCAACTGGCTTATAGTCTCT
>PXYW01000095.1:6705-10335 GCA_003023695.1 Sulfobacillus benefaciens | reverse complement strand
CCAAAACGGTCTGCCATTTCGTCGATCAGCTCTTCTACCTCGTTTAAGCTTTTGGCAGACACCAACCGTTTATACAGCGAAATTTTGTGGCGGGCATCGGGAATATAGGTATCTGGCAAATAAGCATCTAGCGCAATCTCAATGCTGGGCTCTACAGGAACCTCTACAGCTTCTCCTTTCAACTCCCGAATCGCCTGACCAAGAAGCTCGGTGTAAAGGTCAAATCCTACGGAGGCAATAAAGCCATGCTGTTCAGCGCCAAGCAAATTGCCCGCTCCGCGAATTTCCAAGTCCCGCAAAGCTAACTGATAGCCGGCCCCTAACTCGGTGAATTCCCGAATCGCATCCAACCGTTTTTCCGCAGCTGGAGTTAAAACTTTATCCCGGCGGAACGTGAAATAAGCATAGGCTAGTCTCGAGGAACGCCCTACTCGACCCCGTAATTGGTATAATTGCGCCAAGCCCAAACGATCGGCGTCTTCCACGATAATTGTGTTGGCATTGGGAATATCAAGTCCCGACTCTATAATGCTCGTCGCTACTAAAACGTCATATTCCTGATCAATAAAGCGGGCCATAACATCTTCGATGTGTTGCTCTTCCATTTGTCCATGTACCACAGCAATCCTGATCTCGGGAAATAGTTTAAGTAGCCGCATCACCGCAGCATCCATGGCCATGATGCGATTTTGCACATAAAACACCTGGCCGCCCCGGTCAATTTCCCGTAACACGGCTTGTCGCACCAAGTCTTCATCAAATTCCGCCACCACGGTCTCAACGGGAAGGCGATCTTCCGGCGGAGTCTCGATGAGGCTCATGTCGCGAATCCCAACCATGGCCATGTGCAACGTGCGTGGAATCGGCGTTGCCGATAGCGTCAAGACATCAACACTCTCTTTGAGACTTTTAATGCGTTCTTTGTGCGCCACACCAAACCGATGCTCTTCATCAATGATGAGAAGCCCTAAATCGGAAAACTTCACGTCCTTTCCCAAAAGGCGGTGCGTCCCAATCAATAGGTCTACCTTTCCATGCTTAGTATCCTCGATAATGGCCTTTTGTTGTTTTGGTGTCCTAAAGCGGGACAATGCCTCTACCGCAATGGGATATCCCGCTAATCTTGTTTTAGCGGTTTGATAGTGCTGCTCCGCCAACAATGTGGTCGGAACTAAAAACGCCACTTGCTTACCAGCCATAATAGCCTTAAATGCAGCCCGCAATGCTACTTCCGTCTTTCCATAGCCCACATCGCCGCATAAAAGCCGGTCCATGGGACGACCACGTTCCATGTCCCATTTAATTTCTCGAATAGACCGTAACTGATCGGGGGTTTCTTCGTAGCCGAAGGCCATCTCGAAATCTGCTTGCCAGGGTGTATCGGGACCAAACATGTGTCCAGGACGAGCTTCACGCAAAGCATAAAGCTTGACCAGTTCCTCGGCCATTTCTCTAACCGACGCCTTAACTTTTTCCTTGACCCGGCTCCACTCGGCCCCTCCCATCCGGGATAACTTGGGAGCTTGGCCCTCAATTCCAACATATTTTTGCACCAACCCTAGTTGGTTCACCGGAACGTAAAGCACGTCGTCCCCAGCATATTGCACTTGCAGATAGTCTTGATGCTGTGACTGAATTTCCAGTGTCTTAATCCCGACATAGCGTCCGACGCCATGCGTAATGTGTACGACATAGTCGCCAGGTCGTAAATCCTGAACCCGCACCCCTGATTTGTGCACATTTTTTCTCGAGCCTTGAGGATGGATTTCACGGCCCGTAAGCTCCGTTTCCCCTAAAATCACCAGCCCCAGTTCAGGCAAAACGAAACCATGTCCGACATATCCCTCAACAATACCGATTTCCCCCACTGAACCGAGGCCCATGCGAGACGGCAACCCTTGTTCTACCAATTGTTGCTGCATTGCTCGGGCAGCTCCGCTATCACGCAATACCAAAGCCACCCGCAATCGGCTGCGGGTCAACCGTTGGAGCTCGTTTCGTAAAATCTCCACTTGGCCATGGACTCGAGGGGCAGGCCGACCAGTCAAAACCATGTTGACTTGTGCAGTTTTTCGGGTGTGCGGCAATAGCGACAGGCTCACATCCCCATAGCCTTTAAAGCGTGATAGAAAGACATCATGGGTTAACGTCGACTCGAGTTCGACAGGGATTAAATCCCCTCGTTCTAGACGCCGCTTGTGATCTTCAATGTCTTCTTTGTCAATGCCTGCCCAAGCCTCAAGAATCCGCGGCCAATCATGGTAGATTAATAGAGGTGGGGTGTGAAACATGTCGGTTAATGGGACCACGGGGCCAAATGCCGCCGCAAACCGATCAACCCCAGGAAATCCCCGACCTTCAACCAAGTCATGCAGATAGTGGCCGAATCTTTCCTGAGCTTTCACTGCGGCATCTTTGTGACCCGCCGACTCAAGATTTGTTATCAATTGGTTTGATTCGGCGGAGATCCGGTCAATCGCTCGGCGACGCTGTTCTTCTGACCATATCGTTTCCCTGGCCTGAGAGATGAGGACATTCTGGCGCATTGTCTCAGTGCGTTGTGTCTCTGGATCGAACACACGCAGCGAGTCAATGTCATCTCCGAACCATTCTATCCGCAGGGGATCCGATCCCGGAGGGTAGATGTCGACAATCCCTCCACGCACAGCATATTGCCCTTCTTGGTCCACCTCTACAACCCTGGAATATCCCAATTGTTCCAACACCACAACCACTTCGGAAATGGGGATAGTTTGTCCTACCGCTAGCCCTAGATCTACGCGTCGAGTACGTAAGATTAATTGCCGCGCAGCCGCCACGGGGACCACCAATACAGTTGCCGAGTCCTGTTGCATGGCCGCGAGCGCCTGCGTTCGGCGCAAGCTCCACTCGGGGCTTTCGGCGGTAACGTCGCCCACAATTAAGGGACGCGGCGGCAACAAGTGCACAGGTCGCTCTGGCAGGTATTGCGCAATTTCCATTTCGAATCGTCGCGCGTCTTGAAATCCAGCAGTTAAAACCATCACCGGCCGATCAATGTCTGTCGCCAGCGCAGCACTAACATACACCGGAATTGCCCCTGATAAGCCATACACTTGGGCAGACTGCCCCCGTTTCAAGGCCCCAAGCAATGCCTTGTATGGTTCAAAATGATCCCATAATTTTACCAGTTCATTCAGGTGCCCCACCGGTTTCCCACCCCTTCGCAGGCGAACAAAAACGCGGGCCAGTCCTGAGATCGGCCCGTAATATTCCCTCTAGACCTTAGTTATACCATAGATCGTCCATCCAGGGTACCGGCAAGCAATAGTCGCACAAGAGCTTTACCCACACCGTTCCATCGGATCCGAAATCGATCATGGCATCCTGATCTTCTGATGAAAGCTGCGCCAGGCCTAGCTGGGGATCCGTCCACTCGCCGGCAAATTCTCCAATCCATCGGTGGCAGTGGCGACACACATAACGAACCATAAAATGTTCCTCCCTCATTGCTAGTGTGCCCCCACGGGTAAACGCTCAATCGATTTCCGGTCAATGGTGCAGAAAAATATGCTAATGTCATCACCTCGCTCCCACGACTCCCAGGTGCTCGATCCGCTCCTCACTCAATTTGAGAACATGAGCGTCATG
>PXYW01000095.1:0-6690 GCA_003023695.1 Sulfobacillus benefaciens | reverse complement strand
TGAGAAAAACCATTGAGTCGGTTCGAAACAGAAATATAAACAAGGCCGAAGTCCCGATTCGAGATAGGAAGTTGTCTGGGTTGGTGTGCGCAACAGAGGTGGAAACCGTCCTAAGGGGGGCGAACGTCATAGACGGTGCCTGTCGTCCCTGGGACACACCCCATGGTCATGCGGGAAGCGATGTGGGCCATCGGGAGAACTTCATAGAAGGTCTTACGACAGATCTAACACGGTTGTAACCCATACGTTTTTTCTAACCGACTCAGAAAGTTAGGGAGATCGTGCAGGAATTTTGCTAGGAATGTGGAAGTCTGCCAAAGGACGCAAATCATCGATATCCGCTACCCCGAAAAATGTCCGGGCCGCGGATAATGCAGAGACCCTAGTGTCGGCGCCAGGTCCTCCTACCGCATCTTAGGCCTCTTATGTGTCCATACATCAGAAATTGTTAGGAGGGATACTCTTGGTCAATATGAATCGACTCGGGGAAGCGCGTTGGACCCGGAAAACCACATGGATGTTTATCTCCTTCGTTCTTGGCCTAGCTCTGGAATCTTATGTTTTTTCGTTAGCTTCCATCGCAGTCTACTGGGTGACAATGCCCAAGGCTTTGGGCGAATTGCTTCTCGCGTGGGCCCCTATCTGGCTTATTGTCGGCATCATCCTCGCAGGCCCATTCTCGGACAAATATGGGAGAAAGGTGACATTGTACTCTACTTTAGCCCTCTATGCCATCGGAGGCATCGTATTGTTCTTCGGCAAAAGCGTTAGTGTGATTTTGATCTCCCTGGCCCTGATGCTCATTGCAGGGGGAGGCGAAATGAACTCGATCATGGTAGCGAGCCACGAGCTCATGCCCCGCAAACACCGAGGCAAAGCGACCATGATGATCATCAACGGCATCAACTTCGGCGGAACCGTGCTGGCCATATTGGCATTGACCACCGCGGCGATTACAGGCAAGGCAGCGATTGCTGTGCAGCGGGACGTTGTGGCGATTGCCGTACTAATCGTTGTCGCGATTCTCTTTGCCACACGGGTTACCATGCCCGAATCATTCCTGTGGCTGCAAAAAAAGGGCCGGACCCAGCAGCTGGACAAGACCGTCACATCCTACTTCGGCTCTGAGGTATATGCGGATGCGGTGGTGAAAGAAGTCGCCGAGTCGGCCGCTCCGCCTAGCCATCCGGCTAGCCCAGGCTACCTTTGGTTCACCATGATTATCATGATCATCGTAGCAGCCGCTAATACCATTGGCTTTGGGCTGATGGCGTATGCACTGGCTTTTGCCTTCTTTCCCCATCTGCAACCCGCCATCCTGGCTGTTTTCGAGGGAGCGGGCTTCGTCATCGGATTTCTAGGGCTCATTGCCGACAGGGTGTCTCGAAAGAAATTCCTGTTCTGGAGCTTTCTTGGCACCTTTGTCATGACGGTCATCGTGGGCCTCACCACAAAAGCATGGCAACACGACATGACGCTGTTTTGGATCTTGCTGATATTGCTGGCAGGGGTCAACTCATTGTGCTATTTGACTGAGGATACCGTAAAAGCGGAGGTCTGGCCAACATTGCACCGGGGCACACTGACCGCCGTGGCTAGATTCATTTCCATCGGACTGTACATCCCGACCATTTACATCACGGCCAACATGTCCACCACGCACTACATCCTGTTTAATGCCGCGGTGTGGCTGGTGGGAACGCTGGCCGCTGCCGCGTGGCTCATCTGGGGCCGGGAAACAGGGCATGGCGTCAGCATCCAGGTGGCATCCGGAGAAGCGTGATCCTCGGCCAACAACAGCGTAAAAGGGCACCTTCGGGTGCCCTTTTACCTTTTGACATTATCCCTTGATGACTATGGCCTAGTGATTAAAGCGATTCATAGCTGGTTCTACCCCTTCGGTCATCGTGACTTCCAATGCCTGCTGAGCGCGTTTCAAGGCGTCCTCCAATACGGGCCATTCGTCTTTAGCAAATCGTTGTAAAACCCAATCAATAACCCGAAAATCCTGAGGCGGTCTCCCAATCCCTATTTTCAAGCGAAGAAATTCTTCCGTTCCCAAGCGTTCGATAATGGATTTTAACCCATTGTGGCCCCCACTGGATCCGGACGTCCGTATTCTTATCCGCCCCAAAGGTAGGTCAAGATCATCGGCAACCACCATGACTTGGTCAGTATTCCAGCGATGCCACTGCATCATGGCCGCAACCGCATCACCGCTTCGATTCATGTAGGTCAGAGGTTTCAACAAGAAGCGGTCTTGATAGCGGCATACTAACCCATAGCGGGTCTTCGACCATCCCACGCCGCCATCTTCAGCTAATCTGTCAACCGTCATGAATCCCACATTATGACGCGTCTTGGCATAGTCTAGGCCAGGATTCCCTAGACCTACAATCAGTTTCAAAGCGTTTAGATTACTCAAACAACTTGGAAACCGACAAATCCTCGTGCACCCGCATAATAGCTTCCGCCATCAGACCGGCAACCGAATTCACTTGAATTCGCTCCATAGGTTGATGCAATAGGATGGTATCGGTAACCAGCACCTCCTTAATCACGGATTCATGCAACAGTTCTAGAGAATCGCCAGAAAAAACAGGGTGGGTGCAAGCTGCATATACCGCTTGGGCTCCAAGATCCATAATCGCCGCCGCCGCCTTGACAATCGTTCCTCCGGTATCAATCATATCGTCCACAATGACAACCGTTTTGTCCCGGACCTTGCCAATGACATTGACAACCTCGGAAACATTCGGGGCTGGTCTCCGCTTGTCAATAAATCCTAATGGTGCCCCCAAATCCTTCGCCATCTTGCGCGCCCGGTACACCCCTCCAGCGTCTGGAGAAAAAATCATAAGGTTGTCCAGTTTTTTTGCGGAAATAGCCTCTGATAGAATTCGACTCCCCTGTAGGTTATCCACAGGTATATCGAAAAATCCTTGGATTTGCGGTGCATGCAAATCCATGGTCAGAACTCTTCTAGCGCCAGCCACTGTGATTAGATTGGCTACGAGCTTTGCCGAAATGGGTTCCCGTCCCTGCTCCTTGCGATCTTGGCGAGCATAGCCATAAAACGGAACCACTGCGGTAACCCGCCGCGCTGAAGCACGGCGGGCAGCATCAATTAACAGCAGCAATTCCATCAAGTTATCGTTGACGGGACCGGATGTCGGTTGAATGATGTAGACATCGGCACCCCGAACATTTTCCAACAGGCGGACCCGAATTTCTCCGTTAGAAAAGCGGCCCACGTCAGCTTGGCCTAACATGATGCCTAAATTCGAGACAATTTTTTCGGCTAAGGGCCGATTCGCGTTGCCTGTAAAAATTTTTAGTTCGCCTTCTCGTTCGAACCCCATGAGCCCTGAAGTACCCCTTCCTGTGATTGCCTCGGTTACGAGCGCGTGGTATCTTTTTGCCGCTGCTTGCGTTCTTTTGCCCATCCCGGTTTAACTTCCTGCCGAGAGCGGGCAATGGCCAGACCTCCTGGCGGAACATTCTGGGTCACCGTCGATCCGGCCGCTACGTAAGCCCCCGCACCAATTTCTACTGGGGCCACTAAATTTGCATTGCACCCGACGAAAGCCTCATCCCCAATGAAGGTAGGATGCTTGGTTTGCCCGTCATAGTTGACAATTACCGTACCGGCGCCGATGTTGACGCGACTTCCAATAGTGGCATCGCCTAAATATGAATGATGACCGGCTTTGGTGCCAATACCCACCCGGGTGTTCTTCAATTCCACGAAATTGCCAATCTTTACATTGTGATCCAAGTAGGTGCCTGCCCTCAAGTGGCTAAATGGCCCCACACTGCATCGACTCGCCAGGGCACTTTGCTCCACCACTGAGCGATCAACTGTAACCCCATCTCCAATCCGGCTTGACACTACCGTGGCCATGGGACCAATGTGGCACTCCCGGCCAATTTTGGTTTTCCCGCGAAGAAATGTCATCGGATATAGCACGGTATCTTGACCTACTTCGACATCCGCATCAACATATGTCGAACCAGGGTCGACAATGGTCACCCCTTGATCGAAAAGCCGATCCAGCGTCAATTGCCGCAGCCGGGCCTCGGCCATCGCCAACTCTCGGCGCGTGTTAATTCCCATGACCAGTGAAGATTGGGGAAACAGCAGCGTGGACACCTCGTCCCCGTTTTGCAACAACACGGACACTGCTTCTGTCAAATATCGCTCCCCATTATGCCACGGCAATTGCTCCAACACTTCGCGCAAACGCGAGGTACGCCACACCCCAATTCCCGTATTGATTTCTCGGATGTTTCGCGCTTGAGCATCGGCATCCATTTCCTCAACAATGGCTTGCAAGGTTCCTTCCTGATTGCGTACGATCCTCCCGTATCCTTTGGGATCGTCCATGTAGGTCGTCACAATGGTCGCCGCAGCGCTGCGTTGCTGATGTTGCTGAACCAAATCTTGAATTAATCCTGGAGGAATCAAGGGACAGTCGCCGACTAAAACCAGAAGATTCTCTACCGAACTGGGCATGACCTCTAAAGCTCTCAGCACTGCGTCGCCAGTGCCATGCATTTCGGGCTGGTTGACAAAATCTGCCTTACCCTCTAGTGCCTCTTCTACACGTTCCGCCTGATAGCCAACAACCACATACGGACGCCCCAATCCAGATTGGTGTACTGCCCGCACTACATGCTCCACCAGCGGTACCCCCCCAAGTTCATGAAGGGCTTTGGCTATGGAGGAATGCATACGCGTTCCGCGCCCGGCGGCCAAAATTACCGGCATCGTGTCTCCCATCTCAGTTTCCCTCCGATTACCGCGTCCCAAGTACTCAATCCCTTTTAAGCATACCAAACTTTGCGGTTGCCCTACAAACCGAAAAAAGGAGCCGCCCTATCACAGGGCAGCTCCTTATGTTCTTCACCCCACCGGTGTCAAGCCTCCCCTTGAAAGACCTCCAGTACGGCTTTTTGTATGCGTTCCCGCGCTTGTTGCGTAATCGGATGCGCCACATCCCGGAATTCGCCATCCGGAGTTTTCCTGCTCGGCATGGCCACAAAGAGCCCCTTAAGCCCCTCAACAACCTTTACATCATGAATGACGAATTCTCCATCAAGCGTGACCGAAGCAACGGCTTTCATTTTGCCGTCTGTGGTCATTCTGCGTAGTCGTACGTCTGTAATTTCCACGGTGAATCCTCCTTGCAGCCTCAGTTACAGTCGACCCAATATTGGGTGTCATAACCTTCGCCGCCAATACGGCGGATTCCTCTCAATTGTCGAAATTTTTGTTACGAATGACGTATTTCGACCTTATTGTTGCACCATTACCGTGTACCCATCTTTTCGCAAGGCTGCCAATATTTCCTCAATATGTTGCTGGTTACGGGTTTCAACAACAACTTCGATCGACACCTCCACAGGAGAAATCCGGGGATTCCAACGCTCATGCTCGACCCTTATGACATTCGCTTGCAATACTGCAATTTGGGCTAACAAGCGTGACAATTGCCCCGGACGATCCCCTACTATTGTTTTGATGTGCAACTGGCGGCCTTCCTCGACGAGCCCTTTTTCAATGATCCGATTCAATAGGGTAACATCTATGTTTCCCCCACTGACCACAGTGCCTATGGTACCTAAGGACACTGGGACCGCTCCTGATAACAATGCGGCCAAACCTACCGCGCCTGCCCCTTCGACCACTAATTTGGATCGTTCCAGAAATATGAGGATAGCCCGAGAAATATCGTGTTCTGACACCGTCACAATATCGTCCACATATCGTTGAATTAAGGGGAAGGTCAATTCTCCGGGGCGCTTGACCGCTATCCCATCAGCAATAGTCCTCACGGATAAAGAAGGATGAATGTTTCCCGCCTTCACCGAGTTCACCATCGCTGCAGCGCCTTCGGCCTGGACCCCGATTACCTTGACTAGAGGATGCCGCGCCTTGACAGCCACCGCGATTCCCGCTACCAAACCTCCGCCACCAATCGGAACAATTATGGCATCGACATTGGGTCGTTCATCCAAAATTTCCAATCCCACCGTGCCTTGTCCAGCAATGATATCCTTATCATCAAAAGCCGGTACCAAAACACGTCCAGTTTCCGTGGAGGTTTGAAGCGCCATCTGATACGCATCGTCAAAAGTCTCCCCATATAAGCGCACTTCAGCACCATAGCTTCGAGTCGCTTCGATTTTAGTCATTGAGGCCCCCTCGGGCATATAAATCAGCGCCGTGGTACCTACCAATCCCGCAGCCAACGCCACCCCTTGGGCATGGTTTCCCGCAGAAGCCGCTACCACCCCGCGGCGCAATTCATCAGTGGTCAAGTGGCGCAGCCGATTATACGCTCCACGCAATTTGAAGGATCCCGCGCGCTGCAAGTTTTCCAACTTAAAAAACACTCTGCCGCCAAGTAAGTCGTTAATGTAGCCCGATTCCTGCAACGGTGTAGTGAAGGTGACTCCTTTTAGGGCTTCTTGAGCTTGCCGAACATCCTCAATCCTTATCGCGTCCCCCATTGGTTACTCGTCCCCCTTTGCCTCGGGTGCGTCTAGCCCTAGTTGCCAGGCCCAGTCGCTAGGTTTCACTGCTTGGCTCTCGAATTCATCCCACTCCAGACAGCTTGAATATTCAACGACGAGTTTTTGTTGCGGTTTGACAGTAGCGACCAATACACCCACCCCAACCACTTG
>PXYW01000094.1:6438-13167 GCA_003023695.1 Sulfobacillus benefaciens | reverse complement strand
ATACATTTTACATCTCCCACGAATTGCGGAAGACAACCACACGAACGTATCTAGTTGTCAAAGAGCGAACATACGTATTTTAGCAGAAGATTTGCCTGACGGCAACGCCTTATATCTCCGCCCTGAACGGCGGAGTTTTACGGCGCATCTGATAAAATCTGGAAATGGAGTTCTGATGCCTAACAACTGTGTAAAGGGCACGAATCACAAGCCCTATCATCAATTCGTCACAGTACACACCGATCGATGTGGATTTAAGCCGAAGGTGAATATGGGTTTCTGTAGTCATTAGAACGGACACGGCAATAAGTCTTAAATTGGCCAGGCACTGGCGTCGAGAGGGGCGTAACCAGCCCTGTGCAGGAGAGTACGCTCGCGTCGCGTTATTCCGCGGAATTCAGAGTTGGATTATATCTATACAGTGTGGTCGCCACTTCGCTATGTCGCTAACGCCCCCAAGAGTCCTGTAACTCTAGCGCCGATATTAGTCTGATAAAATTTCCACGTTTTCGGCCCGTAATCTTTGACTAGTTGACGCTGGCGTTTCGACCAAGTTAAACCTCACTGTTTAACCTTCCTTGAGAAAGCGGTAGCCCGTCGGAAATCTCACCGGGTCAGGCCTAATCGCAGTGAAGTGAACGAACACATGGTTGCCATCCTGACCATCCAACATGATGCGACCATAGCCCTTGTCCTCCTTGTACCACTTCACAATCCCTTCGCTCATGCCGAGCCTCTTCGCGGCCTTGCCAATACTCACAAACTGTTCGTCCACGTCTTCCCTCAAAAATAAAAGTACTTGAACGGAGATTCATTGCCTCAAAATCAAAGGTCTTTGAAATCATATCACGGGAGCCCCCTGGGGGACCGCTTCATCGGTCGGAACCCTGTCCCACAAGCGGTTTTGGAGACCCAGGAGATCCCGGCGTAAAGCGGCCGGATTCAAGGCCTCATATTGAGCTTGCAAGGCAGCCTTGCGGTCTGGGGAAATCATTGAATCCGGTAAGGCCATGACGCGTTGATAGGGCGTTTGCGCGCGATCATAGCGGCGATAGGTGCGGGCGCCCCGACGTTCTTTCGCGACGGCTTTTTGCAGAGGCTGAAAGAAATTCGTGTAGAGGCGGAGCGTGGCGTAGAGCTCGTTCAGCCATCCCACCTGTTCGGCACCCGTATACCGCACATAGCCGACATAGCGGCGGATCACGGTCCAGTTTTTTTGTTCCACGTAACAGCCGTCGTTTTTGTGATAGGCTCGGGATCGGGTAAAGGTGAAGTGGTGGTCCTCACACCACGTCAGCAAATGGTGGTTGATAAATTCGCTGCCGTTATCGGAGTCAATACCACGGATGGGGAACGGAAACTGGCCCCGATGGGCGTCCAGGGCCGTGAGGATCCACTTGCGCGCCTTATTGGGTACCGCCGCGGTTTCGGTCCACCCGGTGAGGATATCGACCATGTCGAGCGTCCAGGCAAAGTCGCCGCGGGCGGCACCGCCATCATGGGACACGAGATCGATCTCGAGAAACCCGGGCTGGGTGGCGTCATCCCATTCTGCCCAGGTCCGCACGGGAATCTGGTGCTTGAGGAGCGTGCCGGGTTTGGTACCACTGCGGCCTTTGACCTCCAGCCGCCGCCGTTCGGCGGCGAGAAAACGATCGATGGAGGCCGCACTCATGGCCAGTAGCTGATGCTTCACGGGGGGCTCGAGCGTGAGTTCCCCATGACGTTCGAGCTGGGCGACAAGGTCGGGCAAAAACGGTTGCAGGCGCTTGCCCGTGGGGAAATTGAGGATGGCCCAACACCGGATCAGGGCAGCTTTCGCCGCCAAACCATAGGTGGGTTTGCGGCCCCGGCCCGACCGCGGGCCGGGACGGCGTTCCTGGGGGAGCGCCGTCCGCAGCGCGCGGGCAGCATACGCCCGATTAAATCCACATAACGTTTGGACATGGTTGAGAATTTGGCTCCGCTCATGCTTACGTGCCCGACGATAGGGGCCGGCCAACTCACGAAGAACAGCTTGACGTTCGGCTAAGGATAACGGCATCACAGACTCCTCCTGGACTGGATGCCGAACAGTTCGCGTTGCCATCATAGCACTCCTTTTTTGAGTACATTTTTTAATGAGGCAACGAAAGCGTTTCGAGTACTTTTTTTATGAGTCATATCGGTCCATTGATCGATCACCTAGAAGGATTATACAATATTATGAGGTATAATCATATATTTATTGTAAGCAGTTTAACCCTCCTTAACTCTCCGCCATGGCCCGAAACATGACCGTGTGCGACATCCGAACATGCTACCGCTATAACTCGCTCGTCAAGGCATTCTCGATGGCCCGAATCATCTCGAAGGCTCCATCCGTTCTATTTGAACAGACCACGACCATGGTTCCGAGGGTAGGAAAGACCGCGGAATGGAAGTTGGCCCCGGGGTCGTACCCCATGAGGTAATACTTGAAAATTGCCCTGTCGCGTTGGTCAATCCACACGCCGTAGCCGTAGTACCAGTTGTCGTCGTCGGCCCCCACATGCGGGGTTAATAGGCGCGCCGTGCTCGCTGGCGATAATAAACGATGCTCCAGCAGGGCATCCCACGCGGTAGCCATGTCCTTAACCGTCACGTACACACCGCCATCGGCTCCCCCTTTCGCGGGAATCGAGTAGATATTGGTCTTCCACCGACCGTCTGGCAAGTCGATATACCCATGGGCGGTCTTGGGCGGCAGGGCATCCATTTCAAAATAGCCCGAGTCGGTCATGCCGGCGGGGACCAACACATGCTCCGCCACATAGTCAGAAAATGGCTGGCCGGCGATCTGCTCTACCACCAGCCCCAACAGGATATAGCCAGCGTTATTGTAGTGAAATCGTTCCCCAACGCCCGACTGCATGGGCCGATCCTGAAAGAGAGGCAGGAAGTCTGCGAGCCGGCGGATGCGGTACATGGGCTGGTTAGCCCACAGGGCTTCGAAATCGTCTATGACATCCTCATCAAAGTAGTCGGGCACCCCAGCGGTATGCGTCAAGAGGTGATGAATCGTGACACCCGGATCAAACTGGGGAAACGGATATGGCAGGTAATCCACCAGTCGGGCGTCGAGCGCCAGCTGTCCGGCGTCGACCAACTGATTGATGGCGACCGCGGTGAAGAGCTTCGCCCCCGAGGCGATCCCAAATCGGGTCGCGGGGCTGTTCGGAATGCCCTCGGATCGATTCGCGGCGCCAAACGCTTCCTCCACAATGCTGTGTCTGTCCTGTCGCACCAACACGGCCCCGGCAAAGCCGTGAGCGCCCTGATCCGCCACCACGCGACGGAGAAGATTGACATCCATCAGTTCCATCCTTTCGATTCGAGGTTGACGACGTTCCGGTGCCTTGGCATTTAATCCTACGCAAACAGCAAGGGCTGTGAATGCTGGATGACGCCCCCCTTTCCCTAACGGGTGGAATCCAGGTCGTGCCCTGTGATTGCCCGCAAGTACTGGTATGTGAATCGCATGCTGTTGATTAGTGTGGCGTTTCTTGCCTTCGTAAATGGTGCCGGCGCTAATGCGCCGACACCGTCAAGTCAATTTGTGTCGAAGGCTTGGAAAGACCATGACGATAAATAATCAGTTTGGCTTAAATAATGCGTCGGCTCGAGACTACCGATTCCGGAATCCGTCAGTCAAAACGGACCTTGCTGAATGAAACTGGCTATGAGACCGTCATCAGATGCAATATGCTTAAGTGGTGGTTATCATGGTAGATAGTTTGTTGTGCGATTTGAGCTTTGGCATCCTCGAGGCCGCTTCGCCCGGTGTTGAGATTGCGATCCCACCGCGGAAAGTTGCTGCTGGTAATATCGAGACCAATGCGATGGCCTGGAAAAAAAGTGTTGGCGGTGGCCCATAAATCGATAGTGACTTCATAAATCTGTCCCGGATTGAGGAATTGTTGTTGTACAGTTTCGGGATGGCTCCAATCCGCGTTGCGAAAACTCGCGCGCACGACGCCATCAGTTAAGTTGTAGACCCGACCATCAGGATAGACATCGACCAAGCGTGCCACAAAATCTGTGTCGGGGGCACTCGTGGAAACATATAACGTAACGGTAACGGGACCAATTACGGTCATCTCTTGAACTAAAGGTGGTGTGCGATAACTCATAATATCAGATCGTCCTTCAATGGCCGACTGATCCTTGGGGCCTGGCGGGAACACCCCTGGCATGAGCAAGGCTCCTCCTGTCGTGGGTACTGGGTTCATAGGGTCATAGAGGTAGCGGTCTGGTACACCTTGGACCGGCTTGGAAACGGATAACACCCCATCGCCGCGGGATGTGTTGGCGTGCCCAGCACTATCCAGAAAGAGATTATAGGATTTCGCCTCCGGTGGTGGCCAATCCGTAAAATAGCGCCATTGATTTGCGCCCATAACAAATAACTGCACGGGAGGCTCTTCCATTAATCCGTTGGCCAATTGTTTCACCGTAGCATCAAACCATCGTAATTGGAGCGCAGTGAGGTCCTCGCGATAGTTGATGAAAAGCCCTGAAGTGGCCAAACCAAAATCCAGATCCCCCACCACATTGCCAGGGAAGCCGTGAGTCCAGGGGCCGATAATGAGTCGGGGTGATCCAGGTATCCGATTAGCCGTGAGCGACTGAAAACTATTTAACGTTTCTCCTAAAAAGATGTCGTACCATCCTCCCAGCAAGTATGTGGGAACCCGAATTTGATCAAATCTCCCCGTAATATTCAGTTGCTTCCAATACGGAGAATCTAACGGTTGGGCTAGGTTTTTCCTAAAGTAAGGAGCGACATCGTCGAGACCAGGCAGATCTGCCAGAGGCAGGGTGTCGTAGCCGTGGCTTGCCAGATTATCGATGTGATGCACCGTCTTACCCACTTTCGCACGCAGTTGTTCCGGCTGGTTGCGCCACATTCTGCTCACGGTATCTAAGGACAACGCACTCAGCATCCAATAGGCCGATAAGCCCCACTCATAAGCGCCCCCCCGGCGCGATGTGCCATTAAGATGATTGCCCCAACTAATGGCGGGAAATAGGGATACCAGGTGCGGCGGTTTTTCGACCGCCGCTTGCCATTGGGTCATGCCAAAATAGGAGGCTCCAAACATGGCAACTTGTCCATTGCTGCCGGGAAGAGTTGCGCACCATTCCACGGTGTCATAACCGTCATTGAACTCTGCGACAAATGGCTCCCATTGACCTTCCGAATGGTACCGGCCGCGAACGTCCTGAATTACCACAATATAGCCCGCTTGGGCAGCACGCAACGGGTCGAAAAATCCGGTTCCCATTGGGTAATCCTTCCCATAGGGCATCCTGGTCAACAGCACCGGTAGATTTGACGTCCCCTGGGGATAGTAAATATTGGAACGAAGGACTGTGCCGTCACGCATTGTGGCAGGCACGTCGATAGCGATCTGAATTTGATTGGACATTGAGCACGCCCCTTGCAAAGGATTTCTCTACCTATTCTCCATTTGGGCATGACAATCCTGCCAAATCATGGGTGTGATTAATCGATAACAGCTCTCGGGCAGATCATTAAATCCAGATCTCAATGACCTGCATGAGAATGTGGATTAGAAAACTGCACGACTCGGTTATGTTTGGCCCGACGGCTTTGGGGATAACGGGTGGGGCGGGGTCTAGCAACAAAACTTTGGGCTGCTTGCGCTCTTCGCACCCATCGGGAGTAGCGTGATGGGAATCGTACAATGCGCCGACGTTTGGGCCGGCGTGAAGCATGTGAAGGCTGAAATGAAGACCCATGGCGTTTTTCCCAAATGGAATATAGGATCACCACTGCAAGAGGAATTCCGGCGATGATGCCAATCATGCCCCATAACAGTGAGATATGACTCTCCACAATAATTACCTCCCCAAAATGTTGCAAACTGCTTAGACCACGGACTCCTTTGTTAGCATCTTAAGTGTGACCTGCGGCCAAAATTTTGTCATGGTTCATTAGTAGCAGGATGGAGTTCCAAACGACCCAAAGGGCGATGGCCTAATGGGACCGATAGTGCGCGAAATCGCGCAACGCATATAATATAAAGAAAATATACGGAGGGAGGCTTGAGATGGGATACGCCGTGGAATTACTATTCGATGATGCCTCCACTAAGAGCGTCTTCGTTCTTTTCGATCGGTTGGCCCAAGCTGGCCTGCGCCCACCCCGAGTGGGGGATCCGGAGTACCCACATATAACCCTTTTTGTGGCAGAGGGAATCCAACGCCAGCCCTTGGTGAAAAGGTTGTCTTCCTATCAATTCCCGACAGCCCCCACTGTGACTTTGGCAACACTTGGCCGTTTTGATGCCAACCCTGGCGTAATATATTTAGTGCCCCAACCCGATTTTCCATTGCAGACGCTACACCGAGACCTCTTCCAACAAGTGTCCCAATTATTTTCTGGTATCAACCCCTTCTATCTGCCTGCCAACTGGACTCCCCATGTCACTTTGGCTGACCAACTTTCGCCGCCTAATTTAGCCAATGCCATAACCGTTGTGGGATTCGTTGCTTCTGTGGCAGCACGCATTACGGACCTGATTATTGTAGAATTTGAGGGGCCGCTGCGAGTGGTAACGGATTACCTGGTTATACCAAATGGTTCTGAAGAAACGGACATTTGGTTAGCCTATGCCACGGCCATGGCATCCGAAGAGTATTTTGACGCCCATGAAATTTTGGAAAAGTTGTGGCGGTGTTCGC
>PXYW01000094.1:0-6336 GCA_003023695.1 Sulfobacillus benefaciens | reverse complement strand
CCTAGACAAAATTACGCGGGATTTTCGCCGCTATCCGATGGCCCTACGGCCCGTGATGAATAAATGGCGGAAATCCTTGACCATGGGTGAGCCGTGTCCCGGGATGACTCCCTATGAGCGACTCTGCCTGGTGAGATGGGGGCGGCATGTGGCGGCTGATGTTAGCGAGTGAGCCGCGAAATTGGCACCCCCCATTGTTTGAACACAGGCGTGTGTATAAACGTATACTCTAAGAGGGACTTAGCAAGAGGCCAGCGACGGCCCAATTTGACCACCTGATGCCGGGTGTTCCACAGTGAACGACGCACAAAAAGCCCCTGTCCTTGACCAAGGTCTAAAACGCAACTCATTTCGTGATCATATTGCCGACGTTCATCTGGACGGGCTAGAAGATCCAGCGCTAGGTTATGGGCTGCGACCTCCGCCTGGAGCATGGCCGTATGACCTTGTTTAGGGCCATCAAATGCGGTGGCGTTGCCGGCCACATAAATGTCAGGATACCTTAGGGAACGCATATCTTTTCCGGTTTCGAGCCAATTGCGAGGCTGTCCTGCGGCAAGACCGCTTTGAGCTGGCTGTCCGCGAAATGGTGGGGTAATGATGGTCAATTGCGAGGGTAGTTCGCGACCATCGGCCAAAATCACCCTGTCCCGTGACACTTCTTGGATCTGAACTGGGCCATAACGGGGAATCTGAAGTGTGGCAAAGAGGCGTTCCAAATACGATGAAGCTTTTTCTCCAGCGGGAGCCCAAAATTTTGGCAACGGGTCAACAAATGAGATGGACCCGGGCAATTGCCGACGTTTCATATAATGATGCAGCTCTAATGCCACTTCAAAAGAGGGGCCGCCTGTTTGAGCGTATTGGGCCCATCCCACGACTGCGGGGCCGCCGGTAAAGCGTGGAAGTACGTCGGCAAGAGCCTGGGCCCCTTGTTGAGAACAGACGGTGTACCCATATTCTTTAAGGCCGGGAATCTCATCATAAGCCAGGTGCTCGCCTAAAGCCACCACTAATTTATCATACGCGAAACGTCGATCTCGGGTGACAACAGTATGGGTTTTCGGTTCAATATCGACAATTTCTGAAGCGAAAAACTCTATGCCAGCCCTTCGGTACACTGGCGATAGACGGAATTGGATGTCGCTCAATGACTTTGTGCCAAATGCAACTTGGATTAGTGCGGGGCGATAAAGGAATTGGTCGTTTTTAGCAATCACCAAAATGTGATGATCTGTCCGGTTGCCTAAATGGCGTTTAAGTTGCAACGCTGTCGTCAATCCGGCAAACCCGCTGCCGGCGATAATAATCTCTGCCATGGTCCCTCACCTCGTTATGGTAGTATTTCCGCAAGTCCTTTGGCCATACTCTGCTGCTGTCGGGGCTCAATGAATGAAATTTTTCAGCCATTATTCAGTAGATAGGATGGCGGCCATTTAAAAATTTTATAGTCGCAACAGGAAAATCGCTATTGACCTAGGATAGTTGGTATTGGTAAAATAGGTACTTTTCTTGACAGGAATGGTCTCAAGTGTTAAAATCTGTTTGTTGCCCTTCATTAGTGAGGAAGGAAGTGAGCACGCGTGGCGGCTAAAAGTGTTCTAGAAGATATCAAAAAAGAACTGGATTCCCACGTTGGTGAAAAAATTCGTGTAAAGGCGAATAAGGGACGGAAGAAGATTGACGAAAAAGAGGGAATTCTGGAAAAAACCTATCCCCACATTTTTGTAGTCAAGATTGAAGAAGGGCACGTGGATGAGCGTACCGAACGTCGAATCTCTTACTCTTACACGGATGTTTTAACAGAAACCGTAGAGCTGATCCTTCCCGAACTGTCCACTTAAAAGTTTGATGCCTCGACATTCGAGGCTTTTTCATTTTGAGGGAGGCTTGTCCAAAGCCTCCCTTTTTGCATAAATCCTCTCGGTTAAGCCAGACTAGGTTGCGTCGGAAATCCCATGGGGAAGTTTGGTCGAGGGGGAAACCATCATCGGTCCTTTGGTCATCGTTGGCGGTCATGAAGATAAATTTGGGCACCCGGAAATCCTAGAACGCATCGCCACGTTAGCCCATCAACACCAGCCTAACTTTCCACTGGCGGTGGTAACTACTGCATCCCATCAAGGGAGCCTCAGCTTTTCTACCTATCACAATGCCTTTAGGCAATTTGGTTTAGAGGTATTCCCACTCCCAATTGAAAGTCGACAGGAAGCGGAGCTTCCTTATACGAGCCAAATTCTGGCTCAGTCTTCGGGAGTTTTTTTCACTGGTGGCGACCAGTTGCGAATTACCAGTGTGCTGGGCGGGACGCCTTTTCACCATGCGCTCATGGAATCTTGGAACCGGGGATTAGTCGTAGCGGGAACCTCGGCTGGAGCATCGATGATGTCGGGAACCATGATTGTGGGAGGCGATGCAGAACAAACTCCGGCCAGAAATACCGTGAGCATGGCGCGCGGTATGGGATTGTGGGAAGATGCGGTAATTGATCAACACTTTAGCCAGCGTGGCCGAATTGGCCGCCTGCTGGCTGCTGTAGCACAAAACCCGCAAACCCTTGGGATTGGAATTGATGAGAATACGGCAGCCATTGTGGAATTAAAGAATCACCGGTTAACGGTGTGGGGAGAAGGTACGGTTCTGGTCGTGGACGGTCAGAAGACCACCATGAATAATGCGTCAGAAGCACAACCGGGAGAACCGTTAACTTTAACCCATATCAACGTACACGTGTTGAGCCGGGGTTATGGGCTTAATCTGGAACAGCGAGAGCCAATAAGGGTGTTTTCCTAAGCCCAGAATTTGATCAAGGAGGATTTGTCGTGTGGAGATTTTGTCCCATCGTTTCTTCCCAGGACCTAATCGTCATACTTTAGCTAGTGCTTTGGAAGTTATCATGGATCTTAAAAAATGGGGAAACCACAGTACCAGCGAACGTCCTGAGTTTGTTTGGCGCCTGACGGATGCTTTGCCAGGTCTATGGCGCCATCATTGTTCGCAGGGTATGCCAGGAGGATTTTGCCAACGGTTAACCCAGGGCACCTACTTAGGCCACGTTACCGAACATGTTGCGCTGGAATTATTGTATTTAGCCGGAGAGCGGGGTATCTACGGCAAAACGCGGGAACAAGGCTCACCCTTTAAGGTGTTAATTGTGATCGAAACGGGAACCGAAGCCGGGGGATTAGCAGCTATGAAAAATGCCGCGGCTATTGTGATGGCATTATGGGATGATGACACATGTTCTCTTGAACAGGCGGCTTGGGAGACCCGCAGGGAGGTTGCAGCAGCACAATTGGGCCCGAGCACCCGAGCCATTGTTGAGGCGGCAACCCGTGCCGATATCCCGTGGGAAAGACTGGATTCCCAGAGTTATGTGCGCTTGGGCCAAGGTGTGGCGCAACGCCGAATTATTGGTACGATGACCGATGCCACCTCCATAATTTCTGGGGACATTTGCCAGGACAAGCTATGGACCAAACAGGTATTGCAAGCGGCGGGTATACCGGTGCCATTGGGAAAATTAGTGGAGTCCGCTGACGAAGCGGTGGCGGTGGCCAAAGAATTAGGGTACCCCGTCGTGGCAAAACCTTTGGGAGGACATCATGGAGATGGCGTAAGTATGCATTTGTCTACAGATGCGGAAGTCCACCGCGCCTTTGATGCCGCCGCAATTCATGGTGAGGGCAAAGTAATCGTGGAACAGGAAATTTCCGGAACCGCTTACCGCATACTGGTGGTTCACGGTGAAGCAGTGGCCGCCACGATGCGTCAACCACCGTTCGTGATTGGAGACGGGATCCACACGGTGTCGGAATTGGTACAAATTTTGAACCAAGACCCTCGTCGAGGTCCCGGTCACGATTTCCCGATGTCATATGTGGTGTTGGATTCGGTAGCTTTGTTAACGCTAGCCCAACAGGGGTATCACCCGGACCAGGTGCTGCCTTCGGGAAGACGCGCGTGGATACGGCAAACGGCCAATATGTCTACGGGGGCAACCGCGATAGATGTCACCGATGAGATTGGCCCTGGTATCCGGATGGTTGCAGTGCGTTCTGCCCAAGCCTTGGGATTGGATGTCGCCGGAGTGGACTTGGTGACCGATGATTTGAAAAGCCCCCTTGACGAGTCTAAAGGCGCCATTGTCGAGGTGAATGCAGCACCCGGTCTGCGCATGCACTTATACCCTAGTGAAGGCGAAACAAGACCTGTAGGAGAGCATATTGTCTCTTATCTCTTCGGCCAAAGCACTGGCCGGATTCCAGTGGCCGCAATCACGGGAACCAATGGGAAGACCACGGTCACACGAATGCTGGCTCATATTTGGAGCCAGTGTGGGAAGCGAGTGGGGATGGCGACCACCGATGGTATTTTGATTAATTCCCAGTTAGTACAGCGGGGAGATTTGACCGGTCCGTGGTCGGCTCGCTTGGTACTAAACGATCCTACGGTTGAGGTAGCGATATTGGAGACAGCACGGGGGGGCATGGTGCGTGGAGGGCTTGGCTTTGACGCGTGCGATGTGGGAGTGGTAACGAATATTGGCACGGACCATTTGGGCCAGGACGGCATAGACAGCTTAGAGGATTTGGTTCACTTAAAGGCACTGGTCGTGGACGTGGTGCGGCCATCAGGAGCTGCCGTATTAAATGCGGATGATCCGGCAGTGCTTTCGATGGCAGGCAGATCTCGAGGACGGGTCGTGTTGTTCTCAGGACAGGAAGCTGGCATCACTGTTACCCAGCACATTGCGGCAGGCGGGAGCGCCGTCTACGTTAAACGTGGCAACTTAGTCTACTGCACACAGGGAAAGGAGACTCGATTGTTGGGAACGCGTGTCTTGCCAGCGGCCTTAGGCGGTGTCGCCCGTATGAACATTGCCAATGTGCCGCGGCCGCTGGTCTAGCTATGGGACTGTCGACGCGGCAAGTAAGCCACGGGCTTGCCACCTTTCCCGCTGGTGGCGAAGGAGTAAACCGTGGGCGTCTGGAACTATCCAGTGTGGGGGATATCCGAGTGTTGCTAGATTATGGCCACAACGCACCGGCAATTTCGGCACTGGGCGATTTTGTTGATAAACTCAAGGCCAAAGAAGTACTGTGCGTGTTGGGGTTGCCTGGCGATCGGCGCAACCAAGATTTGCAAGATGCGGCAAGAGCGGCGACTCGGTTTGCTCATCGCTTTATCATAAGGGAAGACCATGATTTGCGTGGACGTCAACCTGGAGAAATGGCGGATCTGATTCGCCAGGCATTAAGATCTTCAGGAGTAGACCCGAGCCGACTCCAAATTATTCCTGATGAGGGACAGGCAGTCCATCAAGCAATATTGGCGGCTGTCCCCAAATCGTTGGTGGTGGTCCTCTATGAACGCTACAGCGTAGTCAAAGACGCCTTAAGGAAGGCAGGCGCAGTTCGCGTTGAGTCACTGGTCTTGACTCGCGATCGCGCTTAAAACCCGATTTGCTATACTTAGCTTTATGATGAACGATATCCTACCAAGCGCTGCGATAACCATGCGGGCTGGAGCAAAAATTAACATTGGGTTATGGGTGGGTCCGCGAACCGCTAGCGGATATCATCCCATTGATACGATTTTGCATTCTGTTGCACTGGCCGATGAGATCGTAATTGTGCCACATCATCGCTTTCGGTTGGTGGTACCAGGCCATCCTGAACTAGAAACTGAGTCCAATCTGATACAGCGTGCCTATGGCTGGTTGTTATCACAAAACTTGCCAGTACCGCCAGTGGAGGTGACCTTGCACAAACGGATACCTGTAGGCGCTGGACTGGGGGGAGGTAGCAGCGATGGGGCGGCACTGTTGCGTTGGGCCCAAAGCGTAGGCATTCATTGGGGGACGATGCCTGCCGAGTTGGGAATGGATACTCCCTTTTTCTTGCAAGAAGGTGCCGCAAGGGCTACTGGATTTGGAAACCAGTATCAATCGCTGCCCGCTTGGCCCAACCTTGGGGTACTGCTGATGAACCCAGGATTTGCGGTCTCCACCAAAATGGTTTACCAGGCGTACGATATAATGGATAATCAGGAGGAATGTTCGATAGATGGGGTTGTTACTGCCTGGGGCCGACAAAGGATACCCGACCCAATATGCAATGTGCTGGAGCCGGCGGCTTGGCGGGTAGCACCGGCACTCAAAGACTTTAGAGATGCTGTGAGCCGATGGCTCAGCCCATTTTCCTGTTTCATGTCAGGAAGCGGTGGCACTTATTTCAGCTTGGGGATGGATCCCGACCAAATTGCCTGGTATCGGGAGAAGTTAGTCATAAATCAGGTGCCATGGGTGGTGGCAACCCAATTGTCGGAACCGAT
>PXYW01000093.1 GCA_003023695.1 Sulfobacillus benefaciens | reverse complement strand
ATTCCTGCTGCCTCGAGGCAATGGCACCCCATAGTGTTCGACAAATCACGACCGAAGCCGTCGAACGGGAGGTTCTTGTGCCGTTCACTGTCGCTGGCGTGATTCCCGCGTCATCCGCTCTTCCACGGCCCAGTGAAGGAAGGCCATGCGACTCTCTCCCGCGGCGCGAGGGGAGACACCACTAAGGAAGGATGATACCCATGATCCATCGACACGCCCTCCTGTCGGCCGCTTTGCCAGTCATTCCCGGTAGGCAACCCCTGTGCCGCGACGTATACTGCTTGAAAATACCTCAGGGAAGGACATCCCCATGGCCACTATTTACCTGAATACCGTGCGTTTGCGCGCCATGATGACCGAACGCGGCTGGACCGAACGGGACCTCGCCCAGGCCATGGACATCAGCATCCCTTACCTTAATCGACTTCTCAATGGCCAGCGTGGGCTGGGCGCCCATGCGCTCGCGGGTCTCCGATTAGCGGGCATTGCGTGGGACGCGGTAGTCGAGATCGTGCCCTCGACAGTCGGCGACGACGCCACAGAAGAATCTTCTCTTCCCTGAACTGTATTGGCAGGAATTTCTTCGGTTCCTGACGAATTTCCTACGGATAGGAGGGCATGACTCATGAAGAATGTCGAATGGACGCTCGACGGAGACCTCTTGACCATCCGGATTGACCTGACGCAAGAGTTTGGCCCGTCCAGTTCGGGCAAGACTACGATTATCGCGAGTACGGAAGGTAATGTGGCGGTTGGGCCGGGTCGGGAGGAAAAGATTGGGCTGAATGTGTATCGGCCCCGCCACCGTGCCTAAGTAGGCCGTTCACCATGACTTCTCGTGTGCTACGCAAATAGGGAAAGGAGAAGATAGGATGCCCTGTTATTCTTACGTATTCGTGGGGCATGTCCATCCGATGACTGCTGGTGTCCTTTACGATTGACTTCCCATCCGAGGGCGGACCCATTCTGGGGTAAGGAAGCAGGCTTAAACGTTTGGCTAGCTTGGAGAACCTTTCATTCGCAAACGAGTAGCGAAACCCTCTCACAGGGAACAAAGCAAGTATTGGCCGAAACGAAAGACCTACAGGACCGACTTTTCAACGATATGAACGACGCGTTACAACAAATGACGGCATTTCAAGAGATGATGAATACCCGAGAACGAAAGACAAAGCAAGAGCGAGCAAGGACGGAAATTCTAATCACGGCCTTGAACAATCAGGCCGTCCGACTTGATGGCCAATGAAGCACACGTTCGCCTAAGGATGAACCCTTACAAGCTGTCCGCCTATACGAAAGTGAGCTTAGTTGGCTTCCAGATTGTGAGCGGTAAACAAACTGCAAAACCATTTTTCGAGGTCTCGGGTCCGTCGACAGGAGTGGAGAACGGGACGGTCGAAAGTCACACCTCAGCCTCTTAGTTAACTATCATCTAAACTCCGATTCCTCAAGTGGCCTGTATGATAAATGCATGAAAGCGATCGACGATAGGGCATAAATATTCAGCTTGCCGACCGAACGGAGCACAGCAGTGCGTGACGAGGGAGTTTTGTTACTACGCTATAGGGGGCCTATTAATGCGCAAGTGGTTGAAATCAGACTATGTGGTTTCCGGATCCTTTGTGGCCAGCGGTGCGTTGGTCTCTGCCATAGTAAGATTCGCCTTGAATGACTGGACTGGTGCCGTCACGGTATTTGGAATCTTTCTTGGGGGCGGGATGGCGCTGTTCGGTGTCGTGTGGTGGGATAAGCGCAAGACCCGAGAAAATAATCGACGCGTATTGAATAGTCTCCGCAAATCTATTTTGCGCCAATTAAACTCTCCGTGGCGACCAACCTTCTTGCAAAACATCATCAACAACACCATTGCAGAACTGAATTTCCCTACCCCACCCGCTCCAATAGTTCACCTCGAGGAAGCGTTACAAATCGCTGCGACTTCTGACGCTATGGACGACTTATACACGTGGCTAACCGAAATCAAGAAGAGCTTGGCCCACCTGAGCTTTCTCGCTTCGGTTCTTCCCATCGTACTCACATCTCCATGGGGAGATGCCGATACCGACATCGCGGGCCAAGAGGATGGACGTCCATCACAGTCCGTAGACGAAGCCCGGCAATACTGGCGCTTTATGCGGCAACGGATTTGGGCCGAAGCGGAAATGGAAACCTACCGGAAGTATCTACGTGAAGTGATGGAACGTGCAGTGCCACAATTGGAATCAGCCCTGCAAAGCTATGGGCAAGTCGAATTTTTACCTCCTTCGGAACTGCAACAACTTACCTTTCCACAGCCCTTCGCACCACTGCTACACATAACCAGTGCCCCATATACCCAATCCAGTGTGACGGATGCAATTGCCATTGCGACAACTCTTTGGAGCAAATTTAAAAATGATGCTACGACCCATAGTAAATAGTTATGATTTTAGAACGTTTATGCACACCCACTAACACCTAGTGGTTGAACCCCCCGCGACTTCCCCGAGGGAACTGGCATTTCGCGGAATAGAATATTGAATGCCGCGTAGCCGAAGCACGGAAGAATCTTCTCTCCCCTGTAATCCCGCAGCAGAGATTTCCGCATGACGAACGTTAGCGATGAAGAGGGATGCTACATGAAGAATGTCGAATGGACGCTCGACGGACACCTCTTGACCATCCGGATTGACCTGACGCAGGAGTTTGGCCCCTCCAGTTCGGGCAAGACCACGATTATTGCCAGCACGGAAGGCAATGTGGCGGTGGGGCCTGGCCGGGAGGAAAAGATTGGGCTAAACGTTTATCGACCACGGAAAGGGAAAGCGGGTACTGGCTCCTCATGACTTCGACAAACTGTTCGGTTTTAGGACTTCTTGCTCGTTCGTTGAAGCACAAAAAAGAAGAGAGCCAACAGCACCACCAGCAAAAGCGGGCCAAACCAGGAAAATGTGTTCGGCGCCTCGCCGGGCGGAAGTGAAGTCGGTTGCGTAAAACGTGGGTCCACGACGGCCTGCGTAGCATCATCAACGCGCTCCATGGCGACCACATCTAGCCCTCCTTTTTACATATTCCCATTATAACGCATTTGTTATCCCATAGTTTGCAATGTAATCGCCAACACCCGACGAATGATCTGCACCCGATTTAAAAATGCTTCCGTGCCGCCGGATCCGAGCCATACCTCTAACGTGACCCGTGCATCAAAATTTAATACCCCAATCACCTGCGGCCTCACTCCTACAGACACGAGAGGAACGCTGATAATGGACATCAAATCCCGTGTGTGGTCCCATTGTTCTCGTGTCATGCCCCATTTAGGTAAGCCGTCCAGCTGGTCAAGTAAATAGTCATAGGATTTTCCGCTGTATGCGGATAGATCTTGGACGATGGGCATGTTTTTTCGCACGGCCAGTCCACAACAACCCTGTTGGGTCGTCCATGTGATGTCTTTTGACGACATGGTCCGTTCTGGCCAAGCTGCGACAGTGGTTAATATGCCTTTATGAAGCCGCATGACGTTACATCGTAACGTCCAATTTTGACGATCATCGGGAAATCCTGTCATAAAGTCCTCCAACAGGATCCAAATGAGGTCTCGTGCAAAATGAGAACGCACTAGCATCGGACCAAAGGTTTGGGTCAGCGCCATTATAGATGACAACACTAAAGTAATTACAAAAATCCATCGGGGAATGGCGGTTAAATACGTCCGTTCCACCAATAACAAAGTCGAAATGATGGCGTTGACCCACAAAGCGCCTGCCCAGAGGCCGGCAAACATCTGACGTAGGTGATCTTTCACTGAGATACCCCTCAATCATATTGCGATGCCTGACAGTTGCAGTTCACGGATTCGCCAATGGTTTTGCCTCAGCAAATGCCCGGCATAGTTCTCGAAAAGACCGTGGGCGATATTTGTCCCACTGCTCTTGCGAAACATAAAGAGCCTTGAACGATTTTGTACCGTCCTGTCCCATAGCATCTTGGCACCATTGCTGCAACCGATCCCACTTTCGAGGGTCATCGACATCCTCACGCCCCTTGGTTTCGATGAGCCAGATCTGATCTTCCGTTTCCTTCACAAACCAATCGGGGTAATAGCGGGCAACGCCCCCATCCGCGTTGTGGTACTCAATTGCAAACCCCTGGTTCTGGTGATTTTTGGCGAACGAAACGAGATCCTCACACCCGTCCAAGAAGGACGCAAAATCCAATTCAAATTGGCTGTCGCCCACAACTTTGTTAAAAACCGATTTTTTCGGGATCATAAAACCCTGGTCTTTGACCAGGAAGGTCTTCTTTTGGCTGAGTTTAATGGTGTTTTGAATCCGCGTGGTACCCTTGTCGCGTATGGTTAGAGCGTTGATGGCCCGTTTGGTCGTATCGAAAATGGAAGCCGTGACCTCCAATTCGGAGAGATTGCGTAGCATGTTGAGGTCGTCCAAGCGAACGGGTTCCATGAAGAGATCGTCCTGCAAAAACTGCTTCAGCTTCCCGAACAGCACATCGAAGCCGCCCACCATCCGGAGATCCCGCATGATGGTGCGGGCGAAATAGCCCACCACATGATTAGGGTTGGGGTCTAGTGCCATGTCTAACACGGTCGTATGATCCACACCCTCCGTGTCGATGTCCCGAAAGATGATCTCCCGCTGCTCGGCATCGGAAAACTGCTTGATGGGCCAACGCGGATGTTCTACAGCATTCAAGTCCAACTCTCCAAAATTCTTGTATTCCCGATAGATGCGTGGGCTGAGCTCCGGTAGCATGATGTCGAGTCGGTCGATATCTTTCGTGGGATTGCCGCGGTCGATCTGAATGGTCAACGGTCCTTTGGGTGGGGTCTGCGGTCCCATGGGCCTGTAGTCGAGTTCCACGCCTTCGGCCTTGATTCGCTCGACAAAATCCATGAAGGCATCGGTGCCGATCACACTCACCTGCTCGGCAATCGGCTCTCCCCGAAACATCCGACGCAGTCCGCGTCCCAGCGCTTGTTCCGGGAGGATTTGACTTTTGGCCTTGAACGGCCGCAGACCCACAATGGTCACCACGTTTTGCACGTCCCACCCTTCCCGGAGCACCATCACCGAGACAATGGCCTTATAGGGATTGGCGGGATCGTCAATCGTATTCGCCAGCTCCCGTAGCTTTATGAGTTCCGCTTTGCTTTGGTTGCTGCTCCCTTCCGCAAGGTCTCCATTCTTTTTCGTGTGAATGACCAGCACGGGCCGTAAGGCAGGATAGCGACGTTCAAGATATTCCTGCACCGTATCGCAGTCTTTGGTGTCATCGGTCATCACGAACAATATGGGCTTTTTGCCGATGGGGCGAAGTTCAGCGGTGACTTTGTCCCATTCCAAGTAGCCTAAATGGAGGTAATCCGCGTAGCGCTCTCCGTAGTCTTCACTCGGTCGTTCGCGGAGCTTGGCCCGAGACGCTTGGTCTGGCAACACAGGCCGTTTCACCACGCCCTGGCGGATGGCCTCGACCAAAGGGTAGTCGCTGACGGTCTGCACAAAGATGGCTCCATCCGCATGTCGAGGGGTGGCCGTCACATCGATTTGGGCGGAAACGGATCGCTCACGCAGGCGAAACTGGCTGACGAGATCAGCAATCGTTTGGAACCACGATAACTGCTCATCGTGAATGTGGTGCGCCTCGTCATTGAGCACCAATAAATCCGGCAATTCGCTGATCAAAGGCGCCAAGTCCACGGTGTCATCGGTGGTCTTGCTGACGGGCTTCGGCCCCAAAAAATATTCCAACGTGTTGGTATCTGTAAAAGCGGGAGTCTTCTCGGTGCGATAGAGCCGGTGAATATTCGTCAACAACAGATTGCCGGTGTCTTGGGTCACATGCACGGCATTTTGTAGATGGACCGTCAGTTGAAAATCATCCTGCCAGGCTTGCCCCGCAAAACCATTATCGGGCAGAATCGGATCCGCCCAAAAAATTCGTGCGCCGTCCAAGTCGGTCTTTAAACGGTCTAGGACGATAATATTCGGGGCAATCACGAGGAAATTGCGCGCCAGATCAGAGTTCGGCTCGTAGAGCTTATGAAAGTAGGACCAGGCGATCAGCAAACTTAACACCTTGGTCTTTCCTGTCCCTGTAGCGAGTTTTAGCACATAGCGTGTCCAATCTTCGGAGAACAATCGACGAGATACCTGACCGGACCCATCATATTTCATGAGCGCATACGGTTCCCGCGCCCGCTCCACCTCGTAGAGCCACATGACCGTCTCGATGGCTTCGCGTTGCGCAAAATAGTACCGGAAAAGTTGGGCAATGCCGTCAGGGCCCATGATCACATGATCCGTGTCGAACCACCACCGGAGCAACGCCCGACTCGTCTCACTGACTCCCGGGTACCCATCGGCACGCCAACGGGCCACGCCTTCCCGAATACGCTGCACTAAAGGCGGCAGGACAGCTTGGGGGTGCGCATCAAGCCCGTCGTCGACCCCGGGGTACCAGCGTACGGATGGATCCAGAAGCGCATGCGGATCTTGGGGAAAGATCTCAGCCCACTTCATGACACCGTCACCTCCACAACCTTCGTGGTGTCAATCCCAAAGATGTCGATGACCTTCACCGCTATCTTATAGCGCCCCGTCCGAGGGTAGGTATGCGGCGCACTCGTCAGCTCCAGGGCGCGGTCTTTCCGCGTCCGAAAAGACTGCCATTCGTTCTCAAAGATATAATTGCCTGTCCAGACTTCTCGCTCCGTCCCATCCGCGTCGACGACTCGAATGATTTCTTGACGACGTTCAAAATCAAAGTCGACGGCCCAGTAATCAACCCAGTCCGACCACTTCTTGGTCAACACCTCCCGAGCCACCTGGCCCTGCTTATCCTTGGTGACTTTCACGACTTGTCCGCCTTCCACCGTCACCTTACTCGCAC
>PXYW01000092.1 GCA_003023695.1 Sulfobacillus benefaciens | reverse complement strand
CGCCGGAGGGCTGACCATGTTTTCTGGTTGGGCCCTGTTGTGGGGCGGAGAGACGCATGCTGACTATCGGGGCCAGGGTTTTTATCACAAAATGGTGCGGCATCGATTATGGTATGCCTACCGGTACCACTGTGATTTTGTTGCCGTCTATGCGACCCGGGGAACTTCGCAACCGATTTTGGCAGACATGGGTTTTTCGGTGGTGGAAACGATCGATATTTATCGACCGCCAAATTGGCAGAACGCCAGAAACAACAACACAATCTGACAGGGCTAAACGGAGTCGACAGATGTCGAATGCTGCGATCAATATTTAGCAATGGTCTGATGGCGATCCGATGAACGAAGTTCTAATGATTCCCCAGCCTGATGTAAGCCTGGGTATTTCGTGACCACTTAGGAAGTCATTTGATTACGCTGACGTTTTGGCGGCCGATTTCGAATTGCCTATTCCATGGTACACTTTAATCAGCAATTTGATCGGGAGGCGGTTTGGCAATGGCAGAAGAAAATACGGGACCGTTATCACAGGAGGAAATCGACGCGCTGTTGGCGGGGATGTCTTCAAATGTTTCTGAAGAACCGAAAGACGACAGTATCGTGGTCAATGATTCTGTGATCGCAATGGAGCAATCCCATCCTAATCCTGCGGTGCATGCGCCGGTGCCGATTGCCGATCCGCGTCTTCGGAGGGTGGCAGACTTACCTGTTAATATGACCGTGAGTTTGGGAGAAACCGTGCTATCATTGGAAAGTGTGCTGCAATTAGGAATTGGCAGCCGCATTGTGTTTGACAAAAAATGGCACGATCATGCAACGATTAAACTGAACGGACTGCCCATCGGAAACGGGCGTGTTGTGTTGGTGGCAAATACCTTTGGCGTTGAAGTCACTGCCTGGGGAAAATCCTGAAGCCAAAAGCGAGAATGCTTATTTGGCCGATGCTTTTGCTGGAGGCGGCATCATACGTGGCCAAAAAGCGAACCGGTCTAAGATCGCCACTGACGCTGGTACCATAAGCGTGCGAACAACCCAGGTGTCTAATAAAATGGCGGCAGTCATTCCAATGGCAAGAGTTTTCATGATTTCCAGCGGGCTAACAAATAGTGCCACGAATACTGCAACCATAATCATCCCGGCGCCAGTGATCATACCTCCTGTGATTTCCACGCCTTTTTGGCATGCCTCGACAATATTGTGGGCACCGGATCGGGCTAGCTCTTGAATCCGATGGAGCAATATCACTTCGTAGTCCATGGAAAGTCCAAACAACAATACGAAAATAAGCGGGGTAATGGCACTTTCTGGTTGCAGTGCCTGCAGCCCCAAGTGACCAGTTTGCACCGTTTCGACTAACACTCCGGCAGTGGCCAGTGCCACAATTCCATCGAACACGACGCCTAAAAGCGATTGAAATACAGACCCGGTAGCCAATAGCAACACCGTGAATGCCACAAGCGCTACAGCCCCGATAATCCAAGGCAGTCGACGGGCGGTGAGATGATTAAAACTGGCCAGCAGGGGAACCAGACCTCCTACACCCCATTGAGTACCGTGAGGAACCCACCTAGGCATATCCCGTTTAATAGCTTGAACCAAATTTTCCGTGCGACGTGCATCCGGACCACTTCGCGAGACTACATAAAGGACCACTAAATGGGAATGTTTAGCCGAGATAAAGCCGTTTAATAGGGGTTTGAGCTTGGCTGGCATGAGCATGGGGCTCTTAATGACGGTTGCTAATTGGGTAGGAGATAGGCCGAACAGTGAAGGTGACGCAACACTTGCCACATCAGGCAGATTCCTTAAGTGCTCGGTTACGGTGGCGACGTTTTGCCAGGTGGCCATTTGAGCAATGGTACTATGGTATTGCAGCACCACACTTAGTGGGGCTAAGGATCCTTTGCCATCCACGTTTTGTTGAATGGCGACCGACTCGCGAAGTGGGTCGGTTGTGGGCAACATAACCGACAAGTTAGCTGGCGTTGACATTTGCAGGTGCATTCCAAAATATCCCGGAATTAACAATACGACTAACCCTAAAACTATGGCGGGGTAAGGATAGCGGCTAACAAATGAGGAAATCTTAGCCCATCCTTGATGACTGTGCCGAAATGATATACGGCCCCATTCCACGCGATGTCCCATGATGGTCAATATAGCTGGCAATAGTGTGTGGGTCGCTAATAAGTCGGCCAATACGGCGACAGCGCCGCCGACCGCAAGTCCCCGCCAATAATCGTTGCCGCCAAATACTAACGTGAGTACCGCCAAACTAACGGCAAGTCCAGAAAATACTACGGAGCGGCCAGCTCGTGCCATGCTGACGGCAACGGCCTGGGCTACGGTTTCTCCACGGGATAGTTCTTGACGAAAACGACTGCTGATAAAGAGGGCATAATCTACTCCTACGCCAAGAGCCAAAAAGCTCACCGTTAGATAAATGGAAAGCGTCATACCGTGCTCAAGTAAATCGACAATGCCTAACGATAATATGGATCCCGCCAAAGCGACTATCAGGGGGAGCACTGCCGCAGCTGCCGATCCGAATACCGTAAGCAACAGAATTACCAGCAAGGGAAATGCTACCAAACTGCTCTTGCCTAATGTAGCCTTGGTATCGCTAATGACACGGTTGGCCACCTGCAACTGGCTAGCTGGCTTCAGTGTGCCGCCATTGGCCTGAAACTGTCGTAAAAGTTTTAAATCAGGAGGCGTAGTCACGACGTTCTGCTGGGAAGCGGGAATTACCAGAACAAATTGTTTGACCGATAATCGGTGCAACCACTGTTGCGGGATGTGATTTTGGGCCGCGAGGGCCGTTGCTCTGGACCAGCTCAACCCCGTGACTAGTTCAGGGGGCTGTTGTGATACGCTGGCAACATTACTTGCCTGGTTGTCAGCCCATACTACGCGACTTCTAGGATTGTCAAAGCCATATGAGGATAGCCCGTGAGTAACATGAACGGCAAAGGGAAGAAATATTGCGATAATCACCAGCCATCCCAGTAAAAATATTTTCGGATACTTTAAAATCCGGGCGGTAAGCATTGTCTGTGGCCTCCTCAATGATATATAGTCTAACGCTAAAACCACCTAGGACAAAACATCGGTGCAATACCGATAACCGAGACATAGCCAGCATCCGATGGAAAGCCAACAAAAACGTCGTTCAGATTGCAATGCTAGACCCTAGAGAGATTAACTCATGCTTTTCGCGCCTCATGGCGCTTGACACTGCAATATTTGTGACTTGATTGACTTAACTGATTTGCCATACACTATTGTCACCACGATGGCTGGGGGGGTGCGCATTGGAGACGGAGGACCTTTGGGATATCCTCATAGAGGCTGATAATCGAAAACAGTACGAAACGGACAATCTTGTCGATTGGGACCAAGTCTGGATGACGTGGCGATTATGGTGCCTGCCTTTAGAAGACCACTTAGGGTTCGTTGTGTGTGGGGATACCGCTTATGGGTTGTTGCTGGAAGACGCCCACGGCCCGCAAAAAAGGGAAATGCCTGCAAAGTTTTCCGATCTTTTGGATCGAGTTTGGCACTATAGTGATCAACCGTGGTTGCTGAAATGGGTACGTCATGGTTCTAAGGTTACGGTTGAATCAGGAGACTATACTCGGACGATTAGCGGCGATTGGGGACTCATTATCGCTCCTGCCTTGGTTAGTTATCTGGCTGATGCTTGGGAAAGGCACCGTGTGGTTCCGAAGTCGCATTCCCCTTTTGATCGCGGCTGGACTCAACTGACCCCTGGTGCCCGTGTGGCTCTTATTTTGGATACCGCATGGATTGCTCCGGGTCTGCTGTCTTTTGGAGTCCCGGCCCACGTGGAGCCACTTTTAGTATTGATGGTGGCGGTCTCCATGGTTGAAGGGATGTGGAGTACGGCACTTTTGCTGCTGGGACCGCACCGACGCTGGTGGCGTTGGGAAAAGGGATAGGTAAATGTGCCCCATCGCTCTTCGAACCAACACGAGGGCGATGTTTAAAAGTCGAATATTACGCCACAGACTTTCCTAAACACATGCAAGGTCGGGTTCATAGCGCTCATGGTGCCGATAATACGGTTGGCTTCTTCTGCAGATTCCGCAACATTTTTGACATTATGGGAAAGGAGGATAGTGCCCTCCCTTGCTGGAAATCCGTGGCATTTGCCCTTGACCCGTTCCCCTCGGGGATCAACAATAAGAACCATGGATGGTTGAGGTTATCTGGGCAAGACCTGTCAGGGTGCTCGTGACCTGATTTTTGTGTTGCGCGGGAGTGCCGATGGTATACAGAAAGCGGGGGGATCGATGCCTCATTATGATGACATGCCACGATGGGAGTTAGACGGACAGGAGTCCTGTCGTGGGTAATATTACAGTGTATGCCCAATATATTTCTCACCATCCCAGCCTTTTTGTCCGCACCGTTGATGTCCGCCATCCGCGTGCGCAAATGCTTTTTTTGCATGCCTCTGCGGTTCATTCGGATTTCTATTTGCCTATGGCTATTCAGCTAGCTGAGGCCGGCATTCGAGTGTGGTTGCCGGATCTTCGTGGACACGGGCGTTCGGAGGGACGTAAAGGCCATATTGGTCACTTTGAAACATATCGCGATGATTTGATAGGGATTTGGGAGCATTTCGTCTCTTCGGCTCCGGAAGATATCCCTAGCGTGTTGGGGGGCGAGAGCCTTGGCGGGTTGGTCGCGTTGTTGGCGGCGCAGGGTCTGGTGCATCCGGACGGGCTGTTTTTGGTCTCTCCAGCGCTGTCACTGCATTTTCAGCTCTCGCCAGCGGTTATGGGGATCTTGTGGAGACTGCAACCAGTGGTAGGATGGATCCGTCCACTAAAACCGCTTTCGATGGCGGGATCTACTAAAAGCCACGAGGTCATGGATCTGATTTCTCGCGATCCCTTAGTCAACCGCTATTACTCTTTAGGGTTTTTATTGAATTTACTGTATGCTCAGCACTTACTGGTGCATCCGGAGAAACTGCAGTGCGCCAGCCTAGCATTATTTAGCCATGAAGACCCAATTGTGGACACCAAGCGGTCAGCGGAATGCATGGACAAGGCATTTCAGCATCATAATGAATTTATGGACCACACCTTGCATAGCTTGATTGCGGATGCTCCGGACCGGGTAGTATCCCGCTTTTTGCAATGGTCTAAGGATCACTTGATTAGTGTGACATCGGCGAATTTCTGAGATATCCAGCCAAACGATTGAACCGAGGAGTTTCTAAGCCGTTTTACCCCAAAGTAGGCTGGTCATTAGGCCCCCGCTCAGTTTCGGAGGGCGCTTTCCCAGGAGCAGTAGACGAATTGTAGTGATTGGTTTAACTGCTGGGTTGAGGTTGTTGCGTAGAGGAGGATCCAGAAAAGTGCTAGAGCTTATTAACATCTCGTGAGGAGAGCCTTATAACGTCGCACGAGTTGTTTCTTGTCGTTGTATGGTTTTGGGGAACTTGCACAGAAACAACCCGAACGACCAGATTCATTGACTGGCTAATGTAGTGATTGAAGGGCTTGATGTAGTTCTTCCTGGGATGATATAGATGATACTTTTAACACGAGTTCGATTAGTTGCCGATCATCAAGCGTGCTAATGATTTCTAGAAATTCGGGAGGGACTTCAGGAAGTCTAGTGGTGAGAACCGCCTTGACCAAATTGAGTTGTCCTTGCCTCACACCCTGACTGCGCCCTTCTACAATCCCCTTTTCAATCCCCTTTTCAATCCCCTTTTCAATCCCCTTTTCAATCCCCTGCTGAATACCTTGCTGAATACCTTGCTGAATACCTTGCTCAAACCCTTGGGCATGGCCCTTTTTCCATCCACGCTCGATGGCTTCACGTTCGAGTTCGCTAATCAGATCATTCATCTGCAACACCTCCTTCATTAATTTTAGCACGTCAGGATCGACAAATGAAGTTGTCAGACCGACGATTAGGGCGGCTGCCAGCCTTCCACTGGGCCGTGGCAGACTACCAGCTAACTCTGCGGCTTTCAGGGCACGTTCGGATGGCGAACGAGAATCATTCATGAAAGGATAGAATGCTAGATCCAAGATGTCCGCGTCGGTCCATACAGTGTGTTCTTTTGCGGTGAGTCGCTGCCATACGGTAGGTCCGTGCTTGTCCCCGATTACGATGTTTTCAACCGTATATTGTAGTGAACGGAGATTGAGTTGGGTAGGGGCTGATGGCATAGGGGTGAGGTAGACGACCACCGTGCGTATAGGTTTACGATGGCAAAGGGCAAGGGCACTAGCGTAGGCAAGAAATCGATACAGGTTGTTCTCGATCTGGGATTGAAATTCTAGATGTAGCAACTCCCCATTGTCTGTAACAAAGACGCGGTCGAGGATTCGGTCATGAATTTCTAGTAAGGGCACGTCAGAAGGAAGGGATCCGATAATCTTTAGATTAGAAAGGCCATACCAGTCGGCTAAGGTATTTTGGAAGACGTCGGCCATCAGTTTTTGAATATGATCTTTGGCGGTGCGGGAGATGGAGTTGTACACAGGAATTCACCTTCTTTTGTAAAGACATATGTTCGTATAAATCGTATCAGGTCGTCTGCCAGTGAGTCTAGAAAAACTCCGAGTGCTGTCGAACGATTTAAGAAATACGTCAGGTGCTGTTTTCGAACAATAGGCTGTATTAACGGAAGGAACACTTATCAGTTACCCCGAGATTCCTTACGTGAATTCCTAATGTAGCGGGCTATTAGGGGCATTGGTCGCAGGATTTTTCGTCAAAACCTCCGGGATTCGAAGATGCAGGTTGTACCAGTTTTTGGGAGGAAATCCACCGACCGAACGCGAAAGAAAGATACCTCAACCCAGGCAAGGGTGGTGCCTTTCCGTGTTCAGAAAGCTTCTGAACGCTACGACTAAGATATTTGATTTGCCGGCCTGGATCCAGACAATTTCCTCGACAGGGCACGACAGCCCATACACCGCGGGTCGTGGCCGTGCTCCTCATCATGGGTGGTCTTTTACACATGCGGAGTCTGGAACAATGGGAAGGCTGGGTGCGCCGGGGGCGATTCCGGCGGATACCATCCGCCGCCGGCGGATACCATCCGCCGCGTGGTCTCGCATATTCCGGTGGAGGTCTGGCACGATTGGGTGCACCGGGTGGGTCGCAAGCTGGCGCGGAATCGTGCCTGGGATACCGTGGGCGGTTTGCGCGTGGTGGCGATCGACGGGGTCGAATTGTTCGTGCAACATTCCGTCACGTGTCGAGATTGCCTCCATCGTCAGGTGCAAGGCATGACGGAATGGTTCCACCGCATCGTCGTTGCCAGTACGGTCGGTCCGCAACGACAAGCGGTCCTGGAGTGGGAACGGGTTCATCCGGCCGATGGTAGCGACAAAAATGAAGGCGAACCGACGGCGGCGTATCGGCTCCTGGATAACCTTTTTCATGCGTATCATCACCAGATCGAGGTGATTGTCGCCGATGCGTTGTATGCCACGCGCGTGTTCATCGAAGCCGTGCGGGCGCACGGCTGGGACGTCGTCATTCGACTCAAAGACGACCGGCTTACCAGATTGAACGATGCCCAAGGCTTGTTGAAAATCACGGATCCCGCCGTGACGGAGCCGGGGCTGTCCATTGGGGACTTCGGCGAACTCAGTTGGGGTACGCTGACCCATTTGCGGGTCGTGTACTGGAAGCGGACGGTGCTCACGAAGAAGCGAGGCCCGCATTCAGGAACCCAGACCGCGACGACCGTGTTCACAGGCTGGGCGCTGACCACCTGCGGCCAGGCGGTGTCGGCCTACACGGTGTATGCCATCATGCATCATCGGTGGGACCTGGAAAATTGCATCTTCCGGCAAGGCAAAACCACATGGCGATGGGATCATTGGTTTGGCCATACACCGGAGATGATTGAGGCGATTCTGGGGGTCCAATTGACGGCCCTCACCTTGTGGAGTTGGTGGACCACCCGCAAGACAGTGAGTCCCGCCTACAAGCAGATGGCACGGATCACTTGGGTGGAAATTGCCCGTGAAGCGCTGGGCACGATGCGTACCGATTGGGCGTGCCGATGGCGACTCCAACCGACATAAAGCCCGTCTCCAGGCCCTACTTTGCGCTGCCGGCCGCGAACACGGCCGAATATGGGCATATCATGCGTTTTGCGTCGCGTGATAATCGGAGCCTGGCCCAAATCGCCCGGAATGTCCCGCGGCCCTCACCCGCCACGCCGCCATCGTCGTGTTGTGAGGAATCTCTGTGAGTTACCAACCGTGATTTACAATATATGGAACTTAGTGGTGGTATTATCGGATTTGTTAGCAATGGCATTGGTCGTGTTTTCCTAGAACATCGGAGTAGGGGCACACTGGCTACGGCAGATTTGGACCTTGCGGTCGGATCCGGCACCGATGTGGCACTCAAAACCGCTGACGTTGCGTTGCTATGCCTGAACTTTTTTGGCGTCGTCCACGCATTGACATGAGGACGCAAACCCTGGGGAAAATACGCCAAAATCTCTTTGTTAACAATGGCAAAACTTCCACCCACCCGGGGTTTGTCCAACCATCTGAGGATGCTTTGAGCACCGCTAAAGTTCCGATTCCCCCATCGCGCATCCGCCGCGCTGGAACAAGCTATTGCCTTGTTGTGCGTTCAGGGTCCTTTAACTAAGTCCGTTTGGCTTTTTATGCCATAATTAGGGGAAATTGTCTTGCTTGATGGAAAAGGACATGAAATACTATCAATGGTGAGTTTTGCCAATCATCAGGGAAAGCAATATCTATGCGAATAATTTAAAGGAGTTGGATGGATGAAGACGTGGTCACATACCGTGTCAGTGCTGGTAATGTCCGCGCTGACCACCCTGTTAATGAGCGGATCTTCAGTGTATGCCGCAACAACAGGCCCCATGACGCTCTATGTGAGTCCTCAAGGCAGCAACGTGACGGGGCAAGGCAGCCAGCAAAGCCCCTACCAAACAATTGACTATGCCCTGAGCGTGGCGCCTGTAGGCAGTACTGTGGTGCTGATGCCCGGCACATACAAAGAAAGTCCGATCATTGCCCAACAAGTCACATTGACCAGCGAACCTGGTCAAGCTGCTAACACGATTATTGATGCCGCGGGATATAATAACGCGATTCTTATTAGCGGTCCTGATGCCAGTGGTACCAAAATTGTCGGTCTCACGCTGGAAAACAGCAATAACCAGGCTATTTTGGGCGTCGATGCCTCCCATTTGTCGGTTATTCATGACGTGATTAGTGGCAACGGAAAGAACATGACCCCATCGATTTTTCAGGACAAGGCGATTACATTGATGGGTTCGACAGGGAGCCTGATTTCCAATAATGTCATCACGGGTAACCAAGGCGGAGGCATTGCCTTGACGGACGACGGCTTTTTTTCTCCCGGGTTAGCCGATCCCTTGGCATTTCATCCCAGTCTTCCATCCCAAGACAACCTCATTGTCCACAATACGATTTCCGACAATACGGCCGGCTGTGGCGTGGTGGTGGGATCGTTTGACGCGGCAGGCTCTTTGGACAATCAGATTATTGATAACACGGTGACAGGAAATCCCCAAGGTATTGATATTGGGGTGGCACCGATGGGCAGCCGATCCATTGGCAACGTGGTCTCGGGGAACGTGATCACGGGCAATGACATTCCGGGCGTACTGGTGCATTTGACGGCGCCCCATCAAGTCATGAGCGATACCATTGTGGTCGACAATACCATCAGCGGCAATGGCCCGGATCCGGAATTTGGTTTGACAAAACCCGCCGGTATTGTGGTGATGGGAACGGGTTCCACGGTGACTGATACAGATATCGCCAATAACACCATCAGTCAGGAATACTACGGGACCTGGATCAATAACGGCACTGCCATTCATGGCCTGAGCCAAAACGTGGCGGGTTCAACCGTTGCAGTGCCTTCATTTACGGTGATTCCCGAACCGACTGTCAGTCTGGCTGGACCTCAGGGATGGATTGCGCCAGGTACTGCAGTGCGCTACACGTTATCCTCGTCGGTTCCGATGTGGTACCAATTTTGGTTAAGAAATCCCCAAGGGGTCTGGAAATTGATGCAAAACTACTCTCCGAATCCTACGGTGCAGTTAGGGAAACTGGGGACAGGCACCTACATGGTCGCAGGATATGCCATGACGCCGACACAATTGGCCCATCATCAATGGAGTGCTGCTATTGGCCAGACCGCGATTGTTGAGTCGGGCGGCTCGGCCGCTGTCAGTGTGAGCGGACTGGCGACGGTGGGCAGCGCAGAGACCTTGACGGCCTCATCGCAGAACGTGTCTAATCCGCAGTATCAATATTGGATTGAAACTCCCGAAGGAAAATGGATCCAAAGTGGTGCATACCAAAGCGGGCCATTTTCGTTCACGCCGGAAGAACCGGGAATTTACCACGTGGCCGTTTATGCCAAACCCCTGCAAGCGGTGGCGACCGCTCAACAGGCCGTCATGTCGACCAGTACTGTCACGGTCGTTCCGGCAGCCAATGCATTGGTGGCCTTGGGAGACTCGATTAGCTTTGGGTATAACTTGGGCCCGAATTTGCAACCCTCGCCGTTGGCTTTTCCGTATTTGATTGGGCAAGACGAAAATCTGCCCGTCGATGATATGGCAGTACCCGGATGGACATCTACCAATCTCTTGACCGCCCTACCGACGGTGCCGTTTGTCGAGGCGTTAAAATCAGCGAAGGTTGTGACCATCGATATTGGCAGCAATGATTTGCTGTCCATTGGACTCCAAGATGGCATCCTTTTTAGCGGGCAAACCAGCTTGACGCCCGCCGAACAAGAAGCCATTGCCAGTGCGATCAAGACATTTGGCAGCAATCTTGGCAACATTGTCAGCTTAGTGCAAAAAGAAGCTCCATCCGCCAAGATGGTTTTGTATAACATCTATAATCCTATTCCCCCACAGATGGCCGCATTAAACGGCTTGGTCAACACGCCCATCACCGCAATGAATGACGAGATTGCGCAAGTGGCGGCGCAGGATCACCTGGCCGTGGCTAATGCCTACGAAGCGTTTGCTGGGCAGCAGCAAATGGATGTGCTGACCGAAGACGTCCATCCATCGCCTGCAGGCCAAATGGTCTTAGCAAAGATTGGTGAACAAGTGTTGGCGTCCGAAAACTCATAACCATGTCCTAAAAGGAGCATCCGATCTCTCAGAACATGCCAGAGGTCGGATGCTTTCTTTTGGCCATGGCACGCTGCCTCCAGTTTTGTGAACTGATGGAACCCAGCACCTCATCACGACAACGGATCCCAGAGCTGCACGTCTGCCACCGACCCATGTGTTGCGGTAAAGAATCGAGGAAAGTTCCTTATTCGGAGAGCGTTGTCTCCTCCAAGACGGTTGGCGATGGTTTTGCAACGCATCGCCCCACGTCTAATTGAGGGTCAGGGGAGTGTAGTACGGTTTTGCCTGACGAGTGCTCTCGGGGGCAGCCGAGCCTTAACCCTCTCAATAAAGCATGGGGCGGATTGATCCCGATAGGGATAATAAGGGGGATAAGCGCATTGGGAGGCGCTTCGTGCTTACATACGATATCACGAGCGCACAGTTCACCACATGGGAGGAAGACACGGCGCTGGCGACCATCTGGGAATTGGCACAGGAATTCGGATTGGCGGTCGCAGAGACCACGTTAGTGCCGAAAAAGGGGTCGGTTCGTTATTTAGCTCACCCGCAGTATCTTGGATTTCTCGACGTGATGGTTTGGCCTTGGCGAGAAGCGGTGTGGATAGACATCCATGACAACCGCCGAATTGGAAAGAGGCCATGATTGAGTCGGTGGCTGAACGGCGACTCGGGTGCCACGCGAAGAAGCGCCCTTCATTGGGTAAAATAGTGCGCCGCTAGTTGGTGGAGGAATTCTTGGATGGTCTCGATGACAGAATCTGGCGATCGAATCGTCGCCTCGGTCCCCCATCTCTATAGCACGGTCGCACCCTATGCTACCTTTTTTAATCTGAGAATTTGCGTTAGATTATTCTGCCTGTCGCATTCCCTTTGGCGTGGTCGGGCGTCTTTTGGTTCGTGCTATTGATTCCTGCGGTCATCAACCAAGATGTCACCTTAAAAGATCGCGAGTGGACCTGTCCGTCATGTGGGATCAGCCATGACCGCGATGAGAATGCCACCATCAATTTAAAACGGTTGGCAACCGAAACTGCCCTACCTGTGGCGATGCGTTTGGCAACAGATGAACGATGTTTGTCGAAATGATCCCATCAGCGAGTTCCTCTTCGTTCGTAGTGTGATGTGACGACCAAGGCTTTGCGAAACGACGGGGAGAACTCCTTTTTGCGTCACGGGGAGGGGGAAGAAAACTTTCTTACGATGTGAAGGCCGCAGCAAAGGCTTCGAGTTATGAAAAACCCTCATGAGGGAAAACGATTATTAGCCTTCTCCAACCTAGTCTTTCGAAATTGGAATAACTATCGGACACAGTTCGCATCGGTTCGACGGATGAACTAGCACGATCGATGCGCGGAAGTTCGGAGATGGCCATCTTCAAATTCGTGTTAGCGGTGTTCGTCGTCCATCGAATCGGTATGTGAGGCGAGCCAACTCACGATAGTCTCAACAGGAAAATGTCTGTTCACTACATCAACTATCAAATTCTCTGCTTCCGTCCTTGAGCCCTCGAGTTCCATGCCATTGAAACGCAGAAACAACCCTACCGCGGTAAGGGCCGTCCGCTTGTTTCCGTCTTGAAACGGGTGGTTAAGGACTAACGAGTGAAGGAATACGGCGGCTTTTTGGAGTACGGAGGCATAGAGGTCATCCCCGTCCATCGTAGCCTGCGGTCGGGCGATCGCTGATTCGAGTCCCGGCAGATTCAAGACACCATGTGTGCCTCCAAATTGTTCAATCACCTGAAAGTGAATGAAGAGTACTTCATGAACGGAAAGGTACCTCATCGTTCCGCTAATCTCCGCAAAACATCGGCGTATTCCTCCACAAAACTATCGACAGCTTGCGCGAATTCCGGCGTAATATCCGGCGGCACCTCCCGTAAGGGTTTCACGACAATCTCTCCCTTGTCGTTTCGCAAAAGCTCCACGGGCTGATCTTCGAGATTCATCTGGCGCACCCATTCAGAAGGAATCGACACCGCAAAACTATTGCCGACCTTGAACACTTTGCGAACTAGCACGCACATCACTTCCTTTGAATGTTGTTATAATAGTTATAACAGTGTAAGCTGTGCAACGCAATGTTTGAGGCTACGAAAGTCACAACATGGATCCTGGAGCGATCCTTCAACTCTTCCCGAACATTCGTGCACAGTGTTTGGCTATTCGCCATTTCACAGGTTAGTGCGTTTAAGGGTCGCTGAATACATTATTCGTATCGCAGGAATGCTGACGGTTGGCCACTAGACTTCGGGCATGGCTACCCGAATCGAATTGACAAGCCATGGTGGGTATATGGTTATCAGGAGTTTGTCTATGAGTCGATTCGTGATCGTGTGCATGGTATCGTCCCGTGCCTATGGACTTTTGTCAATAAAATGGCACCGGATAGCCTGCGGGCATCCTTGAGGGGGTGTCCGCTGGGCGGCTGACGCTGGCCAGGACGGCGTTTGGCACGGACAGCAGAGTCATCGGTTAAGTTGGGGGTTATTTCCTCGGTACACATCGCGTGGGGGTCCGATACCCGAGTGCTACGCAACCGTTGCCGATGATAAAAGATTGCCATGGACCCCAAACATGGCGACATGGAGCTTTTTCCGTGGACTATGCCAGGACTCTTTGGTATGTAGACCCAGATATTACCCCGCTACGTCCTGGTGGCGTTCGCGGACACACTCTCCCTGACTGAAATGCAACGAAATTCCATACGGATAAGGTATCCTGCGTGTGCTTGACCGACCGATATGCGAGGGCCGGGCTTCAACACCATCATCGCATCAAGCGGGGCATGGTGTGGCATCGTAAAGCCCTCATTGCCGTGTCACTTAGACCACGGAGTCACGGCATATCCTCCTTTTCGGGGACATAGCATGAAAGGAAGTCCTAAGGACGAGGTGGCGTGAATGGAGGAACGAGAACCCAATCGGGTTGCGGTTGTTATCACCGGATTTACCATGCTCCTTTTG
>PXYW01000091.1 GCA_003023695.1 Sulfobacillus benefaciens | reverse complement strand
GCTCGACCAGTGGGGGGTCGACGAACACTTAGCGACCCCGGTGGTGGAGTTGGATCCGACCGCGCACACCATCCGCGATGCCTATGGCACGGTGACCGGGTTTGACACCTTGCTGTTGGCCACGGGAGGCATGCCCCGCAGGTTACCCCAGGATGCGCATCACGACCTGATCTACTTTCGCTCGTTAGATGATTATCTCAAAGTGTATCACGCCGCCAAACCTGGCACTCAGGCCATTATTATTGGCGGCGGATTCATCGGATCGGAACTAGCCGCGGTCTTATCCTTGCGCGAAGTGGCCGTGACCGTTGTCTTCCCGGAATCGCACCTCCTCGCGGCCAAATTCCCGCGCGATCTCACCAAATATCTCGAGCAGGTCTACCATCAACACGGGGTCACCCTAGTGGCGGAACGCACGGTGACGGGCGTCACGCGTTCAGGAGGCGCCGTCACCGTGTCGCTGAGCGACGGCACCGCCCTTACGGCCCCCTTGGTCATCGCGGGCCTTGGGTTAGAGCCGAACACCACATTGGCTGAAGCGGCAGGATTAGCGGTGGACAATGGGATCATCGTCGATCCGCATTTAGAGACCTCCGCCGCCGGCATTTTTGCCGCGGGGGATGTAGCCTCGTTTGCCCTACCATTTGTGGACCACCGGTTGCGGGTCGAACATGAAGACAACGCGCTGGTCCAAGGCCGGTTAGCGGGGGAAAACATGGCGGGGGCAGCAAAATCCTATGGCCATTTGCCCTTTTTCTATTCGGACCTCTACACCATGGGATACGAGGCGATCGGCACCATCGACAGTCAGCTTGACGTTTTTGCCGACTGGACCACCTTTGGCCAAGAAGGCGTGCTGTATTATCTCCACAACCGCCAGGTGGTGGGCGTGGTCAATTGGAATGTCTGGGATCGGATACCCCAAGCCCGGCAACTGATTGCCGACCGAACCACGGTCGCGCAAGCCAAAGACCTCAAAGGACGCATTCGGCCCGATTAGCGGGCGTCGACCCCAGAAAAACAGCGCCCGTCCTGTGGAGAACATGCGTATGCCGGACGGGCATCTGCTCCATCGGAAATATTATTGCGATATCGTCCAGTAATTAGGGAAGATTATGTCCGTGATCGGATTGAAGGTCTTCACCGTGCCATGAGTAGTAGATTATTCGCGTACACGCGAATGTCATGGACAAAACTGTGTGCGAGGTCTGGACGATCATGTAATTCACAAACATCGCCATGAGCGTATCCAAGAACCGTTGGATAGACTTCGATGGTACGATGCTAACGGCATAGCCTTTACGCAAATCCGAAATACGATTTGGCATCAGGCGACATCATCGACGGGTCCCATGGCGGTGTCCAAACGACCGCGACATGCGCATCCTTGACACCGTGAATTCTTCGCAGCCTCTCGTACGTACCGGATTCAATATAATTCGTTGCTGGGCACCCGGGGGTGGTCATGGTCATCACAACATCCACTTGGCTGTCGGTAATCGTCACCCCGTAAATCAGGCCCAAGTCCACAATGTTGTATCCCAGTTCGGGATCGATGACATCCTTTAATGCTTCCAATACCTCAGAGTCCGTCAACGCATCCATCATGCAGGCTCCTTTCTTCAATCGAGACGCGGCACCGTCGATGACACGCCGCTGCGCTTCGAGCGCCGGGGATGGCGCACGCGCCATAGTGCCCGCGCGATGTCCGCGGTCGCGACCAAGGCAAATCCCATGGCGGCCCGAAACACCCAAACCCAATGAAATGCCAAGGCGAGGGTGGCCATCAGAACGGCAACAAAATACAACGCGTAGGCCGGCGCGTCACGCGCTTCATTCACGAGGTCTTGCACGCGGGGCGTCCGTTGCTTGCCCAACTTTTTACCGAAGGATTCCAACCACGTTAAAAATGGAATAATTTTATAGAGTTGTGTTAGCCCCAAGCCGCCAATCCATCCGTAGAGCCCCAAAAAGATGAGGGGTAAGGCCCATCGACCCCATTGGTGCGTCACTCGTGCCCAAGTCCCCAAGGCTACCAACACGGCCAACGCGACCAAGGCGCCGCGGGCCATGCGCGCATTTAATTCCATAGATCGCCGTTTACGGGCGCGATACAGCCGCATCATGTCGAGTAAATAGACGGTGATTCCGCCCACCGCCAAGATCCACCCCGCCGTCGCGGCGGTCGTGACAACCCTCCACTGGTTGACCCAAATATCCCCCAACCCTACGGCCGTGAGCCCATACGCCAAACGTCCCCACCAGCCCCGATGCTCCGGGGCTAAAGTAAACATCGACAGCAGCTTATACGCCACCCCCATCGCCGTTAAGGTGAGCCATCCGGCAATCCCCCCCACCACATGCGCCACGAGGCCCCGACCAAAGAGCTCCGCGGCTACGTTGGGACTCATCCAGTCCGGATCGGTGAGACTGATCGCAAAGGTCAGCCCTAACAAGACCGTCAGCAGCAAAAATCCGAGTCCGGTCACGATAAACCACACCGGCAATGCCCACGGCCAGGCGCGATACAGCGTCGTCCCCAGATTCCCCAGGGCCACGACGACTCCGATCACAATCAGACTGCCCCCGACAGGCAAGAGCCACCGTCCTCCCGCTAAGGCACCTCCGGGTAACGCCAGAAATCCCGACAATAACAGCAGCAATCCCGCCGTCATGGTCGCCCAGGTGATGCCGGACGCCCGTTGACTCGCGAGATCCTTGGTGGTTAACACGGGAACAAATTGCTGCAAGGCGCCCAAAAGGAGCATACTCGCCCATCCAATGGTGGTTAGATGCACGGCCACCAGTGTCCACCCCGCCGATACTGCGCTCATCGGATCGGACACGCCCAGCATTAATAGCAGCTCCGCCATCAACAATGAAAGAAGAGCGACGACAAAATAGGCCAGGCTCCACCGGGATACACGGACTCCGTGCATTTGCTTCACCCCCTCTCCTGGATATTATGGCGATAATCGCCGCAGGCTATCGTGATCTGGATCACCGATACCGGGCTTTTTCATCCTAGGCCTACTGGGATCCCCTTCCTGTTGTGCCACAAACGTCATCTTTTCCCTGGCAAGCCAACGCTGGTTCCTTTAGGACCATGCCCCCAAGCGAGTACCCGTCAAGGTCCCACAGCGTTTATTGGTCGGCAATTTTAGTGAAGCGATTTTGTCGTTTTGGGTGACTTACACTTGGCATAACACCGCCATCACATCAAATCAACCGCGCAATGGATGGGTTTTTAGAATCCGAACAATCGCAGAATCATCCTCTTGCGGTCTAATCTCATAAGGAATTTCTTCGTCATCCAACTGGCCCAACAAAAATACTGGCACCCGATCATTGTGAATCACGACCACATGATTAATCGGAACATCGTTCAACAGCCCCAGTGTGCGTTGCATGGGCTCTGGAGGGGTCAATCCTCGGTTATCCAGGTAATGCTCGGGTCCTTCAATAGGGATATCCATTATCCGCCCTGGCGACTGGTTGCCAGATACCCGACTCGTCTGCGGAATAAAGGTCGTGATTATCACCCGCCCCTGTTTTTCTTGCTGCACCTCATATCCCTTGCGTCGCATATGCGCCATGAGTGGCGCCGGATTAAACGTGGATTTGACAATGAGGCTTTGACCTGGTTTTAGCGTGTCGACTGTTTTCATCATCGTGCCAAATAAGGACAATCGTTGTTTAATGATCCCCTTCACCTCAACAACCACTGGCTCCATGGGGCGCCCTCCTATCATATCGTGCGCCATCGACTCGTAGCGATGGCGCCACCGTATTACCGCATTTCGGTAGACCCCGTCGGTTACTGGTCCACATCCCCAAGAATAATGTCAATGCTGCCGATGGTCGTGATGATATCCGCGCCCACCATCGGCAAGGCCTAAGGTCCTCGCACGCCATAAACAAGCCCATTTTGCCTCGAGAACCTTTGACAGCTTTCTATCCCTCGCCTAGCGGTACCTCTAACTCCAATATCGCCAATATGCATTGGTGTATTAACGCCTCAATATTGCCGCAAATTTTTCATGGGGGTCAGGGTGTTGTGAAGAGTAACGTTGTCCAGTGCCTGCTCGATAATCTTCATGGATTTCCCATCTCTTCAAAGCGTACCCAGAATCGGTCACAAGCATCCCCTCCTGTCGGTGTTGATACCGAAAACTAACTTCTAAGGGGCATAAGGTTCCATCTTGCGTAAGTCAAGCGCTATAACAGGGGTCCCAAACTGGCACCAGGCCAGGCGCTGTTCCTAGACAACTAGAGCTATGCCTTATCTCCGCAAACCTCTAGATATTTTTAGTCAACGCGGAAATTCCTCTACAAACATTCGTGATCAAACAGGTCATGGGTGGATCCTCCTCAATACGCCTTGCAGCGGCAGGCGGTCGCAAGGTGTACTCCGCGTTGATTATGGCCGCGACGGCTGTGCATGGCGGCCTCGCGCCATGGCCGTCATGAGGTTAAGTAGTTGCGTACCAATCAGGAACAGCCCAACAAATCCGGCCGCCTCATCCAACCCCGGCAGCCTTTGGGTTCGTCCAAGGATGGATAACGCCGCCCCCGCCAGACCCAACAGTCCCGTGACAATCGGTTGATTTTTGGAATGCATAGCCTGGGCCATAAAGAACGCCTTAAAGCTTGGGCCGGGCAGCCGTTTGGCCACCGCTACCGCCACCACGAAGGGAATAATCCGAGACTGGTAGCTCAAGATCAACGTCAACAGGCCCCAAAAGGCGACGATCACCGCCAAGGGGTTTAGCCATAGAGCCAGTATTGATGCCCCCAGCAGCAACAGCCACGCGGAAGCGACCCCAATAAACACCCGGTCTTTCGATTTCCCATGCCCGACAACCTCCCCGGATTGGCGCAGGGTTGCCAACACCGCCAGGACCCAAAAAACCGCCCCTATGCGAAATGCGATGGCACTCGACACCAAGGACAGCCACGCCCATCCTAAGCCGATGGCCGAGAGGATTAACGGGATCCCTGAGGTATGGCCTTCTGCTCTAGACATGGAGAACATGGGATTCAGCTTTAACTGCACCGTGAGGATTAGCCATCCCATCCAACCCACCAAAGCCGTTGCGATGTGAACCCGCAATACGGTGTATGTGGGCCACCATCCGAGGAATGACAACGCCATAAAGAGGCCTACCACCCACACCAAATTCAATCCGATCACCGCTCCCCGTAGACCGTGGTACACAACGTCGCGCGCTTGAGCGGAGTGCGCTAGTTGCCGTAACACTCCTACACTCCACCAGACAATTGAGAGGGCGAGAACGCTTCCCCCAATCGCCACCACAAGCCACCCCTGTGCAGCAAAACCCCACACCAACACCAGCACGCCGAGAAAGTAGCCGACGTAACTCGCCAACGCTCGTCGGGTCCCCCATGGGGGAACGTCAAACACCACCGGCACCCATTGATGCAGGATGCCCATGGCCGTCATCGTAAGAAACCCCAACGTAAAACAATGCACCATAACGAGGATCGAGGACAGCCCGTACATGCCTTGCGCCAGGGGTTTCGCCAGGAATATCAGCAGAATGGCCGTGACAATAATAAATCCGTAAGCAGTGCCAAAAAACAACAAGGGCACGATGATGCGGGGGGCCTGATCGATGTTGACGCTCGGTTTGTACCGCGTGGTTTCGGGTGCATTAGGATCCATTGGACATCTCCTCACTATTGGATAACCACAGGCGCATTGATCATAGCGCTACTTCAACGCACGCAATAACTGGAGGCCCTATGATGATGCCATTCCCCTACCTCCCCTTCCCTGGTTGGGCAAGATACCCTTAGTCGCAGCGCGCCCCATCGGCCCAGGGCGCATCCTCCGGAGTAAAGGTGACAATCCACGAGCCATCCCCTAACTCAGCCGCGGTGCTGGAGAATCCTTTCGTCGCCATAACTTGCAATAAGGGATCGGGACGAAAGGTCGCCACTAATGCAAATCCTTCTCCCGGTGCTAAGGTGTCAACAAACGCCATAATCTCCCGAAAGGGTTCTCCGCCCGCGCGCAACGTAGGCCTGACATCCAATTGTTTCATCTGCCTGTCCCCCTATATCTCCTCTGAACCCTTGGACGGCGACTCTCTTCTACTGTCCCGGCATCCCCGCATTATGTCACCCGAGTCCCGCTGCATCCATCCATCACGTGCAAAACCACCGCGACAGTCAGATCGCTACGATCTCGGAGGCGGCTCCAATGCCAGGGCTTCGAGACGATCCGGATCTTTAATAACAATATCCCCATAGCCCACTTCAATTAATGCCATCCGTTGTAATTCCTGTAACACGCGACTGATCGTTTCGCGCCGCGTGCCAATCAAGTGGGCCAAATCCTCATGGGTCAAACGGACATGCGACGCGGTTTTTCGTCCGAGCATACTTAACACAATCGCTAACTGGAAGAGGATGGGGCGTCCCTGTCTGCTGGCGATGGATTCTTGCACCACGCGCAGTCGTTCCGCCAACAGTTGGCTAATGGTCATCGCGAAAGCCGGAACGCTTTGGTGCAACGCCAAGGCTTCCTGACGATCCATCCACCCGAGTTCCGTCGGCGTATCCAGGGCACGGGCGGATCCGGGATAGCCCGATCGATCCCAAAGTCCGGCGATACCGATGACATCCCCCGCCACCCAGATTCCGGAGGTGGTCCAGTTGCCTTGGGCTCCGACGTGCTCAATGGCGACGCGCCCCTGGAGCACGATCCATAACCCTGTGGTTTCGGATCCTTGATGAAAGATGATTTCCCCGGCGGAAAAACGCCGCATCACCAAGACCCGTCGTCGCGTATCAGGGGATAAGACCTTGAGTAGCGCAATCTCTTCAATCCGCACGGATGCCGTCCTCCTTTGATCTCCCGCCCCCCCATGAGATCGGGGCGTTATGGCCTGGACTCGCCAGACGCCTCGGACCCGGTGGACAGTCGCAACGCCTCGAGTAGGCTATGCTGGGACGGGTGGGGCGTCATGCTCAATTGGACGACAGCCCGCTCCGCAGCATATAATGCGTGTCTGACATGTGGTTCGATGACGGCACTCATCCCCGCCGCCAATTCTACGGTCTCTCCCATAGATTCCACGCGGATCGCCCCGCTGATGCATTGGATCAGCGCATGGCTCGAGGTGTGGTGATCACGCAATCCTTGTCCGGGAACAAACCCAAACCACACCACCACCAGGTGGTGCGACTCAAACAAATGACGAATAGTAACGTGTGTGTC
>PXYW01000090.1 GCA_003023695.1 Sulfobacillus benefaciens | reverse complement strand
AGCAAGGCCTCATTGTCCTGCCACACCGGGTGGTCCTGCACCTCGGCGGACTCGATTTGCTCCAGGGCTTGGCGTAGCATCCGCGTATCAGCGGACGCATACCGGTCGGTGGTATGCAGTTGGGCATGCCCTAGGAAATCCTTAATGTACGACAAAGGCATCCCACCCTGATAGAGATGCATTGCACGCGTATGTCGAAAGAGGTGCGGATGGACGGCCTCCGGAACCTCGGGACATTCGATGCGAGCCATGGCACTGTAGCGCTTCACCCAATAGGCCGCCGTGTCTTCCGACATGCGCCCCCGTCTGCCATGGCGCACGGTATAGAAGAGAAAGTCGCGGTCGTGTATCGGTTCCGGGTGAAAGCGCTCCAGATAGTACCGCAAATGATCGACGGTCTTGTCCAGTAAGGGAATGGCCCGCATCTTACGCCCTTTCCCGGTCACATAGACCACCGGAACTGGAGCCTGCAGGGCCAAATCCCCCAACCGAACGTCCAGTAGCTCGCAAATCCGAGCGGCGGTATCGTAGAGGAGAATTAGGAGCACTTGGTCGCGCGCTCCGCGGTCTGTGGTGCCATCAGGCTGCATGAGGATGGCCCGGAGAGCCGTTTCGGACAGATAGTCGACCGGCCGGTCGACGGTTTTCGTACCGGGAATCTTCTGCGCTTCTGCGTAGACCGCGACAAGCGCCGGATCTTGGGTCGCCGCATAATGGAAGAACGATTTCAGCACAGCGAGCCGGTGATTACGCGTGGTGGCCCGGCAATGCCGGGCCGTTTCGAGCCAACCGAGAAACTCGTCAATCACCGCCGCGTTTACGTGATCGAAGGTAAGATCCAGGAAGCCCACCTGTTTTTCCTGGGCGAAAAAACTGCGCCAGAGGTTCAGCGTCTCGCGATAGGCTTTGATCGTGTGGGCACTGTATCCTTTCTGACGGGGTAGATAGGCCGTCAGAAATCCTCGTACGTGCCGATGAAAGGTGGCATCGGGTAATGGTTTCATACGCGCACCTCCGGAATCAAGGCGGCCCCCGGTTGTGAGAGACGTTGGATGTCCGGATAAAAGTCCGGAACCAGGTGCAAGTAATAATCGGTCATGGCTAAAGACGTGTGGCCCAGGTACCCACTGAGATACGGGAGGAGCGCCTGAACATCGCGGCCTTCGCGGACCCATTGATTTAATCGGTGGACGCAAAACGTGTGTCTCAAATCATAGAGGCGCGGTGCATTTCCCGCGACAGGCCCCAAGTCGGCCGCGTCCCATAATACGTGAAACCAGTCATCGAAGGTCGCTGGGTGCAATCGATGGCCGTATCGGTTCGGAAATAATGCCGAGCGGTGGGGTAGCAGAATTCGCATCGCCTCGTCGAACGCCTGACATCGCGCCCACATGTCGGCCGCCATGGGCACCAACCGGTCCTTGCGCCCTTTCGATTGGTGGATGTGCAAGAGACCCCGCTCCCAGTCCACGTCGCCGATGTCCAAGTGTGCCGCTTCAGCTGGTCGCAATCCGCAGGTATACAAGAGACGAAAGAGCACCGGCACCACGAGGTGCCGGGTGGGGCTGAAGGGCGTGACGGATTGCCCGTCCGCTGCCCCAAAGAAGGCGTCGAGTTCACTCCGCGTGAAGATGTGGGGAAGATAGCGGATACGCCGTCCCCCCATACCCGGCGGCAAGACGAAGGCATCTTCGCCCATGGCCCTTAAATAGTCCGCCAATTGGCGGACATAGGTCAGTCGCTCCCCCCGATTATTCGGATGTTCACCGGGGCGCAGTTCGGCCCACCGTTGCACCAAGGTTTGTGTCAATCGGGTCTCCATAGGAAACTCTTGGCAACAAAAACGATCGAACTCTGCCAGTCGATACTGCCCGGAGCGGTAGCTGAACCCCAGGGCCTGCTTTTCGACCACCAGGGACCTCATCGCGGCCCCGAAATGGCTCGCAAACACATAGCGCATGCGGGGTCACGCCTCCTTCGGACGCGCCGCGTCAGTCAATGAGAGCGCACACTGGCGCAGGTGTTTCATATCGATCGCGAGATAGTCTGAGGTGGAGTCGGGACGTCCATGACCCAAGACCGACGCAATGATTGGCATCGGCGTGGCCGCCTCGAGCAGACGTGTCGCGAGCGCATGGCGCAACCAGTGCGTGCCACCCCGATCGCCCGGATTTTGCCGGATCCCCGCCGCCTGCATATAGCCCTTGATGCGTCCCGCGAAGCTCCAAGCATTGGAAAATGGCTGGTATGGCGGCCGGTGGCAGAGAAACACCCGGGGCGAGCCCGAGTCGGGACGCGCCGAGGTCACGTAGTCGACGAGGGCATTGCCCACCACGGGGAGCAGCGGGAGGACCAGTGGACGTCCCGTCTTGTGTTGGACGAGGGACACCGTGCTTTTCCGCCAATCAAGGTTGGTCCAGTCCAGGCGGATGATATCGATGGAACGCAAGCCGAGGTACAAGGCCAAGGCCAGCATGGCCCAATCCCGTTTACCGATAGCGGTTGTCCGGTCGATGGCGGCGAGGAGCCGCTGGGTTTCATCGTCCGTCGGGGGCAGCGCCACGACGGTCCTAGGAGCGGCACCCCGGGGGAGCGTCGCGGGAAGGCCGTCAGCCATTCCTTCACACGTGGCGAGGAACGCCAAAAACGCCCGCAGACCCGTCAACACCGGCCCCATGCTGGAGGGCTGATACCGTGGGGCCATATAAGGAAGGAACTCCCGAACGTCCGCCCCAGAGACTTGGTCCCACTGGGTGCGGCCTCGTTCGTCGAGGTACCGTTGGAAGTCGGCCGCAATCCGACCATAACCGCGCCGGGTAGACGAGCTACGCCCCGCAGCTCGCAGATAGGCGAAAAAATCGTCGACGTGATCTGGGATGACCGGTGCCGACGGCGCCGTCAGGGATATTCGGGGCAACCGCCGCCATGTGAGCGTGCCCTCGCCATAGCATTGTTCCAACCGATCCACGGCCCACCGGACTCTCCGGAACTTAACGAGCGAGATATCGTGTGTGGTATAGCGTCTCTGAGCGTCCTGAACATACTGGTGGAACATTTCCGGGAATACCGTTGTCGCGGGGCCATAGTGATGCCGAAATATCCGGAATTCCAACAAATAGCGGTACCGGACACTGGGTCGTAACTGCCAATCCTGTAAGGCCTCCGTGGTATCATCCACCAACTGGCCCACAGCCATTTCCTTCATGCGGTCTCACCTTCTCCAAAAGGGTCAGGCGTTGCCTGCCAGATCCAGTATGAGAATCCCGACGCTCAGAACGAAATGTGTGTACCGTTATCCCGAAATCGCCCGGCCGCCCGGTATTCAAAGCACCGGGCGGCCGGGCCTTGACCAGGATCGACCGCAGAATTTCGGCATAACCAATTTTTCGGCATAATGGTTGTTATCCCGAATTCGGGATAACAACCAAAAGCCGGCGTCGTCCCACTCCAAAATTTTGAGTTTGGTCCGATCCCGATTGCAAAAGACAAAGAGGGCCGACGAGCAGGGATCGCGGTGAAAGGTCAGCTGTACCAAGGCCGCCAGCGCATCGATGGACTTGCGCAAATCCGTGGGCCCACACGCGAGATAGACCGGGCGGCCCGTGGCCGCCGTCAACATGTGGCCAACACCTGCACTAGCCGCTGGAGCAACGGGGCATCAAATTCCGGACGCACGGCAATGATTGCGGGACCCACGCTCACCATCAGCACCGCGTCTGGTGCTGATGGTGTGTTGACTGCGATCCATGTGGGGTCCGACGCGGTCGCGTCGGCGGTGCGAAATTTGCGATTCCAATAGTGCAATTGTTTCACCTTGATCCCACGCGACTGACACCATTGGGGTCCGCTGAGGCCACTGGCGCGAAATTCCTGTACTCGTGCATACCAGACCTGTTGGAGCGTTTCACTTTCCGGAGTCGTCATCGGTATTTCACTCCTTTAATCGGTGTGTTAACTCGAGTATGCAGTGCAACGGCGCCGAATGGAATGTGGGTAAGATTTGACGCTTACCTTTTAACCAGTTCAACGAGGCTTCCTCCTTTGGTGTGCGCCCGAGAGGGCGGGTTCCCTATGTACCCGCTATCATCATGCTATGCGGCGGTATACATGGGTAATGCCCGGTTTCGTCCCATGTCATATAGGGTAGGATTGCACGGATGACAGCTCTTCATTTATGTATGTGATGATTAACGAACCACGCGAATGCCTGCTAAATCCTCCTTAGCGTCATCGATCAAGCCTCTGCCGGAACGATCATCCATTCCAATTGCCGGGCGATAATGTCACGGCAATATTCATCGTAGAGTACATACCCGGAATCATCCATTGTCGGCCACACCGCAATCGGCTCGTCCAATTGCTTCATTCTTCTATTGTCGGTTCATCGATATGGTCATCATCATAATCCAACGAGTCCACAGCGCGTTGCAATTCTTCAGCGCTGGGAATGGTATAGCGCGCGGTCGTGGCAATATTAGGCTGGCCGTTCTTCTTCAGATGCCCCATCAACGTGGCCACGGTAGGGAGAGGCTTCTTTTCGTCATTGACCAATCGAGAGGCATACGTATGTCGCAGCGTATGATAGGTTAAGGTAGGCCACCCGAGCCGGCTGCCCCATTCGGCCATTAAGCGTTGAATCGAACGTACGCTCAGGACGTGGCCTTTTTGGCTCACAAAAAGCGGCAGATCCTCGCGTACCCAGCCAGCGGCCAACGCCCGTTCCTTCCATGTCAAGAGGTGTTGGCGTGCGATGTTGGGCAACGGAACCGACCGAATTTGATTAAACTTTCCCTGAACATGCTGGACTTCGGCAACGCCACGACGTAATAGCAATTGGCCCCAGACGAGGTGAGCGGTTTCTTCGACCCGCAGTCCTGCATACAGGCCCAGCACAATCACCGCCCGATTGCGGATCGCCTGAGTCAATTTCTCATCACTAATGCGTTTCAGCTGCATCGCGTCGGCCACCGCCTGGTTCAGCCGGCGCATCAGTTCCTTTTCTTCGTTACGGGAGAGACTTCTTGGTGCTTGCGGTTGGATGACTAAAAAGTCCAGGTGCCGTGCGGCGTCCACCGGAGTGCGACCCGTGTCGTGCGCCCAGCGACTAAAGACCCGGATTCCAGCGATAGCCTTATTGCGAGTCGCGGGTGCCGGACGCTTTTTGTCGCGGCCACGAATCCCGACCGGATTCTCATCAACCCGCCAGCGTTGCAAGTCCTTGGAGTCAAGATCAGACGTGGCAAACGGTCGCCCATGCTCATACGCGTACCATTCAGCGAAGCCAAGGACGGCACGTCGATATGCTCGGATGGATTGTTCATCCAATTGTTCCGACCGTAATAGCCACGCCGTGAAGTCCGCCAGATCCTCTGCCAACACGCCGCTGACCACCTCGATAAAGGCAGAAGAAAAATGGATTTTGTTCTCTGCCGTTTTTTCTTTTGGGTTCGATAATAGTTTTTCGATAGATCTCCGCCATTTCCCTCCTTTTTGTGGCAGAGAATAAAGATTCTCTGACAATGAGGATAGAAACAGAATCAGAACCTCAAGAGAAGTAAAGCCCCGGCGTTTACGCTTGGTGATATCAACCCATTGGTCCGAGTACCACCCTGGCCTATATTGGCATTCGGCGGGAAGACCGGGATGCCGTCTATTTAGGGTTAAATTTGTAACGGTATGATATGTGCTGCAATATAATCGAACTATGAGGATCTGTGCGGAGGAAGCCCTATGACAGGCTGCATTTTTGTTCTGATTGGACCGAGCGGCGTAGGAAAAACGACATTGGCTAGCCTGGCTCACAGTGATGGCCTTGCAGAACGCATCATCACGTGTACGACACGATCTGTGCGCCCCAATGAATCGCCAGGCCAGGATTACTTCTTTTTTACGCTGGATGAATTTACTGATCGGGAGAGAAACGGCGAATTCGTAGAAAACGAATGGATCCATGGCTATCGGTATGGGGTCCTTATTCGGGAGTTGTCAGAAGTGCTGCAATCCGGTCATCGCGCAGTCATCTCATTGGGGTACGGCGGTGCCGAACGGCTGAAACATTTGTGGCCCGATCAAGTGACCATTCTAGGTATTCTTCCCCCATCATCCGACAGCCTCCGTCAACGCCTCAAGGCGCGTGGCACACAAGATGCTGAAATGCTCCTGCGTTTGCGAGCCATTGATCAGGAATTCCACACAGTGCAGGCATTAGCCGATTACATGGTGGTAAATGATCAATTAGCTACAGCATACCAACAGTTACAACAGATCCTGAGTGTTGGCGCATCATCCCTGATGACTAATCATTAGTGCCGACACACACTGACAGCCGATGGGCTAATCTTCTGCTCATCGACTTTTGCCATGCCTTGCGCTATGATCTTCCCAGGATATCTTCTGCATGATATGCTCAGGTCGCCAATCTACAAAAAATCCAGAAGCGTCCCGGGGGGCCACTGGCTGTTATGACACACGACCGGCGCGGATCGATTCACAATTCACGCAATACTGCGAGTCCATGGCAACGCGTTACCCAGCTGATCAGTGTCGTAGTGGTTGCCTATGTGGCACTACTAGGACTCATGGTTTGGTGGGCCATTCATTTGATGCCTGCATCACAGGATCGCCATGTCTTACTGATAATGGGAATGACTGCCGCTTTGACGATTGTATTACTGGCCAGTATTCGTGTCATTGTTAGACGTCATCTGGTGGTTCCTCTTCAACAACAGGCTGAGCATGATGACTTAACCGAATTGTGCCGCCCGGGCGCATTTTGGGAGCAAGCCGACGAGCGTCGGATACAAGCGATTCAGACGCATGAACCTTTAACATTTGTCTTCATGGATCTGGATGATTTTAAACAGGTCAATGATACCTATGGCCATTTAACAGGAGATGCATTGTTACGCGACTTCAGCAGGCTCTTGCAAACGCAGGCACGCCACCAAGATATTCTGGGACGGTTAGGCGGGGAGGAATTTGGCTGGGTACTCCCAGGCACCTCGGTGCAGGATGCTCAAACGGCCACCCAACGTCTCCTGAAAGCATGCCGAACCATGGAGGTTGGAACGCTTCGCGGTGTAACATTTTCCGCAGGCATCGCAGCCATTACAGGCACTGAAGCCGATCCCCCCAGTACATGGGATTTAGCACGCTGTGCAGATCATGCACTCTACCAAGCGAAAGCAGCCGGAAAGGCCCAGGTGCAGATTGCGCCTCATACACCTGCTTAAATCTCTAGGGGCGATTACTTACCGTGATGAGCCCAAAGGAAAAAATGGCAAATA
>PXYW01000009.1:99231-104575 GCA_003023695.1 Sulfobacillus benefaciens | reverse complement strand
AGTCACTAACAGCCCAACCCCAGACCCGCTATCCCTTGCGCCCCAGCGACTGGAAAATATTGTCGCCAAATGTGGGTTAAAAAGAGGAAATTCGGTCTATGATGGCGAATATTTTCACGTTAATCAATAAAGACAGTCTGGCTGTGATAATGGAGATGTAAATGAGGGGAAAAACTATGGGGAAATTATTGAAACAAGCTCAAAATCTGATCCAGAATCATTCGGGACAATCATTAATTTTGGTCGTGATTTTCTTACCAGTGATGTTGGGGATGGCCGCCGCAGGAGTAACCGTTGGCACCGTTTACTTTGCCAAAACAACCTTGCAAAATGCTGTGGACGCGGCGGCATTGGCAGGAGCTAAGGCGGCAGAGGCAGGAAATTCGCCGGCTACTCAATCATTTTTGGTCGGACAGAATGACCCCAATGTTCAAGGACAAACGGTCGTCGTAAGAACCGACCCGAATATTCAGGATGCTGTAGAGGCCACTGCGACTGAGTATGTGCCTGGTGGCTTTGCGGGCATCTTGGGGTTTAAGCACTTTACCGTCACGGCTACCGGAATTGCAGCGTACGGCCCCGGCCAAGGATTTGGGTATGCTATCTTCCAAGGGAGTACCAACACCACGCTAGCTTTTGACGGGGGATTGCATGTGAAGGGTAGCATTCATGCCAATCAAAATATCACTTTGTCTGGCGGGAGCCATGTGACCGGCAATATTAATGCGTCGGGAACCGTTTCTCCTGTAAATAGTGCGACAAATGGCAGCAGGTATTCGACCCCGACTCAACACGCTCCAGTAATTCCTATGCCATCATGGCCATTGCCTCCAAGTGCTCCCGAACCTTCAATTCCCACTTTTAGTGGTACTGTAATTAATGGCAACTTTGATCCGTCGTGGTCTAGTAACGGCGTTCAAGGAAATTATATTGTTCATGGAAATGTAAATATCGGTGGCGGTATGAATGTTAATGGGTCTATTGAGGCATATGGCAACATTACAATAGGCGGTGGCGATAAAATTAACGGGAATATTGTGGATTATGGTGGCGTTGTGAATTTATCTGGCGGTCCAATATCGGGAAGTGTTGTGGCCATAGACGGCAGTTCACCTACGGGAAATACGATCATTTCTTTAGGAGGGGGTGAACCGGTCGGAGGAAATGTGATTGCCACGGGGGGCAATGTAACATTAGGGGGAGATGATCCGGTGACTGGCAGTGTATGGGTGAGTAATGGGTCAATCGATCTTCATGGTTCAGATTCTGTGGGTGGCAGTGTCACGGCTATAGAATCGTCCACCGAGGCTGACACCCTTGACAATTCGCCTGGGTATGTCATTAAGGTGCATGGGGGCGATCCCGTAACGGGAAATATCACAGCTAATAATGGAGATATTTCGCTCGCTGGCGGCCAGCAGGTGGGTGGATATGTCGTAACGGCAAATGGGAATGTGTCTATAGGAGGTGGGTCAGATTCCAGTACGGCAGAGCCAACATCTAATCCTATTGCTATTCTGGCAGAAGGATCTAGTCCCAATGGGAATATCACAGTACAAGGTGGAGCCAACATTACCGGAATTGTCTATGCACCAGACGGTACGGTTAGCGTGGGCGGGGGCAGCAACGTAGTTGGGGCCCTCATTGGTGAATACGTCAATTGGGCTGGCAACCTTGTAACATATAATACCCAGGCTCTTTCTAAGGCTCCTTTGGTGGGGGTGAGACTAATTCAATAGCAACTCGATCTGCTGTCATCGAGTGTTTACAATACAATAAAGTCATCGAAAGGATCTTCATTGTATGAAGCTTGCTTCTGCGTTACCTTTGGCGATACTGATTGTGGTTGTAGTGGGACTGCGGGCTCGCCGCACCATGACCAGCCAGTTAGTCCGGCCGGTAATGCTTATTGGCCGTCTGGTGGTTCTAGGCCTATTAAGTATTGTGCTTTTGTTAGGGATGGTGCCCCAAACCATGATGTTTCTCGGCATTGTCATAGGATTGGGGATTGGTTTAGTTTTAGCATTTTACAGTCTTAAGCACACCCAGTTTGAATCGGCACATGATGGACTAAGGTATAAGGCGAATCCTTATATCGGTGGAATAGTTTTGTTGCTGGTGGTGCTTAGACTAGTTGTCGACATCCATAATTCAAGTTCCATATTTCAAAACCAAAATTCTTCCCATGCTACCATGGCAATTTCTCAAGGACCGCTTACGGTATTCCTGTATTTCCTCTTTTTAGGCTACTGGATGTTCTACTATATTGGAGTTCTAAGAAGATCACGGGACCTTTTAAAGGAGCCGCCAGCGACCAATTAGTCAGTATCCGAAGGTTGGCGGCTTAAGGTATCCCAAATAATATCGGATAGACTTTCAATGGTGGCAATGCCGTAGGACTCCGTGGGATTGTCACGGGACAAGATGGCCACATCATAGTTTTGCCCATCTCCTTCGATATGTCCTATGCTGTTAATCTCCCATCCGTCGGCACCTATCGGCAACCAGCCGTTTTTTAGAGCAACGGTCACGTTACTGGGAAGACCGCCAGATACGCCCCATGCTTCCCACCCAATGACATGGGTCATAAGATTGGCTGCGTAAGCCTGGGAAGCTGGAGTCAGGATGTTGTTCGGGAAGCTTAACAATTTCAGTAGTTTGACTTGGTCTAATGCGCTGGTTGTGGTAAGACCCCAATAGCCATCTTTGCCGGGAATGGTTTGTGTCATGTCGGCAATATTGAGAAACGACTGGATGCCTTGTGACCGTCCGGCTAGATCCCATAGGGCGGTTGCCGCGTTATTGTTACTGTATTCAATCATGGGGACCATCAACTGCTGTTCACTAGCGGTTAAGGGAATAGGTGCTTTCTGACTGTCCCATAGCAAGGTGGACATGATGGTTGCCTTAATAATACTGGCGGTATCAAAACGGAGGTTAGGGTTTAGATAGTAGGTGGTGTCATCGTTTCTGTCGTATAGAGCAATAGACACCACGCTATCCCGGGTAGCCAAATATTGCAATAAAGGATCGACGAACGAGGACTCGGTGGGATACGGAAACGCTAGTAATAATGCGTTTAAAATAGCAGAGTGGTCAGCGATTTCTTGTGAAGGAGGCAATGCGAGATAGTGAGTGGCCTGGGTTAAGGCTTTAGCAATAGATGCAGTAGAAGGCCGTGATTTCAACTGTTGAATTAGGTCTACAATATCTTTGGGCCGCGAATCCACGAGGCCGCCGCCAATCTTTGCTAACTGCTCAATTTCTTGAGACCAAGCAGTTGCTGTGCTGATCCACTGAACAGTGAGGCGATGTAGTTTGTGAGGGCTTTCGATATGGGCCACTATCCGCTGTAAACGGGATTTTTTGACTGTGGTCCATGGAGCTTCAAGCAAAGCCATGTGCGCGCCCGCTCGCAGTGCCTGGGCGCGATAAAGTGCCAAGACATCTTTTTGTGCGGCCTGGGCAATGCGTAAAAGATCGGTTGGGGCTAGCCACCACACGGGAATGGGGCCCCATTTTGCGGCCATCATTTGGACTTCTTGCCGTCGCAATTCTTTAATGAGTTTTTCTGGAATGGCATAACGTTTTGCGCTGACGATAGCTTCTTGCACAATGAGTTGTTCTCTCTTGAGGACCTGATATTGGTACGTGACGGCGATCTTGCCGAGACCCATCAGTATAAAGCCTGACAGCAGAAACCAAAACCAAATGTGGCGCCGGGGATGATGAAGGCGATGTTGTCTCAACGGAAGAGGAGAATGGCCCAACGTACCCAATGTCTCTCCCCCCTGTTCTACGTACAGTCTCATGTGATTCTTAGTCTTAATAACGCTCTCTGCGTCTGAGAAGTGACAATTGTCACTTGTTGGCGTTTTACTAAATGGGTACAGTTAAATGGATTTCTAATGGCTTTTGGCATAAAAAGGTGGGACTTGGGTGCTTGAAGTGACCGGATTAATCAAGCGTTTTCGGTCTCGAACTGGTGTTGTGGAAGCTGTGCGAGGTGTGTCATTTTCCGTGAAAGCCGGAGAAGTGCTTGCCTTTTTGGGACCAAATGGCGCAGGCAAGACGACGACAATTAAAATGACTGCAGGGTTGATTCGTCCGGATCAAGGGGCAGTAATGATAAACGGATTGGATTTGCATCATCGCCAAAGCGCGGCTGTGCAACATATCGGGGCAGTGCTGGAGGGAAGCCGTAACCTATATTGGCGTCTTACGATCCTGGAAAATTTGCTGTATTGGGGGTCCATGCGAAGGATTCCTTATCGCCAAGCGCGTCTTCGCGCTATGGATCTTTTGGAACAGGTGGGGCTGAGTGACCGGGCAAAAAATACTGTGCAAACCTTATCGCGCGGAATGCAGCAAAAAGTCGCGTTATGCCAGGCCTTAATGCATCGCCCTTGTGTTCTGCTGTTGGATGAGCCCACGTTGGGACTGGATTTCGAGTCGTCCGAAGGAATCAAAAATATGGTGCGGCAACTTGCTGCCGACGGCACGGCAATCTTGTTAACTACGCACCAATTAGATGTGGCAGAAGAACTAAGCAACCGGGTGGCCATCGTTCGTGGAGGGCAATTGATTTTAGAGGGACATACCAAGGCCGTGCTACAGCACTATTCGCGCAGTTCCTACGCGATTGTCACCGAAACCCCGTTGCCATCCGCCATATTGGCCCGCATCTCTGAGTTGCCAGGGAAAGTTCAGGTGATATCCTCGCAACGTTTGCAATATGTGCCACTGGAAGGCGATACAGAGACTTTATATCGTCTTCTAGACTTGCTAAAGCCGTATCCCTTGCTGCAGGTGGGACGCCATCAAGCCGACCTTGCCGAGGTGTTCCAGCAAGTCGTAAATAGTGAGGGTGACATATGATTGGAATGCTAATGGCAGAATGGCGCCGTACCGTAGTGGAAACCGTGCGCTATCCTCTTGAGACAATTTCATCGATGGCGACGCTTTTCATTGTATTTGCGGGACTGTTTTACGGAGCAACTTACATCACCAATTCCCCAATTGGCGACGGACGCTTGACCACGGTGGTCGTAGGGTATGCGGTCTGGATGACCATGATGGCTGCGACCGGAGACTTGGGTTGGTCCATCCAAAACGAAGCGCAAAACGGTACTTTAGAACAGGTGATGTTGTTTCCATGGCCACCCGTGGTCATTTTCTTGGTGCGCGCTTTCATGGCTATTGTGGCATTTGTGCTGCCCATGGCGGTCGTTCTGTTGGGTCTTTTAGCGATTACCCACATCCATTTGCAATGGCACTGGGCCGCCGTGTTACCTTTTGCTTGGGCCTTAGGCACGGCGTGGGGACTTGGTCTTATTGTGGCTTC
>PXYW01000009.1:0-99109 GCA_003023695.1 Sulfobacillus benefaciens | reverse complement strand
CCGCTATTATGCCGTTTACTGCGCAGGTGACGCTGCTCCGAGATGTTCTATCCCAAGAAAATGCCAGCCTTTGGCTATGGATGGAATCGGGAGGCAACTTTTTGCTCATGATCCTGCTGGGTATTTTATTCTTTATCTGGGCCAATAGAGTGGCTAGAAGTCGTGGCATTCTTGGCCATTACTGATGTCCGGTGTCGGATCTTGATGCGGCATTGGACATTACCGGTGGATGAATCTTGAGGATTATGGCGTCACGACCTATGAACGGGAATGTGTAGATCTGCTGTTTATTGCCCACACTACGACTCCTTGGCCGCTATATAAGTCTCTCACATAGTGCTGGCCCAGCAATCGGGAAACAGCGGAAGCCAGTGGGGTCGTGGCTACCACACGGGTTACATCTTGCTGAGCAATAAGGTTTCTCAGTTGTGCGCCGGCTGCTAGTGACCTGGGAATGGCCGTGCTAAAGAAGAGCTGATGCACGATAGGTATATGTCGATATAGAGGTGGCGGGTAGCCCCAGTATCCGTTGGCTAGCCGAAACCAGTTGTCCGTTGCCACCTGCATAGCGAGTGAATTTCCTTGGTCCCCGTAAGGAAAAATCATGATTGTACTATTGTGGGGCAAATAGTTTCTATATTGGGCAGGAATGGAAAAAAACTTGGGGATGGTGAGTTGACTGGCCATGAGGTTGCGCTCCATACCGATGTTGGGCAATAAAGTTAGAACGACTAGGCAGGCTGTAAGGGTAGGGATCTTCGGCCAGCGAAATGAGGCAAAGTGATTGCTTGCCGTGGTCACGATGACGGCAACAAGAAAACTGACATACAGGGTGAAGCGCACCGGTAACAGATCTTTAAGTTCAGGCAGGCTGAGAAACAAATCTTCTGGCATTCTTACGCCAAGGTTTCCACTAAGATGAAGAGCGGGCCCAAGGGATAGGATGACGACGGTCATCAAAAGTGCTGCTAGGCTAGATTTTAGACGCCATGACGCCCATGGGCGAAAGAAGGAAAACATGGTGAGTAAAATCAGAGGGATACCCAAGTATGCGTCGTTTTCCGATAGATTCCCTAAAAACTGATTGCTGATGTTAGTAAAATATTGTCCACCTAAAGTGAGCTGGGTTGGGATGATGTAATTGAGAAGACTAGCAGAGAACATTACCGGAGAGTTTGGCGGCTTTAGGTAATACGGATGGCGTAACATATAGAATACAAAGGGGCTAATGGCCAAGAGAAATCCTAGCATCGACACTGCCAACACTTTAATTAATCGCAAGAGGCGGGTGTTATGTTGATCAGCTAAGAAGATGAGAAGAATAAAGAGACTTCCGAAGAATACCAGGCTGGTGAGAACTTCAGTTGAGACAAAAAATTGGAACACCAACAATAACGAAATTACCAACGGATATCTCTTCGGGATAGGTGATGTCGGGTCGATATCATAAATCTTGAACGCCCATAGTACAACTAAGGGGATAACAAAAGTCCAGGTTAAATGTAAGTGGCCCAGGGTTTCTCCAATTTCGTAGCTGGAAAAACCAAAGACGTATCCCCCAAAGACCTTCCACCAATACTTATTCACCCAATGTGATAGTAACAGAAACATACTTAGCGCATTCAACACGGGTCCGATCAGCATTGCCATATTGTAGGCGACGGTTGGCCCAAAGATCAGAGTGATAGGAGACAGCACCAAGCTAATCGCTGGAACCGAAGTGATCCAAAGCAAATCGGTGCCCGTCGGACTCCATAGCCAATGATCCACGAAGGGATTCACCCCGTGGCTGATAGCCCATGGCCACCACAGCATGGCATCAATGAATTGAATGGGATCGGTGCCAGTTCCCACGTAGCGAGTGGTCATATGCCCCAGGACAGGGATTCCCCAATAAATTAGCGACACTATGCAATATAATAAGGCAGCCGCTATCCAACGATGTCTGCGTATCCACTGCACCACCTACTACGACAATCCCTTCCTACAATCATTTATCGAGCCTAATGAAAATAGCGGTATGTTTGGATTGCATCTTACTCCTTATCATTGCAACCTCTTGATTCCCTGTTGAGCACTGTTCAACAAATTTATCGCGGCAACCCTCTAAGGTCCCACAGTTGAAAATCCAATTAATGAACGGGTTATGGCAGGAAAAAAAGTCATTTACGGCGTATCAACTCATGGGACACACTTGGGATTTGGAAGAAAGGGTCGACATTATGAGTTGGACTGATAAAGTACCGTTATGGGATCATCACTGTCATGTGTTAGTGCAACCTAAGCATGCGGCCGATTTGGAACGATTGGGCCGTGCTCTCACTGAAGCCCGAGGAGACTATCCGATATCGGACATTCGCCAGACCGTGACATATCAAGAAGCTATTTCTGTTGCCGCATCGCACTTGGGAACGGAGTGTGATGAATCTTCCGTGCAGTTAGCCTTGGGATCAGTAGATTATGAGGCATATTGTCGTGGCCTGTTTTTGGCTGCGGGCTACGAGAAGTTACTGATTGATACAGGCTATCAGCCGCCAGACGCATGGGAGATCGGCGATTTAAAATCGGCGATGGGTCTAGACATGTTGCCAATTTTACGATTGGAAACAATGGCCGAACAACTTATTGCCCGTTTTGACCATGTTGAGGACTGGATAATGGCCGTCAAGAATACTGTGCAAACAGCTAGAACAGAGGGATATGTCGGTGTCAAGTCAATTATTGCATACCGTTCGGGGCTGTTTGTACACCCGGTGGAGAAAGAAACGGCTCAAGCAGCATACCGCGCCATGAAAGCGGGAGGTATCACTAGACTAACTGATGCGGACTTGCTGAACTATCTGTTATGGTCACTTACGCCAACATTGATCACGGAGGGTCTAACCGTGCAGTTTCATACGGGGTATGGCGACCCAGACACGGATCTGGCCAAAGGAAACCCCTTGTTACTTCGAGAGTACCTTGAAAGGTACCTTAGCGAGGGATTACATGTGGTACTCCTGCACACGTATCCTTTTCATCGAGAAGCAGGATACCTGGCATCCGTTTATCCAGGGGTTTATTTCGATGTCTCTCTTGCCGTCCCATTGGCTGCTAGTGGAGCCTCGCGAGTTATCAGCGAAGCATTGGAATTGGCGCCGACAACCCGATTCTTGTTTGCATCCGATGCCCATTCTCGGCCGGAAAGCTTTTTTATGGGCGCACAGTTATGGAGGCGCGGTATTGACCAGTTTCTCGACAAAGCGGTAAAGGAGCATCATGTCTCGCCCAGCACGGCTTATAAATGGGCATCGATGATATGCTGGAGTAACTGTAAAGCGTTGTATTCCCTATGAAATGATGCCTTATGAGATGCCGGAACACAAGAAAGTCGGCGTGAGCAAAGATCACGCCGACTTTAGTATTAATCGTGGCTAGCAGTCACTTCAAAGGCACTAGATCCTTTTGCCACCAAACGCTCATAAGAGGGGCGGTCGATGACAAACAAGATCCCTACCAAAAAGAGAAGCATAAAGAAGATCGCACTCCCAAAGGCAGCAGGGAATCCCCAGCGCGTGGCTAACCACGTCAAAATAAGGGCATTGAATGCCCCCATCACATTCAATACTCCGTTGTATATACCATAGACCAGGCCTGAGGATTCGGGGCTCGGTGCAATATCTATCGCGTTTACCGCCCATGACCCAACAGTGAGATTCATGCAAAACTGCGCAAGCCCAATGAATAACGCAGTGCCAACTGTCGAATGAGCACTTGCTGACCATAGGGACAACGATACGGCAACGATCATTGCGGTCATGGGGAGTCCAGACCCTATTCTTCGCGCTTTTAAGCGATCAAACCGATGCGTTAACGCGTCGTTAAAGGGACCCGATAGAAGAAATCCTATAAAGCCGGCAGCAAAACCAATACTAGACCACGCCGCGCTTTTGATAATGCCGATGTGGAACGTGTAGTACATATAGCTTGGCACCCAAGTGATAAAGGTAAAGAGTATATACCCAAAAGTTAAAAAGGTTAGCAGCACTCCCAACCCTGTTCTACTGAACACCACGCGTAGGGCAGCTTCCCAATCTCCTTTTTGCGACTGTACAGGAGGAATGCCAATCTTTTCACGCTCTGCTTGTGAAACCCGAGGGTCCTCTTTGGGAGTATTGCGAACGACGGCCCACCAAACCGGTAAAAACGCGATCCCTAGAATTCCAAAGGAGATGAAGGACCATTGCCACCCAAAACGGACGACGATCCATCCAGCCAACAGGGTGCCAATTGTGGGACCTAAATATTGACCTGATCCTGGAATGGTAAATGCTCGAGAACGTTCTTGGGGAGCGGCCCACGTACGTGACGATTTGCTATTAATGGCCCAAATGGGGGCCTCGCCAGCGCCCATTAATCCCCGAATCCACAACCATCCCATAAACGACCCGGAGAAAGCCGTCATAATCGTAAATAGCGACCACCAACCTAAAGAAGTTACCATACCTAACCGTATACCCAAACGATCTGCAATGTAGCCTCCAGGGAAGTTAAATAATGCATAAACAATCGTAAACACAAATGCAATCGTGCCCATTTGTTCCAGTGAAAAATTAAATTGGTGACGAATGGCGGGAATCGATACCGAAAAATTGACACGGTCCATATAATTGATAAAGATAGCAAAAAACATCAACCCGAAAACCCAATAACGCTTATGTGTGGTCATTGGTTGTCTCCTTTCTTTACCAAGGCGGGTCCTGCACTGGTTCCGATACGATTAATACCGTGGTTAATCAATTCGACGGCCTGGGAACGTGTTCGCACGCCACCAGCTGCTTTTACTCCGAGATGTGCTGGCGTAACCTTGCGGATCCATGACATCTCTTCAACATCAGCACCTTTAGGACCAAATCCTGTAGAGTTCTTCACGTAATGAGCTCCCGCGTTGGCAATGGCTTCAATCGCAAACCGGATGTGGTCGCGGGTGAGGTATCCGGTTTCGATGATGACCTTTACTGGAGCACCTGAAGCAGCATCAACAACAGCCTTGATGTCTTCAGTGACGCCTATCCAGTTGTTTTCCAATATCCACCCGATATTTGCGACCATGTCAATTTCACGCGCACCAAGGCGCATTGCATCATACGTTTCTTGGGCCTTTGCGTTGGTTGTTACCGATCCAAAGGGGAAGGCGATTGTGGCCGCGACCGGGATCTGCGAACCGTAAAGGGAATCGGCTGCCACAGCAACATTGGATGAATTTACACAGTATGCCGCAAAATGATAATCCATACATAATTGAGCCCCGTGGATAATCTCTTCCGTGGTAGCATTGGGTTTCAAAACTGAATGATCGATGGCTGCTTCTAAAGTCATGGTTAAAGTCTCCTTTCGAGAAGCTTTACCTTCGTGTTTAGCACGGCTTACGATCTCTGCTTGAAGCCATCTTGTAATAAGGTGGTTTTGTCATAACAAAGGCCCTCCCCGCAGCAAAACTGCTCGGAAGGGCCTCTTGTACTCTAAGCTTCCATGAAACCATATTCGCTACACGGGCAAACCATTCCTTCTTTGGCGGTATAGCAAATACGAATTTATTGGGACCATAATTTTGCTTGCCCAATCTCGACGCTAGCACCCATCTCAATCAGATGATCGCGAGTCAATAGCGAGCGCACCAACCCAGCTGCGACTACCGGAATGCCTCGTTGGTTCAGTTCTTGACGAATGAGGGGGTATACTACTGCGGGCAGGCAACATACGACATCTGGGCGTAAGCGGTCTATCGCTGCAAGACTAGACTCCAAACTTTGAGTGTCATGGATAAATACCCGCAACACTAACGTGAGTCGCAACTGAGTGACTTGACGTGCTAGTGCGAGATTACTCGTGGTGATGGCGGACGGGTGTATTAGTGAATGAATCACCTCGAGGCCTTCGCGATCTTTAGCTAACCCGGCAATCATGTCTGGATGGATCCATACCGTTTTCTTGGCGTCTAAAAGGGGTTTCACGAACTCTTTGATGGTTTTTAGACCGCCACCAGCTACATGCACTAATGGCCATGGGGATAGGGTTGCGTGATCTCTTTGCGTGACAGTCCATACCGACGGAATAACGGGAGGTAAGTCGCGAACCATTATTTCACGCCCTTTCCTCAAAATCATACAGTTGCTGTCCTAAGCGTCATATTGTCCATGTCAGCATGTTCATCAATCAAACGTTTCAGTGTTGAACTATTAATATCGAAATCTATGGTATGTCGCGATGTCTTCTTCAGACTTTCCGCGGTAAAAGTCGGATTCTGAGCGTTTCACAGCCAAGTAGCTCTGGCTCAATAGCGGGCCTAAGGCATCAAGCAGCAGGGTATCATTGGAAAGCGCCTCTAAAGCCTGGTCAAGGTTGGTGGGGAGCCTGAGGATATTTTTCGCGGCCCGTTCAGCTTCAGCCAATTGCCCTGGATTAGCCAGCATCGGCTCCCCCGGGTCCATCTGGTGATCAATTCCATCGATACCCGCCGCAATTAACCCACCCAATGCCAGGTAAGGATTGGCTGTCAGGTCCGCAGGTTTGAATTCCACATTGATACTTTGAGAAACTTGGGTTTTCATGGGAGATGCCACGCGCAATGGGGCTTCTCGGTTATCTGGTCCCCAACACGCGTAACTGGAACTCCAGGTATTGGGAGTCAATCGTTGATACGAATTGACGGTCGGCGTGGTCAAACCCAAGAGGGCTGGAAGGTGATGCAAAATGCCAGCCATAAAGTGGTATCCTAGGGGGCTTAGATGGTAAGGATCTGATGCACTATAAAATAAATTGTGGCCAGATTCGTCAGTAGCGCTGAAATGGATGTGGCCGCCATTTCCTGCCTGATCTAAGAAGGGTTTAGGCGCAAAGGAAACCCGTAATCCATGCTTTCGCGCTATAGCGCGGATGGTCTCCCGAATATAAATTTGTTGAGTAGCGGCGTCCATTACGGGCGCATGTCTGACGGAGACTTCGTGTTGCCCCGCACCTAATTCGGGGTAATACTGTTCCAGCATAATCCCTTGTGATTCTAAGGCTTGGGCCACGTCGGCGACAAAATCCTGTGATGTCAACATGCCTAGGGACGCAAAACACAAAGTATCGTCCCAAGGGTTTCCCTCACTGTCGACGAGACTGAATTCGTTTTCGATGCTGGCCTGGATATTTAAATTCCGAGATTGAGCTCGCTGAACCATACGATTTAAGAAATTTCGTGGGCACCCTCCCCAAGGATTGCCTTCCAGGTCAACCATGGTGGTCAGTATGGCGCCAGTAGCTGGTGCATAAGGCAGAATACGAAAGCTCTCCGGATCTGGAACCAGACGAATTTCGCCTACAGGCCCCATCTCTGGGATGTCTTGCAGCTGATCGAGGCTGTTCATGGCTTGCATGGCCACTGTTAAACCAATGCCACTGGCAAGACGTGCAGGCAGTGTCGGATAATATGCTGATTTTCCTCGAATAATTCCGCCGTTGTCGCAATACAAGAAACGTACGAACTGCAGGTGGTGTTGGTCGACTGCGGAAATAATGTCGTTGCTGTTCATAATTTCCTCCCCAGTTTGGTGTAAAGTGCCAGCAATCTATGAACATTCGGGGTCGAATGAGAATCTCCTGCTGTTGTCAAAAAAATTTGCATTGCGGTCAACGATTAAAAGGGAAATCGCCTTTGCTTCTCGAATAATTGTTAATGGAATCCCAATTTCATTTGTGACAATCCCCCAAGGAGTGAAGTGCATGAACATGGACACAATTAATCGATTGATTGAAGAAAATGACATTGAGATCGTACGTGTGGTGTTCAACGACAATGCCAACGTGGCCCGTGCGCGCAATATCCCCGTCAAGTTTTTTCGCGACACCGTGGCGGAAAAGGGTGTCCAATATCCGTCAGCCATGCTATCGGTGGACACTTCGGCTAATTTTGTGTTGTCTGCTGGAGCAGGATTTTCCGGTGGCTATGGCAGTTGGCTTCTAAAAATTGACCCCGGGACCTTTAAAGTGATTCCATGGGCTAAAAAAAGCGCCCGGGTCATTGCCGATCTTTACACGTTGGAGGGCGAACCGGTAAATGTTGCCCCGCGTTCGGTGTTAAAGAGGGTATTGAACGAATTGGATCGCGAGGGCTTGAAGACCTATGGAGCTGCTGAGCTAGAGTTTTATATCTTCAAGCAATACGACCAATCGGGCTATGAACCGACCTGGACAGGCCTCCAATGTTATTCCGAGGTTAAGCAGGGAGAAGTCGATGACATTTTGTACGATATCACAGTAGGTTTAGCGGCGGTGGGGATTCATGTAGAAGCTGCCAATACCGAGTATGGTCCGGGACAATTCGAAATTTCCATGAACCCCCAGTGGGGTGTGGGACAAGCAGATGCTGCGTTTACTTTTAAGTCGGCGATAAAGGAAATGATGGCGCAACGTGGACTTTTGGCGACATTTATGACAAAACCCCTAACGGGACTTAGCGGCAGCGGTAGTCATTTTCACCATTCGTTATATGACAAAGAGACAGGGCAGAACGCTTTTTACGATGCTAACGCTGCTGATGGTCTTAGTGATTTAGCCAGACACTTCATCGCAGGACAGCTTTACCATGCCAAAGCTATATCCGCTTTAGCCAATCCAACGATTAATTCGTATCATCGCCTACGGCCTTATACCTTTGCTCCCAGTAATGTGACGTGGGGTTTGGAGAACCGCATGTGTATGATCCGCGTTCCCGGTGCCCGCGGCCAAGGAACACACTTGGAAAATCGCTTGCCTGGAGCTGATATGAATCCGTATCTCATGATGGCGGCCATGTACGCCGCAGGTTTAGACGGCATTCGTAGGAAGCTCCCAGCACCGGCACCCGTAGAAAACCAAGACGCGTACGCCCTTTCATCGGCACCTTCGTTGCCACGCGATCTTGGCGAGGCATTAGCCGCCCTTAACGCGGATGATGAATTGATTGAGTATCTAGGAGCCGACTTTGTCCAAAGTTATAGTGCTTTAAAGATGAATGAATTGAATCGGTTTGCCGATCACGTGACCGATTGGGAAATTCGAGAATATCGCGAACTGTTTTAGGAGGTGCACACAAATTATGGGCTTGGTTGAAGGAATTCGGGAAGAGGATGCCACTGGTTTGGTCAAAGAAGTATTTGAGGAAATGAAAAGGGTACGCGGGTGGGATCACATTCCTGTGATTTGGCGCGTGATGGCCATCCAGCCTGAGTACCTCAAAGCGAACTGGGAGCGCTACCGTAGCATCATGTTGCAAGGGAGCATTGATTTGCGCGTCAAAGAGATGTTAGCTCTTGCGGTAAGCATGGTCAATCGCTGTAGTTACTGAATTGACAGTCACTCTTTCGCGTTGCGAAAGATGGGAATTACCGACGAAGAGTTGGTAGAAATGGTGTCTGTCATTGACTTCTTCTCGGGTACCAATGCATTGACCAGCGGTTTGAAAATTGAGTTTGAATGGCCCAAAGAGAGCCTTGATGCAAATCATGACTCGGTAGGTGATGTGTGATGAGTGCAATGCAACACATCGTGCTGATAAAGTTTGCGCATCCACTGAAAGACGAGGAAATTCAATGGATTGATCAACGGTTGAGCCGATGGCATGAAGGAATCGCGGGAATTGTCTCCATTCGCTGGGGACAAGACGTTAGTGGCCGATCCCGAGGATATCAATGGGGCCTGGTCATTGAGTTTTCTTCGCAAGAAGCCGAAGACCGGTACCATCCGCATCCTCTCCACCAAGAATTCGCCCAGTGGGTGGCTGGCAAAGAGGCGGAAGTTCTGGCGTTTGATTTTCCGATTGCCAGGGGAGCCGCAGGGGTATAGAAACCCCCTTGGGGTATCGGTAGCGAACCGCCAAATCTGACAATAGGAAAGGAGTATTGTATTTATGAGTGCACCACATTCTGGTTCCCCGAAAGAATCAAATGTCCTGCAGCAGGGCGGGTATCGCAAAGAGTTGGGATTTTGGACGGTAGTCTTTTTAGCCACTGGGGGGATTTTGGGCCCAGCAGTGGGATTCACACCAGTTTCAGTTCTAGCCCTCTCGGGGCCATCAGGAATCTTGTCTTGGGTTATTGCCTTTGTTCTGATTTTCGCTGTGGCCATGGCTTATGTGGAATTAGGCACGATGTGGCCGCGTGCTGGGGGCGTAGCCTATTATCCGGCAAAAAGCAGTGGGCCAATTGTTGGCGTGATGAATGCCTGGGGTTCATTTGTCGGCTACGCGTTGGCGGTGCCATCTATTGTGGTGGCCTTTGTGGAGTATTTAAGTTATTGGTTTCCTGCTTTATACAAAAATGACATACTCACGACGTTGGGTATTGTAACCGCGATTTTGGTCACTATTGTCATCTTCTTCATCAATACCTTGAGAATCCGGTATATGGGACAACTGAACAACGTTTTCACCGTGGTAACCATCGTCGGATTGATCGTTGTCAGCGTGGTATTGTTAGGCCATTACCATGCCAACAACTTTACTCGTTTTCATGGGTTTATGCCTTTTGGGACAACGGGTTTGTTTTTGGCCATTTCGGCAACCATCTATGGGTATGGAGGATTCCGGCAGCCTATTGATTATGCCGAAGAGGTAAAAGATCCGGGCCGAACCATTCCTAAGGCGGTTGTCTTAACCATGATTATTACGATGGTGGTTTATTTCTTAGAAAGCATTTCATACGCGGGAGCAATAAGCTGGAAGGGATTGGGATTGTCCTCCGGCAATTGGGCTGGCCTGAACACGTTGGCGTATCCGTTTGTGTCGGTAGCCCACGGTATCGGACTTCCGTTGATCGGTCTCATCGCTATGGCCACTATGTTGGTGGCGTCATTTAAGGACGGATATATATACTTTGGTGGTGCCAGCCGTGTTGGGTATTCATTAGGGCAATATGATGGATATCTGCCCAAAGTATTTACCAAAATGACCAAGAATGGGATTCCATTGCCGTCGGTCATCTTGGTATTAGTGGTATCCTCCCTTTACATCATCTTGTTGCCTTCCTTTTCCTCGTTGTTTCCTTTGGTGGCCAGTGCGCTACTCTTGTCGTACGCGCCAGGCCCGTTGAGCCTTGCCATTTTTCGAGTCAAATATCCTAACGAAACTCGGCCCTATGTATTACCTGCGGTTAATGTTCTGGCACCCTTTGCTTTCATGATTAGCAGTCTTATGATTTATTGGTCCGGGTGGGCCTCAGTGCATATCTTGATTCCTTCGGTATTTGTGGGCTTGTTGTTGCTATTCTTTTACGTTCGTCGCAGCAAAATTACTGCAGACGATATCAAATATGGTGTTTGGTTACCAGTGTTTCAAATTGTCATTATGATTTTATCCTACCTGGGGAGCAACAATTTTGGCGGAAAAAATATAATCCCATCGCCCTGGGATAGTGTAGTGGTAGCTATTGTGTCCCTGATTTTCTATTACTGGGGATTGCGAAGCGGTCTAAATTGGAAAGACCGCGAGGAGTCCCAAGAAAATCCCGCCTCATAAACTCAACGGTTGAAAGGTGGCAAGCTGAGGCTATTTATTGGCCAGCTTGCCACCTTTTCTTGTATAATGCCACATCGTTAAGGCATTTCGACTGCTGTGCCATACGGTATAGTGTTAATATCTGTTGCTTGAGGGAACAATGCATCAAACAAATAGTCGTCCATACTGTGCAAGCTAGTCGCGGATAGATGGATGGCTCCGATTCGAAAAGTGTAACATGGGTTCTCCTGATTCCCTGCATAGACTGCTAAGGTGCCATGGGCAGCCAGTGCCATAAAGTTGGCATTGCCGTCCAATGCCTTATGGGTGGCTACCAGACTTTCCGCAAACGGTTTATCGAGTGACAATTGTGCAAGCCAATAGAGGTAACCAATTTCGCTGTCCGAGGTTCCTTTAACCTGGTTCGCGAATTGCGACCGATATTCGCGATGACGGCTTAAAAATCCATTGTGGGCAAAAGCTACGGTCCGATTCGGGTCGCTATAGGGTTGGGCGTTAAGATGGCTTTGTGACGACATCAGGCTGGGACGCCGGAGGTGGATGAATGCGCGGCGGGTCACGACTTGGCCTAATACATCCAAAGCTTGCTGATCATATTTTAGCCCGAGAACCGAGCGATAACGGTGAAGCCCGGTTTCATCAACCCATGCCATGCCCCAGCCATAACTTGCCACACCCAGTTCTTCCAACAACCGTGCCCAAGTTAAAGTTTGCTTCATATCTAAAGGTTGGTTGGAAGACAACGCCAACATTTCACACATGGTAATGGAACCTGCCTTTCTGTTTGCCGCGATTTCTTAAGTTAGTGGATTACACTATCGATGTTTGGTCCAAAACTTCCAGCCAAGGGGGGATCCAAAATGGTGGGTCAGTGTAATCGTCTGTATCCGTAGGACTAATTCGCTACGGATACAGTGGTTCCTGCTTGCCGCATAAATTTTACTTGAGCAGCAGCAAACAAGCAGGAATTATTTCTTTAGAAGCGAAATCTATAGAAATGGAATTTGAATTCTATTTATGGAAACTGGGCTCATTGCAGCGCCCGAGATAGGAGGGCTATGGCAGCCAGACAGGAGACACCAGCACCATCATTGCGGGCCTTGGAACGAGGATTGCAGTTGCTGGATTACCTCATCCAGGTTAAAGAAAGCCGATTGAATCGTATCGCCGATGAAACCGGGCTTCCAGCCTCGACTGCGCATCGTTTATTGCAGGCATTGGAGAATCATGGGTATGTGATTAGTGAGGACCACGGGCTATATCGTTTGGGGATAAAAGGACAATGGTTTACTGCAGTGCGGGAGCCGATCCGTCAAGTACTCGAGGAGTTGCGCCGCCAGTCTGGAGAAACCGCCAATTTTGCCATGTTGGTGCGGGATGAAATGGAGTATGTGGAGCGAGCCGTTACGGATCATGCGCTCTCGTTTGTGGTATCGATTGGGGAACGCATTCCTCTCAATTGCAGTGCATTGGGCAAGGCCATACTAGCCTACAGACCTGAGTTGCTCGAAGGGATGGTGATGGAACGGCGCACCCCGCATTCCATCGTAGATCCGGTAGAACTGCACGCCGATTTGGATGTCGCACGACATCGTGGGTTTACAGTTGATAACGAAGAATACTTTGAGGGTGTCTATTGTGTTGCTGTGCCCGTATTTGACGGGACCGGTGCACCGGTAGGCGGGGTGTCGGTTTCGGGACCAACGGTCCGATTCGCAAAAGACCAGGCTTTCGCACTAGCATCGGATTTGAAGGTGGCGGGCGAGAGGATTAGCCACTTGCTGGACGACACCATGGGCACCGTGCGTACGGGCAATCGGCAAAAAAGAGATGATGTCTATCATGGGAAAAAGGAGATTTAGTTGATGGAAAATCGAGAAGGAGCCGGAGGATATTTTTCAGTGCCGGATAAACGGGTGGTTGACATTGCCGAAGACTATCCACCGCAATATATCAACATAGACCAACTGCCTATGGCGATTGTGAGTGAGGGACTGGGTCTAAAACCGATATATGGCCAGAATATGCTTTTATCGTTTGTCTATATGAAACCGCACTCGGTGGCCGCATTGCATAGCCATCCAGAAGAGCAAATGGGGCTAGTGCTTGAAGGGGAATATGAATTTGAGCTTAACGGGGTCCGGAAGATGATTGGCAAAGGCGATGTATACGTTGTGCCTCCAAACGTGCCTCATGGTGCTGTGACATATGAAAAGTCGTGCTTGGCATTGGACATCTTCGTTCCGCCGCGATCCGGTTATCGAGAAATGCTCGAGACGGCTAAAAAGGTGGTGACATGGGATGAGTGAGGAACTCATGGCCAAAGGGCCCTCAGCTCGGCAAGAAATTGAGGCCGGAATGTGCTTTTTTAAAGGTCAAATTATGCCGCTGGCCCAAGCTACCGTAGGGGTGGCTACGCATGCGCTAAATTATGGCACGGGGTGCTTTGAGGGGATTCGGGCATATTGGAACGAAGACACTGGACAACTCTATATTCTTAAAGGACTGGAGCACTACCAAAGGCTTCTGCGTTCGGCAAAAATCCTAAAGATTTCAGTGCCATACTCTGCTGAAGAATTATTGGAGTGGACGGTTAAGGTATTGTCTTTGAATGAATTCCGGCAGGATGTCTATATTCGGCCGCTCGCTTTTAAAGCAGCGCAAATAATAAAAGTCACGCTCACGGGAGTTCGTGACGAGTTGGCTATTTTTGCGGTTCCTATGGGTGATTACGTATCGACCACAGGCCTTAAGGTTACCGTCTCCAACTGGCAGCGCATTGCTGACAACATTATACCTTCGCGGGCCAAAGTAACCGGAGCCTATATCAACGCGGCATTGGCCAGCGACGCAGCCACTGCCGATGGTTACGATGAAGCAATTATGCTGGGTCAAGACGGTCAGGTGGCTGAAGCCAGTTCCTCCAATCTATTTATTGTCCGGGATAATAAAATCATTACTTCGCCAGTGACCGCCGACATATTAGAGGGAATAACCCGTCAAGCGGTTTTTGAATTGGCTCACGATATGGGGTTGGTTACTGAAGAACGAGCGATTGATCGAACCGAACTTTATGTGGCGGATGAAGTGTTTTTGTGTGGAACCGGAGTGCAGTTGGCGGGGGTGGTGGAAATAGACCATCGAGTCATTGGAGACGGTGACATGGGCCCGATAACCCAACGCCTCCAATCACTGTATTACGACGCGGTACGAGGGAATAACCGTCAGTATCGCCATTGGCTAACACCGGTATATGGAGGAGGACAATAACGTGGATCTAGGGTTAAAAGGTCAAGTGGCGATAGTGACTGGGGGGTCGCGCGGCATTGGACAAGCCATTGTCCATGAGTTGTTGGCTGAGGGCGTAATGGTGGCTACCGGGACCCGCCATCCCCAGGACTTGGAGGCATTAGCTGTTCAAGACAATCTTATCACCGGCCATCTTGACGTAACGAATACGGGCAGTATTGACGAATTTGTGGATTCGGTAGTGGCACGATGGGGGCGTGTCGATATGTTGGTCAATAATGCCGGGAAAGCATATCCGGGATCGTTTGCTACCCTTACCGATGATGATTGGCAGCGCGACATCGACGTTAAATTGATGGCCCAAATTCGGATGGCGCGCAAAGTCCTGACAGCGATGCCGGATGGAGGCAGAATAATCAATATGTCGGCCGTATTTGGCAAACAACCTGATCCGAGATTTTTCGCTTCCAGTGTTAATCGAGCATCATGTTTGTCTTTAACGAAAACATTGGCCCGCGAACTGGCACCGCGGAAGATCCGAGTCAATGCGGTCAATATTGGGTTTGTCTATTCTGGGCAATGGGAGGGTAGAAACCCAGAGTTTTTTCAAGAACTGTGCCAGACCTTTGAAGTGCCATTGGCACGGTTTGGGGATCCTCAAGAAGTCGCAGCGGTCACGGCGTTTTTGTTGTCCGAGCGTGCCTCTTATGTGACAGGTACCATCATCGATGTGGATGGCGGAATGGCGAAATATCTTTAAAGAGGAGGCCATCATGGCGAACCGCGGTTACTTCCGAGAACAGATTACCTGGGATGGTTCCATGGAATACCCGTCGACTGTTACCTCAATGCCTATGTCCCAAGGATTTGAGGCAGCCCCAGGGGTGGTATTGCGACCGTTTTTTGGTCAACGGCTGATGGCGAGTTATGTGACTTTTGCTCCTGGGGCCGATGCGCCCATCCATCAACATTCCCAGGAGCAATTAACTCTCGTGATATCAGGGAGGTTGCGGTTTACGGTAGGAGAAAACACCAGTTGGATGGAGAGTGGAGACATCGTCTCAATCCCGCCTAATGTGCCACATAAAGCCACGGCCGGTGACCAAGGATGTGTGGCTATCGATATGTTCTCACCCATTCGGGATGGATTTAGGGAACTTATGGCAACACAAAATGTAGACACTCCTTGAGAAACAAGGCACAACACTGCCAAGGAGATCTTCAGGTCCCCGGCAAAAATGTCCACCGGAGACCTGTGGTTTGATGAAGGCATCTTAGCGACGACTTGCTCAGCTTAGCTGCTCAAGAGCTGGTGGACGGTGACAAGAAATTCTGCGGCCTCGGCGCCATCGATGGCCCGGTGATCGAAGGTTAACGATACTGGGAAGGTGGTGTCGTTTCCCTGCCCGATTCCTAAAATTGCGACCGTAGGCGTCATCAATCGGGGGGTAAAATATTCGATTCCCTGCGGCCCGAGGTTGCTCAGCACAAAGGATGGGCGGGAGAAGTCCAACGACGCGAGATCGTTGGCCTGCACGGCTTGGCGGAGTGTGCGCAACGATTCTGCCCAACCCTCTAAGGTGCGGTGCGCAGGTAATACCGGAACCAGTAGTCCGGCCGAAGTTTGGGCGGCAATGCCAAGCACGACGTCTTGAGCCGGTGTGAATCCCTCCGCGGTGGCCCAACCATGAATTTTTTGATGGCGGGGCAGGGCTTGGGATACGGCCCAGGCGATACGCGCTAGCGCGGGGAATGTTGCGGTTCCCGCCGCAATTCGGCGTTGCAACGTCGTCGGCAGTGCACCGGGATTGGTTAGGTGTTGAATGACGGATCGTCGAAAAGGCGAGTAGGGTTCTTCCGCCATGGTGTGATGGTCCGCGATCCAGCCATCAATATCGGCCATGGTGAGACGATGGTGTGGCCGAATGTGGGCCGCCACCGTGTTCAAGTCGACCCCTTTGTCTCTGGCATAGCGCCGCACGGCTAAGGTGGCGGGGATCGTCTCCTGAGGCACCACGGTGTCAACGTGTGAAGGAGGGGCTCCTGCATTCTCAGGCGCCGCAACCGTCTGGACAATTCTCCCAACCGCATCTTTTGAATGAAACACCTGATTGGGCTCCACTAAATGCACGAGATAACCCGCTTGGGGGGATTCTATGGACAGTGCCACCTTGTCCACCATGGCTTCGGCCACGATCTCACCCGGGCGGACGGGTGCGCCATCTTCGTACACCCAGTGCACCAATACGGCTTCGGCGTCGGTGCGGTCTCCGAAATCTACAATAAGATCTATGTCTTCCATTGTTTTGGTTTCTCCCCTGGTGGTGACGCGATGGTCCCTGCTCATTCCATTAGTGCATGCACGGCCTGGGTGATGGCCTCGACCGAGGGAATGGCGCTCTGCTCCAAAATTCGGCTATAAGGAATAGGGATGTCGGGGACGGCCAATCGACGCACGGGAGCTTCCAAATAATCCAGTGCTTCCTCGGCTAAAATGGCCGCGATCTCTCCGCTCATGCCAAAGGATCGATAATCTTCGTCGACAATGAGTGCCCGGTGGGTCTTCATGACCGTCTCTACAATGGCCTTTCGGTCTAGTGGCACTAATGTTCGCAAATCGACCACTTCGACTGCAATGCCTGCTGGCTGCAGTAATTTCCGCGCTTTCATGGCTTTGGGAACCATAGCGCCAATGGTGATGATGCTGAGATCAGTCCCGGTGCCGACCACCTGGGCTTGTCCAAAAGGGATTTCATAGCGGTCTTCGGGAACATGAACTTCAGCCCAGTCGTCTGAAGGCATCCAACCCAAACCCAGCAACCCTTTGTGAAAGAAATACATGACGGGGTTGTCATCGCGGATTGCACTGATCATCAAACCCTTGGCATCGTAAGCGTTGGATGGTACGACCACCTTCAATCCGGGAACGTGGGCAAAGAGGCTATATAACGTTTGGCTATGCTGGGCGGCGTCGCTATAGCCTCCGCCGATCGCGGTCATGAGCACCACAGGATGGCGCACGCTGCCTCCAGACATGTAGTGGTTTTTTGCGAGGTGATTGTAGATTTGGTCCATGGCCACCCCGAAGAAGTCGACAAACATCAATTCCACAATGGGTCGCAGCCCTTCTGCACTGGCCCCGATGGCCGCGCCGATAAAAGCACTTTCGGAAATCGGGGTGTCTAGGACTCGATCCTCGCCAAACTGCGCGTACAGCCCTTGGGTTGCACCAAAGATCCCTCCGTATACTCCGACATCTTCGCCCCAAACCAATACGTTGGGGTCATGCGCCATTTCTTGTCCAATGGCTTCACTGATGGCGCGCGCCATAGTTAACTTCCGTGCGGTCGTTGTCGACATAGCATCGTTCCTCCTAACCTTCAATAAATACGTCCGTCCATGCGTCTTCCGGTAGGGGTTCCGGGGACTGGCGGGCATAGGCGATGGCGTCCTCGACTAGGGTGGCCACGTCTTGCTGAATCGCGGCATCGTCTGCCATAGACAGCAGATGGTGCTCCAACAAATAGTTACGAAAACGGACAATGGGGTCGTGCTGGCGCCACTCGGCCTTTTCTCCGGTATGGAGATACGCTTCGGCATCCCCCTGGAAGTGGCCATAAAGTCTGGTGGTTTCCACTTCCAAGAGTGTGGGGCCCTGCCCTTCCCGCGCCCGGGAAATGGCCTCGTGTGCGGCCTCCGAAATCGCTAAGACATCATTCCCCCGTAACGATACCCCGGGAATCCCATAGGAGCGGGCGCGATCGCTGTTATCGACGATGGCCGTGGACTGAGCCTTAGGCACCGAAATGGCGTAGTGATTGTCCTCAATCACAAAGAGGACGGGGGCCTTCCACAGCGCCGCCAAGTTGAGGCTTTCGTGGAAGGTCCCTTGGTTGGCGGCTCCTTCGCCGGCAAAGGCCACAGCGACACGGCCACTGCCTTGGCGCTTGAAGGCTAGCGCCGCGCCGACAGCGGGTGGAAATCCGGCGCCGACAATCCCCGAACAACTAAAATGAACCGATGGGTCGAACAGGTGCATATGGCCGCCTTTGCCGTGGGACAATCCGGTGGTGCGGCCAAAAATTTCTGCCGTCATTCGGCGTAAATCGACTCCTTTGGCAATCGCTAAATGATGCGGTCGATGCGGGGCGGTGACGGCGTCATCGGGACGCACATGCGCCATAACGCCCACGGCTACGGGTTCTTGGCCGGCGGCCAGATGCATTTCCCCGGGAACCGGACCAGCGGCAATGCTAAAGAGCGGCGACTTGCCCTCGGTATAAATTTCTGCCATGCGATCTTCATAGCGCCGAATTAGGCACATGGTGCGATACATGGAGACATAGGACTCCATTTTCCCAACCTTCTTTCTTGAAGATATCGTAAACCGCCCGCGGGCAATATTTACCCAGAGGGTCATCACCCTTGGTGGGGTACCCTTGATTCAAATGCGTGCACTATTATTGACTCTCTAATCGGCGTCCGCCAGTAGAGTTGGGATAACCCAAATGTGCTGACATGGCCTGAGCTTGGTGCTGGACATAGCGAACCGTAGCAAGATCCGAGGCGTCATAGCGATTTCTCGGCATGGAAATGGCCACAGAACCCCAAATTCTCCCGTCATATTGAAAAATGGGAGCGCCGATACAGCATACGCCCTGTTCCCACTCTTCCTCATCGAGGCTGTATCCCCGGTTGCGAGTAACCCGCAATTCTGCGGTGATATCTGCAAAAGTTTTTAAGGAATGCGGAGTACGTGATTCTGGGGGATGCATTCGTCCATAATGTTGCAGCGTGTGAGTGGGTATGTGAGCTAAAATGGCTTTGCCAAGCGCATGCATAAAAGCATGTTCCCGATAGCCTACATAGAGGGCGCGCACTTTTACTGCTTGGTTGCCTTCGGAGATATGTTGAATGATGACCTCATCATGTTCCCATTTTGCAATATAAGTCGTTTCTCGCAATCGATCGACAACTTCCTGCGACAATCTTGCAATGAGATCGGGAATAGTGCCGTCCAAACGCAGTTGATTATGCAAGTAGGCGATCTTGTAGGACAACTTGTAGAATTGAGTGGATCGGTCTTTTTCCACGTAGCCTTCATCGATAAGCGTTTTGACGAGGTGGTAGCAAGTACTGAGAGGGATATCAGCGGCTACACTAAGCCATTTGACTGTGACACCATGAGGTTGCTGGGCGATAATATCCAACAATTGCAACCCTCGCGAAAGACTTTGGATGGTCGATGACTCTCCCATATCCGGACCCCCCGCCAAAATTCTAACTCTTGCGTAATGCTCCAAATAGAAAAACGGTTCTGACTTTTATTATACAAAGGGGGTTTTCTACGACAAGACAAAGTATTTCAGATGCTGATAAAAAGGCCAAGAGTCACGGATAGTGCCAAAAGAATTTTACCAATAACCGCTGGGGGTGGGGTTGTAGGCCTCTATGAGGGCATGTGACAGTCGTCGCCACCTTGATGCACAGTCGTTGGCGCAGCGTGTGAGGACTGGGGGACCTAAAAACCGGTGTTCTAGATCCAGCATATTTTGTCCCATGGGTGGCGCGGGATTTATAGGAAAGTTCGCTCGCTATGGCTTAACGTTGCGCTTCCGGTTTGTAGACACGTATTGAAAATCTGAGACTCATCTGAGTCTGGCGACTTTGCTTGCCCCAGTCCACATGGAGAATGAGTGGGTGCGCATAGGGTTGCTCATTTCGGATAAGTCTTTGGAGCCTCATTGTGGAAGAGACAACGACTGAATGGTATCCACGTTTTTGAGGAGCCATGAGCGGTCACTTTCTTTGCCTACTCGGGCAGCGCACTTTTTTGCCAGCGCAATGTTGTCGTCACGCCCCGCCAAGTCTCCCTGAACCGCACAGGCACGCGCCATGGCTTCGTAGGCGAAGCCAAGATCGAAGTCGCCTAGTTGGTGATCTAAGCACAGCGCTAGTGATTTCTTAGCGTGAAACAGTGCAGGTTCTGCTCTGCCTATAAGAGAGTATACCCGGGAGATTTGCCATTCACCTCGAGCCAAATTCAAGGGAGTCCCGACCATCCCCCAATGCCACCGCGATGCGTGGGCCGCGTTCACCATTTGGTCATCGTCTATTGCAGTCCGATCAGTCTTCTCAATGAGATCCCACGTCAAATTAAAAAGTTCCGCGGCCAATGTCCTGTGAACTTGTACGTCTATTGGCGCTTGTGATTGTGCCCCTTCTGTCTTGTGCCCGAGGTGTTTCATGATCTGTCCCACTTGCCGATCGTGATAATCGGGGGACCGCTCTAGTGCCGATATAATGTTTTGGTAGTCGTGAGGGTTTCGGTTTTGGCTCATTTTTGCCGCAGCTTCTACACGCGTCATGAGTATTTTGAGTCCCACAATACCCTTCATCTGACTTTCTCGGAAGTCAGACGGCAAGGCATTCCACGGACGACCTTGTGGGCGGCTCACTTCGTATCGATCCAACAAGTCTTTCATCGCTGAGCGAAACTCATCATCGGTAATAATCCTCGCCTTGCCATAAAGGTGTATGGCTAAATAGTTCCAGGTTGGGACATTTATGTCCTCATACCACGAAGAGGAGATATAGGCATGCGGTCCCTGAAAGATCACCAAAGCATCAGGAGAATTTTGCAGAACTTGCCAAATTGGGTTAGCGCGAGCAACATGGCCCGTTAGTGCAATGGTTCCATTGGTTACTGAGGCCTCAAACGGAATGTGACTGGCAATCGACTGGGTTCCATCATAAGTGACTAATATTCCCAGCGGCTGCTGGGTAATTAGGTCGATGACTTGCTCCATATCGTCGAGACGAAAATATTTCGGAATGTACATTCATCGGCCACCTCCAAGAGTCTTCTCGGATCCTATATTATCACTTCCGGATTTTTGAGATCTTCTCTTCCGCGATTATGTTCTTAGACGATGGGATTCAGCATGGACATTTGCTCTATTGCCGCCGGAAGAGATTGGAAGACAGTCTAGCTCGTTTTTTGCCGAATTCTCATCCGGGAGTTCCAGAAATCAGGTATCATTACCCTGATGAAGACGATGCGATTTCTCTTTTTGACCCAATATTACCCTCCGGAACCTGGAGCGGCATCTCTGCGACTACAGGCCATGGCGCACCAATTAATGCGCCATGGCCACCAGGTAGAAGTGGTCACAGCGTTTCCGCACCATTTAGGCGCTGCGCGTACTCGTCGCCATGACGGACGGCTTCTTTTTACCGAAGTGGTTGAGGGGGTGCCGGTGATCCGGACATGGATTTGGATTGTGCCGTCGGGACGAGTCTGGCGGCGCCTATTAAATTACTTCTCTTTCGTCGTCACCAGCTTTTGGGGGCTTTGGCACGCACGTCGACCTGATTACGTCATTGTCGAATCGCCTCCATTGTTTTTAGGCATTACCGCTTATATTTACGGGAAAATCCGTCGGGTTCCATATATCTTGTCGGTGTCCGACCTATGGCCTGAATCTGCAGTCGCGCTAGGTTTGGTCAAAAACCGTCATATCATTCAATGGTCCCAGAAACTTGAGTTTTTTTTGTATCGGCATGCGCGATATGTATCTGGGGTAACCGAAGGTATTTGCCGCTCAGTCGAGGCAACAAAGATGGTCGACCCTGACCATGTTCTCTTTTTTCCCAATGGGGTAGACATCGAGGTGTTTCGACCGTTAGAACCGTCGCCTGAATTGGCTAAGCATCTGGGAGTGCAAGGGAAGCATGTCTTTATGTATCCAGGCACGATGGGATACGCCCAAGGGTTGGAGGTCATTCTGGACGCTGCCGAAATGCTCCTTGATCGTCCCGAAATCGTGTTTGTGCTAGTGGGCGAAGGCCCTGTCAAGAGGCCGCTGATGGCTTTGGCAGAAGGACGCGGGTTATCCAATGTGCTTTTTGAGGAACTGCAACCGGTGGACCGCATGTCTTTGTATTTTTCTCTGGCAAGAGGCGTGGTGGTGCCGCTTCGACGGCACAAACTGTTTACTGGGGCGCGGCCTAGCAAGGTGTTTCCCGCCTGGGCGGCAAAAGTTCCCATTATCTTCGTGGGTGAAGGCGAAATGGCCCGTCTTGTGGAAGACGCAGGCGGGGGACTGGTCGTGCCTCCGGAGGACGCGGCTGGTCTGGCGATGGCGGTGGACTTTTTGAGCCGGATTAGTGACTATGAGTGGAATGAAATGGCGCAATCGGGACGCAACTACGTCCTGCAGCATTACACCTGGGATATTATCGCCGACCGCTGGCTAAAAGGAATTGAGTCTGGTGTTTAAGTCTTTCTTTTGGCTTTTCGCCACCCAAGTCTCAGGTGTGGCAGTGGCTCTAATTGTCGGCATCATTGTGAGTCGAAAACTGGGTCCTGAAGGTCAGGGCCTTTATCAATTGGCCATTGTGGTTCCCGTGGCAATGACCTTGGTGTTGGCTATTGGGGGAGGTGCTGGGCCCAGCTTCTTAATTGGCCGTGGAGTGCCGGTAAAAGAGGTGTGGGGTTGGTTAGTGGTCTTGGCTGTCAGTGCAATGGCCGCGACATTGTGCGTTTTGACCTGGTTTCCCTCGATTTGGCCACGGCCTGTTGTCGATAGTATTCCCTTGGATTTAAGAACGGGTTTATTAGTTTATGTTCCGTTACAAATCCTAGCCAACGGGGGTGCAGCGATACTGGTGGCGCAAAATCGGATGCGATACGTATTTTGGGTAGGCATGTTGCCCCGACTAGCACAATTGACGGCGGTCGTAATTGCTGCCCTAAACTGGGGGTTGACCGTGGTCATGGTTGCCACCATTTATGTATGGATGCCGCTTTTGGGCCTTTTGGTGTCTTTAATTGCGTTAAAAGGTCAAGCCATTCCCCGCTGGCGTTATGTTGTCATTAAACAAGCCCTAGGCTTTGGTATTAAGGGACACTTGGGAAACGTGGCCCAATTTCTTAACTACCGATTGGGCCTTTACGTTACGGGATTACTGTTGATGCCTCGACAAACCGGATTTTATTGGTTGGCGGTGACCCTATCAGAACTTCTGTGGTATGGGCCTTCTGCAGTGTCTGGTGTCTTATTGCCTCGGGTTGCCAAAAGTGAAAGTGACGGGGCCCGAACCGCCCTCATAGCTAACGTTATGGGGTGGGGCACGGTGTTACTCGGAGGTGTGGCTGCGTTAATATCTCCATGGCTGTTGCCAAAAATTTGGGGCGCACCTTTTAAAGGCGCGGTGCCTTTGCTTTGGATTTTGTTGCCGGGAGTATCCTTGTTCGCTTGGTCTAAAGTGTTGACAGGAGATTTGGCCGGTAAAGGCCACCCAGAATGGGGAACCTGGTCCTCATTAGCCGGGTTTGCCGTCGTCGCGGCCGGCAGCATTTTAGCACTTCACCGCCACCAGATATTGTGGATGGCAATGTCCCAGTCGCTGTCTTATATGGTTGCCATGATTGTCGTGGTGTGGGGATTTCGCTACGTGCATTCTCGAGAAAGCGTGTCTTGGCAGTCGTTGTTTTACCCTCAAGTCTCTCTTTGGCGGACAATGATTCACTTACGGCGGGAGACCAGACAATGAAGCCACGGATATTAGTGTTAGGCCATTATCCGCTGGAACAGTTGGACCGCGCCCCTAAAGTGAGAACTTACCGGATGATTGAAGCTTTGGCACACTATGCCTGGGTGACGGTCATCACAGGAACCCGATCCATCCGTGGTCCTGTCTTACGGAAAAGTCTCAGATTGCTGGACCAAGTCGATGCCATTTACCTGGAAAGTGGCAGTTCTACGGCTACCGTTTCCGACTGCTGGTTTTTATACCAAGCGCACCGACATGCAATCCCGCTAGGAATTTTTGTTCGAGATGCCTATCAATTGTTTCCCGACCTCTATCCTCCAGCCGGAATCAAAGGTCGTATCCTGAGCTTGTTATACAAAATCACTTTGGGATGCTATGCTCGCTGGGCTACCATAATTTTCGTTCCCACTGCTGGATTAGGGCAGGTGGTGCCAGGTACTCGAAAAGCATTGTTGCCACCAGGGGGGATCCGAGCCGGGGGTATGGTGAAACCGCCTCGTTTTGCTCACCGGATTATTTATGTGGGAGCAGCGGGACCCCATGACGGGGTGGAGATGCTTGTGGCGGCGTTTGCGTTAGTCAAAGAGGCCGTCGCCGATGCCGAACTTTGGCTGGTGATGCGGCCCACGGAAGTGCCGGGCCATATCGCCACGGCGGTTGGGGTCCAAGTGTTGGAAGCCTCTGGAGTTGCTTTGGAAACTTTGTTGCAAAGCGCTCAAGTCGCCGTGATCCCCCGCATCGACACGCGATACAATCGGCTGGCATTGCCGGTGAAGTTGATGGATTACCTGTCGCAGGGGTTGCCGGTGGTAGTAACCAAAGGTTCAGAGGCAGCCAATGTAGTGGAACAAGCCCATGCCGGACTAGTGGTCGAGCACACTGTCACTGCATTGGCTGAGGGATTGGCGTTTTTATTGCAGCATACTGCGGAAAGACAGCAAATGTCTCGTAATGCTGTAAGTTTTATCTCCGAAAACTTATGGGATGACCGGGCTGCCAGCGTGTTGGCGACACTGCTTCCCGATCATCCCGACGGAGCTAAGGAGTAAACGTGGCTTCTGGTACTGGAGTGGTGGCACCCGTGTTCCAGATCAAGTCATAGTGATCCGCGGCGGGGACCTGAATCGTCACATATCCGGTATGAGTCTGGTCCGGGAAAATATTGACAGTGTCGGAGCCGGGAACCGAAGCGTGAATGGGAAACGGGAAAAACGAGGTTGTGCCAGTGATGCCGGTGGTTACATAATCGTTCCAAGAATAGGCGGTAGAACCAGCAGTTACCACCGTAAAATCATTGAGTGCCAATGAGACTAGGGAGCTTGTGGGATTGTATACGGAAAGCTTTATCAGGTAAAGAGAGAGCGGAGTTCCCGAAGAACTTGCCTTTCCCTCAGGAGTGACGTTGACGACGTGAATGCTCAAATCCGTGTATGGGCCAGCACCCGGGGGCACTGGCGCTGTCTGACTGGTAGTCGGTGACGAACTGGTCGATGGGGTAATACTGGGACTAGAACTGGACGGGCCAGGCGACGGGGACGGACTTTGACTCGGCGACGAGGAGGGGCTCACTGAACTCGAGGCAGCCGGAGACACGGATTTTGATGGCGATGATTTAGGGGTCGCCGCTTGGGTGCCGCAACCTGTCAAAATCAAGGCGCTTATGCCTGCCATGGCAAATTTGTGCCAGAGCTTAAAAGATGTCATTTGGGTTGCACCTCGTTTCCCTGAGTATTGGCTTCGGTGGGGAAATGCGTTACCGTTGTCTCTGTAGCTAACGCCGTCCAGTATCCTTGGGTTTCAAATGGCATGCGCCAGGAAGCTACTCCTCCTAGGCCGTCTTGGATGGCTAATGCCAGACGGTCTTTAAAAGATCGCGAAGTTTCATCCCACCACATATCTTGCCCGATTTGCCAATTTGCAATGACCTGTTGCAGTGCCGTTTGGGTAGCCGAGCCATAAACTCCCGCTGGATCGCCGGTGACATTAAAGTCCTGTTGAAACGCTGCCACGGCGTTTTCTGTGTCTGGACCGTAGTATCCATCGGTTGCCAGCATAGCAGGAGGTGTTTGGCCATTGGTCACGGCATATCGCAATAAGATATAGTTCAATAAGTCCTGAAGGTTTTGCACCTGAGGATTATAGGTACCTTCGTCAGCGGTGGATAGGGATTGCGTGGGTGCCACATCCAAGGGCCCGCTGGTAAAGGTGATCTCCTTTTCAACGGGATCCCATATCGGCGTAATGTCATTGCTTTGAATGAAAGCTTGGACACTACGGTTGGGTTGATAGCCAGGTGGGTTGGAGAGACCGGCATTGATGCCCTGGTTATTGACGACCCAGTAATGACCGTAAGGTGCCACACCCATGATCAATTGCTGGGGATTAACCCCAGTGGCGAGCGCTTGGCTTACTAAATTTTCCAGCCAAGGGTATCCTGAAGTGGGACCTGGCCATGTCGAGGAATTATGCTCGGGGTAAGTCATAATATTGATCCAGTCCACATAAGGCGCAATCGCAGAGTAGTTGTAAATGGTGTTGGGATACGGCGACGGATACACTGCGACCATCAGTTTTTTGTTGATGGCATGAAGTGCTTGTCCCAGTGCCATGACAAAATTGGTATATTGCTGGGACGCTTGAGATTCCGTCATGCCTGAATTATGGTAAGCACTCGAGTTTTCGAAATCTATGGTAATGCCATCCCAATTGTTTTGCGTGACCAGGTTAACAATTTGGCTGACCATAGATTGAACTTCTTGAGAGGTAGTGATGGGACCATTTGCCGGGTTGTAGTAGCTGCCAATCGACGGCATAATCAGCACATTTTGTTGATGGGCAGCGTCAGTGACGCTGCTGACGTTGGAAGCGCTGGCCCACATATCCACAGACCATGAGCCATCGGCGTTTTGATTGACGTAAAACCATGCTGGTTGAATCACCGAAAGTTGCGAGCCATTTTGTAGCAAATCTTCATAAGCCGAATTTTGGTTTCCGTTAACTGGAGGATTAGTAAAAAATCCATAGCCCATAGAGAGGAGTCGGCCTGCGGGTTCCGGACTGATGACCAATGAGGTGGCATTGGTCGTGGTAGTGTTTAAAGCAGCATCACCAAAGGCCAGGGTTTGGCCATCGCTGGTCAAAATGTCATATCCCTGAAAATCAGGTGTCATAGCTAGTCCTACCGCAGTTTGATTTCCCATTTGCGATGTGGTTGCACTGCCTAAGTTAGCCGCATCACCAAAGTTATTGACTTGTCCATTCGAGCTCAAGATCCAATAGCCTTGGCCGTCCGCGGTAGGATAGAGCCCGACGGCGGTGGGCATCGGGGGCTGGGCTGGCAACTGGGTGCTTCCGACATCGGAGCCTATGGGGAGGCCGCCTAATGTCGCAACGTGAGTGACTTCAGAAAAATTGTACCCTAATGCGTAAAGGATAGCAGGGCTGTCAATATGCCGTAGTACGTTATTTTGCACTAAGTACACCGGTGCCGTGCCATTAAGCTGTACCAAGGTTCCCGTAGGGTAAACGCGACTAGGGCTGGTTACTTCCGGTCCAAAAGGCAGGCTGGGCAAATTGGAGACAAGTTGAATTTGATTCCATTGATATCCCATCCCTAAAAACACGCTGGCGGACTGAATGGCACACAACTGGTTATTTACTACCATATAAACAGTAGGACTATTTTGTTGACGAAGCACCACGCCGTTGGGTTCGTAGGGAACTGCGGCGGTGAGTTCCGGTCCCATCGGCCAGTTGGCATTGATGCTTGGGACCTGCGTCACCTCGCTGAAATTATATCCCATGGCGTATAATACCTCGGGGCTTGCCACATGCCGCAAAACGCCCTGCATGACCAAATAAACGGCGCTTTGTCCTGCTGGTTGAATTAGGGTTCCTGAGGGGAAGGGGGTGACCATGGGGGCTCCTAAAGTGTAGTTGTCCACATTGGGAACCACCTGAACCTGACTCCAAGAAAACCCCATGCTAAGAAACAATGGAGCGTCGGGAATATGATGCAAGGTTCCGTTATTCAAATAGTAGACCGCTGACGTACCCGAGACGCGCAATAAGCTGCCATTGGGATAGATAGCGGGCGGGGCATCGCCTGATTCCGGCTGGTCCCCATAATTGACGGCATCGCCAAAGGCATACACGGTGCCGTTGGCCCCTAAAATCCAATAGCCCAGACCTGATGGTGTTGCCGCAATGGATGTGGCAACAATGCCAGAAGGTGCATTACCATAGCTGACCGCGTTGCCCAACGGATACACCTGCCCGGTGTTGCTAAGAAGAAAAGCTCCTTGTCCCGACGGAGTTACCGCCATGCCTATGGCGGTTATTGCAACATTTGGGGCAGTAAATGCGGTGGCATTACCGAACGGATAGATTTGTCCATTTTGAGTCAAGATCCAATAGCCTTGATAATTGGGTGTTGGCACCAGTTCGATGGCAGGCGATGAGGTTTGTGCGTTGATTGTTGCCAAATCCCCGTAAAATTGGACGTCCCCTGTGACGGTTACCGTTCCATTGGCGGCCAGAGTGTAATATCCCCGCTGTATCCCGGCAAAACTTATGGTATTGCTTGGGCCTAGTGAGGTGGTTACCAAAAGAGGGCCAGGACCTGCGTTTTGCGGCAATGTGACCTCAATACTGTTATTGGACCATGAATCAATGGGAGCGGCAATATTACCAAATGTTACTGTCGCCCCCGTATCTGTGGTGCCAAAATTTTGTCCGTTAATGGTAACCAAGACGTTATTATTGTTAGTTTGCACAGTGTAGTTACTGATGGTAGGGCCAGTGCCAGCGGCCATTGCTGGCAGACCTGTCATCATGCTCCCCACCAGAGCGGCGGAACTAATGCTCAATAGAGAGAAGAATCGACGGCGGGAATTGGTGCGTATCATGGAAAACCTCCTACATATAGAAACCGAGGGTCTGATTGCCAGTGCTGTATGCTGCATGTGAATAATTAGTCGAACGGTGTCCGATTTCCTGCTTTTCACTCCGTTTTATTTGTGTGGAAGGCGGTCCAATTTCTGGATACCAGGACTGAAGAGTGGCTGAATTTTTGTTACGAAGGCAAGGATTTTTTCGCTGAGAAAGCCTGGCTAGGTTATACTGTGGGAATCGCAACAAAAAGCGACAGGTCAAGTGACAGGAGGATCCCGTGAAGCGTATTGTATGGGCGTATGGTAGACATATTAATCGTACTATTCGCCATTTAGGGGATACCTTTGAAAATCACGGGTATATCTTGGAACCGTTCTCCATGGTTGTCCCCCGATGGCGAAAACTCCCAGCTATGATTGTCAGCGCCCGTTGGCAAGAGGGGCATCTCCGAGGATTTTCCTCGGTTCATCCATGGACATACCGTCATTTAAAAGTTCCTGCTCATCTCCAAGACTGGCCTGTATTTGTGTTTGGCGACATGATCTTGTCATCGGCCCCTCACTTTTTCTATCAAGATTTGAACTACAAGGCTATCTTAAACGACCGTTTGGCAGGAAGAAAGACATTCATGTACGATGATGTGCCGCTCCCTATTTTGAAAGCCCAAGTGCGTGTGCAACATGAGCACTATGCACGGGTCTCTCAAGTGTTTTCTATGAGTCATTGGGCTAGAGAGGCCATCTTAGCCACTGGTGCCATTGATTCGAAAAGAGTGCATGTGGTTGGGGCTGGTTCTAATTTAGGCCGCGTGTGTCTTCAAAATCCTTACACAGAAAAAAACCTGGATGCTAAGACCCTGACTTTTGTGGGCCGGGATTTCGTACGCAAAGGCGGTCCTTTACTATTAGAGGCCTGGCACCACGTGCATCGGTTGATGCCAGCCGCCCGCCTTCAATTGGTGGGGCCGGGCGAATCTTTGTCAGATCCACAAATGAATATTGTTGCGGTTGGCGATGTGAACGGGGACCAAGTCGTATCACTCCTCAAAAGAAGCACCGGTTTTGTCATGCCAACACAATGGGAGCCCTATGGTATTGCATTTTTGGAAGCGTTCTCCTGTGGTGTGCCTGCCATCGGCCCGGCGCGGATGGCCATCCCGGAATTTCTCCATGACGGTCAAAATGGCTACATCTATTCGAAAGATGATCCTTTAGTGCTTGCGGATACCATGCTTCGATTGCTGTCAAACAACGAGGCTACCTGGGCATTAAGTCGCCAAGCCTTTTTAGATTCGCGCAACTATACCTGGGAGAGAACATTTGAGAAAATGGCTCGGGTGTTAGAGTCTCGTAGCGATTCGACGATGTGGTTTGCCTAATATGAATGGGAAAGTTGGGGTCGTGATTCCTGTCTATTATGGCAGGCGTTTTCTCGAAGAGACTTTGACTAGTGTCTATCGCCAAGACTATGGCCCCCCACAAGTGGTGGTCATAGAAGATGGTACACCTCAAGGCGAGGACTCCATGGAGATTTGTCAGCGCTTCCCCGTAACTTATATTTACCGAGCGGAAAATCAAGGGGTGATGGCTTGCCGCCGTGAAGGCGCTCAGCATCTTTCTGATGTCGACTATCTGGCGTTTTTGGACCAAGATGACATCTGGCATGATGGGTTTTTGACGGCAATGGCAGCCGTGTTAGCAAAAGACCCGGGACTTGGGTTTGTGGCCAGCAATGCCCGTCTGACAGATCAAGGAGGCAACCAGCCTTTATTTGGCACGCGGGTGCCAAGTTTGCAATTGGAAGACTTGAAAGTGGCCAATCAATTGATCTCCCCCAGCCAGGTGTTAATACGGATGAAAGCCTGGGAATCCTTGGACCTGGGGACCGATTTGCGCGGGGGCGCCGATGATTGGCTCGTATGGCTAGCTATACTAGCTCTGGGGTATCGGGCGGCCTATGTTTCCGAGATGTTGCTGGATTATCGTGTCCATGCGGGAGGAGCCCATAATATACGACGGGACATGATTGCCAGTGAACGCCGTGTGGTGGACGAATGGTTCCTAAAGCTAGGGTTTACCCGTGCAGATCAACGGCGATTTTATGGACGGGTGGCTTTAGACGGCTTGGTGCAAGGGATTCGATTGCACCAGAGGCCAGTCGTGCTACAATCGGTAGGACAGGCAATCAGAGATCCCTGGGCTTTTTTTGCTGCATATCGGTTTCGCCGGCGGCATAAAGCGCAAGGATTGGTTTGAGGTGGACAGTTGGATAATCCGAAGGTCACCGTCATCATCGCAACCTATAACCGGGAGACTTTGCTTATGGATACCATAGGCGATTTGTTGCGCCAAGAGCCATTCCGAGAAGGATGGGCCGAATTATTGGTCATTGACCAATCGGTTAGCCATCAAGATGCCACCATTCAGCAATTGGAGCAGTTACAAACCCAGGGAGCCATTCAATGGGTTCGCGTTCAACCTCCAGGATTGACTAAAGCTCGCAACTTAGGGGTGTCGCTTAGCCGCGGTGAGTATGTGATTTTTGTTGATGATGATGTTCGGATTGAGAATGAGAATTTCATTGCAGCTCATATCAGTAGTCTTACACGTCCCCATATTGCAGCGGTTGCGGGCCGAATTTTGGTTCCGGGAGAAAGCCCGCGGACAGTAACACGAAAAATTGGCCATTTAGGCTTTTTTGGCACCCGAGAACCGGGTTTTGGCAGTGATTGGAGTGGGCCAACGGAAACATTGCGCGGGTGCAACATGTCTTTCCGCAAACAGGTTTTAGCGGCGATTGGCGGTTTTGACGAGCGGTACACGCGATCGGCATTTCGGGAAGATACCGATGTGTCATGGCGCTTAAAAAAAGAGGGTTTTGAGCTTTGGTTTTCTTCTGAGGCCTGGTTGACCCATTTGTCATCTCCCGAGGGGGGGACCCGTGACCACAGCATTACAGTGGACGTTGACCTCATTGTTAATGATATTCGGTTTGCTTTATTGAATCTGCATGGCGTTCGTAAATGGGCATGGCTGACAAGAATTTACGGTTCCCGGGTGGTTAAGGCCGCAATGAATCGCGGAAAATTTTCTATGCGGCATAAGGCATTCATGAACGGTATGTTTGAGGTGGCACATGAAGAGCCTTGGCATCTAGTCGAGGAGCGTAATTCATGAACGTTTTGGTCGATGCCTTGTTATATCAATCACAAGCGGCAGGAATCGGGCGGTACATTGACAAGTTATTTTCGGCTTATACGGAGCTATTTCCCGATGATCAGGTCACGGCTCTAGTTCCCCCGGGGCAAAATTTGCTGGGAGCTATTAACGTAGTTCCGGTCGAAGATCTCAAAAGCAGTAGGCAACGACTGCTGTACGAACAGTGGCGCCTTCGCCCTTGGGCCAAAACTCAAGCCTACGATGTTATTCATTTTGGCGATTATCAGATGCCGATAATTGGCTCTCTGCCACGGGCTATTGTCACTGTTCATGACTTGGTGGCCTTCCGTTATCCGGAACTATTTCCTCGCGGATCTGGTGCGACCAAGAGATTTTTAATGCGGAGATCAGTGGCTCATGCCAGTCGAGTGATCGTTCCCAGTCTTGCCACGTCGCACGATCTGCAAGGCATCTTGGGTGTCCCGGAGGGCAAGATCTCCGTGGTGCCCCACGGGGTCACCCCTCTGGAAGGAGATGCAGGACCTTCCCTTCACCAACGGCCATATTTTCTTGCTGTGGGCACCATCGAACCGCGAAAGAATTTCGAACGTTTGATTGAAGCTTTTGCCAAAGTCTTTGCAAATGTACCGGATGGACCGGATTTATTGATTGCAGGTAAGCCGGGATGGCTTTATCGTAGTGCAATGGAGGCTCCTTCGCGTTTAGGGGTGGCAGAACGCGTCCGATTCTTGGGATATGTGGCAGACCAGAGTTTAAAGGCGCTGTATCGCGATTGCGTGGCTGTCACTTACCCTAGTTTATATGAAGGGTTCGGATTTCCGGTGGCCGAAGCATTATGGCTGGGGAAACCCGTTCTCTGCTCTCGCGGCGGCGCACTGGAAGAAGTTGCCGGGGACGACGCATTAATCGTCGATCCCCTCAGCGTTTCCCAAATGGCTTCCGGGTTGGAGGAATTGTGGAAAAACCTCGCCTTTTGGCAAGCGCGGGCTTTGGCAGGATCCGCCCGAGTACAGCAACTAACGTGGACACGGGCAGCGCAGGCAACGCGCGATGTGTATGTGCGGACCGTCGGCGATAGTTGCCAGGCGTAATATGGGCTTTGGGGGGATATTATGAAACCATCAGAACCGAACCTTTTTCCGTCTCGGATCTGGCTGTTTTTGGCGGGTGCGGCGGTTGCTGGTATTCTGAGCATAGTTTCGCCAGCGTTGGGGGCCATATTATTTGCTGCCTTCTATATTGGTATCGTTATCATATCGGCTCCTGTAGGATTGGCCCTATATGTTTTGCTGGCTCCGTTCCCTTTGGGAATCCTGCTGCATCATCACAAATTCTATATTTCTGATGTGATGGCGATCATCATGGCTTTTTGGCTCTTGGCCCAAGTATGGCGGCGTGGGTTGCGCACAATTTGGAGCACCTTTGTTGTTAGGCAATATAGAGCACCATTGATACTGTTATTGGCATTGTCGATATTGTCATTGGCAGTGGCCTGGAGTAGGGTGGGCACCAGTATAAAAATTTTGGAGTACATTGAATTTTTTGTGGTGGTGGTGGCGCTGGTGCGCTATACCACGTTCAATGCCCCGAAGGTTCGCAACTTCTATATCATCGTGCTGGCACTAACAGTGTCCCTTATTGCGATTTATGGCTTATACCAATTCATGTTTCAACTGGGTCCTACGGCAAACATTGTGGATCTCCACCATGTGCGGGCCACGGCATTTTTTGGCCAACCCAATGTGTTCGGCGCGTTTAACGATATGACCTTTCCGATGCTTTTGGCTCTGATTGTGCTAGGGCCTGCCACCCTGCCCAAAAAGTGGCTGACAATGGCAATGTTTTTAACTGCCCTTGGGGTTGTGATTTCCTACTCGCGCGGGTCCTGGGTAGCCGACGCGGCGGCGGTGTTCTTCATGGGAGTGGTAGTTTGGCTAGGCAAGGGACGCCAAGTTATGGGGCGTTACGCGGCTTATGGCGTAGGTGTTCCGATTTTGATGTTTTTAGTGGTTATCGGGTTGGGGAAGATTGATTTAAGCCACACAGGGATCGCCTTGGCCTATAGAAAAAACACCTTGGAAAGACTTTCCAGCTCGATTACTGCAATTTTTAACCCCAGTGGACATTACGATACCAATCAGCGGCTTCTTATATGGAAATCGGCCATTGAGGCGATCAAAAGCCATCCAGTATTAGGTGTCGGGTTAGGAAACTTTCATTTATACATCAAGAAGTTCCCGCCTAAAGGCCTAGGCGCAATACCGCCCATGGCCCATAATCTCTATTTGGAATGGGGTGCCGATCTCGGGGTGGGCGGAATTATTGCCGGCCTTTGGTACGAATGGCGCTGGATTAAAACGGCTCTAGACGCACTCAGGATGCGGGCGCAACAGATAACCCAGGAGCGTTACGCTTGGGTTTTGGGTGGGTTTGGCACCATGGTGGCATTCATTGTGCATGACTGGGTAGACTTTATGATAGATCACGGCGTTATCGTGCCGTTGTTGTTGGCACTGGGCATTGTTGCGGCAGTAGTTACTGAAATTCGATCGGAAAAAGTGTAGGGGGATCCATGCGGGTAGCACTGGTGCATGACTGGCTCATCAACATGGGCGGAGCCGAACGTGTTTTGGAAGAGCTGGCCCGTATGTTTCCCGAGGCCCCGATTTATGTGGGTGTCGTAGATCCTACCCGCCTGTCCCCTTTATTGCGCACACGGCAGATTATCCCGAGTCTGGTTCAGCGTTGGCCTTTCGCCATTCGTTGGTATAACCGATATTTACCGTTGTTGGCGTATGGATTCGAACAATTCGACTTGTCATCGTATGACTTGGTGATTTCTTCCTCGGCTGCGGTTGCCAAAGGAGTGGTCACACGGGCTGAAACCTGCCATATCAGCTATGTTCACACCCCGATGCGCTATGCCTGGGACTTGTATCACGAGTATCACACCCGAGAAGCCAAGGGCCTGACGAGAAAGTTCATGGGCCCCGTATTTCATTATCTACGACTTTGGGATCGGGTGTCTACGGATCGGGTGGACGTATTGGTCGCCAACTCCTCGACGGTGGCGCAGAGAATTCAAAAACATTACCGTCGATCTGCGGTCGTGGTGCATCCGCCGGTTTCCATCGATCAATTCCGTATCGCGGATCATGTGGATGATTACTATTTGGTGTTGTCCCGACTCGTGTCCTACAAACGGTTTGATTTGGCCGTTGAGGCGGCCAATCGGCTGGGCCGACGGTTAATTGTTGCTGGCAGTGGGCCTGAACTGCCGCATTTAAAACGCATTGCAAAAGGTTCGGTGCAGTTTGTTGGATCTGTGAATGAAACCAAACGAGCGGAACTGATGGCGCATGCGCGAGCGCTGCTCTTCCCGGGAGAGGAGGATTTTGGTATTGCGCCAGTGGAATCACAAGCAGCAGGGCGTCCTGTAATCGCATACGGTAGAGGAGGCGTGCAGGATACCGTGATTCCGGAGCAAACGGGAATCCTTTTCTCGGAACAAACTGTCGACGCGCTAATCGAGGCCATGTTGCGAGCAGAGGCTATGGTCTGGGATAGCGATGCCATTCGCCGCAATGCATTGCGATTTGGCCCGGAAGCATTTCGACGGGATTTTCAAAGGCTAGTGGCCCAGGCAATGGCAAAGCATCGGCCAAAGGGAAGCCAAATTGATGCAAATGGGCTAACATAAGAGCAGGGCATCCCATTTGATTTGTAGAGGGGATTTCGAGACTAACCCATGAAGATTGCGATGGATGTTTCCGTTATGGAATCGTGTCGCACAGGCACGGAAGAATATACCGAAGGACTGGTATGGGGGCTCCACCACGCGGGCACGTCGGTAGTCTCTATGGGTCGGGGACATTCCCCCATTTTGCCGGATCAGCCATGTCTGGGATTACCACACCAAAGATCTCGCAGTTGGTGGCAAAAATGGTGGTGGGAGAATCTAGGATTGCTGAAGGTCCCTTCGGATGTCAGTCTGGTCCACATCCCATATCTCACGCATCCTCCTCGGCGTCTGGCGGTACCTACAGTGGTCACGGTTCACGATCTCATCCCCTTTCGTTTGCAGGAGTATCACAAAAAGTTCCACGAGCGGGCCTATTTCAATATGGTGCAGCGACGCCTGCCTTTGGCAAGCCACTTGATTGCCATTTCTCAGACCACCATGCGTGACATCCAAGAATTGTTTCCCGATCTCGTCTCTAAGGTCACCGTGATACCCAACGGTGTGCACCCGACTTTTTTTGAGTCCGTATCGGCGGTTGCTGTCGATTCCACCGTGCGCGAATTTGGTTTGTTTAAGCATCCGCGGCTTTTATACGTCGGTGGCTACGATAGCCGGAAGAACGTTCACACCTTGGTGACCGCGGTGAATCAAGTCTTCAGACAACGGCGCGACGGACAATTAATATTGGTTGGGGCCTTAAATCACCCAGAGGTAACGCAATGGGTCAATACGTTGAATATGCAAGAATTTGTCGTGCTTACGCCGTCAATTTCCCGCGAGGTACTCGCTGCGCTTTATCATGCGGCGGACCTCTTTGTCTTTCCCAGTACTTATGAGGGTTTTGGATTAGGACCGGCACAAGCCATGGCTGCAGGCATTCCAGTGGTGGCCAGCAATATTGCGGCGGTCATGGAGGTAGTGGGAGACGCCGGCGTTTTGGTGGAACCATTGTCGGTAGAGGGATGGATGGACGGGATCTCTCGGGTCTTAGACAGTCCGTCCTTAGCCCAAAAAATGGCGGCCCGTGGTCGGGCTCGAGCAGAAGACTTTGCTTGGAAACGCGTTGCATTACAATATCACACACTGTATAGCCGATTGGTGCGCTAGAAAGCGAGGCATAATGAAAATTTTAGTGACTGGCGGTGCCGGTTTTATCGGATCTCACCTTTTAACGGCGTTAGTTGCGCAGGGAGATCAAGTTATCGTGGTCGACAATTTGTCTACAGGAACCCGGTCGTTTGTGCCGCCGGAGGCGAAATTTATCGAGGCTGACATTTTGGCGCCTGATGCCTGGAAAAATGAGGTCGGGCCCGTCGATGCGGTGATTCACTTGGCAGCCCAAATCAGTGTGCCTCTTTCGGAGACTTACCCCGTGGAAGATCTTCGGACGAATCTTCAAGGCACACTGACGATGTTGGAGACAGCCACCTTTCTCGGTGCCCGGGAGTTTCGAATGGCATCGTCTGCTGCCGTGTACGGCGATGTGGCGTCGTTGCCGTTGCAGGAGTCGGGACCTCTGCATCCGATTTCATTCTATGGACTAAATAAATGGGCAGCCGAGCAATATCTTCTCCATTGGGCAGCTACCCATGGGATGACCGGCATTGCTTTGCGGTTGGCCAACGTCTATGGCCCACGGCAGCGCACTGCGGGAGAAGGGGGAGTGGTAGCCATGTTTTGTGAGGCATTGGCCGCTGGCACTACACTCACTGTGCATGGTGATGGGTCGCAAACCCGGGACTTTATTGCAGTGCAAGATGTCGCCCGGGCGTTTTCGCACCGGCTAGGCAATCCAGGTTCATCTGCCGTGTACAATGTCAGCACAGGAACCACTACCAGTGTCTTGAACCTTATCGACGTGTTGGGTGCAGTGTCGGGACAAGACGTCCGATACCTTACGGTAGAACCCCGCATTGGCGATATCCACGACAGCCTTTTGTCCACTACACTAGCCGAGCAATGGGGATTTCGTGCTCAGGTGCCTTTGACCCAGGGGATTGAGGAAACCTGGCACTATTTCCAGAAAACGGGACACGAAATCCGATGACCATGCGCGTAGTCTGGGTCGTCCATTCATTAGATCGCGATACGGGAACTATTTTGATGCAGTGGGTAGTGCCACTACTCATAGAAGCCGGGGTTGCGGTAGATGTCCTGCCATTGTATCCGCCAAGTCAACCAGGGCTTCTATCAACTGTCGAGGGGGCTGCCGTACTGGATCCCCCGATTCAAGGACGGTTTACTGCGAAATTGCAAATATCCGGTGTCCTGCGTCGTGCTTATCATCGTTATCACCGGGTTATTGTAGACCAAAACCTGGATCTGGAGCTGAAAGCGGTTACAGCAATGGGCGGGGTTATGGGCCGAGCCCCATTGATAATGGTGGCGCATGTGCCGCTAACCGAATATTTAGCTGCCCGTGGGGAGCATAATGTTGGTGGGCAGCGGCGGATGATTGATGCTTTATACCCAAAAATCGACCGGATCATTACTTTATCTGACGCCGCCGCCACCGATTTGATGGAATATCACGGGGTTGCCAAAAATCGTGTCGTCAAAGTGAGCGTGCCGTTACCGATTCATCAGTGGCAATCCGAAGCTCAGCATCCGGTTCCCCATCCTTTCTTGGAGACCGATATTCCGGTAATTTCAAGCTTGGGGCATCTAGAAGCCTTAAAAGGAATTGAAGTCTTAATTAATGCCGTGCGGTTGGTGCAAGATCAGTCGATACCGGTCAAACTTCTGGTTATGGGGGACGGACCACTCAGAGCGCAGCAAGAAAAGCTGGCGGCATCTTTGGGAGTTGCGGCGCTTTTTCCTGGGTGGGTTCAAGAGTGGGGAGCATGGCTGTCCCGCTCCAAAATTTTTGTGGCACCCCAATATTTTGATGGCGCCGGGTGGGATTTATATGCGGCAATGAGTGTTGGTATCCCAGTGATTGCCACGAATGCGCCTCACGTATCCAGGGAGATCTTATCCAATGGCGCACTGGGGAAAATTGTCAGCATTGGAGAACCGGTGGCGCTGGCTGAAGGAATACAAAAATGGCTGGGCAATGACCGCATTCGAAGCGCATTTGCCTTAGGGGGAAAACAGCATGCAAGGGCTCTGGATCGGGATCGGGTAAAAGGGGCTTGGATTGACGCGCTGGTCAAGTAACTGGGTTACTCGGGTTTGGCCACCGAATTTTAGCATGATTCAACAATGATATTTCTGTGTCACGCAATAGCTGTTGGTAGGTTGTGGTGCCTTGGGCTACGTTCAGATATTGCTCGAGCAAATGGGTGTCATTAAAGAATATCTCCGACCAAAACTTAGCCAAGGGATAAAATAGATAGGCCATTTTAATGGCAGAACGGAGATTAGGCCAAAACTCGGTTTGAATCATAAGATTATAGGAATCTACCGGCAAATTGTCTTTGGCTGCGGACAGGATGGCATTTGCCGCTAAATGCCCGGTTCTTAAAGCCGAATAGATACCCTCGGCGGAAAACGCATCCATCAACCCAGCAGCATCCCCGACTAATAATGCGCGACCACGGGCCAAAGGGGCTAATCGGGTCCGGTACGGTAATGGATGGGCTAGCGGCTTTAGCGGTGAACTTGGCCGAAAATCTCCTAATTTGGCATTGAGATAGCTATTGAGAAGCGATTTCAAGGCCAACTTTTTCGGGCGAAACGAACCCACCCCGATGTTTAAAATGGGGTATCGGGGAATAACCCAGGCATACCCCCATGGATATTGCGCGATATCGACTTCTACCCGCGACGAAAACTTCGTGTAGAGAGATTCGGGAACCTCCAGCTCGACTTCCATGGCAGCACCATTTTGCGCACGCGGCAATCCCAGAAGCCTTGCGCTGACCCCGTGGCCACCGTCGGCTCCGATGAGGTATCGTGCGGTGTACTGGGCTCCCGATTCGGTGTTTACTTGGTACCCTTCGGCTACGGGTTCAATCTGGTTAACGGGACTGGATTCAATTAACCGCGCGCCTCGCAACACTGCATGTTGGATCAGCCATTGGTCGAAATATTGCCGTTCCACGGTGTGGCAATATGGAGTTGAAGATGTGATGGTCACTTGGCGCCGACCATTGCTGAACGTCCACTGAGAAGGATGGGATTTGGTATAGGACGAAAATCCCTCAGGCAGGAGCTCTAACGCACGAGAGGTTAGGGCACCGCCACATGGCTTTATCCGCGGGATAGTCTTGGCTTCGATGACCAGCACCTTAAGTCCAGACTCTGCCAAGCGCCATGCTGCCGTGCTTCCTGCGGGACCAGCCCCAATTACGATAACGTCATTCACCGCTGCTCACTCCTCAACGAATACTTTGTCTTTTAGTTAGCTTATGGTTCCATACTGCGTCAAAATGCTTCCATATTGCTAGTGTAGCAAATGATGTGAGCCTCAGGGGAAGTCCCATGGCACAAACATGACTGCATCGCCACCTGGTCAATCCTAAGCTGTGTTAAGGTCAATGAGTTCCCACGGACCATTCTTTTGATTCCAACACCATACTCGCAACACATATTATCCAGGAACAAAGCAGTTGTAATGTATGGTTTTTAAATTGGAACGGCGACGGTAGGCACTTGTCATGCGGGTTAATTGCGTTTTTTTCTGCTATTGTTGTTTTCCAAAAATGGGCTCGGGCCTGAATGACTGCATGTTATCTGCAGGGCTGATGATTCCAGTGCTGGTCAGAGAACGATGAGGGTGTGTTATCCTATACGTGTTACACCGAGACAGAAAGGACGACACTACGTGTACGACGTCATCATTGTAGGTGCTGGACCAGCCGGTGCCAGTGCGGCTATTTTTCTGGCAAAGGCCGGTAGAAGCACGCTTATGTTTGACAACGGTTTAAGTGTTACTCGCCGTGCGCTCATCAAAAACCATTATGGAGTACCGGAGATAACCGGGCCGGATTTAGTAGACACCGGGAAAGATCAGGCGGCGCGGCTTGGAACAACCATTGTGAAAGCTAATGTCACGAATATTCGTCAAGACGGTGAAGTGTTTGCCGTGGATACGGATCAGGGTACCTATGAAGCTCGGCACATCATTTTAGCGACAGGCCTATACACGGATTTGGTCGAACACATTGGGGTACGAGTCAAGCCAGGATCCGAACCGCGTATTAAGACGGTTGTGGACGTAACACCGGAAGGTAAAACCTCTGTGCCGGGAATTTGGGCCGCTGGCACGGTTGCCGGGGTGAGCATGCATACAATCATCACAGCAGGTGATGGTGCCAAAGTGGCGATCAATTTGTTGAGCGAACTCGAAGGTGCCCGGCATGTTGACCACGACGTCTTTAAGCCCCAACAGTAGCTATTAAGGGTGCCCGGTATTGAGGCAATGCCGGGGCCCGGATGGTAAGACCTGTGACGAAATGTAAACGAAGGGGGAACGATAGATGTTTGATCGACCTTTTGAAGACTACACTGTGGGCGAGGTGTGGATGTCACGGGGCAGAACCATAACCGAGGCGGATTTAGTGATGTTTTCTGCGTTTAGCGGCGATTGGTATCCGCTTCATACCGACAAGGAATGGGCGCGGAAAGGACCATTTGGGCAGCGCATTGCTCATGGCATGCTCGTCCTTTCGGTATCCACCGGTTTACTGACCATGAAACCCGGAGTGGTATTGGCTTTTTACGGGATCGACCGCGTGAGATTCGTGGCTCCTACATATATTGGCGACACCATTTCGGTGGAACTCGAGGTTAAGGGACTTTCTGTCAAAGAACGTGGAGGAGTGGTTGATACTCAGCTGACAGTGAAAAAGCAGACTAATGAACCAGTGGTGGTATCGACCCTACGTGTCCTCGTAGCCAATAAAGACACTATGAATGCTTTATCGGTATGATCCGGGAAAAATCTAGCGGGTTGCCTATTACTAGGTTGCGATGCTAATGGTATCATTGCAGTGAACAGCTAGAATACTTGCAAGGTTGGGAATACAGTGGATCAGCAATTTTGGGAAATGGTTGCGTGTGTGTCCTCGCCTTATAAAATATCCGCCGGCTATGGCTTGCAGACCTCGGTATGGGTAGCCTTGACCCATGGCCTTTGGCGATTGTGGCTGCTGCCACTTACGTTCCCTCCGACGTTTTGACCCGTTTTAGCGAATTTTTGCATCATCCGATTACGCCTGGCGTACTATTGTGGGCTTATGCTGCCTGGCAGTCTGCGGAATCCTTCAGCGCGGCGGTTCCTCAACCGCCGTACGGGCCAGCGATTGATCCCTTTCTTGATCCTGAGTGGCCATTGGAGCTCAGTGCTGTTTTGTCTGCAGTAGCGGAAGCAACCAAAGACGTTGGTGTGGGTCCAGGGCACTTTTTTTATATCCTAAAAGAGATTGCCATAGAACCCGCCGGTTTTCGTCCTGCCCAATTTCGTCGAACTTTTCCTACTCGCTATCCTTATGACCTGATTAAAAAATGGCGTCTGGCTATTGCCCAACACGAAGGCATGGTTCCTCATTATCCTACCGAGCAAATGCATTTCTTTTCTTAAATCTTTTACCTACTATTAAGAAGATGAATTCACAGGGCAATGGTATGATAAGGGAAATGGATTAAGGAGCGTTGAACTTATTTGAAACCTTTCCGTTCAATTGTGACCGCCGCGACTGTTGCGGGGCTGCTAGCTGGTGGTTTGGCAGGGTGTGGCCATCAAAGCTCTCCGTCAAAAAATCAAACATCTAAAAGCACTAATGTCCCGGCTCCCAGTAACCAGAACAGCAACGGTGGCCTCATCACCTCACCTCCTTCGCAGTTGGATCCACTAACTGGGTTAAAGACACCGCAACATGGGCCATTGGTAGCTGTCATGGTGGAAAATACGGAATACGGCCGCCCGCAATATGGGCTGCACTCTGCGGATATCGTGTATGAGGCCTACACCGAATTCTTCTATTACTCTCGCTTTATGTTGATGTTTTGGGGACAAGCTCCGAGCCAAGTAGGCCCGGTGCGGTCTGCGCGACCTTATTTCGTCAGTTTGGTCCACGAGTGGCCCGCGGCTTATGCGCACGCTGGAGCATCAGACCCTGGGTACACCAGCATTGCGCAGGATCATATTCATAATTTGGACTTAGATGCCAATGCCTACAACTTGGGATACCGGGTCTCAAGCCGTCCTGCTCCGCATAATCTTTTTGTCAATATGTCTAGTGTGATGCAGGCAGCTGACACTAATTGGGGCAATCCTCGTGTGACCGGCCATTGGCCTTTTGTAAGCCATGTGTCTAGCGGCACACCGCCCTACCAAACTATTACTTTGGAGTGGAATCCGCGCAACACGCTGGAGCAATGGCGATGGGATCCTGCTGCGAATGGATGGACCCGGTGGGTGGAAGACCAAGAAGCTAATACCGGATTTCAGCAAGTGATGGGACTCAATTCAGGACAGCCCGTGATAGCGTCTAATGTGGTCATTGAATACACCACAGAAAATTATTTGTATGATCCTGCTGGAACCGGCTGGATTAGTGTGAATACGAGAGGACAAGGCAAGGCGCTGCTATTTTTGGGCCATCGCTTTTATGATGGGATATGGAAGAACAATGGATCCGGAACACCGACTCACTTCTATTTAAGCAATGGCAAAGAAGCGGCTTTTGATCCCGGTCAAACCTGGATCGAAATTGTACCCAATAGTCAATCTGCACAGAATCCTTTTCACTTGACGCTGGGGCAATAAGGCTGGGTGATTTTAGGCCACCTGCCTGCAGTGTCGGATATCACCCTATTTTCACCACTCTTCAATGAATAGGCAAGCTGTTATAATACAATTGCTGTGATTTACAAAACCATTGGCATTGTTGAGGAGGGATACGGTGTTTCGCCGACGCACCAATCGTTGGGACGAATTAGCGGTCATGGTGGATACCGGAGCGGCCTACATTGCATATTTAGTGGCCATTCATGTGTATCTCACCTGGATTAATCCCAGGGTCGCCACGGTTCGCCTTGCGACCTTCTATTACTCGTTCTCTGCCGTGGTTTTAGGCTTGTCATGGCTTGTGTTGAAATTGAATTTTCGTGGATACTCTCGACGGTGGAATCAACTTCCGGCGGAAATGGGCATACTGCTGCTATCCAACGTAGAGATTAACTTGGGATTGGCCATGTTGATATTTATCTTTAAGGCCACATGGTTTTCCCGCATTATATTTTTGATATTGCCTGTAGCATCGATGATTTTTCAGACGATGGTACACGGGCTGATTAAAATTGGGGTAGGCCGCTTTCGGCTGTCAGGCCGGGACATGCGCCGGGTTGTGGTTATTGGATATCCGAAGAGAGTGGGAATTTTTTCCGATACTGTAGCATCGGTCCCCGAAGCGGGGCTTGCTGTCACGGCTCGCTGGGAAGTTCCACTGGGTGATGCAGATGCAGGGCAACGGGCGGTGCAAGGGCTATATCGAATGGTTCACGAGACGGTGGTTGACACGGTAGTCTTAGCATTGCCCATGGCGGACGATGTTATGATGGAAGCTATTCGTTTGGCCCGGCGGGAAGGCAAGGAAGTCCGAATGATTTTGGATGAAGTGGGTGCGTTGGCGCATCGTTCCCGCCTTTACGACTTCTACGGCAACTCGGTACTGGTCGTGGACTCCTCACGTGCTCACCAAACGTCCCGTAGAATTGTCAAACGAGCGGTGGATCTCTTAGGGTCCGCGGTGGGCATTATCATAACCTCGCCGTTGATGCTGCTGATTTGGGCGCTGATGAAATGGGATGACCCGAAATCGCCGGTACTATTTGTACAACAGCGGGTCGGGCTAAATGGCCGGGCGTTTCCCTGCTACAAATTTCGCACCATGGTGCCTAACGCCGAAGAATTAAAGTCTCAGTATAATCATTTAAACATGATGTCAGGGCCGGTATTTAAAATTGAAAACGACCCGCGAGTCACGCGTATTGGTGCAGTGTTACGTAAAACCAGTCTTGATGAATTACCGCAACTTTTTAATGTGTTCTGGGGACATATGAGTTTGGTAGGCCCACGACCGGCGCTTCCATCTGAAGTCAGCCAATATGGGGAAGATTACCGCAAGCGATTGTCGGTGAGACCTGGCATTACATGCCTTTGGCAGATATCAGGCCGCAATAACATTGACTTTCAAGAGTGGATGAAGCTCGATATGCAATATATCGAGTCGTGGTCACTTTTGCTCGATTTAAAGATTATCGTGAAAACCATTCCTGCGGTGTTGCAGCAGAGGGGCGCTCATTAGTCGTATCGGTGACGATCACAAAATGCTTTCCATAAATTTAGTTGGGATTCGTTCAGTGGCGGATCCCAAACAGCAACGATGTCATGTCCTTCAATTCCTTGATACACGGTGATGGCGTTTAAGGTTCGCAGAACCCGCATCTCTCCCGCTAAGACGTTGCCATCCGGCAATTGCCATTGTGTCTTTAGGCGGGTGTCCGGCTTTAGTGAATGCCGGGAATAAAAGCGAATAGCTGAATACGAGATATTGCGACTAATCGTTCGTAGCATCCGCGGGGTCTCTGGTGGATCCTCCTGTTCCCCTGCAATCTTGGTGAATTTTCCAGGAATTTTAGTGTTGCTGCGCCATTCCCGGCGCCGATTGTGACGGCGTGGAGGGGTCAGGTATGTGACACGCATGGCTGGCAAAGGGTCTAACACCTCGTCGATGACGATTCGATAGCGGTACAAATAACTATCTTGACCCCATAAGAGATAGACTTCGCTTCCGACCAGAGTCCATCCGAGAATCACATCACCTGCGCTTGATCGGAGGGCGTCAAGATAGTCGTAAGCATTGTCACGCAGCACAATCCGCGACGAATACCGTTCCATTTGAGAATCTTCGGCCTGAGGAACATACTCAATTTCTACCGGAGCTTTCACCGGCGGCAAATCTTCTATGGGGACAAGTCTCCTGCTAGGGATGCCACGCGCCACACTCATCCATCCAGTCTTTTTAAGATAACCAAGACTTCGTCATTACAGAGCCGGGTTCCTGCCAAACGGCAACAAATACCGAAAGTCCAACCCAAATCTGGAAGCTCTATGGTCAACCATCAAGCACATTACCATTTTAGTATAATGTCTTGAGTATCGGGATCTTGTCGCAGGATCGTGCCATGAATTGTGAGAGGAGTGCCCCGCCAATGGAGCGCTAAGATATCGGTGGCCATGGGCTTTGGCAATGAGTTGACAGTAATTCGCACCGAATGCCACGAGACATCACGGATCAGACAGGGGATATGGCCGTGATTTGTCCAAATCCATCCGGGCCATTTGATTGGCAAACGAGTGTGCCGTCGGAGCTCTATCCTATAGGGTTGACCGCGTCCGTGAAGCCATATCTGGGAGGTCTTTGGTTCGGTTGCCCATATTTCGACGGCCAGCTGGGTGCGAATGCGTGGAGCCACGCATTCCAGCCAAGCTTTTTGAGGTGGCTCGAAAATCAGGGGGCCTCTCACAATCAGATGCACGTCTTGGTCTTGCTGATCCATATGGATAATTGGGAACCAATGATGGCCCCAACGCAAGACGTCCGGTCGAGAGTTCGCAGGGTTTGTACCATACACTAATCGTGCATCGGGCATTGCTGGAACCCACGACAGCATGCCTGTGACGAGGATCACGTGCCAAATCCATCCGGCCATTGGCCATGTGAATAGCGGCAGCATGGCACCGGAGATGCCTAAAACGATTTGTTGCCGTCGTGACAAGGGAGCCCAGCCGAAGACGAGACTTAGCTGCAGGGGGAGGCGGGACATTTTGACCTCGAAGCCCCCAATGGTTGCAACCGATTGCGCCAGGGATACGTCACCGAAGCAGATGAAATCAATGGGTATACCCATAAGGGAGGCAGCCAGCGCATGAGACAGTTCGTGGTAAAGGACATAGATCCCGATTTGGCAAGCGATTTGAAGCCAGATGCCAGGAAGGCGAGTGCTCCAAGCAAGCAGTGCCGTCAACACGATGAGTATGACAGCTAGAATCGCCGATTGTCCAGGGTACCTTCGGTCGATGTTCATGCCTGACATGTTACCATAAATTACCAAAAATAGGAAATATGGAGATCCCTGGGTAAAATGGCCACTAGAACAGTGTACAATATAATTAGGGCGACCTATGACAAAGGATGTGAGAGCGACTGTGGGAGCACCAATAGACTTATTGCATATGCTAGGGGAAGCCCCAGAAGGTCCCTGGGCGGTCTTTTCACTGCCTGATGGGGATGGGACCCACATGGTCTCGGTTATCGTGCCCCGTTCGTTATGGATGAAATTGACCCGTCTGGACCCGTTTTCTAGTGAAATAGCTATCATGGAGAGGATTGGCATTCGCGCTATTGAGCGCCGTCGCCAAGCAGGCCCTCTATTAGGCCCTGTGCTGGTCGAATTGGCTGATGTCGAAGACCAGGCACCAGGCCTACCATGGTACCAAGTTCTGCGTACGTGTGGTCAATGTGGACAAATGGTACCTGCAGGCGAGGTACTTGAAGGACTAGGCAATGCGTTGCCCCCCAATTCGCGTGGCGAGATTGAACTCAAGGTGCTCTGTCCCACCTGTCAGGTACAGACACCACATTGCCTTACTCCTTGGGAATTATTGGAGTAGCACTTAATTTGCTGACGATAATACCATAATATGGATATAAAGGAGGCGATATCCGTTGGTGAAATTGTCAGGACACACTCTTCCCGAAAGTCTTAAATCAGATTTTCGGCCTAAACATGATATAAGCGGTTCAGTAACGGTTGCGGTGGTGTTTCATCCATGGAATTTGGGGGCAGTTGAAGCAGAGAATAAGCCCATGACTCGCGAAGAGTTTCTTAAAGATCACGGGGTACCTGATGATGTATGGCGCCTGTTTCGCGAATGGGTAACACGCGAGGGAATGATCATTGAGAGGGAAACGGCGTTCGTGTTCTGGCTGCGCGGCACCTTTGATACGGCGGCAAAAACCTTTGGCCTGGAATTTCTCGAAAGCGGCGACCGTTTTGCTCCGTCGAATGAACCATCAGTGCCAGGGTTTGTGGCCCCATGGATTGCGGGAATCGTCGGGTTGGATAATGTGGCAAGCCTGTATCCCAGCTTGCGCTATCCTCGCCATACAGAGGAATTAGCCAACCAAGGCCAGGGATTTTTCCCTCAAGATATCAAAACGGCTTATCAATTTCCGGTGAACTTAAACGGCACGGGGGTAACCGTCGGAATTCTAGAGTTTTCCAATGGATATAGCGACAGTGATTTACAGGCATTTTGGAGTGCATTTAATGTTCCAACACCTTCACTGACATTTGTTTCTGTAGACGGTACGCCCAACGATGGGGGAACGCAAGCTTACGACATGGAAGCGACTCTCGATGTAGAGTGGGCTACCGCTTTGGCACCAGGAGCCAACTTTGTGGTATACGAAGCGTCTGCGGGGAGCACGGATCAATCCTTTGCGACATCGGTGCTCAATGCATTGGAATATGCCATTTATGATACGGAGAACAACCCTACCATCTTGTCCATAAGCTATGGCGTGGCCGAATTTCGATTTGCTCCGGCGGTGTTAAGGGCATGGGACAGCATGATAGCGCAGGGTACAAGTTTTGGGATCACGACCTTAGTGGCATCAGGGGACCAAGGCGCTTATGGTCGGCGAACTCCTGGGGGAAGCCACCTGCATGTTGATGGGCCGGCCGCATGTCCTCATGCCGTAGCGGTTGGCGGTACCCATTTGGTATTGAACCCGAATGGATCGATTGCAGAAGAAACTGGGTGGACTGATGTTGATAACAACGGAGCTTCTGGGGGTGGGATTAGCCAGGTGTTTCCTGTCCCCAACTATCAAAATCACATTGCTCTTCCCTTAAAGCCCGGTTATCGTCTGGGTCGGGGCGTTCCCGATGTTGCCCTGAATGCCGACCCTAACACAGGGTATGCTGTGGCTTTTCAAGGAAGCTGGACGGTTGTCGGCGGGACATCCGCAGCAGCCCCGGCGTGGGCCGCAATATTGGCGCTGGTTACGCAAGCGCGACAGCAAAGTAATCTGACGACTCCCGGATTTGTCCAGCCCCTCCTCTATGACATGGGCGGAACGCCAGTATTTCGCGATATAGTTCAGGGAAACAACAACTATGGAGGCCTGGTAGGGTATTCTTGCACGGTGGGCTGGGATGCGGTTACTGGTTGGGGATCGCCCGTGGTCGGTCGTTTGGTTGCCGAATGGATCTAGAAAATTTAAATAATGTGCGGCAACGGCTGGAAAATGCTTCGTAATTTCTGCGGAAATCGGTACAATGGCAGTACCAAACGGCATGGAGGTGCGATGTGGATAAGCGAACCCGCCCCAAATTATCCTCATGTCCATATTGCACCGAGACGATTAGGGAGGGCGATCGATTCTGTCGACATTGTGGAGCCGAGCTTCGGTCAACGGGTAAGAACACTATTGGACGCCTTATCTATAACGTCGGGGTGGTGGCTGGGGCAGCAGTGGTGGCGCTCTTCATCTATCACACCATGGCCACGACCCCGATTGCCGCCGTACCGGGAAACTCATTAGCTGCTTCGCATAAAAGAACGACGGGCAAGGGACATTCGGTCTCGGTGTTTACTCCTGCCACGTCGCATCCGTCCATACCGCCTACTAAGGATAAAGGCTGGAGTAATGTCGACGAGACTTATCTTGGAGCAACTATCTCTCTAAAAGTGCCGTTGAAATTGGCACAACATTTTGCGTCACATCCTGGATATTGGCATTGGACTTCGATGGCTCATCGTTTCGGAGTGTTGGTAGAGGCCGTGCCGCAGAAATCTCCTGGAGCCACTCAACCTTTAGGATCTATGGTATTTGGCACGCCGATCACGCCCCAAGCAAATCAAGCCAGTCAGCAAACTATTGACATTGCGTGGCCCCAGCACGGATGGCTGGAAGTGGTGATGACAGTACCATCATCAAATGTCGGGTGGCTGGCCACGATTGCGCAAAGCGTGAAGATCAGGTAGACCCATAAAAGGCACCAGTCTTCCTCTGTATGGCTTATGGCTATTCCCGGGCGCCTCCTTGTTGCAACAAGTACATCTTGTGATACAAGCCCCCTAGTGCTAGAAGCTCTTGGTGTGATCCGCGCTCAACAATTTCACCATGATGCAGTACCAAGATGAGGTCGGCGTCTTGAATCGTTGACAGTCTGTGGGCGATGGCTATTGTGGTGCGGCCGTGGCGCATCTTTTTCAGCGCCATCTGAATGGCATCTTCGGTTTCTGTATCGACACTGGCAGTGGCTTCGTCCAGGACCAAAATGGTAGGGTTGGTAGCCATGGTACGCGCAAACGAGATGAGCTGCCGCTGGCCTGTAGATAACGTAGCTCCGCGCTCCCCAATTGGCGCATGATAGCCTTCTGGCAAACGACGAATGAAGGTATCCGCCTGCACAAACTGTGCAGCCGCCTCGACCTGAGCGTCTGTGATCTCTTCATTGCCAAGTCGAATATTTGATGCGATATCGCCGACAAATAGGAAGGGGTCTTGCAACACTAGCCCGATCTTAGATCGTAATTCTTTGTCCGAGAAAGTTTTTAAGTCTGCACCGTCTAGGAAAATGCGTCCATGTTCCACCGGGTAAAATCGCATCAGCAAATTGACAATTGAGCTTTTCCCGCTGCCCGTGTGACCGACAATGGCTACCGTTTTCCCCGGCTCGGCAGTAAAGCTGATGTGTTTTAGGACATCAGTGACGCCATCGTAAGAAAAAGAGACATTATCGAACTTGACTTGTCCTCTCCAGATTACGGGATCGCTAGTGCCCTCGGGCTTGGGCGCTAAAAGAGGATTGTCCAATATTTGAAACACGCGTTCCGCTGAGACCATAGCTTGTTGAAAAAAGTTCATCCGTTGCAACATATTGTTGACGGGTTCAAAAAACCGGCTCAAATAGGTGACGAATGCATATAGCACTCCAATGTTGACCAAATGTGCAAAGGACCGCTCGCCAAAATACCAAAGGACTAGCATTAAGACGAAGAAATATATGACATCCATCAAAGGGCGCAGGAGGAGACCATTGATCTGTGTGTTGCGAAAACGTGCGCGGCGATAGGATTCATTAATGTCGCCAAACTCTCTTTTAAGACGCGGCTCCTGTCGCATGGACTGGATTACTGGCATACCCTGTAAAGATTCATTCAGCTTGGCATTTAGCAGCGCTAACCGTTGGCGCGATTGATGAAATACAGGACTGCTCACCCGACGGTAGAGGATCATGACGCCCGCGATAACCGGAACCAATACTAAGCAGTAGGTTGCCAAACGGGCATCCAAGGCAAACATGGCAATGAGAATGCCAGCAAGTACCGTGATGTTTTGGATGAATGTGGACAACACCGTCATAAACATGTCCAAAATGGCCTCGGTATCGTTGGTTATCCGGGAGACTAACACCCCTACCGGAGTCTGGTCAAAAAAAGACAGGGCCATTTCTTGAATTTTATCGAATAGTTCTACGCGAAGGGTTTGAATAATATCTAGTGCCAACATTTGAAACAATAATAATTGGAAAACGTTTAGTACTGATGTGGCCACGACGAGGCCCATATATCCCACGGCAAGCGCGACCATCACATTTTCCGGAAAGTGATGAGGGATAAGATATTGGTCAATAAAGATCTTAATTAAAATGGGTTGGAACACATCCGTGGCAGTGGCAGCCAATAGTATGGCCAGAGAAAGGGCCACCTTTCCACGGTGTGGCAGCATGTATCGCAATAGACGAATAAAAATGCCACGGTTTCCTGAAGTCTGGGGATAATCTAGCAAATGGGCGCTCAAAGGCTTTCACCTCCTTGCTCTACCAGCGATTCTAATTGCTGACGCTGGTACATTGTGTAATATCGGCCTTGGCGAGCCAATAAACTATGGTGGGTACCCTGTTCAACTATGGTCCCTTGTTCTAAGACGATGATTTGGTCTGCATGTTCCACCGCACTCAACCGGTGAGTAGCAATCAGGGTGGTGCGTCCCACACGATTTTTCTTGAGTTCGTCCAGAATTTGTGCTTCGGTTTTGGCATCGACGGCCGATAAGGTGTCATCCAGCAACAAAATTTCGGCATCTTGCAATAGAGCTCGGGCAATTGAAATGCGTTGTTTTTGCCCGCCCGACAAAGACACGCCCCGTTCCCCGACGATGGTGCCATAACCATTGGGGAAACGCATGATGTCCTGGTGAATATCGGCAATTTTGGCGTAACGCTCAATTTCGTCCTGACTGGCATCGGGGTGGGCAAAAGCGATATTTTCTGCGATTGAGGCCGAGAACAAGAAGTTGTCCTGAGGAGCATACGCCATCGCTTGGCGCAATTCCCTCAAGGTGATCTGATAAATGGAGTGGCCGCCGATTTCAATATCGCCGTCAGTCACATCAAATTCCCTTAATAACAAACGGATTAAGGTAGTTTTACCGGCGCCTGTGCGCCCGACGATGCCGAGGGTTTCTCCTTGACGCACGGTTAAATGAATATCTTGCAAGGCTATTGCAGTACTATCTGGATAGCAGAAACGTCTAACCTGATAGCGAATGTCACCGCTAGGTACAATATGTTTGGCATCGGGCCGGTCTTTCACCTCTGGAGCGATATTTAGCAAAGTGGTCACCCGATCATACGAAGCGCGGCCCCGCTCAACGATATTGAAGAGAAAGCCAAATGCCAACATAGGCCAAATGAGTTGACCTAAATAGAGGGTAAACGTCGTCAACTGGCCAAGATTCAACGTATGATGAACTACAAACACGGCGCCTACGGCAATCGAGAGGAAATATGAAAAGCCAATGATTACGGAAATGGTAGGATCAAATAATGAATCAATGCGAGCTACAGCAACGTTTTTGGAAACCACATCGCGAGACAATTGAACAAAATTTTTGCGTTCCCAGGGCTCTTGACCAAATGCCCGTACTACGCGGACCCCGGAGATATACTCCTGTACCCTGTCGTTAATGTCGGAAAACGCTGCCTGAGCCAGAGTAAAGCGATCGTGTAACATCTTGCCATAGCGTGATACGGCATATGCCATAATGGGCAATGGCAATAGCGAAACGACCGTCAATTTCCAACTGATGGTCGATACCATGGTGGCAATGACCACGGTGCCGGTAGTGATGGAATCTACCAAGGTCAAAACACCATCTCCGGCAGTTTCCTGGATTGCCTGTACGTCATTAGTCGAATGAGCCATCAAATCCCCAATGCGTTGCTGATGGTAAAATTGCGGCGACATTACAGTAAAATGTTCATACAAGCGATTTCGCAAATCCGTTCCCAGCTGAATGGATCCCCCATACAACAATACACGCCACCAGTAGCGGATGCCATAAGTCACTATCGCGGTGCCGAAAATTGCTAACAGGGCGTATAACAGATGCGCTTTGGTCAATGTCCGGTTGGTGAGTTCGTTGACAACAATTCCCACGACTTTGGGTGGGATCAATGTTAATATAGCCACAATAATGAGAAGAACTATTCCGCCGAAATATCTAGACCAATGCCGTTTAAAAAACCACATTAAATCCAAAAAAACGCGCACAAATGCCTACCTTTCTCGTCTTACTAGCAAAGAGGGTTGCTGCGGTAAACGGACGGACTCACAGTGGGGAAGCAACCCATAGGTCAGTATCCTAAAAGAGGATAGCATACATTGCATTGGTTAATCCAACAGGTTTCCGTTTCTCAAATACGAGTTGACTGGAGCCTGCGACTTCTTTGACCCTTGGAGTTAAACGTGGGGTTGGGTATGATGTCTTCATGAACATGTCCATTGCTATGGCCACCTATAACGGTGCCCGCTATCTTTCCGAGCAACTAAAGAGTCTAGTTAGTCAAGATCTTTTGCCCTGTGAGCTGGTGGTGTGTGATGATGGATCCACAGATGACACCGTGGCTTTGCTTCACGAGTTCAAAAGAAGTGCCCCATTTCCTGTGCATATCCACCAAAATCCGATCAGGCTGGGCTATGTCGATAATTTTCTTAAAGCGGCTAGTCTTTGTCAGGGTGACTATATCAGTTTCTGTGATCAAGACGATGTGTGGCATGAAACCAAGCTCAAACGCCTGGTGGAGCAATTCCGTCGCAATGGTGCCGTGTTGGGCATTCATCAGGCGATGGTGGTGCATAACGACTTATCCCCTACTAATACTCGTTTTCCCGTGATTAGGAAAACGGTGGTGGTTTCTGCCCAACGTCTCGGAGATGGGCCCTTAAAAAGTTTTCCCCTGGGGTTTGCCTTGACGGCTCATCGCTCGGTGATCACTCGCATTATTCCTCGCTTGTCTGCTTATCCCGACCGATTTAAGTTTTATTTTGGCCATGAAATGCCGATTTACCTCACCGCGAGGGCTATGGGACCTGTACTGTACTTGAACGAAACCCTATCCCTCTATCGGCGTCATGAACACAACGTCACATCAGGCAAGGGCGTGCAACAGCAGTCTTCGTGGGCGGGATTACAAAACCTGGCACAGGACTATATCGGGTATGCGACCCATGCAGAAAGTCGTGCGGCGTTTTTAGAGTGGATGGCCGGTGACGATACAGACCCGGTCGCGGACTATTTTCGTCTTAATGCCAAGATCAGTAGCCGACACGCGCGATTTATGAAATCCCGCGCAGCCTATTATGAAATCCAGGGGACCGCCACCCAGATTCGTGCCCTTTACCATATGGTGCTGCAAGGCGCCTATCAACCGAGATTAACTGGGGGGTTGGGATTAAAGAGTTTGGGTAAGGATTTTTACGCGATATTTCGCTGATTTGTACTGGCTTGGAAGGGGGATGCAGCACTGAGCGAATATCAGAAACCTAAGCGGGTACGGGTCAGCCTTAAAAGATCTGCTGGTATAGTCTTTGTTTTCTCCTTATTGTCCAAGCTCGGCGGATTAATACGACAGTTTACTATGGCTTTGATGTTTGGTACCAGTGCAGGGAATGATGCCTGGCTTATTGCCTCGGTTATCCCCAATTTATTTTTTGGATCTGTTAGTGGGGCCATCACTGTGACCACAGTGCCGATTTTATCGGAAGCGGATGCTCACTACTCTCAAGAGTCCACCAATGTCTTCATTAGTCAGGCTGTGGTGGCAATTGGCATCATTACCTTTGTACTCAATATAGTTGCGGAAATATTTGCGCCGTCGATAACGCAAGTGGTGGCACCAGGATTTAGAGGACATGAGCTTCAACTGGCGATAACGATGGCCCGCATTGTCATGCCGACTTTATGGATTCAAGCCTTGGCTGGATTTTTTAGTGGCATTTTGCAGCAACGCGAGCAATATTCTGCCCCAGCAGCGATTCCGGTATTGATTAATATTGTCAGGATTCTCGGTATTGTGGTTTTAGGCCGCTTTGTAGGAATAATTGGAGTGGCGGTAGGATTTACCTTGGGGACCGCTTTGCAATTTATTCTCCTGATAGGTCCGCTGAAACGTGCTAAAATTCGCCTACGTCCGACCTGGCACCTCAATCATCCTTTACTTAAGAAAATGGGACGAATTTCTGTGCCCTACTTTATCAATTCATCGATTAATAGTGTGGAGATCATTGTTGACCGGGTTTTATCCTCTTTCCTCGTAACTGGAAGCATTGCCGCAATTAATTACTCTTATACCTTGGTACAGGTGCCGTTAACACTTTTGCTAGCACCCATTACTACGCCGTTGCTGACGCGTTTGTCGCAACAATACAGCGACAATAATCTTGAGGAATTTCGCCACACTGCATTCCGAGGCCTGGAGTTGACACTCTTCATATTAGCCCCGGTAACGGTATGGTTTATCACATTACGGATTCCCATTTTAGTGGTTTTGTTTCAACACGGTGCTTTCACCATCCGTTCAACCCAACTTACCGCTACCACTCTCTTGGCATTCAGCCTGGGAATTCCGGGATTCGGTATGGTATTTTACTTGAGAAATCTATTTTTTGCCTCTAAAGATACCAAAGTGCCCGCTCGTTATGGCATCATGGCGATCATGTGCAATATCGTCGGTGATCTTACCTTGGTGCATCTGTGGCAAGCTGCTGGCTTGTCCCTGTCTACCAGCATTGCCAATTGGGTTAATGCCACATTAATGATGTGGCATTTGTTGAAGATAGACGTGCTGAAATATAGTCAGTTCAAGAAGACTCTGTCCCCAATACTGCTTGCATCAATGGGCATGCTCGCAACATGGGCGGTTGTTCGTCTCGGTATATCTCCGCTCCATCTTCGATTGTTAGGTGAGTTAGGTTGGGGCGCAGTAAATCTCGTGCTATCTGGAATGGTGTACGTGCTCATTTTACGGCGCTTAAAAAATGAAATGCTTGATTGGCTGGAAACTCTGATTAAACGGCGGCTGGCCACTCGTTAAAAGTTCGCGTTGATACATAAGTAAAGGCTGTTCTCGCGTATGACATCTGCTGAACAGCCTTTGTGAGAAAGCAAGTAAGTGACTTTAGACGGATTCTTTCGGCGATGGAGGAAAAGGCGCTTTTAACCATGACTCGAAACAATCTTTTTGTGCTTGTGTAGCTTCGGCTACAGGCTTTATCTCTATCTTGTCATAGGGAGCCTCAGCGAGAACCACAGGAACCGTGACAAGATGACCACGGCGAAACACACTCACATTGACAGTATCACCAGGACGGTAGTTGATCTCTATCCGTTTGGCAAGGTCTTCCGCATTTTTTACCTGGTAACTGTCAACCGCGATGACTTGGTCGTTGGCGTAAAGTGATGCGGCTGCAGGCCCATTGGTATATGAGGTGGCTATCTTAATAGTCTCTCCTGTGGATTTGGCATCAATGCCTAACCATGGTTTTGTCGGTACTGTCTTGGCACTTGGCTCCGCATCATCGGACTCAGGATTTTTATAGCTGCGACGGATTTCTAATCCTGCGTAATCAAGGCTTGGGGCCAAAGGAATTTCTTCAGTGCCGTTAATGTATCGGTCAAAGAACTCTTGAAACGAACTTTGGGCCACTTCTTCAACGGTTTCCTGGTATACGTGTTCCGGGAATCCTATGCCGTAGGCTGCATATCGTTGATAAAGGAGCCGTAACACATCGTCCAGGGAATGATCGTTGTTTGTCCGGTGCCGGATCTCTAAGTCTAAACAGGTTCCCACTAAGTCACCTTTAAGATAATAGGAAATGGTGCGATTGCGCGAGTCTTCATCTGGTTTGTATAGCTTGATCCAGGTGTCGAAGCTGGATTCTGCCAAGCTTTGTACCAGTCGCCCTGGTTGCTTTTCGTAAGCTTTAAGATTATCGGCCATGTCTTCTAAATACTCTTTGACCGAAAACAGGTCTGCGCGGCGTAGGCTGAGGGCGGCATAATAATCGGTAAACCCTTCCATTGCCCACAAGAGATGGGTATACACTTCGCGAGAGTAGTCAAAGGGTCCCAGCATATCAGGATGGATCCGCTTGACGTTCCACAAGTGGAAAAATTCATGGGACACCAGCCCCAGCACTCGTCGGTATTTTTTTCGGGGTTTAAAGGAAAACCGCTCCATGCCACATGTGGTGGAGTTTAAATGTTCCAGGCCACCGGTGCCGCGATCGGAGAGATGCATGATAAAGGTGTAATGGCGGTAGGGCAATTCGTGGAAAATATCTCGTTGCGCTTCGACTATTCTTTGAATATCGCGAGCAAAGGCATCGGCGTCTTCGTTGCCATGGCCCCACAATGCCACCGTGTGGGGTTTGTCATCTACTGTAAATTCTACACTGCGGTGTGTGCCGCATTCCACAGGCGAATCAATCAACACATCATAGTTGGCTGCAATATATTGTCCCGGATAGTCGGGATCAGGATCCAGCCCTGTAGCTACCTTCCAACCTGCAGGGTGCTCTATTTTCACCGTGATCGGCAGACTGCGAAATTCATCCAGCCAGAAAAACAATTGGGCTCCATTCCAGTAAGCATGACTTTCATCAAGGTGGCTGGTATCTACACCAAGTTCGTAAGCGTAAACCTGATAGTTGACGGTGACTTCAGACAAGTCCGTGAAGGTCTCAAATTCCCATGAGTTTTTGCTGTGATGATGAAGAGCTAACTCGACATCGTTAGATTTGAGCTTCAGATTAAAAACATGGCGTGCAAAATCCTGTATTTCATAGGCTCCAGGAGTCCATACTGGCAAACTTAACGTATGGCGTCCTTTGGGCAATTGGGAGATATGTAGGGTAACATGGTAAACATGATATCCGGGATCAACAAAATTAACGGTAAAGTGCAGTTGCGGTGCCAATTTGACGCCTCCTTAAAAGGTCCCTCTGTCACGTGTCTAGCATATCCCAAAACCTGCAAAGAAGCACGACGGGGCCCCATATAAAGAGAGTAATGACCCCCGGCTGTTTGTACCAGGGGTCATTGTCTAAATTACGGGATGTCTTTAAGGATGTCCTGGTAGCTGTCCACTCGCCTGTCTCGATAAAATTGCCAGTGTTCTCGGACTTCCCGGATGCGATCCAAATTCAAGTCGGCAACGACCAGAGCTTCTTGATTGCGCGGGCCGCAGCCAAGAATGTTTCCTTCCGGGTCGCAAAAGTAGCTTTGGCCATAAAACTCACCGATATTCCAGGGGCGCTCAACGCCTACGCGATTTAATGCGCCAACAAAGTAGCCATTGGCTACTGCCATGGCCGGTTGCTCAATGAACCACAGGTTGTCAGAATGTCCAGCGGTGGTAGCGGATGGATTGAAGACGATTTCCGCGCCATGCAGTCCAAGAATTCTTGCTCCTTCAGGGAAATGGCGGTCATAACAAATATATACCCCCACTTTTCCTACGGCGGTGTTAAATACCGGGTACCCAAGATTTCCCGGCCGAAAATAGAATTTCTCCCAAAATCCATAGGGTCCATCGGGAGGATAACCGTGGACTTGGGGAATGTGCATCTTGCGGGCTTTTCCCAAGAAAGCGCCGTCTGCATCAATGACAGCGGCGGTGTTGTAGTACACCCCGTCCATTTCTCGTTCGTAAAGGGGAACAATTAACACCATGCCGTATTGTTTCGCTACATCTTGCATAAGCCGGACCGTGGCGCCGCCTGGCACTTCTTCGGCCGCCGCATACCAACGTCGATTTTGCTCTGCGGCGAAATAGGGACCAAAAAACAATTCCTGCAAACAGAGAACCTGGACCCCTTCAGTGGATGCTTTGGCAATCCATTCTAAATGTTTGGCAATGGCAGCGTTTTTGTGCGATTCGACGGACTCTTCGCCTGGCAAATCATGACTTAGCTGCAATAACGCGGCTCGTACTGTCATCAAGTCACATCCTTATCAGAGTTGTTCTCAATCAATTTTGATAAACGTGAAAGACTGTTTTGCCAATTGGCTTCGATAGCCATAATGGCAAGGTTCCGATTATGCTGCTTGAATGCTTCAATAATGTTTTCGTGTTCGGCGACCGATGGGTCAGATAGGAACAAACGGTCAAAATAAGCAATTTCAATGCGTTGCAAGGGCGTCTTAATTTGCTCAATCACTTTTGTGAGCTCATGATTGCCTGAGGATTCAACAATCAATCGATGAAATTTGAGATCCATCTGGGTTGCTTCTACGGCATGATGCTGCCTCAAGGCACGTGCCAGAGCGGCATTGGCATCGCTTAGCAATTGCAGTTGGCGTGGAGATAGGGAAACTGGCGCCAGTCGTACAGCCAGACTTTCCAAAGACCAAATGATGGGATAACTGTCTTTGACCGCGTCAATATTCAAGGGGGTTACCTGTGTCCAACGATTAGGTTTGGTTGTGACCAAATTTTCCGATTCCAGTCGCAACAGCGCTTCGCGAACTGGGGTGCGACTGACCGAATATTGGTTGGCCAGTTGCTGATCTTTGAGCACGGTGCCTGGTGCTAATTCCCCCGTGAGAATTTGATCGCGGATGAGCTGGTACATCTGTTGCGAGACGAAGTGACGGGCAATACCCTGGGTAGACATAACGACACCCCCTCTTAACTGATATGTGATATACTACACACAAAAATTCAAATAGGCAACGGTGTGCTAAGAGAAATTGGCACTCCCATGAAAAATTCGAGACAAGGAGACGAATGATGGACGCGATTCATATCGAATACTTACCTAATACACTAGCGAACAATGAAAGCATGCCCGATATTCCGGAGATGGGTATACACCAGGCAAAGAAGATAGGACTTTTCCATCAAAGTTGGCCAGAGTATCACTCTACACCGCTGAGAACTTTGGATGCCTTGTCTTCTTATTTGGGTGTATCAGCCATTCGAGTGAAAGATGAGTCCCAACGGTTTGGTATCGGGGCATTTAAAGTATTGGGGTCCACCTGGGCCATGGGGCGATACTTAGCAAGTGCCTGGGGAATTGGCCTGGATAATTTGACATTCGAGTCACTCTATGAGGAAGCTAAATTCCATGAAGCCATTACCTTTACAGCTGCCAGTGATGGGAATCATGGGCTGGGCGTCGCTTGGACTGCGGCCCAATTGGGCCAGCGAGCAGTTATTTACCTGCCTAAGGGAACTATTGAGGCGAGGGTTGATCGGATTCGCCGTTTAGGCGCCATGGCTGAAGTCACGCGAATGAATTACGATGATACTGTTCGTCAGGTGGCTCAATTGTCCGGTGAACGTGGCTGGGTGATGGTTCAGGATACGTCCTGGGATGGATATTACGACATCCCACTTTGGGTAATGCAAGGATATTTGACGATGGTAAGGGAGGCAGAGCACCAGTGGAATTTAATTTCTGAAAAGCCGCCAACACACATTATCGTCCAGGCCGGGGTCGGATCATTAGCTGGTGCTGTGGTGGGCTGGTTTGCCGCAAGCAATCCAACCCCCGCCATTATCATTGCGGAGCCGATAGCGGCCCCCGCACTATATCGGTCTGCTGCAGCACCTGATGGTCGGCCAGTAAAAATATCTGGCAACCTCGACACAATTATGGCAGGGTTAGCTTGTGGGGAGCCAAACCCGGAGGCGTGGAAAATTATCCGTGCCCGTGCGCATGGATTTGTCGCTTGCAATGACCTAATAGCCGCGCGCGGCACTCGAATATTGTCCAACCCTCTAGGTGAAGATCCGGAAATTGCCACCGGCGAGTCGGGCAGTATGCCCTTAGGTCTATTAGCTACAGTGTTGGATCAACCAAAGTATGCTGATCTTCGGGATATGTTAGGCCTAGGCCCTGACGCACGCATCTTGCTCTTTAATACCGAAGGCGTGACCGATCCAGATCTTCATCGTAAATTGCTATGGGATGGGAAATATTGTATTTAAGATGAATGTCAGGTAAATTTTGGGATTGGCGGTGGTCTGGAGTGGGTGTCCTCCTGGCAAGCGCGGAATCTCACCATCTATGGCAACCTCAGCGAGCGAATGAAGCCGGATGACTGTTGGTTGGTCATTTATGGGGCCGATCGTGTTGCCCCATTAATCCAGTTGCTGCAGGATAGTCGAGAGATTGATCTCGTGCCCGTGTCCAACTGCCTACAAGGACGCAGGAGGAATACGGGGCGGGGATGCACTGGGACGTTGACGTCAATCGGGGCACCGCGCGATAAGCCAAATAGAGACGGCGGTGCGTTTGCCAATGGCTCACGGAGGGAGGCAATCCATGGATGGACTTGTCGGAGATTTGATTCCGTCGGCGGTTCAGGCGGCATGGGGCCTGTCGGCGGACGACACGGCATCGCCGCTGAACGGCGGTGGTAATCGTAGTGTTCGTGTGGGAGATGTCGTCTTCAAGCCTGCGGACGACATCGTGGAAGCGACCTGGTGCCAGGAATCTTTGTCGCAACTGGTCCTGGATGGGTTCCGGATTGCCGACCCGGTCCGGAGCTTACACGGTCGCTGGGTCGAGTCAGGCTGGACAGCCTCCCGCTGGATCGAAGGCGTCGCGGGGCCGGACGGGCATTGGGGCCAACTGCTGGAGACGTCGGCGCGGTTTCATCAGATCCTGTCGAGGGTCGAGCCCCCGCCATTTCTGGGGCAGCGGACACATCGATGGGCCGTTGTTGATCGTGCTGCGTGGAGAGAGGTGCGACTGGAATGGTTGCCGGCGACGATATCCCGGGCCCGGATACTATATGAGTTATGGGAGCCCTTGGATCTTCCAGCCCAAGTCATTCATGGCGATCTGTCGGGCAATGTGTTGTTCGGAGAGGGCTTGATGCCGGCCGTTATCGACTTTTCTCCGTACTGGCGCCCGGCGGCCTTTGCCGATGCGGTGATTCTCATGGACGGCATGCTGTGGTTTGGCGGAGATGCGATTGTGTCCCTCATTCCCCGAACCTCAACATTCTCGCAATTGTTGGTTCGTGCTGCCTTGTTTCGGCTCGGAGCTCTGAACGAGCGGGCACGCACGGTCGATCCCGCTTGCTTGGATGAGCTACCGACATTCGATCGGGCGATCGGGTGGTTGACCGAGAACATGCGCTAGGGCACGGCGCGCGATCTAACCCCCATCTCGTGAGGAGGCGGATTTGGTGGATCGTAACCAACACCTGCAGCGGGCAGTCCCGAACAATTTTTTTGCCTCCGATGGCACGCTTAAGCAAATTGAACACCTGTTGGGTCCCGAAAGGAAATCCCAACGTGACTATAGAAATATACACCGTGTAGGTTCATGCACATGAGAGGGAAGGTGAAACCATCACTACATCCGTGCGGGATTTTCTCATTGAAGCCAAACGGCACACCTATGCTGCTCAAGGTGATGATGCTTCGGTAGTGCCTCTCTTGCCGAGGTCCCGGCAGCTGGAATATGGCAACGAGTCATTGCTTTATCGCGATGTGTATTTTGGCATGGCGTATTTTGTTGGCCTAGAGACTGTCTACCAGAAGGGACAGCCCTATTGGTCAATGAGCTACGCTGGCGGCGTCGACCAGGCGGTGACCGCGATGGACGAGGTACGCAGCATTTATGCCTTTTTGAGGGCGGCTCTGCGGCAGGTTTCCGCAGAATACATTTTTCGCGGCCCATCGAATTTTAGAGACGGAGATTACGACTACGAGAATTCCTTCGACGGGAACTTCGAGACTTTTCGCGGATCGGAAGTCATACGCCAGACGGGCCGAATCGTCTATACCCTAAGTTACAGCGGTGGAGTTTTGCGGTAAGTTGCACAACTCCGGCAGGCCGATCTTTTATATGGCTTATCGTCGGCTTGGCGGGACGAGTTGGAATGGCTGCGCGACGCTTGTGCACCCACCCTGAACACGTGGTCGAGATTTTCTTTGCCACCGGGTGCCGGGTGAGCGAATCCGTGCGGTTGACCTGGGGGATGAGATTGGCAAGAGACCAGCGTCGAAAACAAGGAACACGGAGCCGGTCTCGGGTCCAAAGTCCGGATTTGGCTCACCCAGTATTTCTGAGCGTCAGTATGCGGATCGGACCCCCATCGGCTGGCTATTCATGGCCTACAAGGGGTCTTTATGCGGGTGGCAAACGTTTCAGCTTAGCGGAGAAAGTACATCCGCATACCATGGAGCATACCCTGGCCACCACGTTGTTGAATCAAGGGGTACCGCTGGTGGCGGTGCAATCCATCTTGGGTCATGAGAAACCCGAAACGAACCAGCTCTACGCCGTATGGAGCGGGGAGACAAGACACCAAGCCTATCAACGGTACTTCGTTTAATAGGGTGTCGACCGCGGGCTGTCGGCAGTCCCGGAGGTTTCATGCGTGGGAAAGTGTTCCCGGAAGGATGCGCGTAGGCGCCGCTATGAGACTCCGCCGGACCTCGCGTTCTCGTCGTCCAGTCTTGTAGATGGTTTTTCCGTCGATGGCATCCGTAGCGGTATGGACCAGAGCCTCAAACTCACACCCGCGGATTTATTGTGGGAGAAGGCGCAACAGGGACGCCATCACCTTTTTGTCCGGGGTCATGTACCCGATACGATCGAATGGGCCAATATCTGTGAGGATGGAGTCCACCCATTCGTCGGCTTCCCGTCAGGAATCAAAAATCCTGTGTCCGACGGGATCTTGCTCATCGATCCACGTGATGTCCACAGTAATCCCCCTTTGGCGTGAAAGTCAGAGTCAACGTGACTAAATAATTTTCTCCATGAACCCCACGCGGACGAAGCTCCATCCCAATGGGCGGTTTTTGGCAGGCATTCTTCACGATGCTAATAGTCTGGTAACGGGGGCGTTATAGCAACCACGAGAATTACCCCGATCAATGTCATTGGGAAAAAATATCAGGAGTGGTCGTGGTACACCACTCCTGAGCGATAGAGGATATCCGCTCTGCGTCTTAATATCTGCTGCTTGGGAGCTCGCGCTTAGGAGTTTTGATTAGCGTCCAAATTCCTCCGCCCAGTGCCCACAGCCATACCAACCCATGCAAAGGCACCACGATAAACCCAGCTAGTCCGAAAGTGATAGCGCCTACTAGCCAGATTAGGGCGATAAGTGCGAACTGGATGAAGCCCGATACCCATTTGCCCATCATCAAGGTGCCAAGTCCGGGTACCACCAGGTTGACGATGATCCCAATGATAATAATGAGGCGCTTCATGGCCATCTCCCCCTCGTTTTCCCTTATCTTACGCCTTTCTATTGATTTTGTCGCATCGAGCTGTCAAAGCAGTCGTCCGATCCGTTGGGCCGCGTCAATGAGTTGGGAGGTAGAAGCCGTCAGGGAGATTCGTACATAGCCTTCTCCAACACGGCCAAACCCAGAACCGGGAGCCAAAACCACCTTTTCCTGGGCCAACACGCGCTCGGCAAACTCTACGGCAGTTTCTTTGGTTGGTACTGGACACCACATGAAAATGCTGCCTTCCGACGGAGGAATCTGCCATCCGAATTTTTTTGCCTCGTTGATAAAGGCATCTCTTCGGGATTGATAGCGGTTGACTAGTGCCTTTACGGAGTCTTGTGGCCCGGTCAGCGCCTCTATGCCAGCTTGTTGTACGGCTCCAAATTGACTGCAATGCAAGTGGTCTTGCAAAATTTCTAGGTACCGGATGATCTCGGGGTTTCCTACCGCAAATCCCAGACGCCATCCTGCCATGTTATAAGATTTGGAAACGGTGGTAAATTCGATTCCGGCCTCAATGCCCCCAGGGCGGGACAACAAACTCACGGCCTGTTTACCATCAAAAGTGATATCGCCATACGCCAGGTCGTGTGCCAGAGTGATCCCATCCCGGATGGCTAGGTTAATCACTTCATCAAAGAATTCTCCTGACGCTAATCGTCCGGTGGGGTTGTTAGGATAGTTGAAAAAGGCCAGCTTAGCTTTGGGGTCCCAGTGGGACAAATCCGGTAGAAAGTTAAGGTCGGCTTCAAGCGGCAGGGATACCATATCAGCCCCTGCTAAACGAATCCCCGACCAATAATCAGGGTATCCGGGGTCGGGCACCATGGCGCGATCTCCGGGATTAAGCAAAGCTAGCGATAATTCCTGCAATCCGATTTTGCTGCCGATAAGGATGGCAACGTGACGCGCAGGATCGATAGTGACCCCATAACGGGATTGGTACCATGCGGCCACAGCAGTTTTCATCGATTGAAGCCCGGAAAAGGGAATATATTTATGATACCGGGAATCCGTGGCGGCACTTTGTAGTGCGGAGACGATATTTTCTGGTGTGGCTTGATCGGGATTCCCCTGACCCAGGTTAATCACATCATAGCCTTCTTGCCGCAATGTCTCGGCCTTATTTACTAGTTGGGCGAAAAATTGCTGGGGCAAAGCTCTCATCCTGTCAGCGGGGGATATTGGTTTAGGAGATGTGCGGCTTTGGATCATAAATGGCAACCCGTCCTTCTTTCAGTCTAAAAAACTTTTCACCTGGGCCAAGCACCCGCAAGCGAGCTTAGGCATTGCCGCGGCAAACGTCCACAACCGCATCCATTAGCATTCGGGCACCAGCCGTAATGCCATGAGGGTGACCGTGGATGGCATTTTCCACATTGACCACAATATCATAGCCAAAATCTTCTAGGAGCTGTCCTACCAAACCTAGATGGATACCGGATGACGGTCCAGAAATGACCTCAGGAAACTGGCCCGGTGCGGACAAACGGTGATGAACGGCCAAAGCCTCTGAACGAGAAATCGCTGCGCTTCCATAAGGCGACGGAAACAGGACAATGTCGGCGCCAGCGATGCGTGGCAAGAGACCCAGCAAAATTTCGGAGGCTACACCCCAGGTGTGTGGTGCCACCAGCCCTCCCGAAAATGCCGGATGGGCTATGAAAGGCACCTCTATGTGCTCGCGTCGCAATTCCACCAGAATATCGAGCCCAGTCACGAAAGGAGTGATGAGAAATGCCTGGGCGCCGGCATCGATGGCCCGATGCGCGGTATCCAAAATTTCTCGGGGAGTTCCGGTAAGATTGGGCGCATAAAAACCGAGTTGTCCGGTCTGATCGGCCCGATCAGCGAGTAGCCTCTTGGCAATAGCGACTCGCTGGAGCAATGGTGCGGGATCGTCAAAGAAATAGATTTCATCATCTTTGACCCAGTCCACGCCCCCATCGATTTGCTGCCGAAATGAGTCTGTGAACTCCTCTAGAGTTGCACCATTTTCACGCTTAAAGACGGACATGACAAATGGGCGATGGTGAATTCCGAATTTTGCTCGAAGGCCGGGAACTCCATGACTAGGACCGGGGAACTGCCGCAGGAATGCTTCAGGTATATCCAATCCCACCAAACGGATTTGTCCTTCAAGAGAAAGACTGCCAAAAACCACTGTTAGCAATGAGGCAATAGTTGGTTTAATGTTGTGTACCGGGTACCGGATGCTAAATAAGCCGATGTCGTGCGCCGGGCGGTCAATATTGGCTATTTCGCCAAGCCATTGTGGTAATTCATCTTGACGTGAGGAACTCATAGCCAGGCCATTGGCTATGGCTTGTGCCCGCTCAGTAAGATTGTCTGACCAGGGCACCTGATATGTGGCAGTAACGAATGACGAGTTCATTTAAGGCCTCCAGTTAAACAAAAAACGACAGAAGGAAAGCCTGGCAGCGTAGGGTCTCTCTCATCTATCTGCAGACAAGGTGGTTCGCACTACGCACGGTTGCCCCAACTGTCATTGGGCCGATCCCCCATGGTGCCTTGATGAGTGGCGGTTGAATTGCAATCAGGATAACGTCTGTGTCGTGCGATTGTCAACAAAAGTCATGGTTAGTCAGTATGCCTGACTATGCTCAAGGCGAAACCATCAAGGCAGAGGGGATACACACTTATCCTGCCTGCTGCCCCATCGAAGCCAAATGTTGCTCGTCTCGGGTTTCCCAATACACGATGCCCATTGCTAGCAATTGCAATATGGCGATAATCCAAAATCCCAGACCTAAGGATCCATAGCCAGCAACCACTCCGAGCACCAAGGGACCAAAGGTACCCGAAAGATCAAACGAAGATTGTGCCAGAGTATTCGCGGCCACCAACTGTGATTTGCCAACGTTCGATGCAATACGCATGGTAATCAGCGGAAATAATGCGGCATGCGGCCATCCCAATAGCCAGAATCCCGCGATGAATACCGGTAGATTAGGAGACCATCCCATCAACACCAACCCCAGGGCTCCGACGCCTAGTGCCCAGAATATCCAAGTAGCTTTTTTGGTTAATTGTCCTTTACGGGCAAACCGGGCAATAACCAAACGGCCTAGCAAAGATACCACGAAAAAACTGGTGAGCACCAATTCCACCATGACATAAGGCAGGTGGAACTGTTGTTTAATGTCAACGCCACCATAAGTCATTGCAGCAGCAAATGATAGATTGAACAAAAACAGCGCCCAAAAACTATTCATGTAAATCCGGTTACGCCAAAGATCGCGCATGGTGTCTCGAAGTCGGACCTTTGGGGATCCATGGGAACCTTGGGACAGATGCAATGTTAGTGCGGGTTGATACCAAATCATAGCGGCCAAAGCCAATATGGCAAAAACCAGCAACAGCACATACAGTGATCGCAGGGGGAACCGGGTCAGCATTAATGTTCCAATGATCGGAGCCGCGACCAGACTAGACGATAGGGCAAGGGAGTAGTAGCTTAGATTGCGTTCCCTCTGGTCTGGGGTAGAAAGCCCCCCCATGAGAGAGAGCAGGTGTGGCATGACTAACGCTGTGGACACACCTGACAATCCCACGGCGACCAGCAGTTGCCAAAAGTTTTGGCTCAATAGCATGGTGAGCACTGATACCACCAGCAAAATAAACCCAAACGTCATAATACGGGGGATTTTCGCCAGCGGCACCGACGCGCTATAGCCAAAACGCACCACCAAGGTGATGACCGCATACACGGAAGTCACCAACCCGATTTCGGACAAACGGGCGCCCAAGGCATGGGCAAACAAGGGATTGTTGCTTTGCATCATTGACGAATCAGCACGCGACAAAAAGGTTAAAATTAAAATTAACCACACTAAAGTGGCTGTTAATGCCTTGTTTCGGGTCATAATTAATTCGCCTCATCCTAGTTCAATCCTGACATAGTCAGTATACACCGTTTGTCTATATCATCACTGGTGGCCTTCCCGATGTGCTGAGGTGGAGAAATATCTCTTGATATTTCTTGAGGGTGTCACCAGGATCAAATTGCTGTTGGACACGGCGGTGTGCTGCCGCACCAAGCGTCTCCACTAGATGAGGATTATGGGCCAGTTGGTCGATGGCATGGACATAGGCTTTGATATCTGAGGGCTCCGAAATTAAAAACCCAGTCTCTGATGTAATCACTTCTCGGGTGGCTCCGAGATCGGGAGCGATAGCAGGGCGGCCTTCGGCCATGGATTCCAAGATGACCAAGGGCAAGCCTTCATAATCGCTGGTCAGCATGATGGCATGGCTCTTTTGATACCAATGCCGCATTTTTGCTGGCTCCTCGGCGCCGTGCAACACGACCTTCGATTCTAATCGAGCGCGTCCGATGCGGTGGCGCAATTCCGATTCCAAGGAACCGCTGCCGACCACGTCAATGAGGGCGTTAATTTGTTGCAATTGAAGCATTTGAGCAATGTCAACGACTCTTCGAGGCGCCTTTTGCGGATCCAGCCGAGCTGGGTATAAAATCCGAATTTCTCCTGAGGGCGCTGGCAATGGGGGAGGGGTCGGTGACTCAGGGACTGTGAGTCCTAAATACACCACGGAGATTTTATGGGGTTCAACATAATACTTGCTAACGAGCTGCTGCTTTAAGTCATGACTGATAACTACAATTTGGTCGATAAGGTTTTGATAGCGACTGAGGGCATAGTGGATCCATCCCCCGCCCGGTTCTTCCAGGTGAAACTGGGCAATGGTTTTCACCTGGGTATTGGCCTTAAGCCAGGGGAGGATGTCAAAGCCTATTTGGGAGTGCATAATGTACATCTGGTCCACCTGTTTGGCCATCACTACGTGCTGCAGCATTTTTTGCCGCATCAAATGGTCGCTTCCCATGGCGCCGATATCCCAATACTCGGCCACCCTACCTAATACATGCTTGATCCAGGTGTTGGATTGGGGTTCGGTGGTGGCCAAATAGAGAGTAAACCGGGAGGAATCCAGACCATTAATTAAGTCAATAAGGGCTCGGTCGGCGCCGCCTGCCACGAGTCCGGGAGCCACCATGAGTAAGTTGATGCGACTCCTGCGCCACACAAAAAGATGAGAGGTGCTTTGGGCACTTTCCATCGCGAATGATGGGGATGATATATTTGCTGCGGATGGCGCGAGGATCGCCCCCCGAGGCGCCAGCGCTGTGCGTGCGACTTCGGTAATGCCAGGCATTGCCTGCCATAAGCGATAGCCGATCACAATGACATCGTAGGCTCCGGGAACGGGAGTTTCGAAGGCTAGGTCGTGTACCATGGTTGGAGGACCATCGATGGTAGAGATGGAATTCCACAGGTAGAGGTCCACCTGTTGCGACACGGCTCGAGACTTTTCCCAAATGGTTGCATCATCTAGGTCCAATAGCCCAATCTTGCATTCTTGATAAGATGCAAGATGTTCTTTAACGTCAGCAATATAGGATATCTCTTCGTGGGAAGGGGTTCTTGGCCAAATTCCATGGCGCAATCGATGAGCACCTACCCAAGGGCTTTGGGAAGGGACATCGGTACGCTCGGAAAACCACAGGCGGCTTTTCATGCACTATCTCCTTGCAAACATTTTTGTCTGGTACCGGACTCACGGACGATGGCATGTTCCTTAAAATAATATATCCGTGTAATGGCGAAATCCTTGATCCAATTGTTCACCGGTTTCTCGGGCTTCCAAAGGCTGCGAGGACAACGTTTGGGGCCTTCGGCGCAGCGCTCGTTTTGACAGTTGAAATATCCGATAGCTGTGATAAAAGAGTTGATAGGCGGTATCAAAGCCGATACGCGGTGCCACATGACGCTTGCCGAAATTTTTGATGGCCCGCGATATGCGGCGTTCTGGGGGAGCCTGCCATTGGGATTTGACTATCAAGGTTTGATTGTCCAGGTCCCATACATACACATCAGTTTTAGCGGCAATAATCTGATCTAACTGATTCCAGGTGCTATGGGATTCATGCACTGGGAGCTCGGCAAAGACAAAGCGGGATCGAAGGAACCGTCCTAGGGTCATTGCGCCATGTTTGAGCACAATGGCGTGAATCTCCTGCCGCAGTTCCATGGTCAATACCAATTTTTCCATGAGAGCGGAATCATTTAGCGGTTCTACGAGACCAGGTTCCGAAAAGAACAGGTACTTGGCAGTCAGGAGGTCCAACGCGGCAAAAGGATGTTCTAGATCGCTCAGGGAAACGATGGTGCTGTCCAGCAACGATTGCGAGTCGACTACGGTCTTAGAAGCGATCAGGTTCACACCGGGCGCCCAATTTCGTTTAATCTCCCGTTGGTGCGGCGGGAAATATATAGAGGCCAGTTCATCCCGTATTTTGGCCATGAGTTGTGTTTTTGCCCGATCCGCGCTATTGACCATCGAGTAGCCCCAGCGGCGGTAGAAAAATGTTTGGCCTTTTAGGCGGCGGCCAATGTATCCATAGAGTCCCAGACGCAAGTGCAACTCCCAGTCTTCGTAACCTTGCCGCATCGTCTCGTTGTAGGCAAAACCCCAATCAAACACTCGACGGTCCAGCAAACTGCAGGCATCGGCAAAGTTGTCGCTTAGCAGTCGATAGAGATTATAGGGTTGATGGGGAACGTATGATGCTTCATCAGCACCAAACAAGACCTTATCCTGATAGACAAACATGACTTGGGGATCTTGGGCTTGGCTGTCCTGAATCGTGGCGACTAACAGTTCAATCGCGTCAGGTGATAAGTAGTTATCGGCATCCAAAGGCAATATGTAGTCGCCTGAGGCATAGGCAATCCCCACATTGCGGGCGCGGCTTAACCCGCCATTGACCTGGGTGATCAAATGGAATGCATATTGTTCTGCTAGCCTGGCGATGGTTTCTTTGGTATCTGGCCCAGATCCGTCATCCACCACAATGGTTTCGACTAAATTTGCAGGATAGGTTTGAGATTTTAGAGAGGCCAGACATTCACCTAAAAACGGGCCTTGGTTATAACAGGGAATGACAATACTGACGGTGGGAAGACCCATTGGTACGGCCTCCTTTTTCGCTATAAGACTTCTCACACGATACCAAGCTTCGGACAGTCGGTCAATTCTCCAAAGCTCGTCAATCGACTAACGGTTGCGACAGTGTTCGACTTGTGGCAGGATCAATCCGTCAAGGATTCGATCCACGATAGAATGAGGCGCTATGATTTCTAATTTACATGACGGAAACGAGACAAGTCTCGGAAGCGGCCAGGGAAGTTTGCTGCAACCGGACCGCTTCGCCAGGTGGGCATGGGTTTGGGCGTATGGAGCCGTAGTGACCACGCTTGCGGTGGTTCGCTATAGTCTTTATGTCGTCCATGGGTATAGCTTCAGTGGGTACTTGACGGCCTTTAGCCTGATTACCCAGGGGCATTCAAAAGATTTGCTCAACGACCCGCTCACCCGAACTATTGCATCGAACCATAGTTGGATCATTTGGCTATTGGCGCCGTTGGTTAGTGTGTTGGGAGTAGGATTTTTATTTTTTTTAAGCGCTCTGGTGGTAGCAAGCGGTGCCTTGGCATTATACCGGATAGGTCAATTGTGGCAGTTAGAACCTCGTACCAGCGCTATTATCAGTTCTCTGTATCTATTATACCCACCGCTCATAGCTGCCAACATCTATGATTTTCATCCAGGGGTCTGGGCTGTCCCGCTATTGCTATGGTTGGTTTGGTTTGCATTTAAGAAAAACTGGTGGGGCTTTGCTATCATTCTGGTATTTATGACCGGACTGGGAATGCCGGTCACCGGCGCTTTGGTGTTGACTGGGATAGGATTGCTGTTGAACCGAAAGAGTGTGTGGTTCGGTGTCGCGAATTTGACGTTTACCGCGCTCTATTGGTCTCTCGGCCACAGCGGTCTGGTATTGCCATTTTGGGCCTGGCCTGGGCAATTATCCTTGCGCACCGCTCTCTATCTGATATGGGCCGCCGATCGTGGCAGCTGCCGCCTTGTTTCGACACCGAACCATCATTAACCATTGGTGGCTCTTGGCCGGCGTGGTGCTAATATGGAACATTGCACGGGGTTCTGTTGTTGACACTTCTCCGTTTACCGATCACAGCGCTTTGCTAGCCCCCTTTGGGGCTATGGCTTTGCTAGCTGGTGGCCCGATCTCTGGTCGACTCGGCAAGTGGGCGCTCCTCTGGTCTAGCGGGTGGGTGGTCATCATGGGGGGATATTTGTACCATTCCACTTGGCGCCCTCGACCGACTAATGCCGTGGAAATAGAAGCGGCATTGCGCTTGGTGCCGAAATCGGCTTTATTGGTCAGCCAAAGTTACATCCTGCCACACCGCGGGGTGACCGATCGCAACTGGCCTACCACGGTCATTACCTCGCGCACCATCCCGAATCACACCTATGTTTTACTGAATCCTAAAGTTAGTGATGGCTACAGCACTTCGCCCATTTTGACAGCATGGCTGAATATCGCGAAATCTCCGGACAAAAGCCGGGTTCAGTATCATGCGGCGGGCGTGTGGCTGTTTCAATTGACCCGTCCCCTGGCGCCCGAGTCGCTTGGCGGGTGAAAGGCCAAAGATTTATAACAAACGGACAATTGGGAGGAAGGAGGGCAATGGTGCATAACGCGTCAACGGGTACTAGTCGTCGTTGGGAGTGGTGGAACCGTCTTGCCAAACGACTCCAAGGCGCCGGTTTGTGGGTGGAATTGACGCGCAATTTAGCGTCTCGAGATGTGGAAACTCGCTATAAACATTCATTGCTCGGCCTTTATTGGGCTATCATCAATCCCTTGGTTACGGCTGCCATATTTGGCTTTGTCTTCGGAGTAATTTTTCATGTGTCGACCAAACCGATCCCGTATGTGGTCTTTTATTTAGGGGGACTTACGTTTTGGAATTTTTTTGCCAATGGGGTAATGTCCGCTGTGGGCAGCGTATCGGGCAATGCTGCACTGTTGGCAAAGATTTACTTTCCTAGGATCGTGCTGCCCACAGCAGCAGTGCTGGCACGCTTTATCGATTTTTTGTTTTCGTTTGGTGTCTTGGTGGTATTTATTCTGCTGTACCGGGTGCCTGTCCATTGGACCAGTCTCTGGATTCCTTTGATATTGCTGCTCCAAATGTTCTTCACATTGGGGATTGGCTACATGGTGGCAGCATTGAATGTGCTTTACCGGGATGTAACCCAGTTGATGGGGCTGCTGTTAATGGTATGGCTATACTTTTCGCCGGTAATGTATCGGGTATCCGGTCATCCCAAATCCTTGCAAATTATTTTGTTGATTAATCCCGTAGGCACCATGATTGAAGTGGAACGCAACGTCATCTTCACTGGCCAGGTTTTGCATCCAGAATATTTATGGGCGGCGATTGCGTGGACCGGGTTTGTCTTTTTAGGTGGTATTGCGCTTTTTAAGCGGGTGGAACCGTTGTTTGCGGAGGTGATGTAGGTGGCATCGATTGCCGTGGACCACGTATGGAAACAGTTTGTGTTAAAAAAGGACCGGGCTGATAGCGTGGGCCACCTGATGTTGCGCATGATTCCCCAACCCCGGAACAAAAGACCCAAGAGCGAACCATTTTGGGCTCTGCGCGACATTTCAATCGACATGCCCCATGGGACTAGTTTTGGCATTGTGGGCAATAACGGGTCAGGGAAAAGCACCCTGCTGAAAATTTTGACGCAGACGATGAAACCTACGCGAGGCTCTATCGCTGTTTCTGGGAGGGTTTCGGCATTGATTGAACTGGGTGCTGGATTCCACCCAGATTTCACTGGACGGGAAAATGTGTATCTAAACGGGTCTATTTTGGGCATTGGGCGCAAGGCAATCGATGCCAAGATGGAGGAGATTATCGAATTTGCCGATATTCGTCCTTTTATTGACACCTCGGTCAAATATTATTCGTCAGGAATGCAGGCGCGATTGGGATTTGCAGTGGCAACCAGTGTGGATCCTGAAATTTTAATCGTTGACGAAGTGCTGGCAGTTGGAGATGAGGCGTTTCAGCAACGGTGCATGGACCGAATTTTTACTATGAAGCGCAGTGGCACTAATATTCTTTTGGTCTCGCATGATTTGGGCTCGATAGAGCGATTGATGGATCGAGCGGTATGGATTAACCGGGGGGAAATGCAAATTATCGGCAACCCGCGAGATGTGGTGTTTGCCTATCGGCAAAGCATGATTGATCAAAATGCCGGCTTCAGTGCTCAAGAAGATGTTCGAGAGACTACGAACCAGACCACGTTCATGGTGAACGAGGCATATATTGAGACCGGATCGCGCCGTGTCGACAGCATTCAGTCTGGAGACACAATGGTCATCGTGACGCTATTGGATAATCAAACCGGGGTGGAAATGGAGGGCCATTTTTCCTATACCATTAGACGCCCTGATGGGCTAGAAATTGTCAGCTTGTCGTCGATGCTCGACGGTGCGCCCATGCGCTTTGCTCCGGGACCAGGACAGATTCGGGTGCAATTGCCCGAACTATATCTGACAAGCGGGCAATATGAAGTGGATGCGGCGGTGTACGATCAAAACGGGCGCCGGATTGCGGAGTGGCGCGCCTTAATCCGTTTTGCCGTACAAGCTATGCAAAAGACCCCGGGGCTTTTGGTCTTGCCGCATCAGTGGCAAATCAAATGAAGCCGGTGATTGCGGTGGATGCTCGCTATGGATTAAGGAGTCCCCGGCGCGGGGTGGGGGAGTATGTTTACCAAGTCCTGACCCATTTGAGTGCGCTCAATCCTCCTTATCAGGTTGTGTTATACGGGGATCAGATGTGCAATCTTGAAACGTTAGCGGATTTACGTCGAATCTATCCGGTGCATATTGTTTCCGCCCTCAATTTCTTTGCGTGGGAGCAGTGGTCATGGCCTCGGTCTGCCAGGCACGCGAAATTACTGCACGGCACTGCCAATATTGGTCCGCTGCGATCCGCGCTACCGCAAATTTTAACGATCCATGACGTCATCGAGTGGCACCGGGGTCGGGAATTTCCCGCAGAGATTCCGCTTCGGCATCATATCAGCCGGGTCTATCGCATGAATGCATTAAAACGACTGGCACCGAGAGCGCTAAAAATTCTAACAGTTTCGGAACATGCGCGACAAGATATTGCAGTTACTCTAAAAGTGCCTGTCAGCCGCATTGCGGTGACGCCGCTAGCTGGCAAGTTTCCTTTGTCCCAATCGCCTCCCCACTGGTCGGATCCGCCTTTTGTGCTTACTCTCGGGGCTTTGGATCCCAGGAAAAATTTGAGGGCGGCTTTGGCGGGATTTGCTCTAGTCTCCAGCCCGAACTTGACATTAAGAATTGTTGGGGTTGAGTCGCGCGGTCTGCCACAAATCAGGGCCTTGGTACAAGACCTGGGAATAAGCCAGAGGGTTGTCGTTGAGGCCATGATTAGTGACCAGGACTTGCAACAGCTGTATCAAAGAGCCGTCGCGTTTTTGTACCTAAGCCATTACGAAGGATTCGGGCTGCCGCTCTTGGAGGCCATGAGCCAAGGGTGTCCGGTGATTTGCGCCCACCATGCTTCCTTGCCGGAAGTGGCAAATGATGCCGCAATTTTCGTCGATCCAGCCGATTCTAAAACAGTGGCCAAGCATCTAGAAAGTTTGCTGTTGAATATCGAATATCGGGAACAGTGGCGCCAACGCGGCATGAACCGGGCGCGACAATTTTCCTGGGGGAAGACAGCCAAATTGACACACCTGGTGTACATGCAAGCATTGGATGAGGTGAAACGATGACGAGCATGCCCAAAGTAGCCATTGATGCCAGAATATTGACCGTGCAGAAGGAATTGGCTGGGGTAGGGCAATACATTCGCGAGTTGATCAAGGCTTCCCAACAAGATCCAGCTGTACGCTTGGTGCCCTTATCGTCTATTGGGCACGATTCCTCCATAATGGAAGTTCCCCAAATCGGATCACTGCCGTGGCAATCGGTGGCATTGCCGATTCACCTTCGCCGGGGCGATTATCAGGTTTTTCACGGGCCCGCCTTTAGCCTTCCTCCTTTTGTGAGAATACCAACAGTGGTGACCATTCATGATTTGGCATATCAGCGGTTTGGAGAAACCGTGAATGACGATACTCGCAAATATTTGACACGGGTGGTTCGTCACGCGGTTGCCCGTGCAGACCGCATCATCGTACCCTCTACGGAAGTAAAGTCCGACGTGTTACGGTACTTTCCTGGTGCGGATGACAGTCGGATCCGCGTGATTGCGCTAGGATCCGATCGATTGCGACAGACTGCTGCGGTTAAACCCCAATCGGTTCCACAGCCATTTCTTCTTCATGTCGGGACCATTGAACCACGGAAAAACTTGGAATTTTTGTTGCAAGCGTTCCACATCTTAGTGGATCGGTATTCAGTTGCCCACCATTTAGTGTTATTGGGTAGCAATGGCTGGAAAAACCACTCCTTTCATGTCAAAGTGCAAGAAATGAAATATAGGGACCGCGTGCACCTTATGGGATATCAAGATGATCGCGCGGTTCTATGGTATTACCAGCATGCGGCATTGTATGTAATGCCATCCCATTATGAGGGATTCGGACTGCCGGCCATGGAAGCTATTGCCAATGGTGTGCCAACTTTAGCCACTCCTACCGGAGGAGTTCGAGATTTGCCGACTGATGAAGGAATTCAGCTACTTGAACCGCAGGATCCCGAACAATGGGCTCAAACGATCTTTCATCTATTAAGCCATCCGGTTCGGCCAACAATCCGCGTCATCACGTGGCAGGAGGCATGGCAGAAACATGCTTCCGTATATCGTGAGGTGTGTTGCCGATGAACTCGCTCACCGTGTCGACCGTGTCCGTAATCATTGTCAATTACAATGGCGCGTCAGTGTTGGCCAAGGCGTTGGATAGCCTCTACCGTTTGCAGGAGGCTCCATTGGAAATAGTGGTGGTGGATAACGGGTCAGATGACGATAGTATCCAATTGGTTAAATCGAAGGCGTTGATCAATCCCCGCATCCGCTTGGTGACCATGGCAGAAAATCGAGGGGTAGCCGGTGGCCGCAATGTGGGGGTTGAAGTGGCCCAAGGAGATGTTTGGGCCTTTCTCGACGCCGATGGTGAGGCGACAGATCACTGGCTTCCCGAAGCGGTGGCGGCATTAAACGAGGATTGTGAAATAGGGGCGGTAGCCCCGTTGGTATTGATGGATCAAGGCTATGTGATTAATGGCGCAGGATCGTTTTTAGACAGCGGTGGTCATGGATATGACCGGTATTGGGGAGATCCCTTGCCGTCACGTGAGCGCGATCTTATCAATCTCTCGGGAACGGACTGCGATTATCCGATGGGGTGCGGTATGGTCATACGTCGTGATGGGCTGGAGGGGATATGGCCGTTAGACGACTCTGCTTTAAAATGGCATGATGATACCGAAATTGGGATCCGGATAAAAAAACTGGGCTATCGGGTGGTGTTTAAATCTAGTAGTCGAGTGCTCCACACACCAGGGCATTCGGATCCGCATCATTTTTTAGAGCGCCACCTGCAGGCGGAAACAGCGCGCTTTCATCTGTTAATCAAATACTATCCGATAACTGTAGTGGGAATGGAACTCATCCGATTCGCGCTCCATGCGGTGTCGGGGTCACGACATCGTCCGCAGGCAATTTCCGAATTGAGATCGGTGCTGAGCTGCCTCAAACGGGATTGGCTTCTCCTATATCGTATTCGTCGACAGTGGCAGAGGAAAGCGAGAAGTTAGTGTGCACGATTTTGGCAAATCGGTTATAATTGGGTAGTAGACAAATTGTCTATTAACGGTGCTAGGGGTGCCAAGAGGCTGAGAAGTAGTCCGCTAGCGGCTACTAACCCTTTCAACTCGATCTGGGTAATGCCAGCGGGAGGAAAGTGCCATGACGGGAATTCAGCCTCGTTTGCGCTGTATGGTGCAACGAGGATTTTTCTGTCTATACACCCCTCACTCCTTAATTTGAACGGTGGGGAGAGTGGGACAATGCAGTGGAAATTGCGTGACATTGTGGTTACCGCGGTTTTGGCAACGGCCTGTGGTGCCATTTACTTAGGTTGGGACTTGCTTTACAAGTTTGTGCCTAGCAGCATCAATCCGGTGGTAGCAGCGGGGTTTAACGGATTATGGTGGATTGCGGCAGGTATTGTGCCCTATATCATTCGGCGTCCAGGCGCGGCGGTATTGGCGGAATCAATTGGAGGCTTTGTAGAATTTGCTCTGGGAAGTCCCTATGGCATCCAGGCCTTCACCATTGGGATTGCTCAGGGATTAGGTGTGGAACTGGGATTTATGATGGGCGGGTACAAAAAGTATAACCTGGCATGGATGTTGTTTGCCACCGGATTGGGCGGTATTGGCAATTACATCTATTCTTACTTCTACTATGGAGTCAATGAGTATACCGTGTTGACCCAAATTGGGTATCTCGTGGTCACCATGTTAAGCGGCGCGATTTTATCTGGCCTGTTATCGAAATGGGTGGGGGATGCCGTAAAACGTACCGGCGTGCTCCGAAATTTCGCCATTTCGCGACCCATTGGCAAGGCGTCATGAGTGTTACGGAAACCACCCAGCTGGCAGCACCAGAGCCGTGGGTGGAGGTTTGCCAGCTTACCGTCACCTACCCTGGGCAGGATACCCCAGCATTGCGCAACATCGACTTCTCCCTCTTTGAGGGAGAAGCGGTGCTGGTGATAGGACCGAGTGGGTCTGGCAAGTCCACCCTGGCCATGGTTCTCGCAGGATTGATTCCCGAATCGGTAGAAGCCACGATAACTGGACAGATACGCCATGCACCCATATTGCAGCAACCGGGAGCCATAGGATATGTTTTTCAAGACCCCGAGGCGCAATTTTGCCAATTGACAGTGGGGCAAGAAATTGCGTTCGGCCTGGAAAATATAGGATGTCAACCTAGTGAGATGCCCACACGTATTAAAAACGCTCTGGACACAGCAGGTTTGGCAATTGATACCCAAGCCCCCAATTATGCGCTGTCGGGTGGGATGAAACAGAAGTTGGCGTTGGCAGCGGATTTGGCGATGGATCCGAAGTTCCTGATTTTTGACGAACCGACAGCCAATCTTGACCCTGAAGCCACTAGTCAAGTCTTTGCTGAAATTGGTCGGTTAATTCGTAGTGGCCGTACCGTGCTTATCATTGAACACAAATTTGAAGCCTTGTTGGATATTGTGCCACACTTGGTGATCATTGATCGTCTCGGACAGATTCGCGACACAGGGCCTACTAGGGATGTTATCCGCCGTGAGTGGGACTGGATGATGGCGGAAGGATTGATTCCCGAGGGGTTGTCAACGGGATTTGGTCGGGAAAACTTAATCCGTCAACGTGGGGCAGGGGCGGTCCATTCCGAGAAGCCTATATTGCAGGCTAAGGATGTATCGTATACCTATGTATCCAAACGTCTGGAAAAACGTCTGAAGAAACAGGGACGATCGCCATCTTATGCCTTGCGACGGGTATCACTTGACATCTGCGGGGGAGAATTGGTGGCCATCGTTGGGCCCAATGGCTCTGGCAAATCTACTCTCTTAAATCTATTGGCTGGACTCAGCAAGCCCACTCAAGGAGTCATCACACTTCCTCCGGCTCAACCTGGCATGATAGTCCCGGTGGCCTTTGGATTTCAAAATCCCGAACATCAATTTATCTTTGAGCGAGTTGCCGACGAGTTGGCCAATCGATTTGTGGATCTGGATATCCCTGACGATGTGCAAAGCTTATTACAGGATTTCGCGTTGCAAGGACAGGCGGAGCAGAGTCCGTTTGCCTTAAGCCAGGGCCAAAAACGTCGCTTATCCGTCGCGGTAATGATGCGAGATCCGCATTTGGCATATTTGCTTGATGAGCCCACGTTCGGCCAGGATGCACGCACAGAACAATACATCATGACCCGTTTGGCGGCTCTGAAGGAACAAGGGAAAGCTGTGGTGCTGACGACCCATGATATGGATCTGGTATGGCGTTATGCCACTCGGGTTGTGGTTTTGGTTTCCGGTCAGGTCATTTTTGATGGGCCCCCGCAGGATCTCTTTTACCGTACCGATATCATGTCCCAGGCCCATCTCCTGGTGGCGTCGGATTCCACTAATCCAGATGATGAGGGGATCGAGACTCCCAAGTTGGGTCACCGCTTTATTGAAGTCGACCGTCGCCAGGCCCAGTCTCCCATTGGGCGGCTGAATCCGGGATGGAAACTGGTCACCACAATTTTGGCAATGGGTATCGCGATGTTTGCCCGCAATATTAATCAGGGCATAGCTTTGGGGTTAATTCCCCTGGTTTTGCTTTGGGCAGGCGCCTGGCTTACTCCTTGGCAAATTATTAAACGGATGTCACCGTTTGTGATCTTTTTTGCGCTTTACACATGGACCCTTACCGCGTATTCGCGGGTTGGCCCCCACACTCCGACATTCTGGTTTTTGTGGTATCGGTTGAGTTGGGTTGGCCTGGATAACGGTCTTGTATTAGCATTTCGCATGTTGGCATCAGTCGCATTTGGCATTCTCTATGTATCCACTACCGATGTGACCCAGTTGGTGGTGAGCCTGACCCAGAACTTCCGGGTGCCTCCCCGATTTAGTTATGGAACATTGGCAGGCATTCGTGTCTTTCCGCTCTTTGAGGAAGAATGGCGAAAGATTCGGCAGGCTCGTGCTCTACGAGGCAAAGATATTCGCCGTTCGCGTGTGACCCGCATCGTCACTTATGCACTGCCCTTAATGACGCAAGCTATCCGTATTGGCGAGAGAGTTGCCGTAGCCATGGAAAGCCGGGGATTTAAAGGACTAGCTGCTGAATCCGCGGGGGCCCGCACCTATTATTTTGATACTCCGGTCACGGTGTGGGATTTTGTCTACTTGGCATTCGTTGTGATTCTTAGCCTGGGAATTTTAATCTGGATTCGGTAAGTGTTATGGCTATGCCTGTTGCCGTGGGTTTGACTCACGATGGCTGCCATTATTTTGCTTGTGAAGACTAAGGAACACATTGTGCCCGCTTTGAGTTACCGCGTATGACAACCGGCTCTTGCTGCATCAACATTGCATGACAATCAATTGGATTGGCCCCAGGCCAATTGTTATAGTCCCCGATGCGAGCGAATTACATTTCGTCTCCCAAGAACGACTCTACGCTAAAGTGCTAGCTATCTTATTAATGACTACAGTCATTGACTATAGTCATTAATTTTCTATAATAAAAATTAAAGGAGGGATGTCATTGATGTCTGCAACGCGTACCAGGCAAAAGAGGGAGACTCACCGCAAAATTTTTGACGCGGCCCTGCACCTGTTCCGTACCCAAGGGGTAGAAGCTACTTCCGTTGATCAAATTGTACAGGCCGCCGGCGTGTCCAAAGGATCGTTCTTTGTACACTTTCCTACGAAGGATGCAATTTTTACTCTGTATGTTGACCACCTTACCGCTGAACTGCTGCCGTCTTTACCGCAGTGGATGCAGCTGGCGCCTCTCAGCGGCTTGCAACAGGCTACGCAGGCATTGACGGAGGCTGTGGAGCAAGACCTGGGTCTTGTGCCGTATATTATTCAAGCCGAGTTACTCGGCCAGCCATGGGACGATGGTCGGCCGACAGCTTTGCAGCAGTTATTTGGACCGTTGGTGGCCGAAGCGCAATCTTCTGGCGATTTAAGGCACGACCTGTCGGTTTCTCAGATCGTTGACCACCTTCTATCGACGTATTTCATTGCTTTGATTTGGGGGTTCCGCCGTGGTCAACGTCTCGGCTCTGCTATTGCTCTACCCATGCGCTTAGCGTTGGATGGGGTCAGGCCTCGCCCTGAGGAGGCGCGATTGTGAGCACTCGGCGTTTGGCCTCATCAGTATTACTAGCCACCTTTCTGGCTGCCTGGGATAGCACTGTTGTGGGCACCATCGGTCCTAGCATTGCTCAGCATCTAGGGGGATTGGCCTGGTATCCTTGGATGCTCACGGGTTTTATGATTGCAGCCACGGTGATTACGCCTTTGGTGGGTCACCTAACCAGTGAATATCCGCCAGAGAGTCTATACCGCGGGAGTATTGCGATCTTTCTTCTGGGATCCATTGGTAGTGCTAGCGCCTTATCCATGGGATGGTTTATTGCCACTAGAATTCTTCAAGGCATTGGTGCCGGGGGAATTCTGACGCTCGGACTTATTCTCACGGGTCAGTATTATCAAGGTCTTGAGAGAATTCGGATGCAGGGACGCCTTAGTGCCATGTGGGGACTTGCGGGCCTTTTAGGTCCAACTCTCGGGGGAATGATGGCTCAGTGGGTATCATGGCGTGGACTCTTTGTGATTAATGTGCTGATTGGCACCGCGGCTTTTGCTGCATTAGGGCCATTGGCGTCCACGGTGCGTCCCACAAAAGGGACCGTGGACTGGGCCGGAGCATTGTGGCTTGCTGGCGGTCTCACTGCAGGTGTCAGTTCCGTCACTGCATTTCAACAAGATCCTCGAAGTATCCTGGGCTGGATTTTGCTGGGTATGGCCGTTGGGCTAGGACTCGGATGGTGGCGTACGGAACGGCATTCGTCACACCCACTCATTCCACTAAATTGGCTGAAAGATCCTCGTATTACGGTGCCTAGTCTTTTGGCCATGACTGCCGGCGGAACACTATACGCAGCAGTGCTAATCATTCCCTTATGGCTCCACATCGCATGGCAGTTTAGTCCGGTGGATGTGGGCCTGGCCATTTTACCGCTACCTGTTGGATGGGCTGCAGGCAGTCTTGCCACGGCGCCGATCATGGAGCGGATGAGACTGTCTTCGACTGTGCAGGCGGGCATGGTGGGAATCATTGCGGGAATGTCTCTCAATGAGTTTGCGGGTGGCCATAGCCATTGGCTATGGATAGTGCTGGGTGGCACATTGTTGGGTATTGGGGTTGGCGTTGTGATCATGGCTACGTTAAACAGTGTGCAGTCCAAGATACCCCGAGACGAACTGGGTTCTGCCACTGGACTATATAATCTGGGGAGAACCTTGGGCAACACGCTCGGCCCGGGCGTGATTGGGGGATTGGTACTGCTATTATGGAAGCTTTCATCAGGAACTCATAGCACGCAAGAGGTCTTATCTTTCACCCAAGCCGTACACCAGGTGTTCTCGGGTGTGCTGATTCTCTGGGCAATTCTTCTCATTGTGGCGGTGACTAACCAGAACCGTCACCCTATTAGAGGAGATGGAAAGACATAAGAGTCCTTCCGTCAGCTTCGCTGCCCTACCAAAAGATGGCGCCGTATGTTACCGCCGTGATATGGCGAGTAGAAAGGCCAATGTCCTGTCTTACGCATGTTTGTTTTCTATATCGTGGTTTAAGACTTACAAAACACCAAAAGGGAATTCATTGCGGCCGTACTGGCGAGTACTGGTTGTCCATAAGACATGATGCCTGCAGGAATGGCATTGAATTTCATGTGGTAGGCCCCATTCAATTTAATATGAAGCACGGCCCTTTGGATAGGAAAGGGCCGTGCGGTAATTATGTCAAATCTACTTGGATATCCACCAGTAGTTGGGGTGAATCACATCACCGATAGGGTTGAACGTCGATGTCACGCCGTGGATGTTGTCGGCATGCACGTTAAAGAGAGGTTCCCACGGCAAGAAAATTGCTCCGGGAAGCTGCTGGGCAGCATAGGCTTCATAAGCGTACAGTCGCTGCAGAATCTGAGACTCTGTTCCCGGCTTGTAGGTTTCCTGGATTAAGGTGTCCATTTCTTGGTTATTGTATCCGCCGGAGTTTTCGCCGCCGCCGGTTCCAAATAATCCACCACCGCTAGGATAAGGATTTCCGTAAGTCCAACCGCCCAAATTGCCTTGATCCCAGTCGATTACCGCCCACTTGTTGGCATTGCTTTGTCCGTAGCTAACCACGGTATCAAATGGCTCCGATACCAAATTGGCAACAATGCCTTCTTGAGCCCAGTCTTGTTTTAGCAATTCCACCATATCCGTGCCGCTTTGGCTGCCGGAGGCATAATACAAAGTAAACTCCAACTTTACACCGTGTTTGGTCATAACTCCGTTAACGTCATGCCATCCGGCATTTTCCAGGATCTTTTTGCCCAGTGCGGGATTATAGGCATAGGGTTGTTTCGCTAACGCGGGGTTCCAAAAAGCTGTTTTGGGTTCCGGAGCCAAGGTCGAATCGTCGATCACGCCGAAACCGTGGAAAATGTGTTGGATCATGCCTTCTTGGTCGACACCAAGTTGAAGCGCTTGCCGTACTGGCAATGTGTTGAATGCGGTTCCGATGCCGCCCGGGGCCGCCGGGTTTAGATTAATGTTCATATAATCAAAACCTAGGGGGTAGGCCACTGACATTTGGTCATGAGTCAATTGACTGCGGGCGCTAAGAAAGGAAACTCCAAGGTATCCTACATTTACCGTGCCGGTCTTAAGAGCGGCGAACTCTGAAGACGAGGAAGTTTCGTACTGAAAAACGACTTTACTCAAATAGGATTTGTGCCCGTCATAATTCGGATTGGGGACAAAATCCCAGTAATTATTCGCTTGATAGGACGAGAGTTTATACGGGCCGTCAACCACGCTATAAACTGGGTTGAGAGGAGAATTGGCCACAGAATTGATAAAGGACATTTCTTGGCTCATATTGTTCGGATATTTGTCCCACACCGATTTGGGAATCGGGATAATTTCGTCTAGACCGTTGCGAATAAACCACTGGGGATTGCGAGGCTCGGTGGTCGTGACCACGACCGTATCCGGGCCTGACGCTACAACGCTTTGCCAAATATTCGGAATGCCGCCAAAACCTTCTCCGGAAAATGACCAGGCATAATTGGTATTGGGTTCCGAGGCAGCTTTCATGATGTCCCAGGTAAAGACTACGTCTTGGGCAGTGACTGGAGTATTGTTAGACCAGTGCCATTTCGGATTCAGTACAATAGTGTACACGTTATCGGTCTTGTTCCAGGTCACGGATTTGGCAAGGGAATGTGCCAGATCAAGTTGATCATTTTGATTGAAATACAACAAAGGTTTATACATCATGAAATCGGTTTGGAAATTAATCACCGTATCAGCAGAAAGGGAGACTAATGGGAAAAACCAATTGGGCGAAGTCTGTTCTTGCAAGGCATAGACAGCGGTCCCACCATATTGTGGTTTACTACTAGGTGCGGGTCCATTTCCTGAAGACTGCTGAGCACCACAGCCTACTAAACCGATAGATAAGGCGGCGACGGAAACCAAGGCTAAGATAGGTCTTCTCATTATCGTGCTCCTTTTTACGAGATCCTGAGGGTGTTGGACAACACACTATAATTCGCTAAAGAATGAAATAATCCTGCAAAAAAAACCACCATTTTGCTTGGGAAAAAGTGCATGGGATCCTACTATTTTCTGGCCAATGGTGCGGTAGACTTTGCGAAATATGTATGGGCTATGGAGATTTCGGTCGACAATTGTTACAGTTAATATTAACATTTCACGGATAGTACCATTGGCTTTCCACACCGCGGCCTCACATAATACGAGAGAGGGCGGCCAGATGAGTTGGAAACGACCTGACATCAGCACGGAAGGGCATCGTTCATATTGGAGACCGAAAGGGCACTTATGGCGCCAAATACGGTTAAGTATGGCATTAAGCAGCCGTCTCTTTGATCCGGAAAACCCTACCGCTGTTTGGTGCACTGACGTCAATCATCGTATTGTAAAAGCCAACGCGGCGGCTTCTTTTCTACTAACTGGCACCTATCGCAGTATTGACGGCAGCGACGTTGGGAAATTTTTTGGCCGCGAAGGGTTTTTCCCCGAAGTTAAGGATGAGGAAGTAATCTCTACCGGGAAACCTGAATACCATAATGTCGAGCGATGGGATTTGGCGGATCGCCGCATCCTGGATGTGGAAGTGGATCGGATTCCTCTGAGCGAAGGAAAACGGGGTGTCGCTTTGGTGGTAATGGTTAGGCCAGTGGCCTCTTGGAGAGAACAGCGGTACCGCACAATTCTTGAGGAAATAAAGGACGGATATTTCGAGGTGGACTTAGCGGGGAACTTGACGTTTTTTAACCCGGCACTCGTGGAAATCCTTGGATATCCTGCAGAAGAGATGTACGGACTTAATGATCGGGAATATACCGACCCCCAAAATGCCAAAGCTTTATATGAAAGGTTCAATCAGGTATACCGTACAGGTAATCCTTTTTCCGCAGAATGGGAAATCATTCGCAAAGATGGTTCCCGACGATACTTGGATGCCACGGTGTCGTTGATGCGCGATGACATGGGAAATCCGATAGGTTTTCGGGGCATTGTCCGGGACATCACTCCTCGCAAGACGATGGAGCTACAATTGCACTATATGGCTCACCACGATATTCTTACCAATCTGCCAAACCGTTCTCTGGTGATGGACCGCTTGACACAGGCATTATCTGAGGCATCTGACACTGGAGTTATGGTAGCCGTGCTATTTATTGACTTGGATCGCTTTAAGTACATTAATGACACGTTAGGCCACAGTGCTGGGGATCAATTGTTGCAAAGTGTTGCTAAACGATTGCAGGCCGGTTTGCGGACGCCGGACTTAGTGGCACGAATGGGTGGAGACGAGTTCATTGTTGTCTTGCCACATGTAACGTCTATGGACAAGGTCCTCCAGATTGCCCAACGAGTAATTTTGCGTTTGCAACAACCATGGTCGGTTACCGGCAAAGTGTTCCGGTGCCCCGCCAGTATCGGAATAGCCGTCTATCCTGATGATGGAGCAAGCCCAGAAACCCTCTTAAAACATGCCGACATTGCCATGTATCGGGCCAAAGCCAAAGGTGGCAACGGCTATGCGCTATATCGCAGCCCGGAGTAATTGGTTGCATCTGCGTTATTATTGGCTAGTCACCTCGTTGAACACCCCCGTGCCTCATGACCCTAATCTTGGATTCCCTATCTCATCTGACGGTGATATGATGAACTATGCCCTAAACTATTGATGAATGAATCAATGTCGACGTTATGAATGTGGGGAATGGTTAGAAAGAAGGACACAACATGTTGGCCAAGCGGGAAACGATGAATCACACGGTCCACTGGGTGGGCTTGAGGTCATGGGCCTGGGTTCTGGGCCTTTGTGTGGTTATACTGATGGCATTCGGAATTTGGCTGACATATCCTAGGGTGCATTGGAGCTCCAGCCGCCGGGGACTGATCCGGGTATCGATATCCGGTTGGGGTGTGACAGCATCAAGCGCATCATTTACTTATGACCACAAGACCGTTGATTTAATCAATAAAGGGAGTGTGTGGTATCCTAAGAACGCGGTTCCCTCTGATATATCGGGGGTCGTAAATGCCAATATTCAAGGATTGCCGTTCCTAAGCTGGATCCCAGGCGAACGTCGGCTGTTGACGACGGTAGTGTCCACGCCCCCAATCCCCACGCTGCAGAGCGATCGAGTCAGTCGACTGCTGAAACCGAATATTGTCGTTCGGTTTCAGAGTTCCGTTTCGATAGTGCGGTATAAATTTCATGGGCATATCAAAACCGAGGTTTTAGCGGTACCAACCTCAAGGGTTAACCTACCTATGCCGTTAACAGGCCCTGGAGCCACTGGAAAGGTGGTTTTGCAGGCAGCCGCCAGAATCTGGGAACCTTTAAGCGGCTGGGAAACCGTGGTTTGGAATACGGTGCCTTACTTGAGTGCTGTCGCAACTCCGCAAACACCAATTGCTCCCACCTCTACCCTGACTGTTCGGTTTAGCCAACCCATTGATCAGTCGCACGTGCGCAACTGGGTGGTCAGTCCCAAGACCACTGGCTCTTGGATACGTGTCAATGCCACCACATTTACCTTTACGCCGTCGAGTTCTATGGGTTTTGGTCCCGGTGCCCTAGTATCCGTAAGCATTCCCTCTGGTTCTAGTGGGCCTCAAGCCCGTACCGGGTCGTATTTATCCAAAGCTCTTAACTTGACTTGGACTACAGTTCCGGGATCCGTATTGCGATTGCAGCAATTACTGGCAGAGGAAGGGTATCTTCCCGTTAGTTGGCAGCGGGCGACGCCGTCAACGGCTCCGGCTACCATCAAAAGTCAAGAAGCGACAATTTACAATCCGCCATTGGGCACGTTTCAGTGGAAATACCCAAACTTGCCTGCGGCCCTCAAGGCTCTTTGGATACCGGGGCAAATGACGGTGATGATTAAAGGGGCGGTTATGCAATTCGAACGCGTTAACGGGTTAACTGTTGACGGTATTGCTGGGCCTGCAGTGTGGAGTGCGTTGCTTAATGATCGGGTTGACGGACGGGTCAGTCCTGATGGGTACACTTACATTTCGGTAACTGAAAATTTGCCCGAAACCATGGAACTGTGGATCAACGGAAAGCTGGCACTGTCGTCTAAGGCCAACACCGGTATTCCCGTGACCCCGACATATCTTGGTACGTATCCCATTTATGAGCGGTTGACCTTTCAGATCATGCGGGGAAATAATCCTAATGGTACCCCATATGCCGATCCGGTCTACTGGATCAATTATTTCGAAGGAAGTGATGCAGTCCATGGATTTTTGCGAGCTTCCTATGGTTTTCCGCAAAGCCTTGGCTGTGTAGAATTGCCCTTGAACATCGCGCCGATTGTCTACCACGACGTCCATTATGGCACATTGGTGACGGTCAATGCGCCCGGGGTGGGGCCAGCTCCAGCCCAAATTGGCGGGACCCCAAATGGCGGTGCATCATCGGCCTCCAGTCCGGCAACAAGCAGTAAAAGTTAGACCCCAAAATCTGTGCCCAAGACATCTTAGAGGATTGCGACGGTTCGGTATTATTGGCGAAATTACACGATAACTGTTCCGGCGAACTTGTCATCATGCGGCCTCCTAGGGCCTCATCACGACCTCGGCCTACTTAGTGCGCTTAGAAATTACGTACCATATCAGCGATGACTGCGAGGGCATCAAGACCCAATACGGCAAACACGCCGATTGAATGATCGATGTGTCCGGCAATGGCCAACAATGGGATGGACAGCACTAGTATGCCGGTAATATGGCTATGATGGGATTTTTCCCGGTGGTAACCAATTTGTTTCAAGATTTTTTTGCGGTCTTTGGATGGCAGCGATTTAAAATAATGTACTACATCCTCGGGCGTCATCGTGGGACGTTGGTCCGGAAATAGTTGTAGAATCTGTTGGGTCATTTCCTCGTCATATTCGGAACCCAAGTCATGATGGGCGCGAAGAATCGCGAGTACTTCCTGGGCTTTGGATTGGGAGGATATTGGCATAGGACCTCCTCCTATTCTCTTGCTGTTTCCAGTGTGCCATGGGTTAAGGCTCTTTTCAAGCGTCTGTCCATCCGCCGTTTTTAGGTAAGAGATATAATAGACAAAGGGAGGTGGTAAACATCGCAGTAACAGAAGTGGGAGAAGACCTCTTCCTCGTCGATTTACATGAGGCGGGCCGACCATTTCGTAGTTCGGCTTATATTATTCGGGGTCCGGAACCGACCCTCATTGAGACCGGATCTAGCAATTGCTTTACCTATGTGGCGGATGGACTGAAGACCTTAGGCTATGCACCGGTAGATCTTAAACATATTGTGGTGACCCATGTTCATCTCGACCATGCTGGAGGGGCGGGCCGAATGATGGAAGCGGCGCCGTATGCCGTGTTGCATGCGAATCGACGAGCAACGCCCCACCTCATTGATCCCACACGGCTCGAAGCGGGCTCTCGGGCGGTTTATGGTAGTGCCCTGGAATCTTTATTTGGCGCGATATTGCCGGTACCTCATGATCGTGTGCAAGTTCAAGAAGATGGCTCCATATTGGAATTAGGCAATGGACGTCGCCTGACATTCTATGATACGCCGGGCCATGCCAAACATCACAGTTGCATCTGGGACAATGTGACACGGGGAATATTCTCAGGTGACATGGTTGGAATTCGCTATCGTTTTGAAGGGGTCGGCGACAACGTTATCTATGGCTTTCCTACCACAAGTCCGCCGGACTTTGACCCCGAGGTGATGCTGGCGTCGTTGGATCGTTTGCAGGCGATGAATCCCAATGTGATTTATCATACACACTTTGGGCCGACTGCGCCCGCCAGTGAAGCGTTTGCCTTCACCAGACGAGGAATATTTGCGATTCAACAGATATTAGATAGGTTACCAGACGACGCGACTGCGCAGATGGCCGAAGAGGAATTGCGAGCGTATTTGTCCAAAGATTTGGAGGGTCGGACGCACCTCGACGACCTTTCGGATTTGGCACTGGACATTTATTTGAACGCGCAGGGCATGATTGTGTATAAGCAAAAGAAGAAGGCAGGCAAGCTATAAGAGAGTGGAGGTAGTGACAATGCGTGTGGTTTGCATTCCTGTTGATGATCAAGGACAGGTCGAGCCCCGATGGGGAAAGGCCCCTAAAGTCGCGATAGCACGGATGAACGATCAGGGACAGATTGAAAATTGGGAAGTGTTTGCGGTGGGATGGGATGCCCTGCATGATCAAAATGGGGAGGGGCAGCATCATGCGCGCATCGCCCGGTTTCTCATGGATCATAAGGTCACGGATGTTGCCGCCGAACATATGGGGCCGGGAATGGAACGAATGATTCAAAGCATGCGGTTGAACCTCCATTTAGGAGCGCAAGGAAACGCTCGGGCCGTGGTCGAACATTTGCAGTGAATCGGGGAGCAGAAGAAGTACCTGGGGTTTTGGCCTAGGTACTTCTTCTTGTATTGTCTAAATGGTGCTACGCCTAAATCCTGATTATCCTAAATTGGCGTGATACAATCGGGGAAATGGGTAACAAGGGAGTCAAAGGGAATGCGACATTTGATTATTGGCGCTTCAGGACAAGTAGGCGGCTACCTCTGGAACAAACTTAGTCATGATCACGAGGTAGTCATCGGCACCTATTATTCGCATCCAGTGAAAAATCAGGTGAAGTGTGATTTCACCGACACGGCCCAGGTCACGGCATTAATCCAAGATGGTAAACCGGATGTAGTGTGGATCCCTGCAGCGTTGCCCGATGTTGACCGCTGTGAGAGAGAGCCGGAGTTAAGTTACTTGCTTAACGTGAAGGCTCCGAGCCGCGTTGGAGAAGTGGCCCGCGATAACGGAGCCAAACTCGTATTCTTTTCTACGGACTATGTATTTGATGGAACGTCCGGGCCGTATCGGGAAACGGATATTCCCAACCCTTTGCAGGTATATGGCAAGCATAAAGTGGAGGCGGAAGAATTCCTTCTACAAAATGTTCCAGATGTTCTCGTGATCCGGCCTGCATGGATCTATAGCGAAGAACCCAACCCAAGAAATTTCGTGTTTCGGATTGTCCAGCAGTTAAAAGACGGAAACAAGGTCAGGGCCGCGATAGACCAAATCAATACCCCAACGGATAGCCGAGATTTGGTGGAGCGAGCGTTGGCGGCGGTGAAACGAGGGGATCGGGGAATTCGCCATATGGTTGGACCCGATCGATTAAGTCGTTATGACTTGACACTAAAAATAGCTAAGGATCATGGTTTTTCTTCATCAATGGTGGAGCCCATTACCACCGCATCGCTCAATCTTCCCGCTAGACGACCGTTAAATGGCGGATTAGTGACCATATACAGCATGGGTGTATGACGAGGGGGAAACTACTTTTTTGCGGCTTGGGGGCGAGCCGTCACTGCACTATGAAAGAGATGAGGGATAGCCCTCGAAATGGCCTTACAATGGGGATTTCAAACCATCGCTAGCGGATTGGGTTAAAAGCTCCGGCGACCAGGTGTTGTAATCGGGATGAATCAGTGAACTCCTGACACTGCGTTGTTATCTCACAGTATATTTGGGTATCTAAGGCCGCGAAAACCTGCATTTCTTGCCTGATCCCCTCCATGGTGCAACGAAAACTATTTGGCAGGAATCTTTTGTCGTCTCGAGGATACTCATTTTTATCTTAGGACACTATGGAAAAGTTTTTGTGCAAATAGCCCTAAAAAATTGCCCCAGCCACCAATTGTCTGGTATTACGTAATTGCACCATATTTTGGTGACTGCTTCGACAGGATGTCGAGGAGTACTACTCAAGGAGGATAAACCATGTACATTAATACTAACGTCCCTGCCTTATTTGCGGAAAACTCTCTCATCAATACGCAAAACACGCTCTCCAACCTGCAAGATGAAATGTCGACGGGCTATCAAATCAATACCCCTGCGAACAACCCATCGGGTCTGGCCATTTCGAATTTGATGCAAGGCGAATTGGGGGGCATTAATTCGGCGATTAGCAATACCAGTCAAGCCACCAACCTGCTGAACACGGCCAATGGCGGCATGCAGACCGATATGCAGATTGTCCAGCAGCTACAACAATTGGCCGTGCAAGCCTCGAACTCGACCAATAACACCCAAGATTTAACCGACATTCAAAACCAGATTAATAATCTGATGACATCGCTGGACAATGTCGCGCAAACCCTCAACTACAACAATACGGCCGTCTTGAACTCCGGTCCGACGGTGTCGAACCTGACGGCGGGCACGATTGCTGCCGTGGCGGTCGGCGCCGACAGCGGTGCGATCGCGTCGGGAAATTATACGGTCTCCGTGTCCTATTCCACGGCGGGCAATGGGTCGGATATTGTGAGTGTGGAAAATAGCGCCGGATCCGTGATAGCCGCCGGAACGGTTGCGAATTTAGCCAGTGTCACCGGCACCATTAACCTGCAAGTGGTGCAGGGACAAAATGGCAATCAAGACAGCTTTTCTATTACGGTCAATCAGGCGTCCGTGGTGAGTGCGGGCACGACGGGGACGTCCGTCGCGTTTTCGGTGACCGCAGGAACGCAGTTGGAATTTCAAACTGGTGCCAATCAGGGGGATGGGAATAGTATTAGTACCCAATTCGGCACGTTTACTAGTGCCACCCTCGGACTCAACAACTTGTCGGTGTTAACGGTCAATAGTGCGCAGTATGCGATTACGCAAGCTCAATCGGCCCTCTCCATCTTAACCAACGCGCAAGGGGCTGTAGGAGCGCAGCTCGACGAATTAAATTATGCCAGCAATAACCTCCAAACAGAGTCCACCAACTTGCAGGCCTCGCAATCGAGTATTATGGATGCGAATATGGCGACGGTGACCAGTCAGTTCGCTCAACAGCAAATTTTGCTGCAGACGGGATTGCAATCGTTGCAGGCAGCGAATTCCCTGCCGGGAATGGTCTTAAAACTCCTCGGGTAAGGACCCGATTTTTCGCGTGATCTTTAGAGCGGGTCGCGGTGGCCCGCTCTAAAGTGCTCAAAGGAGGCAGGTGCCATGAGTATCAATTGGGCGTCGATTTATGCGACGCCAATCGGATCCATTTTATCGGACTTTACCCCGGAGTCCTTTACGCAATTACTGGTGGAAGGGTCGCAACGGCAGTTGACGGCGTTGCAAAACACGGTCACACAAGATTCCGCGCTGATCCAGGCGTGGACGACATTACAATCGGACGCCCAAGTGGTGAATGGCGATATCACGTCCCTGAGTCTGCCGAGTACCTTTCAGCAGTTGACGGCCACCTCCAGCAATCCAAGAATCCTCACGGCATCCGACTCCAGCGCACAACCAGGCACCTATAGTTTGACGGTCGATCAATTGGCGCAAGCGGAGATTGATCAAGGACAGCCGCCGACCGCGATCACATCGGACAACACCGCCTTGGGGTTTTCCGGTACGTTTCAAATCTATACCGGATCCACGGCGCCTTCCACCGACATTGCGGTGACCAGTACGGATACGCTGCAGCAAATTGCCGATGCCATTACCGCCGCGAATACGGGAGTGACCGCCTCGACGGAGCAGTTGGCCAATGGCGACTGGACGATTGCAATTCAGGGAAATACCACCGGTTCCGCCAATTCCATCCATTATGTGGCGGTCTCCCCCGCTTCCGGCACGTCGTCTCCCTTATATCAACTGGGATTGTGGAATACCAGCCTTAGCACGCCCACCTATTTTTCCGGGGAACAACTTCAGGTGGCGCAGAACGCCGCCGTCAATTTTGGGGCGACCGCCTCCACGGCCAATGCCCTCTCGTCGTCGACTAACACCTTTACGTCCCTCGTCCCCGGGCTCACCATCACGGTGGCGAGCGTCGGATCCGCGACCATTACCGTCGGACCCAATGTGACGGCGATGCAGCAATCGGTTCAGCAATTCGCCACCGATTGGAACCAGTGGGTAACCGATACCCAAAAACTGGCGGATGCGGGTACGGTGACGAGTACGGGGACCGGAACCGGGTCCACCTACCAATACCAAAGCAACGCGAATCAAGTGATTTCTTCCACTCAGCCACAGACCGTGATCAACACCATCCAAACCCTGATGGGGCAAACGTTGGGCACCGGGACGTATCAGTCGCTCGCCGATATCGGGTTGACGTTTCAAGGCAATGGCCAGATCGCGATCAATTCTTCGGCATTAACCAATGCGCTCAGTAGCGACCCGGCTGGTGTGGGGGCGCTATTTCAGCAACTCAACACCTTGTTAAACCCAGGGAACGGGACTCTAGGCCCGTTGCAGGGATTCTATTCCGGAGGCCATAGTGTGACGGGGGAAGCCGTTGCTTACGAGACGGCGCAAAAATCTCAGACGCAGTCTCAGATTACCTTGCTGCAAAATCAATTGAACGCCCAGGAACAACAGGCGATTATCCAATATGGGCAATGGGTCAATCAGGTCGCGCAGTATTCTCAGGAAGACTCGCTGATTACCACCCTGTTCAATCAAAATAGCGGGAATAACAGTACCAGTAGCGGAGGTTAGTGACGGTGTACGACGAGGCGATCATCCAATATAAAGTGGACACGATCCAGACGTTATCCGAAGACGAACTGGGTTTGATGCTCTTTGAAGCCGCTTTGCGTCATGCGCGTCACTGTCAGCGCGCCATTGACGAGAACAATTGGGAACTGACGGTGGTGCATGGCGGCTTTGTGCAAAATGTCATGGCGGGGTTAGTCGATACCCTGAATCGGGATCATCCGCAGGCAGAGCCCATGCGGCAACTGTATCTCTATTGCTGGCGTCAGGCGATCCGGGCACAGATGGACCATCACCGGGAAGATCTGGATGGTGTGATCTCCGTGTTGGAGAATCTCATTGCGGGGATTAAAGGGCATCTGAGCCAGGGGACTCACGCGATACAGGCAGCCGAGTCCATTAATTTCGCGGGGTAAGAGGCGGGGGCTAGGAAGGTTGCGAGAAGACTCCTGTGCGCATTCACCCACCAATGCGGGTGGTGACGGAGAACCCAGGGGACGGATGCGCTGGGGCAGGTGGAAGTGATGGCGTCCTCGTTTAACATTACAATCATCCGACCTCCGGGGTATGTGCATTCGGATGCGTTCCGTGAGGTCGCCGAAACGGTGCGGTTTGGGTTAAGCAATCTGGGCTATGCCGTAGAGTTATCGGAAAATCAGATTACCGAGACGCCTCGTACCATCGTATTCGGGGCTCATCTGCTGGATCGGGGTGTTGTGGGCCAATTGCCCCCCGCGACCATCCTTTATAATTTGGAACAAATTGACCCAAAATCGGAGTGGCTACAAGGATCCCTGCTGGAGTTAATCCGTCGGCATATCACATGGGACTATAGCCCACAAAATATTGCGCGGTTAACCTCTGCGGGGTGGGGCCACCGTTTGATCCACGTCCCGATTGGGTATGTGCCACAAATGACACGGATCGTATCGACACCGGTGCAAGATGTGGATGTCCTATTTTATGGATCCGTCAATGCCCGACGCCAGGCGGTGTTAGATGCCCTCAGGGCTTCAGGGCTGCGTGTCGCAACTGCATTCGGGGTCTACGGACGCGAGCGCGATCAGCTCATTGCCCGCGCGAAAATCGTGCTCAATATCCACTATTACGAGGCGGCTGTACCCGAGACGGTGCGCTTGTCCTACTTGTTTGCCAATCAAAAGGCGGTGGTGAGCGAAACAGGTCCTATGGAAGACCTGGGGATCCTGGCCCACGCAGCCGTCTATGTCCCTTACGGGCAGTTGACCCGAACTTGTATCGCGTTAGTCACTCAGGACGCTTTGCGAAAACAACTCGAACAACAGGCCATTAAGGTGATGCGTCAAGTCAAAGAAGAAGCAATCTTGGCATCGGCCTTGGCGCAATGCCGCACTTTGTCGCACAGATCGGGATGACAGGTCATCGGGAACTGGGGGAACGTTGTGGAATTTACCATGGAAGATCACGAACGCGACGCATGGCTGCGCGAATTCGTTCAGCGGCAACCCCCCCTCGGGAGGGATTGTAGCGCGTGGCAGCACCGCATGGCCCGTGCTGAACGGTCCCTCACTCTATGGTGGGATGTCGTCGCCAAATCCCGGCGGATCGTCGTCTGTGGAGATGACACGGGGGTTTTGACGTTGGGATTGCTCGTCCGTGGCCACGCGGTGGTAGGTTGTGGATCTGATGCCATGACCCAAGAGTGGATGCAGTTTCGGGCCGCGGCAGCAGGCGTGGAAGGGTTATATGAATGGGCAGAGAATGTGGAGGGTATCGCGGCGGAGAGTCAGGACTTAATCATTACGATGGCAGCAGATCGGGTGGACCTGGGTGAGCTTAGTCGGCTGGTAGGTCTCGGGGGACTCGTATATTTTCCCGATGTGACGGAAGACGATATATTACGCATAAAAGCGTGCGCGCAGGCCTTGGGCCTCCTTTTCTACAAGATTTATGGCCATGCCCTGGTGATCAAGGCGCCTCCGATCACCATTCTAATGCCGGTGTATAATGCGTCTAAAGCCACTCTAAGTGCGTTGTTTAGTGTGCTCCAGACCATCGCCAATCTCCCCGTATCTTTGCTGGTGATCAATGACGGCAGTACCGAAGCGCGGCTGGCGGAAAATATTCGCACGGTGATGGAAAACCACCCCCAGGGCACCTTCCTCGATCGGTCGGAGAATTGGGGCTTTATTCGTACGGTCAACCAAGGTTTTGCCCACATTCCTCGGCATCACGATGTGGTGTTATTAAATAGCGATGTGATTGTGACCCCAGACTGGATCCCCAAGCTGTGCCTGGCGGCCTATAGTCAACCCCAAGTGGCAACCGCCACGCCGGTGTCCAACAACGCCGCAATCTATTCGCTCGAGGTAGATCAATCGTTGCTGATGCTGGGTAACCGGGCATTGGAACATCGGGAGGGTCCCCCACGGCACTATCCGGTGATCCCGACAGGCGTCGGATTTTGCCTCTACATACGCCATGAGGCCCGAGCGCTGTTAGGGGGATTTGATGAAATTTATGGCGCGGGGTATGGGGAAGAAACGGATTTTTGTTTACGCGCCGTGCAAGCGGGGTTCGTGAATGTCTTGGATGATCGCACCGTCATTTTTCATCATGGACGCTTGTCCATGGGAAACCGCGCCGACTTCGGGTGGTCTAACCGATCCAGTGAAGAGGCACTGGAACGGCGGTATCCATGGTATCCCCATACGGTCCAGCGATTTCTACAATCGGGTTTCATGGCTGCTTTGACCGAGTATTGGATGCCCTGGCAACGAAAACATCGTCCAAAAGATCGCCCGCGCATTTGGATGCAACTCCAAGCCCCCTATCATGATCAACACGTGTCGGGCACGGAGCGCCATGTGTATGCACTCATTGAGCAACTGCGAGCGTTTTATGACGTCTATGCGGTGTGGGAGGCGCGCACCCAGTTGATTATCAAGGAAATTACCGCCGACAATGCCTGGGAATATGTCCAATCCTGGGTGCCCACAGTGCCAGCAGGACAATGGCAGGCAGAACGGCCCTTCGCCGTAGAACGGCTGACGGCGGAACTCGCAGCCTGGAAGATCGATGTGGTGCACGTGCAGCATACGATTCGGAGCGGGTGGGAGGTGGTCGTGGCGGCCCACGCCTTGGGTCTGCCGATTGTTTACACGGTGCATGACTATTATGCGTTGTGTCCCGATTATAATCTGCTGAACCCGGAAGGGGTCTTTTGCCAATTGCCTTCCGCGGCCGTGTGTGAACAATGCTTGGCTAGCAAACCCTCCATACGGGTGCCGTCCATTGAACAGTGGCGCCAGCAATCCCAAAAGGCTCTAGAGATGGTGGATTGCGTGGTATTTCCCTCGCGCAGTGCGCAAGACCTGTTCCGTCACCAGATGCCGATACGGTCTGACCACGTGATCGAACATGGGATCTCGGTGAAGACGGTGATGGCTCCGCGGGAGTGGCGTCCGAGTCTGGCCATCATCGGGCTTGCTGGATTAGCCAAAGGGCGCCCCTTGTTGTCCCAACTGATCCCCCAATTGGTGGACGGGGGATATCAGATTCATTTATTTGGGAGTGAACCCACGCATTGGCCGCTATTG
>PXYW01000089.1 GCA_003023695.1 Sulfobacillus benefaciens | reverse complement strand
CCTGGATGGGTGTGCGCGATCCGGAACCTGGAATCGTTAATGCGACGGTTCCCGTTGTTACATGATCGCCCCCCGTACCAAACGAATTAGCGCTGCCGGATTCTTGTACGGTAAAATTATTATAGGTGAGCATTAATACGCCTTTATGAGAGGTCGCGGCTATAAAAGTCGTCGCCTGGACAAATTTTGATTGAAAGCCTTGTCGAGGAACATAGGCCGCAGGAAATCCCACGCTATGTCCTAAGTCATAAATCGTGGCCTGTTGCTTGGTCGTGTAGGTAATCGGGGATAGACTTATTGACGATGAACTCGGACTGACTGACCCCGTATGAGAACTCTCAGAAGACGACGATGGCGTCGTCGAGGTGGTCGTCGAGGTTCTCGACGAGGGCGTTGTCGACGATGTCGGAGGGGATGCGGCAGGCGATGGACTCACCGTGTGTGACTGATGAGAGGAAGCACTGGCGACGGGAGGCGCGGTCGTGCCACAACCCGTGAGGACCATCCCGCCCAACAAAATAGCTGCGCCGACGAGCCCATAGTTTCGTGTTATCATGTCATAAAGCCTCCTTGGTCTGAGAACAGTCGTAAGCCTTCTAGGCTCTACCCCTATACGACGCGGCAGTTCCCGCAGGGATTCGACACATATTGCGAAAGGTGGGCGGGACGCCCCATGACCTCCCTACGGGGTGGAGTGGGGTTCTTATCGATTTCCAACAGTTTTGACGTGCGAGTCCTTTCTCTTGGAGGTTTCGCGAGCCTCTTGGACTCCATCCGACTGAAGGAGATCCCGTCTATGCGGTGGTTGCTCACGGGAGTCTCGGCTGATATCCAGCATTCATTAAACATATGAATTCTACGTGCAACCCCGCGAAATCTATGAGTTTGTAAAATACTTGACAAGATATCCTTTGACTTTGCGACCCCGGCTTCCGCACGGGTGTGCCCTGTGAAATGTTGGTAATAATATAACGCTGATGGAGACGGACAAGTTACACAGCACGGTGAGAGTCTGACCAAAGCCGAAAAACACGAAATGGGGCCATGGAATAACACCTCGTTTGCAGAGTGATCAACACGGTCGAGTGCTTCAACACACCGTCGTTTCAATCACGGAATACGAATACCCAAAAATTGTAATACGCTAGTGCGCATATGGGGACTTATCCCGTAGTCGGTGCTGAGGAACGACTGCTTTCGATTCTGGGGTTCGCAATGGATTCACAATCCCAGAAGGCGCCGAATCATCGGAGTAATTACGTTTGTCACTACAAAGAATATAGTATATGCTCCGGGGATCACGCGATTGGATTATTTCGTTGAGGAGGGGAATGCGCGTAAGCTGGCTGTTTTGGCTAATTCTTTGTGTCATCGGTTTGACTAACCGTGGAAGAGAATAGTCGGAACACGATCCGGCCTTGCCCTATTCATTCGGGTTTGGTGTAGGCCGTGAGGTTTGACCGTACGCCAAACGCGAATCCCAGTCCACAGGACTGAATCCCGTAGGGTATTTCGTCAGTAGAGTGCCTCGGATCTGATGACAGCTGAGTGAGTCGGAGCGATGCCAATTAGCATTAGCGCCAACACCACACCAGTAAGAACATTGTCTCCCTACAATCCGGTGGTCGCTCAGGCGCTCGAATGGGTGAAGTCCCGAATGACCCAAGCACTCGGGGCCGCTGGGCACGGAGCATATCTAGCAGCCACCGCATTGACTTCGGCCGCAGGATGGGCGATTTTCTTGCACGGAACAGCCCGCCCGTATGACGTCAATAATCCGGCCATCAATCAGTCGTCCACAAGCCATCCGTTGGTCAGTTTTGGTCGGCAAGCGATGACCCGAATTGCGCGCTCCACCGCAGGGCAACTGTAAACCTTGGACAGGTACAGCGGCTGACCATAACAAGAGAATGGAACCCTCCCCCATTGTCCGGTTATTTGGTATTATGAGCCTATTGAGGAGGTCTCCGTCATGTCTAAAAAACTGATCTCATTTCGCGACAAACAGCGAAAGCGTCAGCAATCGCGGGGTACTCAAAAACAACGCCCTGGCTCTCCTTATCAATCAGACGACTTAGTGGCTTACTGGCAGCACATAGTGCGGCATCCCTTGCAATTTGCGGGTCGTCAATCATGGACTGAGAGAATGGTTTGGAGTAATGCGTTACTGGCCGGGGGCATTCGGGTCATTATACTCACGGTAATGTCAGGGTTTCACTTCCTGCTGCTCTTGACAACATTTGTCAACACCCTGTTTTTGGCCTTTTTGTTTTTTTACGGGATGACTTGGGTGACCGACTGGGTCATTGGGCGCACAGGATCTCATCGCCGGTATTTCTCAGTAACCGATTTGCGACGGGAAATGATCGTGCTATCTGGATGGATAGTTCTCTATGTGCTGTTGTCGTTGGTTCCCTTTGGCTTTGGTCAATTGGTCGCCCTCCTTGGCTTTTTTGCTATGGCACTTCGCGCAGTTCACTACGTCTACCGCATCCCCTGGGGGCAAGCACTGCTTGCCACGGCAGCTGGAATGATAAGCATGGTTGCCATACTCTATATTTTCCAATCACTCTAATAACGATTGATAAAGGAGCCTCTGGATAATGGCCGACTCTCCGGTGTGGTGGTTTCATGGGCAGGAACTGTTTATCCGAATGTCGGGCGCCACCTATGGATTAACGGCACTAGGTTCTCGTGTAGTAAAAATACGGGTTAATCCAGATCTTCCCACCATACCCGTGCCAGCCGTGTCGCAAAACTGGTCTATTATCGAAGACTCTGATACCCAGTTGAAATTCGCATCAGGCGGGCTCCTGGGAACTGTTACCCTTAGCGACGGGACAGTCCGCTGGGAAACACCCGAAGGCCAACTCTTGGACCAGGATCATAACCCGATCAGATGCGAGCATGGGCAAACGGTATTGACCAAAGATCGCCTTTACTCTCATTATCTCGGTGGTGGTCAATCCGCATTACCGCTGGACAAACGGGGCAGTAAAGTGACGTTTTGGAATCGTGATGCAGCGGAAATTCACACAGAACTCTCAGACTCATTATACCAAAGCCATCCGATTTGGTGGGGATGGTCAGCTGGTAAAGTGTGGGGTACCTATATTGACAGCGGTGCCCGGATAACCGCCGATTTTACTGGGGGAAACTCGGTGTGCATTACGGTGGAATCTCTGCAATTCACTTATTATGGCATCTATGACACTCACTTGGATGGAGTGTTAAGCCGGTTTTCCCGCATAACCGGCTACATGCCTCTGCCGCCACTTTGGGCTTTAGGATATCAGCAGAGCCGCTGGAGTTATCAATCGGCCGATGAGGCATTGACTATCGCAAAGACGTTTCGGGAGCGAAAAATTCCTTGTGACGTAATCTATTTGGATATTGACTATATGCATGGATACCGTATTTTTACCTGGGATCCGCAAAATTTTCCGGATCCCCGAGGGCTCATCCATCAACTGCACCAACTCCAATTTCATGTCGTGGCCATTGTCGATCCCGGAATTAAGGCCGACCCCGATTGGGAACTCTACCAAGACGCATTCCGGGAACACGTCTTGGTAACCTATCACGATGGTTCGGTGGTTCAAGGCCAGGTTTGGCCGGGACCTGCCGTGTTTCCCGACTTTTTTAATCCGCAAGTGCAACAGTGGTGGGTGCACCGCATAGCACTATTTCTGGACACCGGAATTGACGGGATCTGGAATGACATGAACGAGCCCTCTTTGTTTGATACCCCAAACCATAGCCTGCCCGACGATGCGGTGCACAAACCGTCACCAGATTCCGTCATATCACATCGGCTCGTACACAACTATTATGGACGGGAAATGGCTAAGGCGAGTTTTTTGGGCATGGAAAGTCACGACCCCGATGCCCGCCCTTTCGTTCTTAGTAGGGCTGGTTTCAGCGAACTGCAAAAATGGTCGGCAATTTGGACCGGCGACAACCATAGTCTCTTTAGCGCACTCAGGCAAATGATTCCCATGCTGCTGTCGTTAAGTCTCTCCGGTCAGCCATTTATAGGGGCAGACGTCGGGGGATTTCAAGGCAATTGTCAACCGGAACTATTTGCTCGCTGGGTAGCTGCGGCAGCCCTCACTCCGTTTTTTCGCAATCACAGCGCGATGGGCACCACTCGGCAAGAACCTTGGAGCTTCGGTCCGGAGGTTGAACGGCAAGTGGCCCACTTAATTGCCTGGCGTTACCGTCTCCTACCGACACTGTATCAATTGTTTTGGGAAGCCCACCGTTATGGCCGACCGATTATGAGGCCAATGGTTTATCATTATGAAAACGCACCCCAAGGCCTGATGTTGCAGGATCAATTTCTCGTAGGCTCAGAATTGCTGGTGGCGCCAATTCTGGACACCGCAGCGGATCATCGAGCAGTTTGGTTTCCTGATGGCACGTGGTATAGCCTTGATACCAGCCAAGTATTTCGAGGAGCCGGTTATGATGTCGTGCAGTGGCCGTTAGGCGTCTTGCCGGTGTTCGTCAAAGACGACAGCTTGCTGTTGGTGCAAGCACCCCAAATTACAGCACTTCCCTTGCCAACCCGGATCCAATGGATGATCCATCTATCCCGAGGGATAAAGACTGCATGGTATCAGGATGATGGGGTCTCTCATGGTTATCGGGCGGGACAATATAACTTGATGGAAATTTTGGTGGAGCTGAGGCAAGACATATGCCGCATTACCACGGGAATCAAGCATCAAGGGTTCCCCAGTCCCACAACTATGGTCGATATATGGATCTATGACCCCACATTGGCCATTTCGCAATTGCGGTTTAATGGAGTTGGCCTCGATTTTGTCCGGCAGCAGGACGCGGTATTTACCTCGGTGCCCACTGCCTGGATATGGCAGACCTCGGCGCCTACTCAGTAGCGTCCAATTCTACTCTAGTGGTCGCTGTGTTCTTGTTCCGACTCCCATATCGCCACCGGACTCCCCACATGTTCGACCACGGGTAGTTGCGCAATGGAAGTCCAAGCCGTTCGCCAAAGGTGTTCGGCACACTTGTGGTGCACTAAGAATAACAAGGCGTGACCCCCCAACAGAGGTTTTTGATACACCGACCGGAGGCTCAAACCGTGTTTTGCCAACTGATCCGCTACTTGCGCCAACGTCCCCGGACGGTCCACCACTTCTAGACGCCAATAAGACATGCCGCGAATATTTCCCGACGCGTCTAACTTCGGGTGGCGACCGATACTCCAGAATTCTTGATAAGGCCCATTAAGATCTCTCACCGATTGCAAGACATCGCTTAGGATGGCACTTGCGGTCGGCTTGCCACCTGCGCCCATACCATAGTACATAACGTTTCCCACGGGTTCCGCTTCTATCCAAATAGCGTTGTACGCCCCGGACACGTGAGCAACCGGATGATTGTGCGGCAAGAACGTTGGCCGCACTGCAATGTTCATCGTATCGTGTTGCCGACGCGCAGTCGCAATCAGTTTGAGCACCCAGCCTTGGCTCAGACCGTAGGCAATGTCATCCTGGGTAATTCCCGCGATACCGTCTACTTGAATGTCTTCAGGTGACACCCAAGTGTTAAATCCCACCGTGGCTAAAATGGCAATCTTCCTCCGCGCATCATAACCGGCGATGTCGTCGGTTGGGTCCGCTTCGGCATATCCTTGGTGCTGCGCTTCACGTAGTGCCTCTGAAAATCCAAGGCCTTCCTGGGTCATCCGAGTCAAAATATAATTAGTGGTGCCGTTGAGTACGCCGGCAATGGATTGAACTCGATTACCAGTCAGTCCCCGCCGCATTCCTTGAATGACGGGAATTCCGGCCCCTACGGCACCCTCAAAATAGAAAGCCGCTCTTGCCTTACGGCTGGCTTCCCAAATTTCCCGGCCTGCCTGGGCTACGACCTCTTTGTTCGCCGTCATCACCGCCTTACCGCCTTTTAGAGCCTCTAATATCAAGGATCGCGCAGGCTCCATGCCACCCATCAACTCGACAACCACGGAAATTTCGGGGTCATCAAGGATATCCCTGGCGTTCGTGGTTAGTCGAGAACGGATGTCAGGGTGGCGCTCGGGATGGCGTACTAAAATCTTCTTGACTTCAATGATTTTTTCACTGAATAAGTGCTCGTCAGATTGATATTGGGACAACGCCTGAACAAAAGCGGTCCCCACTATACCCAAACCCATCAACCCAACTTTTATTGTCTGGCCCATAGCAACATCTTCCTCCACTGGCACAAGATGTCACATTTTACGCAAGACGTTGGCTTACCGTGTTTGTCCCCGGTTTGGCACTAAGGATAACTTTAGTGTTTTAGCAAAAGCGGAATTTTAGGCAACAAGCGGCGCCTTTCACTCTTGCTGCCACACATCTCTCACCATGTCTTCGACCGTCTGGGAGTGGACTGGTCGAAATCCCAGGACAGAAGATGCAGCATCAATGGAGGCTACCAATATCGGAGGGTCTCCGGGTCGTCGGTCGGTAAAAGAAACCGGGATGTCGGCTCCTAAGACGCGTTCAAAACCGCGAATGACCTCAAGAACGGAGTGCCCGTGACCAGACCCTACATTAAAAGGCCGCGATGTCCCTCCCTGTTGGAGGTAGCGCCAGGACAAAATATGGGCCTCTGTAAGATCAGCCATATGAATATAATCACGAATCGCCGTCCCATCTGGAGTAGGATAATCGTGGCCATAAATCACGGGGGCCTGCTGATGGCGAATTGCCTCCGCTATCCGAGGCAACAAATGCGTCTCGGGTTGATGTTGCTCACGGACGCCCCCCACAGTTCCGGCCACGTTGAAGTACCGGAGTGCCACCCATTTAGTGCCATACGCCTCCCCGTAGGTTGAGAGTACCTCTTCAAACTGGCGTTTTGTGATCCCGTAAGGGCTCATCGGCATAGTAGCAGCGGTTTCTGCAATGGGCACAGTATTTGGCGTTCCATAAACGGCGGCGGACGAAGAAAAGATGATGGGCACTTCAGGACCCAATTCTACCAGGGCATTCAACATGCTGATACCCGCAACTACATTATGAACAAAATAAGGCAAAGGTTGGGCAACCGATTCGGAAACCACGATAAGTCCTGCACAGTGATAAACGGCATCCACGTGATGATGCTGAAATATCTCATGCCATAACCCGCGGTCTCCCACATCACCCCGCATTACCGGCACCGTTCTAACTTGACTCGGTACCTGGCGATGGTCCAGCAAGATAGGGTTAATGCCCTGAGATTGCAATGCATAGGCCAACGACTGACCCACGTATCCTAGTCCGCCGGTTATCACCGATATGTGCGTTTTCATCACGTTTTTATTCCCACCTTGTGCGTTGAATTACGACGGAGTTTGAGACTCGATGGACGGCGATGCCTGCAATCCCTTCCGCGCAGCGCGATAGACATAACTGGCCAAATGCTCGACCGCGATCCGCTGCGTTTTCTCCCGCCGTGTCGTGCCCCATTGCATTTGCAACTGACAGCCCGGATTGTTCACCAGAATCCGGTCCGGGCCCTCCGCTTCCACCTCCGCCATTTTTTGATCGAGAATTTTTAGCGCCCAATCGGTATGGACGACATTATAAGTCCCGGCCGATCCACAGCACCGATTTTGACTGGCCAACGGCACGAAGGT
>PXYW01000088.1:7704-15448 GCA_003023695.1 Sulfobacillus benefaciens | reverse complement strand
CACCTGACGGAGCGCCGCCTGAAGGTCCGTGTGAGCGTCACTGATGACCAACTGTACGCCGCGCTGAGGCTACGGGCCACCAGCTCCCAGAAAAAGGCGGTCCAAAAGGCCGCGTCTTCACTCAACCCGATGTCAAACCCCAAGATCTTCCGATCGCCTTCGCGCACTTTCACGTACTTGCCATCCAACCAGACATAGGGAGACGTCTCTTCCAAAGGCCGCTGCTTGAACATCGGGGAGTCGATACCATGATTAGCATCCGGGTAACACATTTTGCCGATTTTGTGATCGGTGATCAACGGGCATGGCGGTAATCAGGTTCTGGGAAGCCTCGTCCAGGAGTGGAATGCTGATGGTTTTCCGGTGCTGTGGCTGCCCTCTCGGGTCGACTGGACGGCGTCTTATGCGGCCGCGGGGTGGTCATTGGGGCTACACGAGGATATGCATGCCGGAGCACTGGAGCGCAGTTTGCTTCTGTATTTGGCGCCCGAGAAGTTTCAACCGATCCTTCCCGCCGACGTCGACGTATCCGGCCGACCGTATTTCACGGCGACCGGGCTTGGCACGCGTTGACGACAGCGATACGCACCCCGGTGGAGGGGTGGCAATGAGACGTTTTCGAATCTGGGAAGAAATTGCAGCGGTATTGCGCGCAGACATTACCAGTGGTCAGTGGACGGTCTAACCCCCTAATTCTGGACAGATCGTTGATCGCTGGACCCGGAGCCTCGCGGGGCATGATATTGGCAGCCAAGGCCGAACGGTTATGGCCCACGCGTTCTAGCCTATCATGCCCTGTGATCCGCCTCTAGCGAAACCATAGCCCAGTCCCGTCGTGGATTCGTATTGCCCATATTTGGTTTTTTGGGGTTGGGGACGGCGGGTTGTAATCGTATCGTTCATAATGCTTCTGATGGGCTTTATGTTTCTACCTCCACTATGGGGAGGTATTCGAGCGCCCTATGGCTTACCGTTTGTCGCAGTGTTTGCCTTTAATGGGCTAAGCGATTTTGGCCCGCAAGTATATCCCTATTATCAATATTGGATTCTAGCAGTTCCTCTCCTATAGGCGTCAAGTTTGTCGGTTTGGTCCAAGATACCATTTGATAGCAAATGGCTTGTCCCGACAGCCATGGCCATCATTTTCGCATTGGGATTTAGATAATTTTTTGGGCAATTGCTTTATTTTCGTACCAATCCCAGAACCTTGAACTGAATAAGTGCAATGATTCCTGCTATTGCTCTTCTGGTCGGAACAAATAAGACTCTGGCCCTTCTTTTAAATCGAACCAATGTAACACTTGTGGGGCCTCACACGATAAATGCAGGGCGTGGAACGTACTTTTTTGTGGATATGACTGACAAAAGTAATGAGATTGCTTGGTGCCATCAGATTTTAAAGTGGTTTTTCGAGGTTCGAAGTGATTCTCATTGGACAGTTGCTGCCCATCAAAAACAGGTGTGGCTAGGTGTGGCTATTCCTCAAACGATGAGAATACACCATGTTTCGGCAGTCTTACTAGGTCTTGGCCACAACTTTGGGAACCTGCCGCTCCTCGCTGACCTCTTCAAGATATTCTGCATCTCCGTTGACGGCCCAAAGATCATAATTGGACCCTAGAATGTTTCGTGCTGCCAAAAATCCCGTCATCATGGCATGGTCTTGATTGTTATACCGATGCATGCCATTGCGGCCTATCAATTGAAGATTTTGAGCCGAATAGCGGAGATATTCGACAATAGTATTCACGTTAGATTGGTAGTCCTCATCATATACTGGGTAGGCTTTAGGAACTCGTACTACCTTACCGTCAATAACGGAATGTCCACGAGTTAAACCCAATGCATTCAGTTCTTGTTCGGCCAATTTGAGGAGAGCTTCATCGGACGAGTTCCAAAGGCCATCGCCTTCAAAACAAAAATATTCCAACCCTAAACATGAAGTGGTGTTAGTTGGCACCATGAAAGGACTCCAGTTTCCAAAGTTCTGAATGCGACCCACTTTAACTTTGGGATCGTGGATGTAGATCCAATTGTCTGGGAACAAGTTTGGAGAATCGATGACCAATGCGACCGTAATAAAGTCGCGATATTTTAGAGCTTCGGCGGCTTTTGTCACCGCCTGCGGTAGGTTGGGTCTGAGAGCGCGCACCAGCGACCGCACCGGCATGGTAGAAATCACATGATCAAACTGATAGGTGATACGCGATTGTTCTTTGTCAAAAAGAGAATCAATGGACGTGATACGACCATTGAAGTGTCTTAACTCCACGACCTTTTGGCCCATCAACAGGGTTCCGCCCATTTGTGTCACCTTGGCGGCAACTTGTTCCCAGAGCATGCCAGGTCCTAGTTTTGGATATCGAAATGTATCAATAAGAGTTTTGACAACTAGAGACTTGTCCGAAGAGGTTTTTTGCGGAAAAAAGGCATGCTTGATAGCGCTGATCAAATTCAGTCCTTTGATTCTCTGGGCTGCCCAGTCTGCGCTAATCTGATCACATGGCGTACCCCATACTTTTTCCGTATAGGTTTTAAAGAACATTTCGTAGAGGCGGCGTCCAAAGTGATACACTACCCAATCTTCGAAGGTTTGGATGTTTTTGGGTGGAGACGTCTTGGCCTTCGCGTAATCCAACAAGCAGAGGCCCGTGTTCCAGACGCCCATATTACGAAAAGCGTTTAAAGGCTTTAGTGGATAATCATAAAACTTATCATCGTAAAATATTCGGGAAATTCGACCCCGAGTAAGCAGATTATCACCTAGAATAGTGGTCCAGAAGTCCTCCACTTCTTGGCTTTTAGAAAAGAAACGGTGGCCTCCGATATCAAATCGATATCCATGATACTCCACAGTTCGCGAGATTCCGCCAACGAAATCAGGATCTTGTTCAAATACCGTCACTTGCTGACCGTGGTTAGCTAATTCATATGCTGCACTAAGTCCTGCAGGTCCGGCGCCGATAATGCCAATTTTCATTGATAAATGACCATCCTTTGTCAAATCCGATTTTATCATGCACAAAATTGATTGAAAATAAGGGGAAAAATTAAAAGAGGAGAATTTTATGCGATAGCCGGTTCTTGTAGATAAAGTGTACTCTATAGTGTCGCTGGAAAAACCCTCTTAAAAAGCGTTCGCCTTTTCGTCGACTAGAAACACAGAGTAACATCGAAAGATGACAGGAAACATGCAATTTTCTTTGCTTCTTGTCCGGATTGCCATCCTACTACTACCTATTAACCACACAAATTATTTGTGGTATAAATAGATGTACTAAGCAATAACGTGTCCTCAAAATTGGTGGACCTCGGTATAATAGCTGTATCGACTAGGCGACGGGAGGCTCTTGGCATGATTAAGCTTTTTTCGTTTTTGCGCCCCTATCGGACATCAGTAGTGTTGGTAGTGGTGCTGACGTTTCTTCAAACCATGTCGACCCTGTACTTGCCGAACTTGATGTCCAATATCGTGGATACCGGGGTCATTAAAGGCAACATCCCTTACATCGTTGAAGTGGGCGCCTTTATGCTCCTGGTTACCGTGTTAGGTGGAGTGGCTGCTGTGTTTGCCAGTTGGTACGGGGCCAAAGCTACGGCAGGATTTGGCCAGTTGATTCGGACCCGGCTCTTTACCCATGTAGAAAACTTTACCTTGCACGAATTTGACCAAATTGGCACCTCATCGCTTATTGTGCGCACTACCAATGATGTCATGCAGGTGCAGCAACTCATCAACATGATCCTGCGAATGATGGTTATGGCGCCTTTGACTGCCTTAGGCGGAATAATCCTGGCGATTTATACCGATGCGCGGCTAGCACCTATTATTGTGGTGGCGATACCAGTACTCGGCATCGCCATATACCTGGTCATGGGAAATGGCTTATCGCTATTTCGCACCATGCAACAAAAGGTGGATCGCATTAATCGGGTATTGCGGGAAAACCTCACCGGGGTTAGGGTAATTCGCTCGTTTAACCGCACGCCCTATGAAGTGGGGCGTTTCGATCAGGCCAACCTGGATTTAACTGACACCTCGGTACGGGTGTTTCAATTGATGGCCATTATGATGCCCATGGTAATGTTGATTATGAATCTGTCGACTTTGGCTATCGTCTGGTTTGGCGGCATTCAAATTAATAACGGTACGTTGCAAATCGGGAAAATGATGGCGTTCATTCAATATGTTATGCAAATTATGTTTGCGGTAATGATGGTCTCGATGATGGCATTTATGATTCCTCGTGGACAAGCGTCGGCATTGAGAATAAACGAAGTACTGGCCATGAATCCGGAAATTACCGACCCTGAACATCCCACCTCTCCTAACGCGGAGACGGGACATATTGAATTTCGCAATGTGAGTTTCAACTACCCAGGGGCTGAAGAGCCTGCCCTATCGGATATCTCATTTACCGCCAATTCGGGGGAAATAACCGCCATTATTGGAGGAACTGGAGCTGGCAAATCCACTTTGCTCAACTTAATTCCTCGTTTCTACGACGTCACCAGTGGCAGTATTCTCATTGATGGAGTAGACGTGCGCGAAATGTCTCAAGCCACGTTGCGGGCTAAAATTGGCTATGTACCATCACGCGCCATTTTGTTTACTGGCAGCATTACCGATAATATTCGATACGGCAATGATAACGCCAGCGAAGAGATGGTGCATCATGCTGCAGACATTGCTCAAGCCACCGAATTTGTTAAGGAAATGCCTTCGCAATTTGATTCGGTGATATCTCAAGGGGGAGTCAATCTCTCAGGCGGTCAAAAGCAACGCCTCTCGATTGCCCGAGCATTGGTCAAGCAAGCTGAGATTTATCTTTTCGACGATAGTTTTTCCGCATTGGATTATAAGACGGATGCTATGCTTCGTTCGGCACTGCGGCACGAAGTGTCGTCGGCTACAGTAATCATTGTGGCACAACGTGTTAGTACCGTAATGGATGCGGACCGCATCTTAGTATTGGATGACGGCAAATTGGTAGGAGTGGGCACTCACCATGAGTTATTGCAAAATTGTCCAGTCTATCAAGAAATTGTGTCTTCGCAACTCTCCCCGGAGGAAATCGCATGAGCCAAGAACGCAGGGATTCAGGACAACAGCAGGGATTTCCCGGAGGCGGCCGTGGTGGTTGGGGCGGCGGTGGCGGACCCATGGGACTAGCGATGCCAGTGGAAAAACCCAAGAATGCGAAAAGCACAGCGGCGCGCCTGCTCTCATATTTTCGGCCCCACATGTTTCTATTGTCGGTTGTCCTTTTGGCCGCCATCTTAAGCACTGTTTTTAGCATCTTAAGTCCGAAGATCTTGGGGAATGTTACAACCGACATCTTTATTGGCTTTATAAAGAAAGTGCGCCACATTCCCGGCGGTGGAGTGAATTTTCACCAAGTATTGCATTTGATTAGTGTGTTGGCTTTTCTATATGTCTTTAGCTCAATCTTCAGCTGGGTCCAACAATATATCATGGCCGGGGTCGCTCAAAGAACTGTCTACACCATTCGTAAGGAAGTGATGGGGAAACTCACCCGTCTACCGGTTAATTTTTTTGATACCCATCCACATGGGGAAATCCTCAGCCGTTTCGTCAATGACTTTGACAATATCAGCAGCACATTGCAGCAAAGCTTGACTCAGCTAATTACCGCTGTCGTGACATTTATCGGGGTTGTCATCATGATGCTGACCATTAGCTGGCTAATGACCCTTGTTATTGCCTTAACCTTGCCGTTAAGCTTTGTGGTGACTAAAGGCATTGCCGTTCGGTCCCAACGCTATTTTCTCCAAAGACAACGCAGACTTGGTGAATTGAACGGCCACGTGGAGGAAATGTATACAGGACACCCTATTGTCAAAGCGTTTGGGCGTGAACCGCAGTCCATCGAGAAATTTGAGGAAATAAACGGACGCCTTTTTGAATCGACCTGGAAGGCGCAGTTTGTGACCGGCATCATCATGCCCTTGATGAATGTCATTGGCAACTTAGGATACGTCCTGGTCAGCGTTATCGGCGGAATTTTAGTGACTAAAAACGCGATTCAAATCGGGGATATCCAGGCTTTCATCCAGTATGCGCGACAGTTTACCCAGCCCATCACCCAACTGTCCAGCATCTCTAACACCATACAATCGGCATTGGCTTCATCGGAGCGCGTCTTTGAAATTTTGGATCAGCCGGAGGAATCGGAAGAACCTCAAGATCCGGCGCTCATTGCGTCTCCTCAAGGCAACGTTGCCTTTCATGACGTGTCATTTCGTTACGATCCCGATCAGCCACTCATTGACGATTTGAATATTGACGTCAAATCGGGTCAGATGGTTGCGATTGTCGGTCCCACTGGGGCGGGTAAAACAACTTTGGTCAACCTCCTGATGCGATTTTATGACGTCAACCAGGGACAAATCACGGTAGACGGGGTAGATATCACTCGGCTTGCACGAGGAGATTTACGGCGAATATTCGGCATGGTACTGCAAGATACCTGGCTTTTCCACGGGACCATTGGAGAAAATATTGCGTATGGCCGTGAAAATGCCACCCATGAAGACGTGGTGGGGGCAGCCAAGGCTGCCCATGCCGATCACTTTATTCGCACCCTTCCAGACGGGTATAATACCGAACTTAATGAAGAAGCCTCAAACATTTCCCAGGGCCAGCGACAGCTTTTAACCATTGCCCGGGCGATCTTGGCAGACCCAGCCATCCTCATCTTGGATGAAGCCACCAGCAGTGTGGATACGCGGACCGAAATCGCGATTCAAGCGGCCATGCAGCATTTAATGCAAGGACGCACCAGTTTCGTCATTGCGCATCGTCTTTCGACCATCCGCGATGCCGACTTGATCTTGGTGATGACCCATGGCCGCGTGATAGAGCAGGGAACTCACGAGGAGCTTTTGGAACGCCATGGATTTTACACAGATCTCTACAACAGCCAGTTTGCGACGTCGGAAGTGGCCAGCCAAGCCGCCATCTAACCCAAAGGCAGCACCTGCGGTTTTTGTGCGGTTAACCTCACGTGTATCGTAAATAATTGACGTAAGCGTTAAGATATGTTAAATAACCCATTAAGGGAAAATAAGGCGGGGTGCACCCATAAAGGAGCGCGTCATGGGTCAACATGATAAAGGCGATCGACTGGCTTTTTCCATCTCCGACTTATCCTCGGAATTAGGGCTCAGTACGCGCGCCATTCGATATTACGAAAGCTTGGGCTTGCTGAACCCTGACCGCACCACCGGAAACCATCGCTTATATACTCGCAAGGACCGCGCACGACTTCGCATGATACAACGGGGCCGCATGTTAGGTTTTACCTTACAAGAAATTGCAGATCTGCTTCACCTTTATGACGTGGATCCCAGCGAACGCGTGCAATATGCTCGCGGCATTGAACTCACACGAAAACATTTAACCACGGTGCGGCATCGCATTCAGGAATTAAGCTTGTTGGAACAGGAACTAGCCCGCGCTCTGGCTGAGGCCGAAGAAAAGTTTAGCCAGTTGGATCATGATCCAATGAGTTAATGAAGATAGGAGGCAGATGTGGCTATGATAGCGGCAGAACTAATTCAACGAGGTGCTGTGCACCATCGAAATCGTGTTGCAGCGATTTTTGGATCCTCTCAATGGACTTATGGTGAGGTTAACGATAATACCAATCGCTTAGCGCATGCCTTGTTGGATATGGGATTAAGAAAGGGCGACCGAGTCGCTATTTTGCTCTCCAATTCG
>PXYW01000088.1:0-7585 GCA_003023695.1 Sulfobacillus benefaciens | reverse complement strand
TGAGATGGTGCGCATGATTCAGGAAACCGATGCTAAACTAGTACTTTTCAGCCATGAATTTTTAGACAAAGTCGAAGAGATGTCCTTGCCCACCTCCGTTTTTAAGGCCATAATTGGGAGTGCCAAACCCAAAAACTCCGATATCATTGAATTAGATCAAATCACACCCACTATGTCTATCGACGAACCAGAGGTCGAGATTCATGAGTCGGATTTGGTTACCTTGCAATATACCTCAGGGACTACTGGCGTACTGAAGGCCGCCATGCATACCCAAGAAACCTGGGCAGCCATAGCCTTGAACATCTTGACCAACATTCCTGTGGAATCCGAGGACATTATGCTGCATACGGCGCCGCTGACTCATGCTGCGGGAACTTTGGTGCTTCCCCATTGGATTCGCGGAGCGGCGAATGCGATTTTGCCAGGATTTAGGCCTCAAGAGTTTTTGCAAGCCGTTTCAACCCTAAAACCGTCTACGCTCAATCTGGTCCCCACCATGATAGTCATGTTGCTTTCACAACCCAATGTGAGGGAGTACTCTTTTGACTCGGTGCGCAGCATCATTTATGGCGCGGCTCCCATTCCCACCGAAACGCTCCGGCAAGGCATCGCTCTTTGGGGGCCAAAGTTTGTGCAGTATTATGGCCAAACCGAATCGCCTCTGATCTTGACGGTGCTATCGGCCAAAGACCATGATCTAACTTCTGAACAAGGACAACAGCATCTACTATCCTCAGGGCGTGTGGTGCCGACGGCTCGCTTGAAAATCGTGGGTGAAGACAACCAGACACTTAAGGCGGGAGAAATTGGTGAAATTGCGGTGCAAAGCAGCCAAAATATGGTGGGATATTGGCGGGAACCCGAGTTGACCGATTCCACCATATTGCCAGGAGGCTGGATTAAAACCCGTGATTTAGGTTATGTTGACGGCGATGGTTATGTGTATTTAGTGGATCGCAAATCTGACATGATTATTACCGGCGGTTTTAACGTTTATCCGCGCGAGATTGAGGATGTGTTGTATCGCCACCCGGCCATATTGGAAGCTGCAGCCATCGGAGTACCGGACGCGACTTGGGGCGAATCTATCAAGGCATTTGTTGTCTTGCGGGAGGGCGCGGCTGCCACAGAAGACGACATTATCGCTTGGTGCCGCCAGCATCTGGCAGGATACAAACGCCCGAAGTCGGTGGAATTTGTTGCGTCTCTGCCCAAGAGCCCCGTCGACAAAGTGCTGCGCCGAGTGTTGCGCGATCCCTATTGGGAAAACCACCCACGAAGAATTTAACCTCGCCGAAAAGACGCGGGACATTACTTCGCTAACCAAGCCTGGAACTGCTCACCATTAGTAAGGGTTAGATGGAGAGATCTTGAGAAAGACTTTTTACATCCGGGTCTCGATGGAGAAATAGCTGCACTAATCCCAGGATTAAAAGCAAAAACACCATCGTCAAGGTGGGCAGGTTTAAAGACTCTAATCCCATCATTGCTTCTAAAGGGTATGCTAGCATCGTCAAGGCAAAGGCGAAGGGCAAAATGGGGGTTCCGCGCCTTAAGGCAAGCAATGGAGCCCACCAGATAAGGTACTGCGGGGAGGAAACTTTCATAGCCACCAATAGTAGGCCGACCGCTAAAATAGACGCGCCCGTCAAAGTTATCTTGCCCTTTGCTAAAAGCCAAAGGATACCAAGACCTAAAAGAGCGCCGAGCAAAAAAATACCCGTAGCCAGGTCCATGGGCAACGCGCCTAACACATTGACCGCCCCATAAGAGAAAACGAGGTGGTGATCGCCTAGCCATCGGGCCAGTACGCCCGGGGTCGAGGCAATATTCACAGGGCGATACAGCAAATATTTCAACGATGTCAACCGTTGGCTGGGATTTAATAAGGATTGTCCCAAGATGACCACACCTTCTGCGGCGACGGCGCTTAATAACCGACCGAAGCGCCAATGGCCAGTTTCTCGCCACGCTTGAATAAGAAATATCGGCAGAAGACCGCAGGCCACATCTTTAGCAAAAATCCTAGAGTCGAGTAGACCCAAGCAGATACCTATTGGTGGCGACGAGCTGAAGACACCGCCCAAAATCCCAGGGCTGCAGCAAAAATGTCATATCGTTGACTGAAAAGACCAAACGATCCAATAGCCAGATACTCCATAAGGCGCATACCCCACTGGGCGCCATAGCGTCTACTGCCACTCGATAAAAGCAGGCCCAGCATAAGGATAGTTGTCAAGGCAAAGCTTAACCGATAGGAGAACGGGAAAACTCGGGGAAGCAAGAAAACACCCAGGGAAGGCAGGATAGGCATTAGGCCAATGATGCAAAAGAGGCGACATTAACGCCTGATGTGCATAGTGTCGATAAATGCTCACGTCAGATTCGCGAGCTTTCTCAGCAAAATACATTTCAAAAATACTAAAGACAGCAAAAGAAATCCACACGTGGGGCATGGACCACTGTTTTTTAATAGGAGGATGATATTGGGTCATTGTATTAACTCCACGATCTTTTTGTCATGTAACGTCAGCACTGTTTCGCCAAACAATATCAAAATTCCTTGTCCCACCACAAAGCATCGCGATACTGCCGGCAACGGTCAACTCTCGATTTTTGGATGAAGCTCATGCCACTTTCTCCCTCCGTCATGTGTGATCCAAAGCTGTGCATTTCCCCTGCCATTGTCCAATAGCATCCACCCTGTATAGGCATCGGCAAAATCGATTTGAAGCAGTTGGTCTTGTTGCTGTCTATGCGTTGTTCCCGATGGCAGTGGCAGAGAGACCCAATGGCCATGGTGAAAGGTGATCAAACTGAAACCAGCTTTGGTTTTTTGGTTGTTTAGCAATAACGGCCCTGTCGTCACCGACGCCCTAATATGATTTAGCGATATTGCTTGGAGGTTGCCTAACATGCTTTGATAGTGCGTCCAAGGGGACCAATGTTGGCCGCCGTCCTGGGTTCGATATAACCAGACCTGGGCATTGGAAAAGGCGGACGGAATATTGGGAACGTTGACCATTACGGGCAAAATCCCGCTGTTGCCAAAAAATTTGGGTTCCAAAGGCATAAGCGCGCTAGTTTTAACGGGCAGTGGTGGTAAATGCACTGCAATCCAATTCTTCCCACCGTTGTGGGATTGGAAAACAGCAAATGGTTTTCCCGCAACCGGTTGGGCAATCATCCACAGAGATCCCTGAGGTCCCAACGACAACGAGGCGAGGTTATACAGATCTGGAGCATACTGGACCAGGTTCCAGGATCTACTCCCGTTTCTATGGTCAAATAGATCGACGGTCCGGGACTGTCCGAAGGTCACGCCGATGCCTAGATATTGGCGGCCAGAGGCGACTACCAAGGATCCACCACTGAGACCTGTAGGATGCAGCGGTAAAGTCGTGGTCTGCCATTGTTTGCCTTGATCCTGAGTTTGGCCAATCGACACCGTATTTCCTTCTGTATTAAACATAATCACTTCGGCATTATGTGCGGACGGAAACGCAATCGCGTACGGAATTTGGCCAGCCGAAGCCAAGGTATACACTTTGGACCAATATTGGCCGCCGGACGTGGTGTGATAAATCGAGGTAAAGTTATTGCCTATTGCCCAACCTGTCGTAACCGTGTTCATGTGAATCTGCGTTAGGCTGGCTTGGGCCAGGTAGGAAGCAGAAAGGTGGTGATGGGGCGAAAGCGTGCGCAAAACGAGCCAACCTCCTCCGCCAATGATTAAAACAGCCAACACAATAAAAGTTTTGACCAAATGAGGGCGCCTTACCTTTTTAGCCCAAGGCGTTACATCAAAAGTCAATGGAGGATCGGGAGGTATTGGGAGATTATGGAATGCTTGCCATAATTTTTTTTCTTCAGGATTAAATCCCTCATCTGTGTCCATTAAACAACAGTCCTCCTCAGACTAAGTCAATCCGTCTAAGCGTTGTTGAGTGCGAAATAATCGTGACCGGACTTCCTCGACCGATTGATTGCTATGAAGGGCGATTCGTTTTATGGGCCAGCGCTGGTAATAAAACAACCAAACGGCCTCTCGGTCTAATGGATCTATTTGATGCCATACTGGGAGGGTATTACGGCTGTTTGCCTCCCGTTCATCATCATTAACAAACACAGCCCTTCGTGACTCGATTCGTCCGATGGCTAACGTGCGGGTGACCGAGAAAAGCCATGCCGGGTCGAAAACATGGCTTGGATCTTGCTTGTGCGCTTTGTTCAGACGCCTAAAGGCCTCTTGAGAAATATCTTGTGCTACAGATTCACTGAGAACAATGCTGAAGGCATATTTAACGATTGAGTTGCCCCAGACTTCAATCCAACCAGTGATCCAAGAGTTGTCTTCCGATTGCTTATGCGACATTGTGCCGTCTCCCTTTGACATATGAACGGAGACGGCACAGGTAAGAATGTGGTTCCATTCATAAAATATTTACTCGAAAATGGCAGGGGGTACTTGGTTCACTTTCCATAACTGAGATCCCCAAGAAAATCCGGAACCAAAAGCGACTGTGAGCAGGTTTTGCCCCGGTTTTACCAAGCCATTTCTGATCATATCCGCCAGAGCAATCACAATTGAGGCAGATCCCGTGTTGGCGTATTTTGCGACATGGGAAAAAACCCGCTCTTTGACAATGCCTGCGTGATGAGCCACCGCGTCGATGATGCGTTGGTTAGCCTGATGTGGAATCACCCAATCAATATCTTGGGCATTTATCTGGGCATCCTGCATCACCTGCAACGCCATCGATCCCATATCTTGCACTGCCCGCTTAAACACTTTTTGTCCTTCCATATGAATGGTATGGAGGTGGCCGTCGGCCACCAGTTCTGGCGTAATGGGATTTCTGGTTCCTCCATAAGGTTTACCCAAAATATCGGCTTGGCTGCCGTCGCTCTGCGACTTGGCATGCACAATGCGGATGCCCTCGTTGCTTGGACCTACCACCACGGCTCCTGAACCGTCTCCAAACAAAACCGCAGTCGAGCGATCGGTCCAATCCAAAGACTTGGTTAATACCTCGGTGCCAATCACTAACACGGTTTCTCCAGCCTGCGCCATTTTGTCGGCGATTTGCAGGGTTTGTAAAAATCCCGCGCATCCTCCTGTCAAATCAATGGCCGACGCATATTGCGCCCCCAATGCGTCTTGCACAAAACAGGCTGTGGCCGGTGACCACATTTCCGGTGTGTCGGTGCACAACATGATCCAGTCAAGTTCCCGGGGATCGAGTGCCATTGCCTTCAAAGCCCTCTCGCTGGCCTTAATGGATACGCTAGCGGTGGTTTCCTCAGGTCCGGCCACATGGCGCTGCTCAATCCCCGTGCGCGTCCGGATCCATTCATCGCTGGTGTCTAAAGAGGCGGGGAGTTCCTGGTTGGTCATGATTTGTGGGGGAACATATGCCCCCACTGAAAGAATTGAAGAGTTCACGCTATATAACCCCCATCCTGTCCTACAACAATATAGTTATTCACAGAATGCTAAAATCCTGCTTATAAGCGTCTTCTCAACAAATGAAAAAATTTTCCGTTAAACAAAAAGGGATATGGTGGCGAACCGTGTCAGCTACGTTCTACATCGAGGATTTTTGACACACGTTTTGAGACTGCTAAGACAGTCATAGTATCGCATCATGACTAGTAGGGAATCTTTATCAAGTTCCGGCGAAGTATGCCGATCGCAACTTTACCGGTGTGCTTGTTGGGGTTCGGGCAGAAGTGAAATTACGAACAGGGTATAAGTGAATGGCAAACATTAAGAGGTTACTCACTGCGATTATAATGGCTGCGATGATAGTTCTTGTATCGTGGGGTGTGACTCGAATCTCGGAAACGCAAGCGCACCGCCCGCGCGCTCCGCTGATTGTCGGAATGAACGACCCGCAATGGACGAGTAATGGCTACGAACAAGTTTCTTGGGGTGAAGGTTTAAATCGTTTTTATCGGCAGACCCACCTACCATGGATTGCAATTGACGTAGTGTTCGCGCAAACAGCACCTCACAGTCTTATAATTCACCCAGTGATCTCCCTAAAAGCGGTGAATACCGCTATAAATGAAGCCGAACATCTTGGCCTCCAAGTGCTGATTCGACCACTCATCGTTTTGCCACATCATGTACCGGAACAAACCATTTCATTTGCCACTACGACTGCCTCGATGAGATGGTTTTCCCACTACTGGGCCGTATATTCACCATTTGTTCGCTTGGGCTATCAAGACCATGTAGGTGCCATTAGCCTGGGAACCGAACTCTCGGGTCTGCAAACAGGTCGTAGCTCACAATGGAATCATCTAATAGACGAGGCTTATACCATGGCCCCAAAAACGGTTCTTTTGGTCTCCGTTAACTGGTCGGATTTGCAGTATGTATCTTGGATGCACAACCCACATCTGGCTGCGATAGGTGTCGATGCTTATTTTCCTTTAGCCCATTCTACCGGCAACAAGGACGTAGAACAAATCATTCATCAATGGATTGTTCCCAAAGGCCCTATCAGCGCTTTGCACAAGTTGCATCAGGTGGTTGGCAAGCCCCTTTGGATTACCGAGGTCGGATATCCTAATCGGGTTAATGCGTTAGTTCATCCATGGAAGGTTTCCGGGCCATTGAATCCGGACGGCGCCTTACAAGCGAATGCGTATGCCGCTGCTTTGGCTGTTGCGCTACGGCATCACTATATCCAAGCACTGTTCTTTTATGCACTTGGCAACGGCTCATATAATCCAGGGAACGGTGCCGAAGAGGTTTTAAGACAATTTGAAGAGCACTAAAGTCGTAAGACCTTTGAGACACGAATTGACACTGTTTCAACGTAAAAAATGCCCTAGAATTGACGTATCCCACAACGAAAACGAGCAATATGGTTTTGGGGAAGGTTTCTAACAAGTTTGACATTGGTGAGGATATACCAATCTGGCCTTATGTTTTGGGCTTAGGGAGGATTTTTCATGTCGCGGCGTCCAGGTTCTTTGGCAGGACTAACGCTCAAAGAACGGCAAGCGTTAATAATGGTCCTTGAAGGAATGGATATAGCCACAATAGCTGATCACTTCCAGCAATCACCAAGACAAATCCAGCGATATATGAGTAATGGCGTTAATAAACTGGACGACTGGCTCCAGAAAGATACAGCCAATCCCTCGATACGTACCGTCAAGGAAGACCTCTTAGGGTTTCTGAACCAGCGGGATGGCCATAGAGCTATTGTCCGCCAGTTAAGATTGCGCCCGCAAAGTTGGGCCTGCATAGTAGTTTTAGCACTGGTGCCCAAAAAGTCGGGGGAGGAGTCCCCAAAATGGGTTGACAATATTGTAGATACCATCCATGGTAACATCCGCCGAACCGACATTGTTGTAAAATGGGCCCCATTGGAATGGGTTATTTATCTTCCCGGGGTCTCCTCATCTCAAACCGAAATCATCGTCAATCGTATGAGGCAACCCTTTCCTAATCAATACCGGATTCATATTGGATGGGCTGTCGGGTCGGAACAGGATTCGTTTGATTCAACTTTTGAAACATGCCACCGCAAAGTGGTTGCCGAATATGTCAAACGCGACCTTG
>PXYW01000087.1:15226-20917 GCA_003023695.1 Sulfobacillus benefaciens | reverse complement strand
TCAGGAAAATGAACGGGATTACGGCCAAGAAACCATCGAAATCCTTCTTCAGGTGATGGAAAATCAACGCGACGATTTAGTGGTGATTTTAGCCGGATACAAAGACCGCATGGAGCAGTTTTTCAAATCGAACCCGGGAATCCGGTCACGAATTGCCCATCATGTGGATTTTCCGGATTATGGAGAAGACGAATTGTTGGCTATTGGGGAGCTCATGTTAGCACAGCAACATTATGAATTAAGTATCGAGGGTAAAGAGGCTTTAGGCCAGTATATTGCTCGGAGACGGCAACAACCGGAGTTTGCCAATGCTAGGAGTATACGCAATGCTTTAGACCGTGCACGGCTGCGACAGGCCAATCGCCTGTTTGCCAAGGGCGGACAGGTTTCCCGAAAAGAATTGATGACATTAGAACCGGAAGATTTCTTCACCAGCCGAGTTTTTCAGACCCCGATGACTCGCTAGATAGAGAGCCTACACTGCTACTGATCGATAGAGGACCTGGAGAAATAGGTTTTGGCAGAGAAGCCCCGCACAAGAGTGCCTGTGCGGGCGTTGGCGTGAAAAAGTTCAGCGCAAGGTTATTCAAATAATTTATGGTAAGATGGGCACACAAAGTTGGTACCGAGTGGGTGTGAAAGGTGGAAAGCTACAAATGAAGGTGTGGTTGGTGAGTTTAGGGTTGCTGCCCCTGCTCTTGGCGGGATGCGGACAGGCGTCTTCAAATGGTTCGGCTGGTTCTACGGTCCAGTATGATGCGGCACTTGTGTCTCAGGGACGTACATTATTCTCCACGACTTGCTATGTATGCCATGGGAAAAATGGACAGGGGAATACTGGACCTGCGCTATGGGGGCCAAACTCGGCCGTGCAAGGCTTCGCTCAGTTCAGTGATTTAGAGCAGTTCATCCAAGCGAACATGCCCCAAAATAATCCGGGATCTTTGTCGCCCAAGCAGGCATTGGCTGCGGCCTCATTTTTGTGGAAACAAAATCATCGCCCAGGCAGTTAAGTCTGGTAAACGGCAATGAGCTACGGACCTGGCGCATCATCATTGACAGAGAGGCTCTCGTATGCTAGAATCCTTCCGCATGACGGGAGGTTAACGACACATGCGGACAATCATTACATTGGCCTGTGGCGAGTGCAAGCGCCGCAACTATACGACCACAAAAAATAAGAAGAACGATCCAAATCGGTTGGAACGTCGGAAATATTGTCGGTGGTGCCGAACCCATACAATGCATCGCGAAACGCGATAACCATTGTTGAACGCAAGCGGAAATGGGGACGAGGATGGAAGCCAAGGGAAGTACCACTCTATCCAGTGGAGCAAAGTCCCGTAAGTACCTGCGGGAAGTCCGGTCTGAGCTGAAAAAGGTAGTTTGGCCAACTCCGAAACAGACACTGTCATACACAGGGTTTGTTGTCGGGTTCTCCATACTGGTGGCTCTTATCATTGCCGGTCTTGACGCAATCTTCAACCTAGGGCTCAACCTGTTTATCCGCTGATAGAATCGCCTCGACGCCAGCATGGCGAATTTTTTTGTGGGAAGGCGGCTTGATGCGTGGAAAAGGGCTGGTTTGTGATCCATACCTACTCCGGATACGAAAACAAGGTGAAAGCCAATCTGGAGCATAGGGTGGAGTCAATGGGAATGGAAGATAAGATCTTCCGGATCATGGTTCCCATGGAAGAAGAACTTGAAGTCAAAGACGGGAAAAAGAAGCTTGTCAAAAAGAAGGTCTTCCCGGGCTATGTCATGGTCGAAATGATTATGACAGATGATTCCTGGTATGTGGTAAGAAACACACCAGGGGTTACTGGTTTTGTCGGTTCCGGTACACGACCGATTCCTCTTTTGGATCATGAAGTGCGTATGATTTTAGGCAGTGATTTGTCGGGAGTTCCTGAACTGCCACGGATTAATTTGGCCGTCGGACAGGAAGTCACCGTGACCGAGGGCCCATTCGAAGGGTTTTCTGGTCAAATCGAAGAAATTTTGCATGATCGGGGCAAGGTCCGGTTGACGGTGTCTATGTTCGGCCGCGATACCCCCTTAGAAGTCGATTTTGCTCAAGTTACTGAGATGGAATGACACTTTTTGCATCATGGGAAAAAGTGAGAGAAATGAGGGAAAATAGTGCCGAAGAAAGTCACCGGAGTAATTAAGCTTCAGATTCCGGCAGGGAAGGCAACCCCGGCTCCGCCGGTAGGTCCTGCTTTGGGTCAGCATGGCGTCAATATCATGGCTTTCGTTAAGGAATACAACGAGCGTACCGCCAGCCAGGTGGGGCTTATTATTCCCGTCGAAATTACCGTGTTTGAGGACCGCTCCTTCACCTTTGTGACCAAAACCCCCCCGGCGGCGGTGTTGATTAAAAAGGCTTTGGGGCTAGAGACTGCATCGTCAAACCCCAACACCAAGAAAGTCGGAGATTTGTCTAGGGCCAAAGTACGGGAAATCGCGGAGCTTAAAATGCCGGATTTGAATGCGACCACCATTGAGGCGGCCATGCTGATGATTGAAGGCACGGCGCGCAGTATGGGCGTTAACATCGTCGACTAAAGCTTGGTGGGAGGCCTCATGCCGTTATAACCACAAGGAGGGTTTAGATTGTTTCGAGGCAAACACTATAAAGATGTTTTAGCCAAAGTCGAGCCAGGAAAATTATACGATCCGGCCGAAGCTTTGGCATTGGCCAAGGAATTGGCCCATGCAAAATTTGTCGAGACGGTGGAAGTGGCCATACGTTTGGGCGTTGACCCCAGACACTCAGATCAGGTGGTTCGTGGTGCTGTGGTATTGCCCCATGGCACAGGAAAAACAGCTCGAGTTGCAGTGTTCGCCAAAGGCGATAAAGCCAAAGAAGCCGAAGAGGCTGGCGCTGATTTTGTCGGTGGAGACGAGTTGGCAGAGCGTGTTCAACAAGGATGGACTGACTTTGACGTCGCGGTTGCCACTCCAGACATGATGGGATTGGTAGGGCGTTTGGGGAAGATTTTAGGTCCTCGGGGTTTGATGCCTAATCCGAAAACAGGCACAGTGACCTTTGATGTCAAAAACGCGGTTTCTGAGATTAAGGCCGGAAAAATTGAATTTCGGACCGAAAAAGCGGGAATTGTCCATGCACCGATCGGTAAAGTCAATTTTACCACCGAAGCGTTAGCGGAAAATCTTTCAGTGTTGATCGATGCCTTAATCAAGGCTAAACCGGCGGCACAAAAAGGGACGTATATCCAGACGGTAACCGTCGCCACGACGATGGGTCCCGGAATTCGCGTGAATCCGCAACTTGCACAAAAAAGCGTTGTCGCCTAAAGCACTTAAAGCCCCGACCGTAAGGCGGGGCTTTAGTGTTTTGCGAATATCTGCATCAACTACCAACGCACAGCATATCATGCCAACGGAATTTTGCTGTCGGCGGGGAGGATGGCTACGCCATGATGGGATATGATACTGCATGGATTGCATCGCATGGGAGGGGATAGTTAAGTGAAGACACGCGTAGTCGTCATGATGGGAGGGCCTTCATCGGAACATGAGGTGTCGTTGGCCAGTGGACGCATGGTATATGAGGCATTGGCCGGCAACGCAGAATACGCGGTCCAAGCCCTGGTCATTGATCGCCAAGGACATTGGTCCCTCGAAGCCAATCCAAAGGCGGTGGTGCCAGCTCCAGCCGATGCCAAGGCCGCTCCGATCCCCCGAGAGTATGCTATGAACGGAATTTCTTTGCTGAAATCGACCGATGTGGTTTTTCTAGCGTTTCACGGAGCGTTTGGCGAAGATGGCACTTTGCAAGGATTATTAGAGGCTTTGGGAATTCCTTACACAGGCAGTGGTCCTCTGGCCTCGGCATTGGCCATGAACAAAGGGAAGGCTAAAGAGTTGTTTCGCTACCATCAGATTCCGGTAGCACGGGAGCTCCAATTTGCCAGTCGAGTGTTGGCTCACGACATTCACAATGCCGTGGCCAGTATTGAATCCCAGTTGGGGTATCCCGTAGTCGTCAAACCCAATACTGGAGGGTCTAGTGTCGGGGTTGCCATCGCAGAGGAGCGCGACCAACTTGTGGATGCCTTGCAACTGGCCAGACAATTTGGGGTGGATGTGATGGTAGAGGAAAAGCTCTCTGGCCGAGAGGTGACTTGTGCGGTATTGGAAGAGCTGGACGGAGGTCTTCGAGCACTGCCGATCATAGAAATTGTACCTAAGGCGGGCGTGTTTTTTGATTTTCAGTCCAAATATGCTGACGGGGGAGCTGATGAAATTTGTCCAGCGCCATTGGATCCGGACACGGCAGATTTAGTGCAAAAGATGGCCATTGCTGCCCACGAGGCACTGGGATGCGAAGGGTTTTCGCGAACAGACCTCTTTTTAACGCCAAGGGGTGTCATTGTGCTTGAGGTCAATACCATACCAGGAATGACCCCAAATTCGCTGCTGCCTAAAGCAGCCCGCGCGGCCGGGATTTCGTTCGAAGAATTAATGGATCGTCTGGTGCGACTGGCCTTAAAACGCTTTAGGAATGCCTAACCCTTGACGGAGTGTCATCCGGTATGGTAATGTCCTGAACGTAGCCCAAGACGGTGGGTGCCACGACGGCTTAATATCCCATCTAGGTGGAAGTTTGAAATGGCTCATTTCATGTTCTTCCTCACCCTGCCTTGGGATGGGGATTTTTTTGTGCTCCGCAGGGTGAAACCTAATGAAGGAGGTGAGTGAAATGCCTACACCCCAAAAAGCTGCGATTATTGAGGAAACACGGAGGGATTTAGAAACATCGCAAGGCGTTGTTCTTGCAGATTACCGTGGCCTTACCGTAAAGCAATTTGGCCAGTTGCGCGCCCAATTGGGTAAAGGTGGCGTCAAACTTCGCGTCATCAAGAACACCTTAATCCAACGCGCTGCGAGCCAGGTTGGTATCGAGGGATTGGATCCCTATCTCACAGGGCCAACGGCGGTAGCGTTTTCCTATGATGACCCGGTGGCTGCTGCCAAGCTGATGTCTCAAGCGGTTCGTGAGTTGCGCAAGATTGAGATTAAAGCGGGGATCTTGGGTAAGCAAACTATTGATTCGCGTGGCGTTCGGGATTTAGCTGACCTGCCTACGCGCGAAGTGTTGCTGGCCAAAGTGGTGGGAACCTTAAATGCTCCGATTCAGCAATTGGCATGGGTATTAAACGCCCCACTCGGAAATCTTGCACGAGCTTTGGATCAAATTCGCCAGCAAAAAGAAGAGGCAGTCGAAGCGTGATTTTTTTATCCCAAAGGAGGAAAATTGATGGCCAAGGTCGAAGAAATAATCGAGTTAGTAAAAGGCATGAATGTGCTGGAATTGTCGCAACTAGTTAAGGCGTTAGAAGAGGAGTTTGGGGTTACGGCGCAAGCTCCGGTCGCGGTTGCGGCAGCGGCTCCTGCGGGCGGCGCGGCAGCGGCTCCGGCAGAAGAAGTCGAACAGACCGAATTTGATGTCATTTTGACTGCGGCTGGTGACAAGAAAGTCCAGGTCATTAAGGCGGTTCGCGAATTGACCGGGCTGTCCCTCACCGAAGCCAAAGCATTGGTTGATGGAGCGCCAAAGCCAGTGAAGGAGAAGATTGCCAAGGCAGATGCGGAAGCTGCGAAGGCCAAACTCGAAGAAGCAGGCGCAACGGCACAAATCAAATAACTGCCACGGTAGAT
>PXYW01000087.1:11207-15136 GCA_003023695.1 Sulfobacillus benefaciens | reverse complement strand
TGGCGTATCCTCTGGACAATGTGCGTCCTGAACGTTTGAGCTTTGCCAGTATCAATGAGGTCCTAGGTATGCCGAACCTCATTGCGATTCAACAAAACTCCTATCACTGGTTTTTGAGTGAAGGCCTCCGTGAAATGTTCAAAGACATTTCGCCGATTCAGGACTTCACCGGGAATCTGATTTTAGATTTCGTAGACTACACCTTAAAACCTGCCAAGTACAGCGTCGAAGAGTGCAAGGCCCGTGATGTAACGTACTCCGCCCCGCTTCACGTTCGGGTCCGGCTGATCAACAAGGAAACCGGTGAAGTCAAAGAGCAGGATGTCTTTATGGGAGATTTCCCGCTCATGACCGATAAAGGTACCTTTATCATTAATGGTGCGGAGCGGGTTATTGTCAGCCAGTTGGTGCGTTCTCCTGGAGTTTACTTTGGAGAACAGTTGGACCCTGCCGGGAAGCCCCTCTTCTTTGCGACCATCATTCCCAATCGCGGGGCCTGGCTTGAATTTGAGTCAGATAGCAACGATGTGCTTTCTGTCCGCATTGACCGCACACGCAAACTGCCTGCAACTATTTTGATGCGAGCGTTGGGATATGGCACCGATGCCCAAATTGTGGAGGCTTTAGGGGATGATGCCCGAATCCGGACCACGTTGGACAAGGACACTACGAAAAATGAAGAAGACGCGCTGATTGAAATTTATCGGCGTTTGCGGCCTGGCGAGCCTCCTACCGTGGAAAGTTCCCGCAGTTTGTTGCAGTCGTTGTTTTTTGAACCCAAGCGCTATGACTTAGCTGGCGTCGGACGCTACAAGATCAACAAGAAGTTGTCATTGAGGCGCCGCGTAATGGGCACCACTGCACTCGAGACGGTTATAAATCCTGAAACCGGTGAGATTATTGTACGCGAAGGAGAACACATTGGTCGGGAGATAGCCGAGGCACTGGATGCGGCCTCGATTCGGCAAATCCATGTTCAATTGGCCAACGGGCAACAGCTACTGGTTGTTTCCAATGGGAGACCAGGAAACGCTACCAAGACGATTACCAAAGACGATATTGTGGCGTGCCTTAACTACATGATGACTCTATTCGACGGCATTGGCACCACCGACGATATCGACCATTTGGGAAACCGACGGTTACGTTCTGTTGGTGAATTGCTACAAAACCAGTTCCGAGTCGGTCTGAGCCGAATGGAGCGGGTGGTGCGTGAGCGCATGACGATTCAAGACATGGAGTCGATTACCCCGCAGGCGCTGATAAATATTCGACCCGTGGTTGCCGCTGTCAAAGAGTTTTTTGGATCGTCGCAGTTGTCTCAGTTTATGGACCAGACCAATCCATTGGCGGAATTAACCCACAAGCGCAGGTTGTCAGCCCTGGGGCCGGGAGGATTGTCCAGGGAACGTGCAGGATTCGAAGTGCGTGATGTGCACCATTCACATTATGGGCGCATGTGCCCGATTGAAACCCCTGAAGGTCCGAACATCGGACTTATTGGGTCGTTGTCGACATTTGCCCGGATTAATGAGTTTGGCTTTATCGAGACGCCCTATCGCCGAGTCGATAAGGAACGTGCCGTCGTTACTGAAGACATCGTCTACCTGACTGCCGATGAGGAGGACGACACGGTCATCGCTCAAGCCAATGAACCGCTGACAGATGACGGTCATTTTGTGGCAGACCGGGTTACTGTGCGGTCCCGACACGAAATTTTGGAAGAGGCCCCCGACCGCGTAGATTACATGGATGTGTCGCCTAAGCAGGTGGTGTCCATTGCGACCGCTCTGATTCCATTTTTGGAGCATGATGATGCCAACCGCGCCTTGATGGGGGCCAACATGCAACGCCAAGCGGTGCCGCTTTTGGTCACGGATTCACCGGTGGTCGGCACCGGAATGGAAGGAAAGGCTGCTCGGGATTCTGGGGTGGTGGCTATTTCTCAAAAAGATGGTGTCGTGGACCGTGTGTCAGCCGACCAAATTGTCATTAAAAATGACGACCATACCGTGTCGACCCATAAACTGCTGAAATTTACTCGTTCCAACCAAGGCACCTGTATCAATCAAAAGCCATTAGTCTTCAAAGGGCAGCGGGTGCGTGCGGGAGATATCATTGCCGACGGGCCATCGACGGATAAAGGGGAGTTGGCTCTGGGGCGAAATGTCCTGGTGGCGTTCATGCCCTGGGAAGGTTACAACTATGAAGATGCCATTTTGCTCAGTGAAAAACTGGTCAAAGATGATGTCTTTACGTCGATTCATATTGAGGAATATGAGTGTGACGCCCGCGATACCAAATTAGGACCTGAAGAAATTACCCGTGACATCCCCAATGTCGGGGAAGAGGTTCTTCGTGACCTGGATGACCGGGGCATTATTCGGATTGGTGCTGAAGTTCGTCCGGGAGACATATTGGTGGGCAAGGTGACGCCTAAAGGGGAAACCGAACTAACGGCGGAAGAACGCTTATTGCGCGCCATATTTGGAGAAAAGGCGCGGGAAGTGCGCGATACCTCATTGCGGGTGCCCCACGGAGAATCGGGCATTATCGTGGACGTGAAGGTGTTTACGCGGGAGCAGGGTGATGAGTTGTCCCCTGGCGTTAACCAATTGGTCCAGGTCTACATTGCGCAAAAACGAAAAATCTCTGAGGGCGACAAGATGGCGGGACGACATGGCAACAAGGGGGTCATTTCCCGTATTTTACCCGAAGAGGACATGCCGTTTTTACCGGATGGAACGCCCGTGGAGATTGTCTTAAATCCTCTAGGTGTGCCGAGCCGGATGAATATTGGCCAGGTCTTGGAGACGCACCTAGGTTGGGCGGCTCGAGCCTTGGGTTTGAAGGTGGCGACACCAGTGTTTGACGGGGCGCGGGAAGAGGATATGGTCAATCTGCTCAAGCAGGCCAATCTGCCAGTATCCGGTAAGACGGTGTTGTATGATGGCCGCACGGGGGAACCTTTTGACCGTGAAATTACGGTAGGGATTGTTTACATGCTGAAACTGGCGCATTTGGTCGATGATAAAATCCATGCCCGTTCTACTGGTCCTTACTCATTGGTCACCCAACAACCGCTCGGCGGTAAAGCACAATTTGGCGGCCAACGGTTCGGGGAAATGGAGGTGTGGGCACTGGAGGCCTACGGAGCGGCCTATACCCTGCAAGAGTTATTGACGGTGAAATCTGATGATATTGTAGGACGGGTTAAAACCTATGAGGCCATTGTCAAAGGGGAAAATGTTCCGGAGCCAGGGGTTCCCGAATCGTTTAAAGTGCTTATTAAGGAACTTCAAAGTTTAGGGTTGGATGTCAAGATCCTTAACGAGCTTGATGAAGAAATCGAGTTGCGGGAACTGGACGATGAACCGGTTAACGATGGGCGCACATTTGAGTTGTTGCCGGAAGGCATTGACGATTCTGAGGGACAAGAGCTGCATCGACTAATGGAAGATTCCGTGGGAGGTCGGCCGGAAGCCTTTGAACCGGGAGCTGGTATGAATTTCGACCGGGAGGCCGAGACAGCTTATGCGTTCTTGCGCAAGGGCAGTCAGGCAGAGGTTGAGGACGATGGTGACGAAGCAGACGTCGAGGTTGACAGCGACACGGACAACGACGACGAAGACGATTTCTAAACCGGGAGGGACTGGTTGAATGCTGGATGTCAACAACTTTGACTCGATGCGCATAGCTCTTGCATCGCCGGAGCAAATTCGAGAGTGGTCCAAGGGAGAAGTCAAAAAACCAGAGACGATTAACTATCGTACCTTGAAGCCGGAACGGGAAGGTCTCTTCTGCGAAAAGATTTTTGGACCTCAGAAGGATTGGGAATGCCATTGTGGCAAATATAAGAGGGTGCGGTATAAAGGGGTGGTCTGCGACCGCTGCGGAGTGGAAGTGACCCGTTCGAAGGTGCGCCGCGA
>PXYW01000087.1:1728-11091 GCA_003023695.1 Sulfobacillus benefaciens | reverse complement strand
TTCGCGGCCTATGTGGTTATTGAGCCGGGGACCACGCCGCTTATGAAGAAGCAGCTGTTGGTGGAGTCCGAATACCGGGAGTATCGGGAAAAATATGGTACTCACTTTAGAGCCGCAATGGGTGCAGAGGCCGTCAAGGAACTATTGATGGAACTTGATCTTGAAGCACTATCAGTAGAACTCCGAGAAGAGTTGGGGAGCTCGAGCGGACAACGCCGAATTCGAGCCATTCGCCGATTGGAAGTGGTCGAGGCGTTCCGATTGTCAGGAAACCGACCTGAATGGATGATTTTGGACGTTATACCCGTGATTCCCCCGGATCTTCGGCCGATGGTGCAACTAGACGGGGGACGATTTGCTACCTCGGATCTAAACGACTTGTACCGCCGGGTGATTAATCGCAACAATCGCTTGAAGCGGCTTTTGGATCTTGGAGCGCCGGACATCATTGTCCGCAATGAAAAGCGTATGCTCCAGGAAGCTGTCGATGCGCTTATTGACAATGGCCGTCGCGGCCGACCGGTAACCGGTCCGGGTAATCGTCCGCTTAAATCATTGTCGGATATGTTGAAAGGGAAACAAGGCCGGTTTCGGCAAAATCTCTTGGGTAAGCGCGTTGACTACTCGGGCCGCTCGGTTATTGTTGTAGGTCCTAAGTTGAAGATGCATCAATGTGGATTGCCTAAGGAAATGGCACTGGAGTTGTTCAAACCTTTTGTGATGAAGAAATTGGTCAATGAAGGTTATGCGCATAACATCAAATCCGCCAAGCGTATGGTGGAACGAGTACGCCCTGAAGTGTGGGATGTGCTAGAGGATGTTATCCGTGAACATCCGGTGCTGCTCAATAGGGCTCCAACGTTGCATCGGCTTGGCATTCAAGCTTTCGAGCCGGTGTTGGTGGAAGGGCGAGCTATCCAAATCCATCCTTTGGTATGTACGGCGTATAACGCAGACTTCGACGGTGACCAGATGGCGGTCCACGTTCCGCTTTCGGCTGAAGCACAAGCCGAGGCTCGGGTGTTGATGTTGTCTTCACAAAACATTTTGGCGCCTAAAGACGGGTTGCCGGTTGTCACTCCGACGCAGGATATGGTTATTGGCTGCTACTACCTGACCATGGAGACCGAGGGCGCCAAAGGCGAAGGCATGCTGATCAAAGATGTCATGGAAGGCGAAATGGCCTATCAGGCGGGGGTTCTAGATCTCCATGCGAAAGTTACCATGGACTATCATGGCACCCGGCGGCAGTCGACATTGGGACGGTTTATCTTTAATGATGCTCTACCGGAAGAATTGCGTTTTGTGGACAAGGTGGTTGACCGTAAGATTTTAGCCACCATTGTTGCGGATACTTTTCGGATATTTGGCAACCAAGTTACCGCAGAAGTATTGGATCGGATCAAGGCACTCGGCTTCTTTTACGCAACTCGCGCGGGTGTGACGGTGGCTGTGTCAGATATTCATATTCCTGAATCTAAGAAGCAAATTATTCAGGAGGCGGAAGCCGAAGTGGCCCAATTAGCGCGTCAATACCGTCGTGGACTAATCACGGCTGACGAGCGGTATGAGCGCGTGATTGAGATTTGGACCCGAACCAAAGAACGCGTAACCCAATCGCTAATGGAGAAGATGGATCGGTCCAATTCAGTTTATATGATGGTGACGTCTGGGGCACGTGGTAACGTGCAGCAAATTTCGCAGTTGGCGGGCATGCGCGGGCTTATGGCCGATCCTTCCGGGCGGATCATTGAGTTGCCTATTCGGGCCAACTTCCGAGAAGGTCTGACGGTGTTGGAGTATTTCACTTCGACTCACGGGGCACGCAAAGGATTAGCTGATACGGCACTCAGAACCGCTGACTCGGGCTACCTGACACGTCGGTTGGTGGATGTGGCACAAGATGTCATTGTCCGGGAATTGGATTGTGGCAGCACGTCGGGGACTTTGGTCTCTGAAGTTAGAGACGGCGGGCAAATCATTGAAGTGCTGTATGACCGGCTAGTGGGACGGGTGGCGGCGGAAACCTTAGTGCATCCCGAGACCCATGAGGTGATCATTGAGACCAATGATTTGATAACCGAAGACGATGCCCATGCTATCGTTAACGCTGGGTTTACTGAAGTGCGGGTTCGTTCTGTATTGACCTGCCAGTCTCGTTTTGGGGTCTGCGTAGCTTGCTACGGAAGAAACTTGGCCACTGGCAAGATCGTCGAAGTCGGGGAAGCGGTGGGCATTATTGCGGCTCAGAGTATTGGCGAGCCAGGTACCCAGTTGACCATGCGGACATTCCACATGGGCGGTGTGGCAGGAGACGACATCACCCAAGGGTTGCCACGTGTGGAAGAATTATTCGAAGCACGCAAACCCAAAGGGCAGGCAATTATTGCGGAGATTGCGGGGACGGTTCACATTGGGGAAAATCGCGGGCGCCGCGAAATTACCATTACTTCCGATTCCGAAGCAGAGGCCCAAGCGTATCCGATCCCATTTGGGTCTCGGATAAAAGTTCGCGACGGTCAAACTGTTGAAGAGGGGCAAGAACTCACCGAGGGCTCGGTTAATCCCCATGACTTGTTGCGAGTGCTGGGGCCCCATGGCGTCCAAGAATATCTGCTACACGAAGTGCAGAGGGTGTACCGAGTTCAAGGTGTGGATATCAATGACAAGCACATTGAGGTCATGGTGCGGCAAATGATGCGCAAGGTCAAAGTGGATGAGGCAGGAGCAACCCATTTGTTGCCGGGAGCATTGGTCGATCGCTTCGATTTCGAGGATGCCAATGCCGAAGTAATGGCCAAAGGATTGCCGCCAGCCGTGGCAAAACCAGTGGTGTTAGGTATCACTAAAGCATCATTGGCTACCGATTCCTTCCTGTCGGCGGCGTCGTTCCAGGAAACCACCCGGGTGTTGACCGAGGCTTCGATTAAAGGCAAACGGGATCCGCTGCTGGGACTCAAGGAAAATGTGATCATTGGCAAGCTGGTGCCTGCGGGGACGGGAATGTCACGATACCGCAACGTGGTGATTCATACCGAGGCCGATGGTGTGGCTGTAGAAAGCGAAACCGAACTCTATCAATAGACCGAGAAGAGGGCGTGCAATTGACACGCCCTCTTCTCGGTGATAAACTATTCGAGTGTGTCTCAGGCTTTTTAGCCGGGAGGATAGTAAATGGAAACCGATGCATTGCGGGATCCCCGGCAACGTGTTGTCGGAACACGGGAGACTTTAAAAAAAATTAGCCAGAATAGGGCAGTGCGGGTATTCGTTGCTCAGGATGCGGACGCCAAGATGGTGGCGGAAGTGGTAAAGGCGACTCAGACTCGGCAAGTGCCGCTGAGCTATATTGATAGTATGACCGAACTCGGCCGGTTATGTGGCATTCAGGTTGGTGCAGCATGCGCCACCGTGATTGCGCTGAAACCTGCCAACCCGAAGGAAGGGGGATGATGCTGTGCCAACAATCAACCAATTGATTCGCCATGGACGAAAAAAGTCTCATAAGAAATCGACAGCCCCGGCATTGCGGAGCAATCCACAAAAACGGGGAGTTTGTGTGAGTGTTAAAACCGTAACGCCCAAAAAGCCGAACTCTGCACTAAGGAAAGTTGCACGTGTACGACTAACCAATGGCGAGGAGATTACCGCCTATATTCCGGGCATTGGTCACAATTTGCAGGAACACTCTGTGGTCTTAGTGCGCGGAGGGCGTGTGCGCGATCTGCCAGGAGTGCGGTATCATATTATCCGCGGAACATTAGATACCGGTGGCGTGCAAAAGCGACAGCAGGGCCGATCCAAATACGGCGCCAAGAAGAATCAACCGGCAGGGAAGAAGTAGGAGGTAGAAGATGCCAAGGCGAGGATTGGTTGCACCTCGGGAAATCACCCCGGACACTGTCTATCAAAGTCCGCTGGTTGCCCAGGTAATCAACAAGGTGATGCAGCATGGCAAAAAGAGCTTGTCTGAACGTATCGTCTACAATGCACTCAATATAGTGGCCGAAAAGACCGGAAAAGATGCAATGGAAGTTTTTGAGGCAGCGTTAAAAAACGCGACGCCGCTATTGGAGGTTCGACCGCGCCGCGTCGGTGGAGCGACATACCAAGTACCGATGGAAGTGCGGGCCACTCGGCGAACGTCGTTGGCGGTACGCTGGATTGTCAATTATGCACGAACCAGAGGCGAGCGCACCATGGAAGAACGCCTGGCGGCTGAATTGATTGATGCCTCACAAGGTGCTGGAGGCGCAGTAAAAAAGCGGGATGAAACCCACCGGATGGCCGAATCTAACAAAGCGTTTGCGCATTACCGTTGGTAGAAGGGAGTTCCCTAGATTATGGCTCGCTCGTTTTCGCTGGAAAGTACGCGCAATATCGGGATTATGGCACACATTGACGCCGGGAAAACCACCACTACTGAACGCATCTTGTTCTACACGGGGATTGTGCACAAGCTGGGAGAAGTGCACGAAGGTACCGCGACCATGGACTGGATGGTTCAGGAGCAGGAGCGTGGCATAACCATTACCTCGGCTGCCACTACGGCCCAATGGAAAGACCATCGTATTAACATTATCGACACGCCCGGCCACGTGGACTTCACGGTTGAAGTGGAACGCTCTTTACGCGTTCTAGATGGTGCAATCGCCGTTTTTGACGCGAAAGGCGGGGTAGAGCCGCAGTCGGAAACGGTATGGCGGCAGGCCGATAAATATGGTGTGCCGCGGATTGCCTACATCAACAAGATGGACATTATTGGGGCCGACTTCGAAATGTGCGTCAATCAAATCCGTACGCGCCTGGGTTCGAATCCGATCGCAATACAGTGGCCTGTGGGAGCAGAGGATACTTTTCGTGGCATTGTCGACCTAGTACGGATGGAGGCCTACTTCTATACGGACGACTTAGGCACCCGGGGAGAGTACGAGCCCATTCCGGAAGATCTCCAAGATGTTTGCCAGGAACGGCATCAAATGTTGCTGGAGGCTTGCGCTGACCAAGACGACGCTCTAATGGAAAAATACTTGGAAGGCGAGCCCATCAGTACCGAAGAAATACGCCAGGCGTTGCGTAAGGGTACCTTAAACAATTCTTTGGTTCCGGTACTATGTGGATCTTCTTATCGCAACAAAGGTGTGCAGCCCCTTTTGGACGCGGTGGTGGACTACTTGCCGTCTCCGCTCGACATTGGCGCGGTAAAGGGCCACAACCCGGTTGATGGAACGGAACTGATCCGGGAAGTCTCGGATGACGCGCCATTTTCGGCGTTGGCGTTCAAGATTATGACAGATCCTTTTGTCGGCAAATTAGCGTTCTTTAGGGTGTACTCTGGTACCCTTAGCTCCGGTTCCTATGTCTATAACGTTACCAAGGGGCGTCGCGAACGCATTGGCCGGATATTGCAAATGCACGCCAACCATAGGGCCGAGATTACCACGGTGTATACCGGAGACATTGCCGCGGCGGTGGGTTTGAAAGACACCACCACGGGGGACACCCTTGCGGACGAACAGGATCCGATTTTGCTTGAGTCGATGATTTTTCCGGAGCCAGTGATTTCGGTTGCGATTGAACCGAAAACAAAAGCGGACCAGGACAAGATGGGAACGGCTTTGTCCAAGCTGGCAGAAGAAGATCCCACATTTCGCATGTTTACGGATCAGGAAACCGGTCAAACCATTATTTCTGGGATGGGTGAACTGCATCTCGAAATCATCGTGGATCGTCTGCTCCGGGAATTCAAAGTGCAAGCAAATGTAGGCAAGCCGCAGGTCGCTTACAAAGAGACCATTCGCCGCGAAGTTGAAGCGGAGGGCAAATTCATCCGGCAAACAGGTGGCCGTGGGCAATACGGACATGTCTGGATACGGGTGGCACCGTTAGAGCCCGGCAGTGGATTTGAGTTTGTGAACAAGATTGTGGGAGGGGTGGTTCCTCGCGAATATATTCCGGCGGTTGAGGCTGGTATTCGTGAGGCATTGGATACCGGCGTTTTGGCCGGGTACCCGACCATAGATGTCCGTGCTACGCTGTTTGATGGGTCCTATCACGAAGTGGACTCCAGTGAAATGGCATTTAAAATAGCCGGATCCATGGGCTTTAAAGCGGCCGCCCAAAAAGCCAATCCGGTACTGCTGGAGCCAATCATGGCAGTCGAGGTAGTCGTCGCTGAAGAGTACATGGGGGATGTGATTGGCGACCTGAACAGCCGCCGCGGGCGCATTGAGGGAATGGAACCGCGCGCCGGCGGAGTCCAAGTCATCCGTGGATTTGTGCCGCTAGCCGAGATGTTTGGGTATGCCACGGACCTTCGCTCCCGGACACAAGGCCGGGGCACATATACCATGCAATTTGCGCACTACGAAGAAGCGCCGAGGCACGTCACCGAACAAGTCATCAAAGCGCGGAAGTAGTGCCAGTATCCGAAAAAATCAAGGGAGGATTCATTCGCAATGGCTAAGAAGAAATATGAGCGCACCAAGCCTCACATTAACGTGGGAACCATCGGTCACGTTGACCATGGCAAGACGACACTAACGGCGGCGATAACACGGGTTCTGGCAACTCAGGGCAAAGCCGAATTCACCGCCTATGACCAAATCGACAAGGCCCCCGAAGAGCGGGAGCGAGGGATTACCATCGCAACCGCCCACGTGGAGTACGAAACCGACAAACGCCACTATGCACACGTTGACTGCCCTGGACACGCAGACTACGTGAAGAACATGATTACTGGTGCGGCTCAGATGGATGGCGCCATTTTGGTGGTGTCCGCTGCCGACGGGCCAATGCCTCAGACTCGGGAACACATTTTGCTCGCCCGTCAGGTAGGTGTGCCAAATATTGTTGTGTTCTTAAACAAGGCCGACATGGTGGATGACCCCGAATTGATGGAACTCGTGGAAATTGAAGTACGGGAACTGCTGTCGATGTACGAATTTCCCGGCGACGACATTCCGGTGGTTGCGGGATCTGCCTTAAAGGCATTGGAATGCGGCTGCGGCAAACGCGACTGCCAATGGTGCGGCAAGATTTGGGAATTAATGGATGCCGTTGACGATTACATTCCGACTCCGGAACGTGACACGGATAAACCGTTTTTGATGCCGGTTGAGGACACCCACTCGATTACTGGGCGTGGTACGGTGGTGACCGGTCGTGTGGAGCGGGGCACCATCAAAGTTGGAGAAGAAATTGAAATCGTAGGATTGGTTGAAAAGGCTAAGAAGTCCGTGGTTACCGGGGTCGAAATGTTTCGTAAGACCTTGGATCAGGCGGTTGCCGGAGACAACATCGGTTGCCTGCTGCGCGGCGTAGACAAAGAAGAGGTTGAACGCGGTCAGGTATTGGCAAAGCCGGGTAGCATTCATCCCCACACCAAATATAAGGCCGAGGTTTATGTATTGTCGAAAGAAGAGGGTGGTCGCCACACTCCGTTTTTTAATGGGTACCGTCCACAGTTCTACTTTCGAACCACGGATGTCACCGGTGTGGTGAACCTTCCTGAAGGGGTCGAAATGGTTATGCCAGGTGACAATATCCAAATGGAGGTGGAGTTGATCGCTCCAATCGCCATGGAAGAAGGTCTCCGCTTTGCTATCCGAGAAGGTGGACGGACCGTGGGCGCCGGCGTCGTGACGGCAATATTGGCGTGAAGCAACGAGGGGGAAATTGACGGTGGCCCAGCAAAAGATACGGATTCGGCTCAAGGCCTTTGATCATGAGGTGCTTGACCAATCGGCGGTTCGGATCGTCGAGACAGCGCGGCGCAATGGCGCCGCCGTCTCGGGACCGGTGCCCTTGCCGACCGAGAAGACAATCTACACCATATTGACCGCGCCCAACGGCGAGAAGGATATCCGCGAACAATTCGAGCGCCGGGTTCATAAGCGTTTGATTGATATCATGGATCCCAGTCAAAAGACGGTGAATGCATTAATGCGTCTGGACCTTCCGGCCGGGGTGGACATCGAGATTAAGCTGTAGGCGGGAGGATGTTATGAAGGGATTTATTGGCACCAAGGTCGGGATGACTCAAGTGTTCGACGATACCGGCCGCGCGATTCCTGTGACGGTAATTCATGCGGAACCGAACACGGTGGTGAGACTGAGAACCCCGGAAAAAGACGGCTACGAGGCTGTTCAGCTTGGTGTGGGTGCAGTGCGCCCCCATAAACTGACACAGCCGCTTCGTAAGGATTTCGAAAAGCGCGGGATTACGCCCGTGAGATTTCTCCGCGAATTTCGGTTGCCAGGTGCTGGTGATTTGGTGCCTGGATCAATGCATCGGATTGAGGACGCCTTTAGTGCAGGCGATCTGGTTGATGTTACTGGAACCAGCAAAGGAAAAGGTTTTGCGGGGGTCATTAAACGCTGGGGCTTTCATCGCGGACCGATGAGCCACGGTTCTAAATACCATCGCAGAGTTGGATCGCTGGGTTCCCGGACCTCGGGTGGTGGCGGACGGGTGCATCCGGGTCGCAAGTTACCTGGCCATAAGGGCCATAGCCGTGTCACTGTGCTGAAACTCAACGTGGTAAAAGTTGATAGTGACAGGAACCTGTTGTTGGTCCGGGGCGCTGTGCCTGGGCCTAAAGGTTCGTTGGTCATGATTAGAGAATCGGTGCGCAACCGGAAAGGGGCGAAGTAGAGTGCCAACAGTGAATGTTTACGACCAAGAGGGTCAGGTGGTAGGCGAACTCGAACTCTCAGATCAGGTCTTCAAAGCCCCGGTCAACCTTTCCTTGCTGCACCAAGCGGTAGTGGCCTACGAGGCCAATCAACGTTCGGGGCTGGCTAGCACAAAGACGCGCGCCAATGTACGAGGGGGTGGCCGCAAACCTTGGCGGCAAAAAGGGACAGGCCGTGCGCGCGCAGGAACCATCCGAGCGCCCCATTGGCGTCATGGAGGTGTGGTGTTTGGCCCCCATCCTAGGGATTTCAGCCTGAACTTCCCAAGGAAAATGCGGCAAGCTGCCCTACGCCAAGCTCTGAGCGCAAAACTCGCAGACAATGAGTTAATGGTTCTAGACTCCTTGGCGCTTCCTGAAGTGAAAACCCGGCAGGTCGTGGATTTAATTCGCAAACTGGATTTGGGTACCAATGTGTTGTTCGTCACGGCAGTACCGGAGTCGACGTTGAAGTTGTCCACACGAAACTTTAAAGACATCAAGGCCACCACGGCTCAAAGTTTGAATGTCTATAGTTTGCTGAAATATCACCGTGTGGTATTTGACCAAAGCGCGGTGAAAGCGGTGGAAGAGGTGTTTGGCCGATGAAGAGCGCTTACGACATCATTCTTCGCCCCATCATTACGGAAGCCAGTACCGACGCCATGGCGCTTAACAAATACACGTT
>PXYW01000087.1:0-1614 GCA_003023695.1 Sulfobacillus benefaciens | reverse complement strand
TACACTCCGGATCGCAAAAAAGCGATCGTGACTCTGGCTCCCGGCGATAGTATCGAGATATTTGAAGGAGTCTGATTCTAGGAGGAGGAATCGCAATGCCTGTTCGTAAACTAAAGCCGACCTCCCCCGGAGTCCGGCAAATGACGATTTCGACATTTGAAGAAATCACCAAAACAAAGCCGGAGAAATCTCTGACCGAGGGGCGCCATCGGAAAGCCGGCCGCAACGTATCTGGGCGGATTACCGTGCGTCACCGGGGCGGGGGCACCAAGCGGAAGTACCGAATAATTGATTTCCGCCGTACTAAAGAAGGCGTCCCGGCAACTGTCGTGGCCATTGAGTATGACCCTTTTCGGACGAGCCGGATTGCTTTAATTGAATACCAAGACGGCGAAAAGGCCTACATTATTGCACCTTTGGGTCTTAAGCCCGGCGATACCGTCATGGCCGGACCAAAAGCCGACATTAAGCCTGGTAATGCTTTAGCGTTGCAAGATATACCGGTGGGCACCATTGTGCACAATGTGGAGTTAAAGCCTGGCCGTGGAGCGCAGTTGGCGCGGTCGGCTGGGACTTCCGCTCAATTGATGGCCAAAGAGGGTAAATATGCGTTGCTCCGGTTACCCAGTGGCGAACTACGGCGGGTCCCGGTTCAAGGAAAGGCCACCGTAGGCCAAGTGGGCAACACCGAGCACGAAAATATCAACATTGGCAAAGCAGGACGCAATCGTTGGCTTGGCAAACGGCCTACCGTTCGTGGGGTAGTGATGAACCCAGTCGACCATCCACATGGTGGTGGTGAGGGGAAGTCACCCATTGGACGAAAGCACCCGGTAACCCCTTGGGGGAAGCCAGCGCTCGGGAAAAAGACGCGCAAGAAGCATAAACCGTCAGATCGTCTCATTGTTCGGCGACGGAAGTAGGGAGGGATAGCATGAGCCGGTCAATAAAGAAGGGACCATATGTGGAGCCCAGTCTAGCAAAGAAAGTGGCGGCCCAGAACACCAAAGGGGAAAAACGGGTTATCAAAACCTGGGCTCGGGCATCAACGATTGTCCCCGATATGGTGGGCCATACCTTTGCCATTCACGATGGTCGACGGCACGTTCCCGTTTACGTCACCGAGGAAATGGTGGGCCATAAATTGGGCGAGTTTGCTCCCACCCGAACGTTCAAGGGTCATGGAGACAAAACCGAACGTTCCAGTGGACTTAAGTAACGGTGGCGAAGGAGGGCAATGGTAGCCGTGGACATTGAAAGAGAAGATTTACCCGAAGCTCGGGCGTATGTCCGCAACGTACGCATTGCGCCGCAAAAAGTGCGCGTGGTGGTGGACTTGGTGCGCGGTAAGAATATTCGGGATGCACTGGCGATTTTAAATCACACACCAAAACGGGCATCGTTGGTGGTGACTAAACTCATCAAGAGCGCTGCCGCCAATGCGGAACACAATCACGACCTGGATTCGCGGGACCTTTACGTACATGCCATTTGGGTCGACGGCGGACCGACGTTAAAGCGGATTCACCCCCGCAGTCGAGGACAGGCGTTTCCGATTTTGAAACGGTCGAGCCACATTTCGGTGGTCTTGCGACCGCGGCATCGCGGATAAGG
>PXYW01000086.1:11316-19102 GCA_003023695.1 Sulfobacillus benefaciens | reverse complement strand
GGATAAGCCGTGGCGAGTCAGGAGGGTCACTCCGAGGGTCTCTCGACCCGCGACGCAGCCACGGTGGTTCCCCTAGAATCTCCGTCCTTTAGGGCGGGGAGGTTCAAAGGTTCATACTAAGCCGAATCATGTCGCGGCACTGAATCCCATTTTCATATATTGGCTCCGCATAGTGCACCACAAAAAAATCCCGATCAATCCCGCAGATGCTAAATCCGCACTTTTGGTATAACGCTAATTGCCCAATGCTTGAATTCCCAGTTCCTACTTGAATTGCTTTATAGCCTCGGGTTCGGGCGGTTTCAATCGCATGAAGGACAAGTTGTTTCCCCAACCCCTGTCCTTGCTTGTCTTCTTTCACTGCAACATTTACCAGTTCAACCGTTTGGGGTCGTGTCTCAAGCAACACATACACGCCGACAGGTTCAGAATCCTGCTCTGCAACAAAACACTCAGCTCGGGCCATATAGCTTTCAATAACGGCCTGCGAGGGATCGGCTAGCTGTAGTAGCGAGAGGGGCCATTGTTCAGAATGGTTCAAGTAGCGAATGTGTGCCTCTTTCATTTTAGTATGTTCTCCCCCCCTATGCTAAAAGCGCAAAACTGCACAAACAAAAACCTGCAAGGTGGCTGTGTGGATTGCTTTTTTGTTGACTACATTGACTCTACCATAACCTGAAAGGACACATGACGCCGATGCAGGGGCAATGGGTATTTGCGCTGCTAGGAAAACTAGGCTGAACGGGAAAATGGGCGGCGGTTTCGATGTTTTCGCAAGCGGTGCCATAGTGCTTTCCACTGCTTGAGTTCCTCTTCGTCAAGATCCTGCGGTCCATAAAGGCCTTTCTCCATTAGTCGGATAAATTCCGTCAAGGGGTGGGCTGGATCAGGGTAAAGTCTGGCCCAATACCCTAAAAATTCCCGGGGAGTCTGAATCAAACTTGGCGGGATCCGATGATGAAGCCACAGCCAAAATCGTATTTCCCTCCATAATTGCTGGGACGTCGTGCGCTGCCAAAGCCGGCGTCTTAGCATCAACATCACAACAGCCGCTACCAAGACTAGCCCTCCTGCAATCCAAGGCCACAACCTCAGAATGGGGTGGGTTGAGGGCGTAGAGCCAGTGAGGTGGGTGGGTTTAATCGGAGATGTGTTGCCAGGCCCTTTCATGTGGAGTTTTCCTAGCGGCACCACAGGATTCTTGGGTTGGACAGGAACGGTAACCTGTTCCTTTACAGAAGTTTGGGTGCCTACGGTTAATTGCGGAATTGACCAGCCGGGAGTTGGGTCAATGGGTATCCAGCCATCAGGGGCTATGTAGACCTGGGCCCAGGAATGGGCGTCTACTGAACGAATAACATAAGCGTTTTTGCTGCTGTTGTAGGTACCAGGTCCATAACCCACCACCCATCGCGCCGGGATGCCCAATGTACGCAACATCATGATAAAGCTGGTAGAAAATTGATCGCAGTACCCTTGGGGGTCTTTGAACAAAAAGTGGTTGACGACATCCGTCTTAGTGGGGGTGACGTGATACGAATATTTGTAATGGGTGTCGAGATAGTGTTTAATGGCTAATACTGCTTGCCACGGAGTGTCGGTATTCCTTGTGATTTTTTCGGCTAAAGCTTTGACCCGAGGGGACAAGTTTTTGGGAGTCTGGAGATCTTCGGTCATCTCAGTAACCAAGGGATAGGGTAGCGAGGCAATAGTTTGATAGTTATACGAAGGAACTAAGGCGGTAACGGAATACGTAGTAATATTGCTGCCTACGATTTTTTCATGGGAGGGAAAGACGGTTACCGGACTTGGGGCAGACAGCATAATGGGAACACCGCTGTAAAACAGCGTAGACAGTCCGCCGGGCACTAGGCTGGTAAATCTAAATTGCTGCGTGGAAACGCTGATGCTACTCGAAAAAGGCATAGGAAACAGCGGCAAGTTCGAGGTGTCGTTAGTAATCGTATAGGGCGCCTGACTGACGGGGTTAGTCCAAGTCGTGCCGTTAAACTTGTTGTAAATTTCCGCTTGCCAGTAATGAGGGGACGGAGATGTCACTAACAAGACTGGCTGGTAATTAGGGGTCAAAGAATGGCCAATATGGTTAATGCCATCGGCAAATCCTGTGGTCGCCGTTCCCTTGCCAAAACCTCCAGGCAAAGAAGGGTGACCGAACCCAACGGTTAGATACCCATGGCCAGCTCTTGCCGGAGTTGTCCACCCTGCGACTAGCGGCACTGCGATGGATGCCAATGCCAATCCATACCATAACCTATGGGGAAAGAATGTAGGATTGCCTTGCTCCGCGAGAAACACTTGGAACCACATGAGCAACAAAAGTCCCGTGCCTAAATATACGACTAAAGGGCCTTCTGCAGGTAATCCCCACAGCACATGGTTTAAGGCAAGCGCGATGACGCCGACCCCAAATAAAGTAAGCACCCGAGGGCGCGTAGTCGCTTGGCGGTAGACAGCCCATCCGAGACAGGCTCCGACCAATATGAGCGGGGTGGCTAAATGGGCGCTCATTTGGTTCCATTCACTAGGCGCTATATGATGCAGCGCGATAAGTGACTTTACTATGCTTCGAAAGAATTCTTTCGGCCCGGGAAGTTTTGACCACTGGACATAGAGTTCCACGAGTACGGCACTGGCCCAAGTGGTCCATTTAAGTCCCCATCCAGTCCAGAGGTCCCCCAGTGCCAGCAGCAATGGCGTCAATCCCAGAAATCCTGCAGCGATATATCCTCCCGCGTGAGCGTAGGGCCAAAACAGGGCGGTCATCCATATTCCGGTAATCAGGATGCGAAAGCGTGAATCAACCATGAGTACCTCCTTACACGGTTTGCCGTGACAGGTAGTCGGGCAGTTCAGACAGGGAACTAATGCGCGTCGGGGTGTCACTGGAACCAATGGTGACGAGGCCAACCACTGGTACACCCCTTAACTCTTCGGGGTCCCGTGGGGTAATCCATAGTGCTGATTGTTCACGGACCACAGGAGGTATGCGTGTCGTAGAGTGTTCTCGGCGAGGAAGAGCGGCTAAGTAATCTAATAGTTTTACGAGATGATCATGCCCCATCCCGGGAAAAATATGGTCGTCGGGACAGTCTAACACCATGAGCCCAATGGCTTGACCCCGAAAATGCGCAAATTCTACTATAGAGGCTGCTGAACTTACCGCTAGCTCCCAATCGCCGACATCAAATATTTTCGAGTAGTCCAACGTGACATGCAATTGTGGCTGGGTGAACGGTTCAAACTGCTTTACTTTGAATGCCCCAGTCCTAGCCGATGTGCGCCAGTGTATTTGTGATAATCGGTCGCCGGGAACATAGTCACGAATTCCTCGCAAATTGCTGGATTCCTCGGCGGTACCGCGGTGACGCTCTGCTTCGCCTTGCCAGTTGTAACGGTTTAAGCCGATGGTATGTAACTTGACCGACTGCGGCCATACAGTGATTGTGGCCGCCAAGTGCAGTGCCCTCTCTCGTGTAATCAAACCGAATATGTCACCCGTACGTACCACAATCGTGGAAAGATGATATATACCTCGGGGAGTGGACTGAATTTTGTATTCGAGGATTAACCGTTTGTACATCCATGGTGATACGGTAAAGGTTGCACTGGCATGAGAAGACAGATGAGCGGGCAAGATATCTTCTACTATGAGCCAGCTCCATGGCCACCACCGGGGATATTCCACCCGTAATCGGACGACAACCGTGTCGCCACTACGAAAAGGTCCGGGGTCCAATAAGCGACTTACATGAACGCGTCCAAGGGGGGACGCCAGTCCAAGCATGATGACAGCGACCATGGCCAAGACAAAGCCGAATAAATGCCATGCCAAGAATCCTCCTTGGACATGCGCATAGGTGCCTGCGCTTAAGACGATAACTATCCCTATAAAGACGCGTTGCCATGATGCCTTCGTCATGAGGATTTACCATGACTTTCGTTGATGGGCAAGTGCGATACGATGTCATCGATTACTTCACGCACAATGGCACGGGTATCATGACGAGAGCCTCCCCGAGGGATGAGCCTGTGGGTAAGGACTAGAGGCGCGAGCATACGCACATCATCGGGAATGACAAAAGTGCGGCCGTGAAGAAACGCCCATGCTTGAGCACTTCTTTGTAAGGCAATGGCGGCACGCGGACTCATGCCTAAGTAAATGCGGTTGTGTTCGCGGGTGCGTTCTGCTAATTGCGCAATGTATTGCCGGATGGCCGGCGATACATAGGTGGCGGGCACCTGGCTTATTAAACGCAGCAGCTGATCATGGGTCAAAACCGGTTGCAAGGTATCCAAGGGATGGGATAGTTCCAATCGAGACAGCATTTCAGTTTCCTCTTCAATGGTTGGATACCCTAGTTGGATGCGAAACAGGAAACGGTCAAGCTGACTTTCCGGCAATGGAAAGGTGCCTTCATATTCGATAGGGTTTTCGGTTGCAATCACCACAAAGGGGCGGGCAAGGCGGTGTTGATGGCCGTCAACGGTGACTTGTCCTTCTTCCATGACCTCTAACAAGGCACTTTGAGTGCGGGGGGACGTGCGATTAATTTCGTCAGCTAAGATCAAATGGGCAAAGATCGGTCCCGGTTGGAATACAAATTGACTCAAAGCGGGATTATATATACCGATGCCGGTAATATCAGACGGTAGTAGGTCGGGTGTAAATTGAATCCGGCTATAGGATAAATGAAGGCTGGCGGCAATTGCTTTGGCTAAGGTGGTCTTTCCCACGCCGGGAACATCATCTAATAAAACATGTCCTTCCGCCAATATCGCGGTAACGAGAAGCTCAATGATATGACGTTTGCCCACAATGACTTTTTCCACATTTTCAATCACTTGCTGCAATTCCGGTATGACGGTATCTATATTATTTCCATGAAATGGCGTTTTATCTGAATGAAGCATCGGGCTGTGTCTCCTCTCAGGCCGCGGGTTCCGAAACTAAAACGTAAATATGAGGAAGAAAGTTACACGAGGTGTCGATGCCAATGGGTGATTTATGCATCTTGAATTCTACTGCGTATTTATGTTAATATACTTCCGCTGTCAGAACAACAAATTTACTTTAGCGCTGGCGTAGCTCAATCGGTAGAGCAACGGTTTTGTAAACCGTAGGTTGCGGGTTCGAGTCCCATCGCCAGCTCCAGAAATTTTGAGACGCCGCAAGCGACTGCGGTTTTTTTGTTTTATCCGCATTTCGTGATTGATCCAACCTGATTGCCACGCCAATAGAGAGCGAATTCTGCAATGATCAAAAACAGCACCATTGTCGGCAGACCCCGCAATTTATTCTTGGGTCGAGTGGTGCCTTGGCCTTCAACGTTCGATGCGGTGAAAGCCTATTCCTGGATCCGCAGGGGATGCTTCGTTCGGCGGAGGTTCGTGATTGCGTCCGTCTGCCAGTTCCAGATAGAGGGACCCCCTATCCTCGGTGTCACCCGCCAGAGGATTGGGCTCTGGCGATGTTATGCGGCGGGACCGGGTACAGGGGTTTCAGGAACGGTGGGCCGACGACATCGGCAGAAGAGTTTTTTCGTCCAGCGGCCAGGCGCGGGCCGATGCGCCGCGAGTTTGACGGATCGCATCACTTAAATGTTGTAAACGCAAAAGAATGCGCAACTTCTCCTCGTACGGCAGTGCTGCAAGTTCGCGCCGATGCTTCTGTTTTGCTGCGAGCGCAGCCTCCATTTCAGGGGGTAGAGTATTCATAATGAGAATTCGCCATTCTTGGCTGGCAATGGGAGGTGGTGACGAGTACAAATCTTCGCAAGGAAGTTCACATCGGGATGACCATCCTCCATCAGCAACCGGGTCCGCTCGCGATCCTTCGCACGGCCGGTTGCAACCGATACACAGATCAAGTGTTCAATCCGAAGAACACGGGTGGATACTTCTTCGACGTGTACTGTGCGTGCCTCCTCCAAAGCCTCTTCCAACAAAGGGTTGTATGCCGGCAAAAACTGAACGGGAATTCCTTCGATGATGACATGTTCATCTCTTGGCTGGTATCCTCGTTCTCGGAGTGCATCGTAGATCGGTGTCAGTGTCAGTAATCCACCCCGGCTTAAAGGCAATATCACAAAGACATCCAAATCATATGTGGCCACAGGCTCGACATAAAACATCGCACCCATGGCATACCGACGAAAAATACCATGAGCGTCTAAATCGTTCAGTATAGCAAGGGTTGCTTTCATGTCGCATCTCCTAGGTGTCAATGAGTACCGTTAGGAGGAGTATTGACCGTTTATAGGTATTATACCAATAACAGCGGCCTTACTTCGAGTTGGCAATGGCTCTATGTTAATAATTGTGGGATTGCCGTAGAAGGCAGGAAGCCGAGAAACCCTGGCATTACCCTGCGGCGTCATTCCGTTCTGCTGCACTCATTACCTTCGCATTAATCATCCCGCATGGCGCTAGAAGACCTGCCGGAAGACCGCGCCGGGAGGAACGAGATACTACTGGTAAAAAGACGATGCCTCCCCGTCTTCTGGCCGTCGTTTCGAACTAGGTACGGTCTGTCCTTGATGGATCACAACCCTTAAAAAAATCGCTTAGGGTCTTCGATAGGTTTATAGTCTACAATGAGTACCAAACCTTTAATAAGTCGATAGTAATACCACACCGCGAGTGCCAGTAACAAAAGCACTCCGATTCCTATGAGCGATAGAATTACTCCTAATATTCCTAGAATTACCGTCCACCAAAAGGTACGAATCATCCACTCGTGGTGTCCCCGGAACAGGGCATCCCCATCTTTTCGCTTGACATAATTTAATATGACGCCAATTAACGAAAAACCTACCAAATGCAGAACGTAGGCGACGATAACCCACAAGCGCAGGTTTGCTGATTCGGTGCCGAATGAGGCAGACTCACTAGCCAATACCGTACTCCTTTAATCTCTAATTGGCAGTAAAAAATATCTGAACTTGCCCATTCGACAAGCCTTGGCAAAAATCCTGCCAGGACGACCGGGTTTTGGAAGGATCCTTAACTCCCAGGTGTTAGGCGGAAAGGTTGGTTGGTATAGGTGTTAATAAGGCTCCCATGAACCGTTTGACTGACATCAATCGTGTTGGCGCTTACCTCCCGTATTTGCATGGAGACAGCCAAATTGGAATTAGCAAACAACCCCGGTTCGCTAATCGAGCCCGTAAAACGAATGCTGTGGCCGTCATGTAATCCGGTCCCTTTGATGGTCCCATCAATCAACGACCCGCTTTCGCTAATATAGAGATTGGCTACAACCCGATCATTGGTAGAGCTAGTGATTTCAATGGTTTCTCGCGGTGTGATTGTATTGTTGGCAAGCGATTGCCAGGTTTGCCCGCTTTTGAGAAACACACTAGACGATGGACTTGGTGCTGTTGGCTTTGCTGTGGTATTTGCGATAATGGGTGTGGCCGTTGCACTCGAGAGAGACCCACATCCGGCTACAGTGAATAGCGCAAGGGCTGTTACGATCGCTAATCGCTTATGTCCCATGGATGAAGACCTCCGTCTGGTAATTTAGTGTTCCGTCAAAAATTATCCGTCTCTAATCGGTCGGGATCAAGACACGGAAGAACCATGTTCCAGTCATCGTTTTGTGAATGAGAGCCGAGCACCTAACCAAATATTGCCCACGCTATTTTTGGCTATATGGCGAAATGCCCTTGTTTATATTGTATTACCCGTATGTCGCGAAGTTGAAATGGTCGGGTTTAGCATGAATCCACGGGTTGACACGAGACCTATAGAGCATATAAAATAG
>PXYW01000086.1:6809-11230 GCA_003023695.1 Sulfobacillus benefaciens | reverse complement strand
CCAGGTAGCTCGTCGGGCTCATAACCCGGAGGTCGCAGGTTCAAATCCTGTCCCCGCAACCATTTTGCTCACGTAGCTCAGCAGGTAGAGCACGTCCTTGGTAAGGACGAGGTCACCGGTTCAATCCCGGTCGTGAGCTCCATTTTTTTGTTGATATGATTTTTTAATGTGCCCGAAAAAGATAAATGAATACTAGGACCCCGACTACTACCAGGCCTAAACCCATGACCATGGGGAGCTTTGATCGTGATAGCGATTCGTGGTGTTCGAGACGATCACGGTTGCGGTGGTAGTGTAAAGATGCAAAGGCAATAATCATAACCCCGCCAGCCACTAAAAACAATCCTAAAATTCCTTCATGATAAGGTTGGTGCGTTTGAATATGCAAAAACAAATCAAATTTGGACACGACGAAACCAAACGCCATCAATGCAATACCGGTCCTCAACCAGGAAAGAAAAGTGCGTTCATTGGCCAGCAAAGTGCGCGGATCGGGAAATTCCTTTCCGATGATGACGCCTCCCCTCAAGTCACCACTCTCTTACCGGACGGATCTCATCTGGCTAAGTTGTTTCATGGAACGGCTCACGACCAGTGTGACCATCTCTTGTCGCATTATGCGCCTCAACAATTTCGCATGATTTATTGGGATCCTCCATTTTTTACAGGTCGTCACCAACAAGCGGATCGTGGCGAGTTTTCAGACGAATGGCCGGATTTGTCTACATATCTCGCGTGGGTTAAGAACCACATGGAGCGATGGATCCCTCATTTGGCCGAGGATGGATTCTTAGTCGTGCATTGCGATTGGCATGCAGGTCACTACATCAAAGTCATTGGCGACGAGGTGATGGGCTGGGACAACTTTCGCAATGAAGTCATTTGGCACTATACCGGGCGACGACAACCGGCTCGACTTCGGATCAATTCAAAACATGATACCCTCTTTATCTGGGCTAAAAGTGCTGCGGCGACGTTTACTCCAGTGTTTGATCCGTGGGATCGCGACGAATATGTTCGGATGAAAAAACAAGAAGTGCACCGCGACGAAGAAGGTCATGAATGGATTTGGGGACATCGTGGTAAAGGACAGCCTCATGCGTACCGAATATACCTAGAAGAAGTGGTAAAGCGGGGACGCGCCATTGATAGTGTTTGGGATATACCCATTATTAATACGAGCGCCAAGGAACGCGTAGGATATCCCACACAAAAACCCCTCCAATTGATGACGCGTTTGATAGAACTTTGCACGGACCCAGACGATTGGGTTTGGGACCCAATGATGGGTTCGGGAACTACTCTGGTGGCCGCCATATCCCAAGGTCGCCATGCTTTTGGTGGAGACAGCAATACGCAAGCATGGGAATTAACCCAAATGCGACTGCGTAGCATGTCACACTAATAAATGGTAGTTAGGTTACGAAAAGTGTCCCCAGTAAGCTTAATACTGGGGCCCTTTTTCTATAGGAAAATTACTGCCGTAGGACGGGCTTAAGTTGTTATTTCCTAGAAAATGGTCCGAGGTTCCCCGATGGAAACTTCCCGCAGGCATGGTACACAACTGTCCCTCCCCCCTAAGTTTGATGGGCGTTCAGGCCGTGAAAAAATTTACTGATGGCTATCTAGCCTGCATCGGTTAATGGCTTGAGCTCCCATAGAGCCGTATCAATGCCTGCACGGATGTTTGAACCTGATGAACAATCCACCCTACATTATGCGTCGACTTCTTTGTAACACGTGCCACAGGGAGAGCGAGTCGCTGCAGGGCATTGTTGGAAGTGCGCTTGGTCTATTGCCATGGAGTGTATTAGCTAGGGGAAGCACGGGCGCCCCACTGTCGTTGCCCGACTTCTGAGATTTGTTGAATCCAAAGTTGCATAACTCCGACTGATTCGGTAAATACCAGTAATCGCGAGCAGTTGTCGGGTAATTCGGGTAATGGTGGGTAAGGGGGGGACTGAGTCATGTGGTGGCGAAAAACAGTGTGTCAGATATGTGGGTTTTTGGCCTTGATCGTAGGCCCGATAGCGATCAATACCCCAGCGTTGGCGGCCACCAATGCACATTCGGATGTGGGGCAAGATCGCTCGGCATCTAAAACGTTAGGATTCGCGGTGACAGACGCCTTAAACACTACGGGTGCCGGTGAAGTGCTGGACCTTAGCCAAGGTCGGATTCATGGGACACCGGTTTGGGATATCCGAGTACGGACTCCACAAGGCCTCTATTTGGTTTCCGTAAATCAACAGTCGGAACACGTAGTTGCGATGCACAAAGTTTACTAGGGCGAAGGAGGCGACACTATGGAACAGGAAAGAGCCGAAGGCGTAGTAGGACCCGAGTGGAGTCGGCGGCAATTCCTAGCTGGATTGTCTGGACTTACCATCGTAGGGCTGGCTTCGCTATTTGAGAAACAAACCATCGTGCAAGCTTCTCGGGCGCTGTTCGGATCCCCGATAAGCTCAGGGAAGATTAATCTTTATCAATTTGATTACTACTATGTTCCCAACTATATGACATGGCGTGTCGGCGATCAATTGGAAGTTTGGTTGCAAAATCAAAGTCATACACACTGGCATGAATGGACCATTGGTCGCCACCTCAATATGTTGCCATTTCAGGGGTTTGGTTATATGAACGCGGACGCATGGGCTGTTGATTTTTGGCAAGGCGTTGATGTGACATTGAGCGACCCGGTGAAAATCGACAACTTTGTACCTAATACGGCTCACGTGACGTACGTAGGTCCCAAAGGACCGTATCAAATTACTAGCGGTGGAGACTTTAGTCCGACATTGCAACCCGGGGGCAGCATCAAACTTTCCTTCACCGTGCCGAATAAGCCGGGAATATGGCAATTCGGTTGCTTTGTTCAGGAGTATATCCATTACCGAACAGGGATGCGGGGCACCATCAACATCGTTCGGGATTAGATCGACGAACCATGGCAAACACGGACTATGGTGGAAGGTGGTAAACGCTTATGGGCGACTTAGTGATTTTCGTGGTGTTGTGGATTGTGCTAAGTCTAGTGGCTGAATGGGCATTAGGTCTGGCTAAGGCACACACTCTCTATTACATTATCGCATCGCAGGGATTTATTGCGGAAAAGGCTTTCAATTTTCTGGCCACCTGGCTAACGCCAGTATTTGTCTTTGTGGTGTTGTTTTTAATCTTTACGCTGATAAGGTTTCATGCTCCCGATGGGAAACCCGTCAAAAGTTCGCAGCAAACCATGCGCAATATGGGTTTTACCATATTTTGGGTTGGGCTTAGTTTTGCATTGAATATCATGTTTTTCTTACATCCCACGAGTTCCGACCTCGAGCAGATGTTCAGCGCTTGGGAGCCAGCCAGAAATCGTGGGGATTTAGTGGTGGACGTTACGGCAAGGCAATGGGAGTGGATTTACACCTATCCCCAGTACGGCATCAAGCAAGCGGTAAACAATTTGGGCGAAGATGAGTTGGAATTGCCGGTGGATCGTAAGGTCAAATTTGTGTTGCGTAGCTATGATCCTTTTCATACCTACGATGTTTACGCAGGCGTCATTCACGATTTCTGGATACCGGCATTTGGCATGAAAGAAGCTGTTGTCCCCGGATTGACGCGGTATGAATATATTCGCCCGATGCAAATCGCATCTTATCAAACTAATCCCATGGTACGGGTGCAATGCGCAGAAGTGTGCGGGCCAGGCCATCCTTGGATGGAGTCTCCCGTCAATATTGTATCCACCGGACAATTCGCCCGCTGGATTAAACTTCAGCAAAAGCTTCAGGCTCAAGCCGGAAGTTAGGGACTACGTGTCCCAATAGAATTAGAGCAGAGGAGACATGGTTCCTATGGCAGGACATATCATTACACAGCCCGATACATATCGCACTCGACGTATGATGCCGCCGGTACTGCGTGGGTTTTTGTGGGCTGGCATTGGGTTTTTAGTATTTAATATGGCAACTATCGCCGTTGATCCTTTTCGTGGCCATCCGTTTGTTACAGAAGTATCTGCGGTAATTGGCTGGGCTGGAGGAATGATTGGCTGGCTCCTTGGGGTCGGTGGCTGGGAAGGGGTGGTGCTTCCGCTCTTTGGGGTGCCGAGTGCGTGGGTGGAACCCAAGGGTTGGCGCCGTTACTTGGAGCTTAGCACGGATCACAAGGTGATAGGAATTCAATATCTGTCATCGGCGACCGGGACATTTCTCATTGCAGGGCTAATCGCTATGGGTATGCGATATGAACTGATGCAACCATCCCTTCATTTCTTTACCTATGCAAACCAATATTTGACCGCAGTTGGGATTCACGGCACTCTGATGATGTTCGCAGTGGGTACCGTGGCGTTAATTGGCGGCTTAGGAAACTATTTCGTCCCTCTGATGATCGGGGCCAAAAGCACCGTATTTCCGCGATTGTCT
>PXYW01000086.1:2280-6719 GCA_003023695.1 Sulfobacillus benefaciens | reverse complement strand
TCGTCGTCCTTTGTTTCAGTCAATCTGGCTGCTACTATTATTTTCCATCGAGCATCAGGCGTGACTTGGGCGCGGCTTCCCCTCTTTGTCTGGGGCATTGTGACGGTGTCGTTGCTAAATCTGATCTGGCTGCCGGAAATTCAAATGACCTTTATTTTAGGGTTACTCGACAAATTGATCCCCTTCAATTTTTTTGACTCTCTTGGCAGTCCTTTGGGCTATGTCAGTTTGTTTTGGCTCTTCGGCCATCCAGAGGTGTATATCATTGTTGTGCCCGCGATTTCATTGTGGAACGAGATTATTCCGGTGATGGCGCAAAAAACATTGTTTGCTCGGTCATGGGCGATTATTGGTTTGATCTTCGTTATGATGCTTAGTGGGTTGGTGTGGGCTCACCACATGTTTACCAACATGCGGAATAGCGAAATTTTTCCCTTTTCGTTCTTTACCGAAATGATTTCCATTCCCACCGGATTTTCCTTTATGGCCGCCATTGGCACCATGTGGAAATCACGAATGCGACTGTATACACCGGGTTTGTTGGTGATTATGTCGCTATTTAATTTCCTTATTGGTGGACTTACCGGCGTGTTTTTGGCGGACCCCCCAGTGAACCTGCAGGTTCACAACACCTTTTTTGTGGTAGCGCATTTTCATTACACCATTATCGGGGGCATGGTGTTTACCTGGATGGCTGCAACCTACTATTGGCTGCCTAAAATGTCGGGCCGGATGTATAGCGAATTTTGGGGAAAATTTCTGGCCATTGTGGTGTTTATCGGCTTTAATGGAGCCTTTAGCCAGATGTTTTTGCTAGGACTACACGGAATGAATCGCTGGGTACCCGCTTACCCGCCCTATTTGCAGCCGATGAATTATGAAGTTTCGCTATTTGCCTTTTTGTTAGGCGCGGGCTTTGTTGGCCACGTCATTCATATTGTGTGGGCTTGGACTAAAGGGCCTAAGGCACCTGAAAATCCATGGCATTCCCGCACTCTGGAATGGCTCACCTCGTCGCCGCCACCGCGTGACAACTTTGAAGGAGAGGTTGAGGTCACAGGAAGTTTTTATCGCTACGACGTCGAGAAATTGCCCGGGGTCATTCATCCGGCGGAATAGGAGGTACACACCGTGGAAGTACAGACCATGTTAGAGGAACGAGAATTACGAGCATATCGGTTTGGCTTTGTGTTGTTCCTTGTGACCCAAGCGGTGCCGTTTACGGTCATTTATTCGGTGGAGTATCTGTTTGACAGTTTTTATATCAGTCCCCGAGTTAATCAATGGCTGGGGGCAGTGCAGGTTCTGTTGGTTATTGTAAGTTGGTGGCTTGCACGGCAAGGATTGGCCGCTATCCGGCATGATCGACTGTTGGATTTGGTTACCAAGTTCCGTCAAGCTCTATTGCTGGGGTTGGCTAGCCTGGTGGTGTTGGGCTATCAATGGGGCACTCGTTTTGTACCTCCTGGAACCCGCTATGGCGAAGTGTTTTATACCCTGACCGGAGTTACCGGGTTTTACACCTTAGTTGCTCTGTTTGTCCTATTTGCCATTAGTATACGCGCTCAAAAAGTGTCGTTTACCTCGAAAAATTATTGGGATGCCGAGGCTGCGATGTATCTTTGGACCTTTGGTCTATTAACCAATTTGATTACCTATTTGCTGCTGTATTGGATTTAATGATGAAGGAGGAGTCAAAATGGGTGGTTTTTTTCCACATTTACCGATTGAAATTCCTAACAGTCCAGGGTTACCTCACTGGTGGGATCCGTTTTGGTGGATTTTTCAAATTGTTGTGATGAGCGTCTTGCTCATGGCGTTCCGTAAGATTGCCATGAGTGTGGACAAGGATTATGATCGTCCTCCTTATACTCGAAACACAAAGCCAGATAGCAAAAAGAAACCTCATTAAAAGGAACACCAGGTATTACACGAACCTGAGCCCGTCGCAAACGCGACGGCTTAGCGTTGCCACAATTCTACGGTCACGCATTCTCGTCTTCGATGTCAGCTCATTTTTGGATTTTCAGACGGCAGTGATGCGCCATGGGTCACTGAAGACCGAACTTTTCCTCATCGCCGGGTGATTATTTTGACTATATTGCAGATATTGTTGGCACTCTGCGCCTATGAAGTGATTAACGGTTTTCCCAAGGCGACATTGTGCAAGGACTGTAATTCTGTCCTCAATTGCGCTCACCATTTCGGACGACTGCGACGCAGTGGCTGCCTACCCTACTGAGCAATCGTGGACTCAGATAAGATAAGCACGACGGCGAGATTTGTTTTCCATGATTGGCACAAAAACGGGTGCTCTGAATTCCGGAGCAGCTATTAGTGTTCTTTTTTGCGTACCACGGCCTGTCGAGCATTCCGGCAGTTTTCCGTTTGCCGAATGCTACCGCCTGCTCCAGGTAGTGGGCAGGGTTGCTACCTTCGGGGGTGTTTTGAGGGGGTATCAGTGTGGCATCATGCCCGACGTCTTAGGTCACTGCGTAGTCCAAGCGCAGGTCAATGAAATATTACAGTCCATTGACGGATCAGATTACCAAGGATGTTTTTTGTGCCATCGGTAGCTCTACTTGCTTTCTGCAATGTGCCAAACATATGCGGTCACGTCCCTTGCCTGTTGATGGGTTAGAGAACCCGGTGCGTTCGCTGGCATTTGTTCCAGGATGAAGGTACGGAGACTGGCTTCCGTTTGGTAACTGCTGGCGACCCCGCTGGGTGCTGCCAACCGTGGAGCCGTTTGGGTGCCGACACCATTGACTCCATGGCACACTGCACACTTCTGACTAAACAGCGTTTGGCCTCGGGCAATGGCTTTAGTGTCCACAGCAATTTTGGTGGCACTTGTAACCTTCTTGTTTTTGGCGTGGTTGGGTTGCTTGGATAGCAAGGGATTTTTGGTGTTGTTAACGGTGACGATTTCGTTAGCTGATTTATGGTGTGTGGGTTGGATTGCCATGCTGCCACATCCTGCAAGCCATAGCGTGGCTCCTACTAGGCCCCCAACCAGTTTAGTGCCATTGGTCATGAGAATTTCCTCCCTGCCTTTAACCATGTTGGGTTTTATCATGCCCTGGTCTGACATGGCTATACCAGTTCCGGCATCGATGTATAGTTTTTTCCGATTTCAGTCATATTTAAGATGACACTTCGGGAACAGTTTGACTTCAATGCGACCATGGGTGCCAACTAAATTTTTGTAAGGAGTTGACCGACGGTGAACTGGAGAGGAGCGATTACTCGTACTATTGTATCCTTTCTTGTCATTTGGGCTTTGAAAGATTCGCTTCGGGTCTTTCCCCCTATCACCTACGGGGGGATGGCGATTGTTGCAGTATTGATTGGCGTAATTGGCTATTTGGGTGATGAGGTGTTTGGTGGGTACCTGTCCGCGTATGGAAGGGGGTTAATTGGCTTTATCGCGGCGGGTGGGGTCTGCAGTGTCTATTTCTCATTTTTTTATGCGCCTAATATGCCAGTCTACCATTACGGATATCTGTGGAGCGGGGCCAGCGCCGTGGCCGTCGGCCTGGTGGTAGGGATCGCTGACGGAATTTTGGCCTTTTATATTGATCCCCGTCGGCGGGTGCGAAATAAGGAGTGAAAATATCTTGACCTGGTTCATCCCCTGGGTTTGGGTATCATAAGACCACTCCGTATAAGATCCGCAGTATAATCATCCAAATAGACAGGTTTTCCATGGAGGATGAGATATGCGGATTGACAGCGCCCGGCACCTTGATTACACAGAAGTGATATTAAACTATCCCCAAGGGCGTAATGCATTAGACACGGAGGGGTGGCATACTTTAGCGGAGACCGTGCGCCAGGTTGATCCGATGTTGCCGTTGGTCTTGCGAGGAGAAGGAGATCATTTTTGTGCAGGATTCGACCTCAAGGAATGGAAAACATTAAATGTTCATCAACGGCAGGATGCATTGGCGGTCATGGAGACGGCTTTAAATCAGATTCTCGATCATCCGCATCTGACCCTGGCACGGTTGACCGGTGCGGTGTGGGGCGGGGGACTGGCACTGGCTCTTGCCACTGACTGGCGGCAGGCCAGGATGCCAATTACTGTCGGACTTCCGATGATCCGAATGGGGGTTGTACCTCCCCACTCGATGCAAAAGACATTGCAGTTGGTGCTGGGGCCGCGACGCACAAAGTGGCTATTGTGGTACGGACGTTCGATCGAATGTGAGGAGCTTCGCCAAACAGACTTGGTTGACGACTGGATGCCGGGAGCATGGAGGTCCCTTAAGTCCGATATCGCTGATTTTCCAACCAATCCAAGCTTTTTAAGAGCAGTCCGGGCCATCCGTGCTGAAAAATTAATGCGCGACCACTATCGTGTGGAAAGCGAATCATAGCAGAAATCCGACTATTCACCTCTCGATTTAGACATTTCAGCGAAAAATGTACTGAAA
>PXYW01000086.1:0-2164 GCA_003023695.1 Sulfobacillus benefaciens | reverse complement strand
TACTCCCGTAACGAATTCCAGCACCTGGTCAAGTGAGAGGAACATCGGGTTCTCTCATGAAATAATCCATTTTCTGAGATTGTGAAATGAGGATCAAAGTAGAGAAAGGATGGTCGAGATGGTGACAAGGCGTCGGGTGACGATGGTCGGAATTTCGGGAGATAGTGGTGCGGGAAAGTCCACCTATGCCGAAGCATTACGGGATATATTGGGACCCGAGCGGGTGTCGGTAATTTCCTTGGACGATTATCACTCGTTGGATCGCAATGAACGTAATATGATTGGGGTCACTGCACTGAATCCCTGGAAGGCGAATAATCTTGGTTTATTGGTCGACCATGTCTGGGCACTGCGCAATGGCCGTGCGATTGTTAAGCCGACTTACGACCATACTACAGGAATGTTTGGTGCTCCGGAAGAGGTGCGGCCACGTGACTTTATTATCTTGGAGGGCTTGCACACCCTGTATTTAACACGCCTCCGGGAAGCTTTGGACTTGAGCATATATTTTGACACTCATGACGATTTACGGGTGCAATGGAAAATCCGGCGGGATTCAGGGGCTCGAGGGTATACTCCTGACGAGGTTTTGGCCGAAATTGAGAGACGGCGGCCTGATGTGGAACGTTTTATTGAACCCCAAAAGGCGTTTGCTGATATTGTGATTCACTATATGCCAGACCACGAAACCGTGCCTTCGGTGGAGAATCCCGAACCGGTACGCGTGTTATTCGCCGAAAGGCTGCGTCGAAACAAACGGCGCCTAGTTAAATGGTTGGCCCTGGGTGGGCAATTGGGTCTGATTAAGGCGGATCATCACCATGGCACCATTGTCGGGGAAGAAATGGAAATCGCAACTTTGTCGGGGTCTACCCAGCAGTCTGCACTGCATTCCTTAGTCGAGATGGTATCGGACCGCCATTTGCTAGGAGATGAAGTGAAAAGCCACCTTGATGCCCTGCATTATGATCCGGTGAGCGTATCGCGTATACTAGTGGCTAGCATGATTGCGTTTTTGGACCACAGTTTTCGTCGCGAAGAGTTGATGATTGAGCAACTCTAAGATGGCACGCTAACTTTGAGGAAAGGAGATGTTTGGAGGCAAGCTAGCGAATAACGGTGTCTCTAAACAGGTGTGGCAATGGAATCCTTGCGGTTAATTGCACCTTCTATCTTATCCGCGAATTTTGCTAAATTGGGCGACGAGGTGGCAGAAGTAGCCGCCTATGGCGCTGATTGGATTCACGTAGATGTAATGGACGGCCAATTTGTGCCGAACATTACCATGGGGCCAATTGTCGTCGAATGGCTAAAATCGGTTACCTCTAGTCCATTGGACGTGCACTTGATGATTGTGTCGCCGGAAGCCTACATTCCAGCCTTTGCCAAGGCCGGGGCGGGCAGCATATCGTTTCACGCTGAAGCGACTTCGCATATTCATAGGACCTTACAGATCATCCGCGAAGCTAATGTAAGGGCAGGAGTGGCCTTGAACCCCTCAACACCGCTCGATGTGCTGGAATATGTCGTGGACGATTTAGACTTTATTTTGGTAATGACGGTTAATCCCGGGTTTGGTGGACAAAAATTTATTCCGGCCACAGTAGCCAAAGTTCAGCGTCTTCGGGAATGGCTCGATGCGACCGGTCATGCGGATGTACTGATTGAGGTGGACGGTGGTATTAACGTAACAACCGCGGGGGTCATGAGCGAGGCCGGTGCCAACGTATTTGTAGCGGGCAGTGCCATTTTTGGTGCGTCCGACCGCCAGATCACAATTAAGCAAATGCGTGAAGCGATTGAGAACGCTGCACAACGGCCATAACCGATGACCCAATTCCAATTGAGACGATGGGGCGTGACCAATGACAGACAAACAATACCCTGTTGAAGAAACGGTAGACTTTGATCAAGCACTCAAAGAATCTCATGTTTTAGAGATACTTGCTCAATTGGATCAAGATTTGGTGGGCCTGTATCCGGTAAAAACCCGAATTCGGGAAATCGCTGCGCTACTATTGGTTGATCAATTGCGGCGGCGATTAAATTTGTCGGCGGAACCCCCATCCTTGCACATGTCTTTTACTGGAAATCCTGGAACCGGGAAAACGACAGTAGCCATGCGCATGGCAGAAATATTGCACCGCTTGGGTTATTCGCGAAA
>PXYW01000085.1 GCA_003023695.1 Sulfobacillus benefaciens | reverse complement strand
GGAACCATTGTTGTGGTGGGTCTGCCGCGAATGGTTTCTGGCCTTCATACCACGATTACCGTGGGACTTTGGGCACTAACGTCTTATATCATTACTAGCACCGTGTTTCTCTTGCCAGCGGGCCGCTGGTCTGATGTCATCGGATCCAAAAAAATATTTATGGCCGGTCTAATGGTATTTACTGTCGCCACTTTTCTTTGTGGCATTGCGCCGTCAGGCACCTTCTTAATTGCCTTCCGATTGGTTCAAGGAGCGGGGGCCGCGCTGGCCTTAGCTACGGCCACTCCAATCATCGTTCGTGCGTTCCCCCAAGCGGAATTGGGACGCGCCTTGGGTATCAACTCGACCTCTTGGGTGATGGGATCCATTGTTGGCCCCGTGGCTGGAGGAATATTGGTCAGCACTTTAGGCTGGCGCTCCATATTTTTTGTCACTATCCCTTTCGCGCTGCTTGGTGTAGTCAGCGCTTGGTTTATTTTGTCTGACACCCAAAAATCCGCTAGCGTTGCCACAGATTGGTACGGCATGATTACGTTTGCTTTGGCACTGGTGACGCTTCTTGTGAGTTTATCCATGGGGCAAGCATGGGGTTGGCTCTCCTGGCGCATCATTGCGCTGCTAATTGCCACAGTCGCGCTGTTTTGGGGCTTTATTCGTGCGGAGCAGCATGCATTGGCACCGATGTTCAATTTGGATTTACTCAAACACCATCACTATCGGTCAGGACTCGGCGTCACTGTCAGCTATTCCATTGGGTTCTTTGCCACCACCTTTCTCCTGACCATCTATCTTCAAGGAGCAGTCCACTTGAGCCCGTTAAATGCTGGGCTCATGCTGGTACCACTATCAGCGCCACAGTTAGTGATGGGTCCGGTGGGCGGAATCTTAGCAGACCGTTTTGGTCCGGCACGACCCGTAATTTTGGGGGTTTTGTTTCTAGGTGTCGGTGGCTTTTGGCTCGGCCATTTGGGGCCCCAGTTTTCGGCAAGAGCCGTTATTCTTCCCCTTCTCATGATGTCTGCCGCCAACGGTATCGCATGGCCTTCTCTGGTCAAAGCTGTAATGGCTTCCGCACCCCGTACGGAAGCCGGTACAGCATCGGGGATGTTTTATACGTTTCGTAATGTTGGTATGGCGCTCTCGTTGACATTGGCCCTGGTAATCGCTGAGGCTAGCCTGCCCCCAGTTACTGCATCCCAAGTCTTCTTGGGGACATCGGGTATTTTAGATCCGTCGATGAAGGGAGCCTTGATTCGTTCAACCGACGTAGGGTTCTTGGTATTCGTTGGATTTTATGCCTTAGCTCTGGTAATTGCTTTACCTTTGTTGCGTCCACCAAGCCAACCGAAACCGGATGTCGCCCGGGTCAATCAAGATAGCAATGCCCTTTAACCTGCACTAATGGCCTTATTCGGAAACCACCGCATCCATCTCGCCCGCTAATTGTGACGGTTCAGACGCAGGAATGGCTTCAACCGTCCGCAATTTGCGTTCGATGGCGCGAGACCGAGTACGGGCGGAATCAATGGTATTGCTAGCTTCTTGTAATTTCTTTTGCGTTTTGTCAAGCACTTCACCGAACTTGACAAACTCGGTTTTGACAGTACCCAAAAGAGACCAGACTTCACTAGACCGCTTTTGAATCGCCAGGGTGCGAAAGCCCATTTGCAAGCTATTGAGAAGTGCGGTTATGGTGGTAGGTCCCGTGACAATCACATGGTAATCCCGCTGTAAAGTTTCCCAAAGCCCGGTACGGCGTAACACTTCAGCAAAAAGTCCCTCGACCGGGAGAAACATGATGGCAAAATCAGTAGTGTGGGGTGGGTTGAGATATTTGTCCTGAATACTCTTGGCTTCGCCTCTCACGCGATTTTCTAACATTTTAGCCGCCTCAGCCGCAGTGCCACTATCGCCCATTTCCTGCGCCTCAAGTAATTTTTGGTAATCTTCCATGGGGAATTTAGAGTCAATTGGCAACCATACCTGTTGCGCGTCATCGTCTTTGCCTGGTAACACAACCGCAAAATCCACGCGTTCCGAAGATCCCTGGCGAACCGAGACATTGCGCTGATACTGTTCAGGGCTTAAAGTTTGCTCCAAAATGTTATCGAGTTGAATTTCCCCCAAAGTCCCTCGAGTTTTCACATTGGTCAGGACTTTTTTCAAGTCGCCGACACCGGAGGCCAACGACTGCATTTCTCCCAGCCCTTTATGTACCTGTTCCAATCGTTCACTCACCATCTTAAACGATTCGCCTAGCCGTTTTTCCAAAGTTTGGTTGAGTTTTTCATCCACTGTTGCCCGCATTTGTTCTAATTTGTTGCTGTTGTCTTCTTGAAGCGAGGCCAGTTTCTGTTCCACTGTGGTGCGCATTTGCTCGAGTTTGTGTTCATTCATCTGGGTAAGCTCTGTCAACTGCCGGGAAAAGGTGTCCAAAAGACCTTTATGCTGAGCCGCCATTTCCCCAATAACTTGTATTGTGTTTTTGTAGTGCGAATGCAGCATATTGCCAGTTTCATTAGCGAAAGCTTCAAATCGATTCTTGTCGGCATTCGCAATTTCCGTCAAATTGCTCCCTAAAAATTGCTGTATTGCCGCCAATGTCGATTGCTGTTCCCTGGCCTTATCGACGAGGCTCGCGAGCAACGAGTCGGACAAATTTTTAAATGCAACGCCCACTTCTTCACGGGTCAATTTGGCGGAAAGGTTGGACTCACTGCGTCCTGCAGTCATTTCTGCGCGGACCGTTTGTTCTATTCGCTGTTGATTTTTTTCCAAGGTGCCAATCTGCTGGTTAATTAAATCGGGAATATTTTTTGCGAAATTACGCGTCAACAGAAGAATCATCACGATTACATTAAATAACAAAGAAATTGCCACTAATATCTCCAATAAAGCCATCGGCATCCCCGTTCCCCTTCGTATTGTCCAACCAACTGTCGCCCCTTCCATTATAGTTGAAAATTAAGGATACCTGCGATGTGTGGTTGATTTGGCACTTAAGTCAGCTGCAATCAAATCGTATTCTATCAGTGATTTGTGAGAGATGTTGCCCTAGAGTTATAACGTAATCTGTGATTGATCCGGAGCCGCCCAGCATCCTATACCGTGACCGCGTTCCAGGAGACGAAGCACAATAACCACATTCATGCGGTAGCAAAGGAAGCACCGGCCGCATATCTTCACTGCAGCCGCACCCGACTACAACGATTCGGCCACAAGGATAACTGGCCAAGGACCTTCCTATGCACGGCAAGCGCGGGGGAATCTATAAGCGCAAAGGCCTGCGGGGATTGTCGAGTGCATCCTGAATACATTGCGTTTTCAATTCCGGGGCAGTCGTTTTCGTGTCTCCCATGGTGTCCATTCCCTTTCGTCAGGACGATCCCGATATTGTCCTGCCGCCTAGTTTCTCGGTTGCGTGTCTACTATCGCTTAGGGGCTAAATGGGGCGTTACGTCATACGCACCACCTGTTCCATCATCACAGCAAAGCTCGCTCGTGGGCACCCCCACGTCTTTTGATAGGAGCACGTCACCCACCTTGTTGCGTCCGAGGTTCTGGGCGTTATCTGCTCAACAGCATCATGGTGAGGGATGACCAACAAGTGGGATAAGTGTTATGACCCACCCCTGATACCACTAGGGGAAGACCCTACTTTTCTATCACCAAAAGTGACCAACACCCTAGGATTTCCCCAGGCATGGCGGGCAATTTTGCGGAGAGGATCGTTGAGGGGCCATGAGGACAGCCGCCACTGTGATAAGTTCAAGGCCGGATTGCACGGATCTCCACCGGCAAGGACAGTCGCTCCCAAACCCTGTCCGTGGTCAAAACGGGTAGATGGCGAGTGATACCAAGACTTAGACAAGCCCGGTCCCCCAACGAAAGTCCTAAGCTCTTAGTCAACGCAATTAACAACCCGATGGCAAAGGCGCTGTCAGCATCAAAGAGAACGATGGTCAGTGAAAGTTCAGCCAGGACATCTTTGATGACCGGCTCGGGCATCCCGCCATCCCTTTGTTTGGATACTATCTCAGCCAGATTGACTGCACTCACCAAGGGATTTCCTCAACAAAATTGGTTCGACTATTTCGGCCCGCGGTTCACGGTCCCGATCAGGTGAGGTTGCGCCAACGAGGCGCGGCCGCGGTGACTGGCGTGGTTACCGCGGACCACGCGCAATTTGCCAACATGTTGCCCCACTTCAGCGCCACCTATAACACAACGCCCACCGGGATCCGGGAAGACCTTAATTCGGGAAAGGGCCGTTGTCGTTTTCCAGCGCAGTTCCAACGCCGGCCGCAAATTACAAAAGCGGGGATCGGTTAGGAATGGACGTCGAAGACATCGCCATACTACGGGGTTGATATGGGCTGGTGAGGCGATTAACCCCACGTCTCGCTGAAATCGGGACGACCAAACCACGCGCTCCCCATCAGGAGTGATAGAACGCCACTAGCGGAGAAGAACGATGTTCGGCTCAACACGATCCTAGTCACTGCCCCCGCGGCTCCGAGGTCATCTTTTTAACAGGCACACCATTGCAGCGATGTTAAAGCGACAGGAGGATTTCAATCACCAAATGCGGATATCCAAAATTAAGCATCATAAGCAGTGACGGTAGCACTGGAGTGAAGACTTTATCTCGATTGAGTAAAGAAATCTACATTTTGTTATCTCATCATTTGGATACCTGGAAACCATTCCATTCTCTGGGCCACTTCCTGCAATGGTCAACATACAAAGTGAAGGCCATCTATCTCCTAGGGGGGATATTCGGCTTTCCCCTGAAACCATACCCAAAAAATGTTTCCCCTGACACAATGTGTCATCCGAGGGAACCTTTGAATATGATGCGGTGAAACCCCACATTTATCGCTTTAGGAGGTGTACCATCTTCCATGAGTCATTCGCACCATCATCGAAGGCGCCACCGTCGGCCCCTAAATCTTTTGCTTCTTTTACTGTTATTGGAGCAGCGGCGACGATGCTCGTCATACAGCAACCATTCCACCTCGAGTTCAACCATGGTTCCAATGATTCGCGTATCTAAGAGCTAGCATTTTGTGACAATACTGGTATTGGTTGCATAGGTTATGCCGAACCGTACACGTCTTACCTTAGGAGGGTTCAGATATGGATCATCACTCGCATCACCATCATTCCTCTTGCCGCCGTCGGCCTCCCATTAACCTGTTGCTGCTGTTGTTGCTGCTGGGCAATGATCGTTGCCGAAGTTCCCGCTCCCGATCCTATTGACGATAAGGGGCGGCAAATCCGGTCAACCAGAGAGTTCTGAAGGGGTCAGGGCGAACCTGACCCTTTACTCCATCCATTTGAAGCACACTCACCCATCACGCTATCTTTTTGACGATCCGCCTATGCCACCCAATATGAAACTCTTTGAGTCAATTTAGGTCTGTCTCAGGATATAATTCCCATCGCAGTGAGTCCTCACCTCGATTGGAACTCTTGAAACCCTCTGAGCATATGGTGAAGCAGCCCCATAATCCATCGCATTTCGTCGTTTATGCCATTGAGGAGGTATTTCGGTGAATACATCGTTAGAAGATCTGCTGCCGTTATTGCTTTTGGGCGGGCAACGCCGCGATTTGCTACCATTGCTGTTATTGTTGGGAGATCAAGAGTCCTCTGGATCCGGCAGTTCCGACGACGGCTCTAACTTCCCCACTAGTTTTGCGGCCTACCTCAGTTCTCTAGTGGGCGATTACGTCCGAGTAAGTGTCGCGGATGCAGTTGACAACGGGCTCACATTAGTTGGGGTGTTGCGGCAAGTAGAAACTGACTTCATTGTGTTGCATGATGTCGCATCCTCTGGAGTGACATTGGGACTGCGGGACCGGGTCGCGATTCCTATTTCGAATATTGTCGGCATTGACCGAGTGCCATTTTTTGACCGGATATTGCCCCTGTTAGGAGGGCTAAGCCGGTCCCACTCGTAAGGTTCGCAGGGATTCCTAATAGACGGGCGAGGCCCACGTGGGCCCGCCCCATGCCAAACGCATAAATTAGCGAAACAAATATTGACGCAGCATTTCTTGGAGATCAGGGCGCGCCTTGGTGCGGTTGACCACATCAGATAATTTAGTAGGTATGGTCGGGGAGGATGACTCGGGCCCGGTTGCCGTATGGGTACGATGCAGTACCGCATCCAACTCTTCCAGGGCCCGTGCCACGGCCAATAACGAGTTGGCTAATTGACGCAAGTCATCAACCATACCGGGACGGATTAAAGATTCGGGGTTTAGAGGTATACGCTCATGCCCCGGCGCATCTTCCCCCCCAGTGGAAGATGACACGGAAGACGTACCCTGGGATTCGGACTGTATCACCTCTTCAGCCGCTATTGGCTCTTCGGCGCGAAGCGGTGTTTCTTCTTCCGAAGGTTCCGGGCGCGATCCCCACCGGGCTTGTAACGGAGTGTGTGCTTCCTCGAGGCTCCCAGAGGAGGCCTTGGTTGGGGCCCCCGATCCTTTATTGGTCATGCACACCATTCCTTTCCTGTCAGCATCCTTATGCGAAATTCGTTAGGAATATGTTCGGAGATCAAAGAGACCCCTGTGACGGAGATATAGATTCGCGGCTTTACCGACATAGCAACGTGAAATTGGGTTGAAGGAGATTGCGCCATGGTTCACACTATCAAAATTCCCGTTAGGGAAGCCAGTGCCTTTGTCCGCCGGGCAGGATCAGGGGGATCCCACCCCTTACTGTTGCAACTCGATAATGGCGTTGTTGCCCTTGTTAAATTTCAGCATAACCCGCAGACTACACGCAGCTTGGCCAGTGACCTTATAGGTACCCTTCTTGGACACTTAGCCGGCGTACCAGTTCCTGATGTGGTGTTGGTACATATTCCCTATCACCATGCGCCACGGGTGCCATATCTATCACAATATCGGTGGCGAGCCGGCTTGCAGTTTGGCACTGTATTCTTGGACCAAGCCCAACCGCTTTCTCGCGCGCGCATAGCCTCCTTAAGCAACATTTCGGACTTGACAGCGGGAGCCTTGCTGGAAACCTGGCTTTACAATCAAGACGTTAAGTTTTCCCATGTGATGCAGTTGCCACATGGCGAAACGTATCAATTTTTCCTCACCGATCACGGTTATCTGTTTCCCAATGGCCCGTGGTGGCAGGTCGACGATTTGCGTTATCATCGCGACGACTTTCCCATCGCGAAACCTCTATCAATCATTGCCATGGAATCACCCGCCTGGTTTGATTTTACAGCAGCAACAGAGCGTATCTGTTCCATTCAGCCAAAGGTGCTCTGGGAAGTACTCGACACAGTACCGAAGGAATGGTCACTGTCGACACGGCGCAAGAAAGCCATTTTTGACTTTTTGACTTACCGTCAACAAAAACTGCCTGTGGTAGCCCATCGTTTGCAGCATTTATGGAACCGCGGAAAATCACAAGGCACGCGGACCGGACAAGTGAGGTAGGTTATGGGAACCCAACCGCGTATCAAACTAACTAAAGCAGATCCGCTCCATCATGAAATATCGATTCAAGGATTGCTCCTTGACAACACCGCCTTGGAAATTATCAGCCGACATCCCGAATCCGATTGGCCGGAAATTATCTCGTTGGCTTTAACCACGGGTCTGACCTTGTTTAACAAGGTTGATGGCCCACGGCTGAAATTGTTGGAACGCCTCACACACCTCCAAAGCCACATGGCGGCACCTGCTCACTCTAACTTAAGCGCTGAGCAGGTGTCGCAACTACGGCAACATTTAAACAAAACATTTCAACGCATTACAGAAGATTGGGAACGCCAAGTGGCCGAAGGGATTGCAGGCATGTTGGAAACCTGGAGACGAGACCCTTAAATGCTTAGGCAACGCCCAAGCCCGTTAGTGTCACCCACCTTTGGGCTTGGCCTTTACCGGAGGCGGGTTTGTCG
>PXYW01000084.1:7962-8550 GCA_003023695.1 Sulfobacillus benefaciens | reverse complement strand
GAAGCGCACCAACCTGATCGGTTTATGCCCTATGATCAATGGGAAGCTCTCTTTGAGTCGACGGTCGAATCCCGTTCCGGCTATCGCCACGATCCCGTGTGTGATTACTGTGTAGGCACGGGCATTTTTGCGCACCATGGGGCCGTGCCGGAAAAAGGCGCGCCCAATTTTTGGCACAAGCCTTCGGGGCTCCGGGTCTGGTGGTACAAATACATCGGGCGCGACATGACCGTACAGGGGGATGCGTCGCCTGCGGCGGTGGCGTCCTTGATGGCCGAGTGCTTAGCCAGCCTTTCCTGACTTTTTGACTTCCTGATCCGCAAACACAAACCCCCGCCCTCCGGCGGGGGTTTTTTTATTGGCGTGGGTGATCCGTCAAGGCTGTTCACCGCAACCTTAGCGGCGCGTCCAAGTGATCATTCACCAACTTTACTTGGATGCAGTGTAGCCCACCGATTCTGTGTTGTCAAGGAGGCTGTGCTGTGCTGCAAAGAGTCTGGGTGTTTCTGCGGAGTTTGTCGGGCAGGCAGGCCGCGCAGGGGGTGGCCTTCGCGCCGTCATCCGTCCAATGGCGGGTGCATCGGCGTG
>PXYW01000084.1:0-7950 GCA_003023695.1 Sulfobacillus benefaciens | reverse complement strand
GCTGCGGGCGGCTCGTTGCGTGGCCGTTTCGTCACTTCTGGATGTCCTGACCTCTCATTCTCTCACTGAAAGGATGATGATATGTATTCCTTATCGGATACGCGCGATATTTATACCTCGCGGTCTACCCCGCGCTCTCAGTCCCCGTCGGCTCACCCCCGGCAAACCCGGCGCCGCCGGGCGATGACGTTGCCTCCTGATTCTTTTGACCCCCAGGCGCCCGTGCTGCTCCACGTCTGGATCCACGACCCGGAATGACCGGGCGCTCACGACGGGCCTGGCGACTGCGCTGGGCCTCTCCGCTGGGTGTGCTCCTGCTGCTGATCGGGGTGGCCATCGGCATGGCCGGCGTGTGGCTGATCTTGATGCTGTGGGTGGCATTTTGGTCGGTGTTGTAATGTTGCTGTCTTTTGGCTGTCTCTTACTCTTTCCCTCAAGGAGGATGCCCTATGGAACGCCAATTTTTCACGGTGCAAGAAATTGCCGAACTCACCGGATTTTCTAAAGTCACGCTGTATCGCGCGATTAGTCGCCAAGAAATTCCCACGATCAAAATCGGGGTCGCGCTGCGCATTCCCAAGACCTGGCTGGATCAGGTGCTGAACGCCGGCGCCACCGCATCCTTGGAGGTGCAGGCGTAATGGCACGCCAAGGCAAGCCCATCGATCCCGAAGCACGGTTCTTATCCCCGCGGCAGGCGGCGCGCGTGCTCGGAGTGAGCGAATTTCTGATCTACAACGGGGTGGTGTCCGGTGAGGTGCCGTGTCGTCGTCTCGGGCAGCGGATCTTGATCCCTCGCGCCTGGGTGGACAATCCCGGCTCCTTAGAGACCGCACCTGACCCTACAAAACATTCTGCCCAGGAGGTGCGTCATGTCATCCACGTTATTTGACGCGATCATGACCGGATCGGACACGTTATCCGAAGCCCGGTCCTTTATTGCTTTTGGCATTCGCCGCGTCCCCGAAGAGCTTGTCGTGCGTTCGGCGACGGCCTTCCAGATTGTGAATACCGACGATTTGATTGCCCTCGGAGACGGATTCGGGGACACCTTGCGCAAACATTTTGGGCCCGAAGAAGGCCTGGCAATTTTTTCGCTGTTCGCCGCGAGCGTCTTAACAGCTCTCCAGGGCGATGGATTGCCGGAGGTCTCCGATGCGTAATCCCCGCGTCCATGAGGCGCCACTTGTTTCTAGTCCGTTAGATTGGGTGTTCGATTGGATTTTGGACGGCCAACACCACACGCAACCGACGTGGGTGCGCCATCACCGCGCAACCCCTGCCCGGGTTGCGGTGCTGGCCGCGCCGTCCGGCGCCGCTCCCGATCGCGGCATGACAGCGCCTGCGTCTGCTGATCACAAGACCTCGGAGGTGCATTGATCATGACTTCTGTTTCGGTGGCCGAACCCGTTTCGGTGAGTGTCCTGGTCGGCCAGATCAAAGCGACGGTGGAACCCGCCTTTCGCACGGTGTGGGTGCAGGGGGAACTGACCGGGGTGAAACATCACCCGAGCGGGCATTGGTACTTTGCTCTTAAAGACGAGACAGCCCAATTGCGCGGGGTGCTCTTTAAAGGCTCCGCTGTGCGGCTGGCGTTTCCCCTGAAAGACGGGATGACCGTTGCAATGCGTGGCCGTCTCGGGGTGTACGAACGCGATGGGCAAACGCAACTGTACGCGGAAACCGTGGAAGCCCTGGGGGCCGGAGCGCAGCGACTGGCCTTGGAAGCGTTATACCGCCAACTGAAGGCCGAAGGCGTCTTTGACCACCCCAAGCGATCTTGGCCCCGCATTCCGCACGGCGTGGCCGTGATTACCGCTGAAAGCGGCGCGGCCCGCCGAGACATTGAAGCCGTGGCCGGGCGGCGGTGCCCCGGCATTCGCTTGGACTTGATTCCTGCCGTGGTGCAAGGCACGCAAGCGGTCGATGCGTTGGTGCAGGCGTTAGCCCACGTCGATCCCGCACGGCACGCAGTGGTCATCATCGGCCGGGGCGGCGGCGCCACGGAAGATTTGCAGGCGTTTAACGCCGAGGCGGTGGTCCGCGCGGTAGCAGCCAGTCCGGTGCCGGTCATTTCCGCGGTGGGTCATGAGATTGACACGACCCTGACAGACCTGGCCGCGGATCGCCGGGCTCCCACGCCGTCGGCGGCGGCAGAATTGGCGATTCCCGATTTGGCGGCGCTGCAGCAGGAATTCACGCAAGCGCACGCCCGATTTCAAACGGCTTGGCATGCCTATCGGACGCGATTGCAGGATCGGTGGCAACGGGTGGCCCAGCATCCGCTGATTACCAATCCGGCGCTGTTGGCCGAAGGCTACCGCCTCCGTTGGGAACGCGGGGTCGAGCGCTGGGATCGGGCCTGGATGACGTGGGTGGAACGGCGGCGTCAGGCGGTGGCCCTCATGGCGGTGCGGGTGCAGGCGTTGGATCCGACGGCCATTTTGGGCCGGGGCTATGCCTATGTGACGAATGCCGCGGGGCAGGTGGTGACCGCCGCGACCGCCGCCGACACGGTGCAGGTGCATTGGCACGATGGCACCGTCCCCTATCACCGGTAACCTGGCATGGCGGGCGCTTCCGCGTCCGCTTGTGCCTGGACTGTTTCTGATGACTTTTTCTCTGCCGAAAGGAGGTGGCCTCCATGATCGGATCTCTCGAGGATGTGTCGCAGTTGTCGTTTGAAGCGGCGTTGGCGGAGTTGACGACGCTGACGCAACAGCTCGAAAAAGGGGAAGTGCCGTTGGCGGACGCGCTGCAGTTGCATCAGCGGGCGCGTGCGCTGTCAGATCACACGGCACGGTTGTTAGAGCAACTGACGGCGCTGGCTTAGACCCAGCGCCGGATGCCCGGCTGATGAAAGGAGCGTGGCCGACGGATGTGCCCTGCAAAACCTTCACTTGAACAGATTCTTGCCGTGGCCGAAGCGTGTGGTGTGCGTGTCGAACCTACGCTTTCGGACCCCTCGTTTATCATCGCCACGGCCACTGGACCTATCGCGCTCTCCCTTGAGGAGATTGTGCCCTATCTTTTTGGTGAGGCAGAAGATTCGGAGGGATTCGACGATGCCGACCGATCCTGATGCCCTCATTCTGGCGCGGATGCACCACGATGATGTCCGCGAGGCCGCCCAAGACGCCTCACGTCAGCAACGGATCCTGCATCGTCGTTCACGTGCCGTCTGGCGTGCGCTCTGGTTCGATGCGCTGGAATCGTTTCGCCAACAGGTGCCCGCCATGGCCGACCGCATCGGCCTCGTGTGGTCTCGCGATCATGCACAATTAGTGCTCTATGCCACGGCCCCAAAAAATTCCGTCAAAGAGTTTCCCCTAGATTTCGTCTGGGAAGAACAGCATTTGATTTCCCAAACCCAGGGCCTCTTAGCGTGGGCCTCACTCGTCGACGATACCATCGTGTGGATCCGGTCCCACGATACGGAGCCGGACATTTTGTGGTATAGCTTGGAGCGTCGTCTTCGACCGGGCATCGGGGATATGACCGCCCCCCAGACTCCGATCGGCGATCCCCAATGGACTTGCGATCTGATCGCGATGTGTGAACACGGATGGACCGCTTCGCGCAATCCCGTACGCGGCTTTCTAGGACTGCCCGTCGTGGGGTTCTTTATCCTGTCGTTGCTCGCTATGAGTCTCTTCTTTGTCTTTGTTCACTAATGTCCCCTAGGAGCGTGATTTTCATGCCATCTCCCCAAGGTCCCTCGCGTGACGCTTTACGTCACGCCGTGCAGGATTGCCGCCGCGTGGGCTTATCCGACAACACGTTGACCGCGTTGGGTCGGGCGCTGTTTCCTCAGCCGTCGGCCCAGTGGACGCCCGGACAACAGGCATTCGTCACCCTCTGGCTCTTACTAGCCAGCATGGCCTGCGATTTGGATCCTGCCGCACGTTCCGCTTTCGAAGACTTGGCTCCGGTCTTGCGCACGGATCCACCGGAAGGCATGGCCCAATGGGCGGCGCACTGTTTCGACCGTCTCCGTTTTTTCCTGCCCGAGGAGATAGAGGCGCTCCGGCAAGCACTGTCGCGTCAGCTCTCTGTCAAGCCCTAGTCATGGTGTGTGGTATGGGATCTCCTCTGACAGGCCTACGGTCCGGGCGGCTTTTCCGCCGCCCTCGTAAAAGGAGGCCGAATCCGTATGAAAATTCTGGAGTGTTCCTCCCAGAGTGATCGCCGATTTTCTGCGTTGTCTGCCGAGGTTGCGGTCTTTGGACAGCGCCAGAGTATCGAGCGCCATTATCAGCTGGCCAAACGCTTTGGCCCCATCATTCCGCAGACTTTGCGAGAGGCCAAAGGCCGCAAACCTACGCACTTCGCGGTCATCGGGATCCCCTTTCCCCTCGCGTGGGGACCCGCGTGGTACGATCTGCTGTGGGTGAAATACCTGGATCAGCATCCCGAACTCGTGGCGTACGCCCACACGTTTGACGCCTTCCATGATGCGTTTCACACGGCCCGTCAGGTGGTGTGTCAGGCCGAGAGCATTCGTCGCTATGTGCAGGAGGGCCGCGCCGCCATCCTCACACGTCCTGATACTGTCGCGCTATTGTCTCGTTTAGCCTCTGCACTGTCTGATCCCTTACGGTATCGTCTGCTTACTTCCCCTTTTGATGACCGATGAGCCCGGCGTCCCGCCGGCCCTACCTTTTCCGTAGAATTTCCCCCAAAGGAGTGAATCCTCATGGATTTAATGTCTTTCGATGTGCCGCAACCGGACCTCGCGGTCGTCTTGCCGTCTTTGCTGGACACAACGCGCCCGTTGTTGGAAGCCTGGGCACAGTCTTTGCGCGATGATGCCAACGCCTATTATCAGGAGCGACCTGGGCAACTGCCGGTATTAGCCCGGCAAGATTTGCTCTATGCCACGCATCATCTCTTATTGTTGCTGGATCGTTATGTGGCCCCGCTGGCGTCTTCGGCGACAGCCGATTCTCCTCTTAGCCCCCTTGCGGTGCGATCATGACCACGTTGCTGAATACCTATTCCATTTCCCTGGTTTTGCGCCTTATTAATACCACGCATACGCATTGGTGGCGGGTATCGCAAGGACTCGATAGCATGGGCAGCCCGTTGCACTTTTGGGCGGAAGTGCTCGTCCCTCCTGCGGTTTCGCTAGAACCCGGTGATCTGGTCCGCTGCACGGTCACCGTTCACCAATATCTGACCGATGGGCATGTGTTATCGTGCCGCTCGGTCCTCACCGACCTGACGCGGCTTGCCGATTCGGTGACAGTTACTGCCCCGTCTCTGCCCCTTTAGGACGGCTGATATGCTTTCCGAGGAGTGATGGCATGGAGGTTGATCCTTCTCTATTTCTGCGGTATTATCATATTATCAGAGAACTGCACTGCCATTTACTGACATGGTTTTACTTCCACCTACGCGTATCACTCAAAGACACTTCACCACGACAGGATCGGTATGAGGCATCGGCAGTGCCTATCATCCAGCAGGCCCGTGACGTTTCTTCGGGAGACGTTACGGGCCTATCATTCGTCGCTCCTGATCTCTTATCGCGAAAGGAGGACTCCTCATGCGCAAAACTCGGAAGGAACGTCCGAATCCTCCTTGCTCTTCTCGCCTATCCGATAAACTCCGGCACGGCGCGTCGTTGCCGCGCGGCCACTGGTCCGTGGATCCGCGCCCGCGGGTGGTGCCCGCCCAAAAGGGGCGCCACGCTCCCTATCGCCGCACCGCACGGCGCCGGGCGTCGGCGGCGGCATCTCGGGAAGCCTCGGATGTCTAAGATTTCTCTGCAGTAGAATCTCTTGTCCACATTTCTATTTTTAGGATCGGGAGGCGCTATCACGATGTCCATTGAGATTGATCCCCATATCGTATCCCTTGCGCAGTCTATGGATAAGACCCTCCATGTCAGCGCGAGCCAGATTGCCCAGGTTTTGGCTGATCCGGACGGACTCAATTTGAGCGCGCGTCAGGTGGCTTATGCGTTATCCGCTGGAAATGGGCTCAATTTGACCCCGACTGCGGTGGCCCAAGCGTTGTATGACGGACTCACTGTGTCTGCATCCACCGTGTCTCAAGCGTTGCATGACCCCAATGGGATGGATTTGCCGATCGTGTCCGTCGCTAGGGTTTTGCGCCAAGGACTCGATTTGAGTCCGTCTGAAATCGCCTGGGCGCTGTATGATATGGACGGTCTGAATTTAGACGCCGGGCAGGTTGCGTTTATCCTGTATCACGCGCTACAACTTTCCGCTGTCCAAGTGGCCGAAGCCTTGGCAAAAGGGGCGCATTTGGATGACGACAGCCTCATTCTGGCCCTGCAAGAACTTCGCGGTTAGACAATTCTTTTTGAATCGCGCTAGTCCTTTTGTCCTTTCGACACTGTGAGAGAAAGGAATGTTGTCTCATGTCTTGCGAACGCCTGACGTCTATCATTTCCGCGCCGTGTATCGAACCTCCGCATCACACGTTTTTTGTCCGATTGCATCATCGGTCCTATCGGCCCGATGGCTTTCCCTTCCGGTTTCCCGCAGAGGATAGGCTTGTGGCCGTGCAAGCCCCTACGGCCGACTCGGCTCTTGCGGTAGCCCGCTATCACTACTTTTTGTATGGCGCGGATTTTACTCTCGAAGCGCGGACCCCAATTGTTTTTGATCGCGTTAATCGTTCCGTGACGTTTCCTGATTTGCCTGGTCTGCCTGATTTGCCTGATATCGTTTCGTCTTCCTAAATTTTTTCTCGAAAGGACTGTTTCAAATGACCGATCATGAATCGCCAGATCCTTTGTACACCACGTCGTGCGCCCGCGGCGATCACGACTATGTGTATCGCCGGTCTTGTGCAGCCTACGTCTGCGTCCACTGTGATGATCATCGCGGACTCGCGTTGTGCTATTGCGGTTGGCCCGATGGGATAGGCGCCGAAGAGCTCATCGACTGCGGCGAAGTCATTGATGATGATGAATGGTAACATGCTTCACAGCACGTCAACACCTGTTCCCTCAACGTCACGACGACGCGGCCTGCCGGCCGCATGATCTTCTAAACATGATGGATGTAGCTCAGCGGATAGAGCATACGCAGGCGCATCAGGTCGTCGGTGCAATTCCGACCATTCGTGTCTCGCGAATGTAGCTCAGCAGCAGAGCGGTTCCAGCGCGTAAGGCCGTCGGTTCGACTCCGACCATCCTTCTCTTTATTTTCTTCACCCTTTTTACCCTTTTCATCCCTGCATTATTCGATGGCGAGGTTCACGCTATACCCGAAAGGAGACTCTTTAGATGATGGCCCCCGAATTTTGCTTGTCCTATACCACAGATCCGCAAGAACACCTCGCAGAGCATCTTCCCATTCTCGCGTGCGACTGGATTGCGGAAAATGACGGGTTCCTGCCTGGCCTCTGTTGTCGCGACTGTATTTACAATATTCATCGGGTCGTCGCTATCGCTGATTAATCGGCGTTAGCTCAGACCGGAACAACACGGAATATGGCCATCGCAATGCCCGCGGGAAACGCATGGAACCCTTCGCCGTGTCGACCGTCCAATGGCGCAACACGCTGGCTGGCCGGCGCCGACGAGTCCTGCTATACTGAAGGGAGACGATGATGAACCCGAAAGGACAGAGTGCCCCTATGAGCGATATCCAGAAGACGCCACCGGAGTCCACTCCGGTCATCGATATGCCGTGGGTGCTGATCAGCAACCAAATTCAGCAACTCAACGAAAACATGAATCAGCGGTTTAACGATGAACGCCTGCGCATGGATGACCGCTTTGCGGCGCAAGAACGCAGTTTGAACGACCGCTTTGCGGCCATCGATCAACGTTTGGATAAGATAGATCAGCGCATGGATCAGATGGATCAGCGTTTTGACAAACTGGAACACCGCCTCGAATTTCGCGTGAGTACGTGGCTGGCGATTATTCTCGCGGCTCTGACCCTCATTATTGGCGTCTTACTCGGCCAT
>PXYW01000083.1 GCA_003023695.1 Sulfobacillus benefaciens | reverse complement strand
GGGCCGGAAGCGCAGCACCTCCCGCAGGGCTTCGGAAATCCGACGCTTGACCTCGGCTTGACCCCTGGCTCTACGGGCATTCAGTTTGACCCGTCCCAAGTTGAATCGCCGAATGCGATCCGCCTTTTGCCGGTCTTTCGATCGGGAAGAGGCGGCCAGTGTTTTCTCCGCCGCATGGAGGCGATTGCGCTCCGCTCCCTGCGTCGTGGTCTGCGCGCTCAGGCGGTCGAGAACGCGGCCGAAACCCTCGCCATAGAAATGGCCCCGGCTGTCGGCGAACACCTCCGTCACACCGGCGTCCAAACCGATGACCACGGGTTCACGGCGTTTGGGCAAGGTTTTGACCCGGACCGGAATGGAAAGATGGATGGCCACCATATGCTTAGGCGGGTCGATCACCACCCGGACGATCCCCCTTAGGTGCTAGCATGCCCTGCAAAGCAACCGTCATAAGTAACTTTTGTAATGTTACTTCTCTTTAATAATATTGATGCTATTAGTTAGTGCCAACCATGGGAACAATGCCATCGCCCGTAGCTTTTGGTCGCTGCGAGATTTCCCCTTGTCTTTTGCGCCTCTAGTCCCTACACTGGACTTATCCGAGTCGCAGGTGCATAACAGGGAATCAGGTGAAAATCCTGAACGGCACCCGCCACTGTTATCGAGGAGCTGGCATAAGCCACAGGAATTCCTGGAAGGCTGTGCCATAAGGCGATGATTCGAGAGTCAGGAGACCTACCTGCGTTAATTCGGGCGAGCCTGCGGGTTGTCGGGTGGCGCCTCCTTTTTATGCCTACCGGTCCGTAGCTCTCAATTACAATGTGAGAGAAGGACAACACTTATGTCACGTATTGCTTCTTGGATGTTGGGTATCCCCTCGGCATGTCTTCTGTTGTTTGCTGCTGGCTGCGGCAGTCAAGCCAGTGCGGCTCCACCGCCCACTAAACCGATTACTGTGGTCGACGATCTCGGACAAAAGGTCACCATTGATAAGCCTGCGACACGGGTTGTCGCCATAGAGCCCAGTAATACTGAAATTATGCTGCAGTTGGGACTAAAAAAAGATATCGTTGGAATCGACCAAGAATCCTTCCAATATACGCCGGCACCGTGGAAGGCCGAGTTAACCGGTCTTCACAGCATCGGATCTTCATACCCCGGCATCAGTGAGGAAGCCATTGTCGCAACTAAGCCGGACCTCGTTTTGGCAACCACAGGAGTCAAAGGACTTAGCGGATTGGCCGCATTCCACATTCCTGTGGTAATCTTAAATCCCCAATCTATTAAAGGAGTTTATCATGACATGTTGCTGGTCGGCACCTTGACTGGGCATTTGTCTAAAGCCAAGGCACAAGTACAGCAAATGCAGCAACAAATATCTCGCATTTCGCAAAAAGTTTCCACACAAACCAAGACTCGTCCCTCCGTATTTTATGACTTAGGCGATCTCTATACCGCCGGCCCTACATCTTTTATCAACAGCCTGATTCAACTTGCCGGCGCCACCAATATTGTCGATAAGCTTTCTCGGCAAGCCTATCCCGAAGTCACCGCAGAACAAGTCGTCAAAGCCAATCCCGACATTATCATAGTGGATCCGGATGCGACGACGGTGGCTCAAGAAGAAGCTTTGCCAGGGTTTACCGCAACTCGTGCAGTAAAAGATCATGAAGTCATTGCCCTATCCAATTCTTCCTATGTTAATGAACCGTCTCCCGCTCTAGTGATGGGTTTGGAAGAATTGGTGCGGATTTGTCATCCGCACTTGAGTTTATAAATGCGGCGGGTGGGGTTTGCCACTTGGCTTGGAGTACTCACTCTATTTTTGGTGGCATCCATCATAATTGGGGTGTTGTATGGCCCTACGCCTATTCCTCTGATGCAAGTGGTGGCCATTTTATTTCACCCTACCGCATCTATTAACAGTGTCATCATATGGCAAATCCGTTTGCCGCGGGTGGCTGCGGCTGCCCTTGTGGGCGGTGCCTTAGCCATCTCTGGCGCCGTAATGCAAGCTCTGCTCAAAAACCCCTTGGCGGACCCCTACATTGTAGGGGCATCCGCCGGAGCAGGTTTGGGAGCCATCTTGGCCCAAGATTTTTTCCCCGCACTTGGACTTGTTGGCCCTAGTGCTTTTATTGGATCTGTCGCTGCTGTGGGTTTGTCGTACGGACTAGCCCGGGGCAAAGGACGTATCCAAATGTTGACCTTAATCCTCGCGGGCTATGCCGTCGGCATTATTTTGTCTGCAGTGGGGACATTCTTGATGCTGTTGAACCGCGAAAACTTATCCACCATATTTGCCTGGGAAATCGGGGGTATTCATGGTATGACTTGGGGTCGCCTTTGGGTTCCGGCATTGCTGATTTTGTTAGGTTCGATGGCTATTTGGCCTTTTTCCCCGGATATGAACGCATTTTTGCTGGGAGACGAACAAGCCCACCACATCGGCGTCGCGGTCGAACGGGTGCAATTTTTTCTATTGTTGGCCGCCAGTCTCTTAACTGCAGCAGCTGTGTATCTTAGCGGCCTGATTGGATTTGTCGGTCTGGTAGTCCCTCATGTGGTACGACGATTGTCAGGGCCCCAGCATCGTCGTTTACTACCGCTGGCATTTATTGCCGGAGCCACTTTCCTGGTGATTGCAGATACTTTAGCTGAACATTTTCCGGGAATTGGAACCTTGCCAGTAGGTCTCATTACGGCATTTCTCGGCGGACCCTATTTTCTTTACCTGCTAAACCGACAAAATCGACGAGCAGTGGGAGGGATGTAACGATGACCTCAGGATTATCTTTTAACCAAGTGAAGTTCCGTTGGGGAAAGCAAAGCGATACCTTCGGCCCGATTACCGGGCGCATTGCCCAAGGCTCTTTCGTGGGACTGATAGGGCCTAATGGAGCGGGAAAATCCACCCTGCTACGCCTTTCCGCCGCTTATTTGAAGCCGACTGCCGGAGAAATTTCCCTGTTTGACCGCCCTATTGCTCAGATGACTCCCTCTCAAAGGGCACGGCTGGTCTCAGTGGTTCCTCAATCACTGTCCACCAACTTTGATCTCACAGTGGAAGAAGTAGTGGAATTGGGCCGATTATCGCACCTAAACCTCAGGCAGCGATTTGCTCCCGTCACACTAGCCCATCGTCAAGCCGTGTCTCAAGCTATGGAGGCAACCGGGGTTGTAGCATTTAGCCGCCGCCCTTTTAGTGCTCTGTCCGGCGGTGAAGCGCAGCGTGTCCTACTAGCGATGGCTTTGGCCCAAAACACTCCATTATTGCTGTTGGATGAGCCCACCGCACATTTAGATCCCGGACACGCTCGCCACTTTTTGGAGTTAGTGCAAGAGTTAGTCTATCGACAGCACAAAACTGTGCTAATGGCCTACCATGATCTGGCCACTGTAGGCCTCTACTGCGACGCATTGTGGCTCATGCATCAAGGGCAAGTATTGATGACCGGAAATCCTGAAACCGTGTTGTCTTCCCCCCTGATTTCCCAAGTCTATGAAACGGGTTTTGTGCATTTGAGCCATCCGCGGTCACATAAACCCATGCTGCTATTCCCCTAATGTTGGACTCCGACGGTCAAGCTTCGCTATACTGGAATGACAGCAGTCATAGAAAGGGTTTAAACGCATGGACAACCTTCTCACCCTCTCCATGATCGTCAAAAATGAGGAGCAATTTTTGCCACAATGCTTAGCCTCGGTTAAAGATATCGTCGATGATATGGTAATCGTCGACACCGGTTCCACTGATCACACCATGGAAATCGCCCACGACTTTGGCGCCCGTGTGATTCAAATTGACTGGCCTAACGATTTTGCCAGGGCTCGCAATGTTGGGCTCGATGCCGTGAAGACGCCTTGGATTCTGGTGATGGATGCCGACGAGGAACTTGTCGCCGAAGATATTCCGGTTCTGAAAAATGCTATCCAAAAGCCAACCGCCGATGCCTATAATGTGCGCATCGTATCGGTCATGGAGCGAGCCGAAGATATTAGCGAAAGCTATGTGACCCGCATCTTCCGGTCGCATCCTGATGTTCGCTTTGAAGGAGCAATCCATGAACAGGTTTTTTACTCCTTGGCCCGAGCTAAACAAAGCTTAGTGTCGCTGAACCTTCGCCTTATTCATAAGGGGTATTTGTCTTCTGTCTTTAACGCCCGAAACAAAGCCGATCGCAATCTTGAACTCTTAGAGTTGCATGTCGCAAAAAATCCCGAAGATGGATACATGTTATGGCAATTGGGCCAAAGTTATGTTGGCGCAGGACAGTATGACAAAGCTTTGGCCGCTATCAACCGGTCCTTAAAACGCTTGCCTTTGGACAATCCTATTCGGGTATTGGCATTAATGACCCAAGCACGTGCCTTGTTTCATGCCAAAATGCCCAAAAAGGCTTTACGGGTGTTAGAACAAAGCTTAGCATTGTACCCTGCCTATACCGATTTTCGCTATTTAGAGGGCACCATATTAATGGATCTGGAGCAATGGGACAAAGCACACGAGGCGTTTCAGGATTGCCTGAAACTTGGAGAACCTCAGGGGTTTTTGATGACGGAAACGGGAGTAGGGGGATTTAAGGCGTTATTTCGGTTGGCTCAAGTCGCCTTGGCTCAAAAAGATTCCAAACAGGCATTAGCCTATTTACTCATGGCGATTCGCACACAACCCAATTATCGGCATGCATGGCAATCAGTAGCCTCACTCATGATGGGAGCCCCGATTGCCCAGCTGTTTCAAACCTTGTCCCTGGCCATTCCACGAGACACCATCATCGCCAGTCTCAAAAGCTGGCCCTCTCGTAATGTTGATGAGCAGCATTTGTTGGAGTACGCCGAACAATATGGGGCTACTCCGCAAAGTTGACAGACGAACATCACGTTCCTCTCCCATGTGTTGTTGGGCTCGTGGTTATCATGACTAGGTCTTTTGCGCTTGCCAGATATGAATTCGATGTGCTAACCGTCCGCGGGACACAAACCCTAAATCCGGAGCCACGCTATCTAGGGACTCCCCCCAATTTTCCCTTCCCGGAATGTGAGAAGGAAAATCGGATCCTGTAAGGTTGAACGATTCGGTGAAAAACAGCCATCCATCTGGTATTAGTGCGTTGTGAATGATCCGCAATACGCTCAACGGATCTGGCACATGTTCTAGCACCTCAAAACAGGTAGCACTGCCATAGAAATTATTTGGTAGCGGATCGCATCCTATCGTTCCAAATTTCACCTGTGCTTGCAGGCGAGTTGCCAGCCGACGGGCAAAATCTCCCGTCAGCCCGGCAACATCCCATGCGTGCACAGCCATACCCTGACGTGAGAAAAATATAGCATCGACTCCGATTCCGCAACCATATTCTAAATGCGGCGCCAGTCTAAGATTGGCTCGCGACAGAAACTCCCAGACTCTATAACGCCACTTGCGCCGTTCCAGCAATTGCGTTGCATTAATCAGATCATAGAGATATGCATCACTGATTTCGTAAAACCGTGTGACCTCGTCATCCGATTGTGGTTGACTCCGTTTCCATGCCGTGGCCACGGTGGTTCCAGGTCGTACACGTTCTACGAAATTCTGTCGCGCAATATAATCTGAAGGTTGCCCCGTCACTTCGCCAATTAAGGAAAGAAACATCGGTACGGTAGGTTCCACCATTACGCTCGGTTGATTGATGACTTCATCATACAGATTGACATATCGATTCACCAGCGCGTATTCTTGAGTCTCTGGAGGATTGGGTATTGGCAATTCCTTTGCCTCATCGGTTACAAAATGGTCAATTAGGGTCACCCAATTTTGTGGCGTACTCCTCGAAAGAATTAATCCTCCCCCCAACATCTGAATCCGTTCAGCTGGGGCCCCTATGTCGAGTACAATGGCCGGAATCCCCGCCTGCCACACTTCATCCAGTGTGCGCATATAAGTCTCGGGCCATGGAGACAAAAGCAACGCAGCCCGGGGCTGCAACTGTATCATGCGCGATACAACTTCTTGGGCAGGGTACCGTCCCAAAAATCTACAATGGTCACGCACGGTGTCGTCCCAATCCCAGTGACTGCCTTCAGATCCCAAAAATGCCACAGTCAACCCCCGATTGGTCAACTCAGGAACTAACCAATCAAGTAACGCCGAGCCCTTTTGTATAGCACGATACCCGACCACAACTAAATCCACACGGCCCGCAGAGGATTCTTTCCTTACCTCCTCACCTTCCTCAGGGGTACGAAAATAGAACGGAATGATTGAGAATGGTTTTTCTGCCAACGACGGGTAAGCCTTGAGCATCCATATTCGAGTGTCCTCAGACAAGAACACTAAGTGGGTCACTGCGTTAATTGCCTGCAGATGTTCTTGCCGCCACATTTGGATCACGGGTGTTTGTCCATTACCCAACTGGAGTTTTGTAGCCAAGCAGTGGTTGCATATCGCAGGGGTTTCGGGAATTTCACAAAAGGTGTTACTTGCATCCAATAGGTTATACGAGGGACACACAGGGTAAAAGTCGGCCACGAGATAGACGATGGGAATATTGAGAGTAACCGCTGCATAAATAAGCTCTACGCCGACATTCATGGTGTGAAGAATGTGAACAACATCTGGTTTTAACTCATGCAATATCGCTACGTACACGTCGTAAAGGTTGTCGTCCATTGTTCCTACGCGGTTTAACACCACAGCTTGCTTAAGGGGAAAGATGGCCATAGCACCCTCATGTTTGTCGTAAAATGACAGGATTTTCACATCTCGAATATCATCACGATACAACAAATCAAGGTGAAATATCCCATCCATGCGCTGAACGTATTCCGAAGCGAAAATTTCAATGCCGCCCAGGCTTTTCCACCACGGACTATGAATCCCAAGCAAAATTCTTTTCACCGGTCTCCTCCATGATTTTGATCGTTTCAATCCTGGCTTGCTTGACCCAAAATAGTCCGTCGGAAAGATTCCAAATAATAGGCTAATAATGGGTTCAGGTGATGGCCCAAATCTATCCACAAATTGCCCAATGATGCGGCGTGACTCAAAAAGGTTTCCCAGGGGTAAGATTCTTCCCACAAATCTATCGTCACCCCGATCCCTACCGCCCGTCCCACACGTTCGGTCAACTGCCGACAACGCAGTGCCTCATCGACCTCCGGATCGACCAACCACACGACTCTATCCAGGCCCTTTTGCGTCATTTTCCCTACTGTATGCGCCAGTCCCAAGACTAAAAACATCTCGGGATCCCCCCACTTGGGATATCCGAAGGCCGCCGGGGTTTCCGATTGAACAGACTCGATACGGGGACCCCAAGGCAGGATGCGCCCCCGCCCGGGCTTCTCATCGACGTCTGCATTCTTCCCGTCTATCGCGGGATCACTCGGGGCAGACGCGACCACATGCGGTACGGTCACCATCGGCCACTCCTCCCCCACGAGCGCGGCCCACCATCGCCGTTGCCCCGCCGGGGGAGATACGCGGGGATCCCAACCCCCAACGGCTTCCCACACCGCACGCGAGAGCGCGATCACGCAAGGCCATCCTCGGCGCATCCGCGATGACGTCAATCCTGGGGAACTCTCTACCTCCGCGTATGCCATCGCGACTGCCCCGCCTTGCACGGCCTCCGCCATTCGCGACGCCCACTGGGGACCCAGTCTCGTTCCCGGGCGGACCAGGACGATAATAGGGGTCGTCGTCGTGCGGAATAACGCATTTATCACGGCTGCCCGCGGTAATGACCGGGGAAAAGATACGGAGCGAATCTGGAGAAACTGGGTGTGAGACGGCAGTTGGGACAACAACTGCCCTGTCTGGTCTTGGGACCCATGGTCCCCCACTACCACGGTCAACGGTCTATCCGTTTGCGCAATTAACGATCCGAGCGTGTCGGTGATCCGCGTCAGCTGGTCGGTCCCGACCATAATCACGGTCATCTCGCCTGCTCTCGTCATCGGCCCTGCGACTCCGCACGTTGGATCCAGGTGCCATAAAGGAAGGCATAAGCCGCGGCCATGTCCGGTACATCCCACCAGGTTTGTTGAATCGAACGGACTTCTTGGCACAAAGTTTCATAGTGCTGTGACAGTTGATCGACGGCCCGAAGAAAGCCCTCAACCGTGTAACTCTCGGCCACAATGCCACCTCCCTGTTGGCGAATACGCGCCATCGGCGCTCCC
>PXYW01000082.1 GCA_003023695.1 Sulfobacillus benefaciens | reverse complement strand
CCCATATTCGCTTAGTGGTCCTCACCTCGCAATATCGGTCCGTCTTGCGCCCGCTTTTGCACTTCATTGACCATTTCAGCGAACTGACCGACAGCAAGCCCCATTTGCTGGTCCTGATCCCGGAACTCGTCGTCCCCAAACCCTGGCAAAATATTTTGCATAATCATTTGGGAATTGGGCTCCAAGCCCGTCTTATTTTCAGAAAAAACGTGGTGGTCGCTATGGTGCCATATCGCTTGGAGCCGGAAACGGCGGAGAAAAGATAATCCGGTAGGAGCCCTATATAGCTGGCAAAGTCCGCGGCCAAATTCTTTATCCGAGGTGAAAGTCATCGACACCCTTTCGCAAATTCAGAACGCAGTCATCACCTGCCGCCGTTGTAGCAGACTGGTCGCCTGGCGCGAGGAATCCGCGGCAAAAAAGGTGCGACGTTATTCTCACGAACACTATTGGGGCAAGCCATTGCCCGGGTTCGGGCACACTGAGGCCAAATTAGTTATTGTTGGTTTAGCGCCTGCCGCCCATGGCGGCAATCGGACGGGCCGCATGTTTACCGGCGACGATTCTGGCGACTGGCTCATCCGCGCAATGCATCAAGCAGGGTTTGCTAACCAAGAGGTCAGTAGATCCTTGAATGACGGACTGACATTACATAGTGCATATATTACGGCCGTGGTGCGATGCGCTCCCCCGCAAAATCGCCCCACGCAGGAAGAGATTGATATGTGTTTGCCCTACTTGACAATGGAATTGGACGTATTACGGCCTCCAGTCGTTATTGCCTTGGGCCACATCGCCTTTAATGGGGTAATAAAGTATCTAAAGCACAAGTCGGCATACCCCGGTGGATGGCAATTTCGCCATGGGGCACTTTACCAAATAAAGAGTCCATATTCGATGTCAGTCCTGGCTTCGTATCACCCTAGCAGACAAAATACCCAAACCGGGAGGCTTACCCAAACCATGCTGCAATCCGTGTTTGACACCGCCCAAACTATACTGCAACAAAACTAGACGCTGTCAGCTCCCTAAAGAGAAAAAGACCTTGAGACGTGAATGGCCTTCACCCCTTAAGGTCTTTGAGCGGCACGTCTCAGAGACTAGCGCTCCAGCGCACCGTCAACCGTTAAACCAACCGCCGCCGTAATCCTTGCGCACTTTGGTTTTTTGAATCTTCCCAGTTCCAGTTTTAGGCAATTCCAACGCAAAATCCAATGCCTTGATCACCTTAAACGAGGCTAAATTGCTGTTGGCAAAATTCATCAACTCCTCTTGGGTGGCTTGCATCCCAGGCTTCAGGACCACTACAGCTTTCGGCACTTCCCCCCACTTGGCGTCAGGAACACCGATGACACAACACTCAAAAACAGCAGGGTGGCGGTATAATGCATCCTCTAATTCAACACTGCTGATATTTTCTCCGCCCGAAATGATAATGTCCTTTTTCCGGTCTACAATTCGAATATATCCTTCTGGATCAATGCTGGCCATATCTCCAGTAAAGAACCAGCCGTTGCGAATAACTTTAGCTGTTTCTTCCGGTTTATTCCAGTATCCCTGCATCACCACATCGCCCCGGACTTTTAGTTCGCCCACCGCGGTACCGTCCCATGGCAGTTCCCGATCCTGCTCGTCGACAATGGCCACTTCAACTCCAACCGCAGGAATCCCTGCGGTTCCCCGATATTGGTTCAGTAGTGCCGGATCTTCAGAGGCCAAGGTGTCTTTTATCACCGCCATCGACACCAAGGGACTAGTTTCCGACAATCCATAGCCACCCACATATTCGGCCCCTAAATGATCCATGGTGACTTGGACAAAACTAGACGGGCTTGGTGCGCCCCCAAATGTCATGTAGCGCCAGCTAGATAGGTCATATGCATGCTGTTCTGCAGCCTGATTGAGAAAATTAGCCATTGTGGGTACCAAACTAGCGTGCGTCACGCGATGCTTTTCCACTAAGCTAAGGACCACATCCGGAATGAAGCGGCGGAGCATAATGTGAGTTCCACCAATTGCGGTAATGTAGTGGGGCGTTCCCCATCCGTTGACGTGAAACAAAGGAATAGTGTGAAGAATCACTGCGTCGTCGCCCACGTCTCCCGATATTAAAACCTGCATTGCGTTCATAAATAGATTGCGATAGGTCAGGCCGACACCCTTGGGCATCCCAGTGGTTCCGGACGTATAAAAAATTTCCGCCACTTGGTTTTCGTCGATTTCCGGATATTCTGGCACCTGATCGAGATCCGGCGCTTGGGCCAAAAAAGACTCATAACTTTGATATTGTGGATGAGAACCTTCGATTTGAATTTCAATAAGTTCCATCCCAGGGTTGGCATCCATTAATTGCCGGGCCACGGTGTCAAAATCCGAATCGAAGACTAAGAGACTGGGGGAACAGTCTTCGATAATGCGGATAAGGTCAGTCACGGCCAAGCGAATGTTTAACGGTACTAATATGGCACCAAACTGCACTACGCCAAAATAGGCTTCCAGTAACGGATGATTGTTATACCCCAGCCAAGCAACGCGGTCGCCAGGTTTAATTCCGCAACCCTTTAACGCTCTCGACAGGCGTTGAACTCGCTCATACATTTCAGCATAAGTGTAGGACATATCTTGATCAACAACCGCCGTTTTATTGGCATAGAGGCGTGCCGTGCGATTGAGAAATCGATTCACATTCATAGGCACTACCAACATCAATTCCCCCTCTACAAGAAATTTGCCACACAAGCTCCAATATTCTCCATAGTGACGTCTATCTCCTGCATGCCCTAATCAACCGCCTCGACACCAGAGAGATTAAAATTCTCCAGTTAGTCATTCTGTGGATTCAATGCCAACGTTAGGGACATTCTAAGTGGCAAAGTGGCTTGCACCGTCGTTAGTTCGTTACAACCAATACAAATACACTATATTCTAGTCATTTGGTGTCAATTGACAAGGGCCTATGGACCACCTGAATACATGCTTAAGATCCCCCGAAGTTACGACCAAGGACCCGTGTGCAACGTTGCTCAATCCATTACGCTGTATCCGTAGACATTCGAAAGCAACGACATCACTAGCAACACCTAACTTTAGAAGGAGGCTGATTGACATGAATCGTTCATTCATCGTGAAATCCGCATTGCTGTCCGCTACGGTATTCCTTGCCGCCGGGTGCGGCACTGCCGCAGCCAACGGAGCGTCATCTACACCAGCGGTTAGCCACCCCGCGGCGGCGGTTACCGTAGCCCGGTCTATGACCATCCTTACCGGAAAAATGGATGGCAAGCCGGGATGGCCGAAATATACCCCGTCAGTATGGGCGGCTCCGCAAGGTTCCACGGTCACCTTGACCATTGTTAGCCACGATGATGGCACTGCGCCTTTGCCAAGTAATTCCCCTTATACCAAAGTATCGGGAACGGTTACCGGCAATGAGTTAGTCGATGGCAAAGCGGTTACTACCGTCAACGCGCAAGATGTCGCCCACACCTTTACCGTTCCGGGGCTCAATCTCAACTTGCCGATTCCGGTTGCGCCTACAGGTGGCACGGTCACCGTAAAGGCTACCTTCAAACTGCCAAAGAGTGGTACGTTTGATTGGCAATGCGAGGCTCCCTGCGGAACTGGTTCTACTGGTTGGGGAGGGCCGATGATCACCCCAGGTTTCATGGAAGGTTCGATCAACATCACAGCGCAATAATGAGGTTAGCACCCCAAATACAGGCATCGGAAAGGACTTTATCTCATGATCGATCTCAGTCGTGAACCTCATGTGGTGACATGGGAAGTGACGCGGGCCTGCCAATTGCATTGCAAACATTGCCGGGCTCGCGCCATCCGGCATCGCAATCCCGAAGAGTTAACGGCACAGGAATTTGGACCCGTGCTGGAGGATATTCGCCATAACTTTGATCATCCGCCAGTCATGGTATTCACCGGAGGCGATCCCTTGGAGCGAGACGATCTAGATGATATCCTGCTCCAGTCGATAAATCTCGGACTATCGACAGCCGTTGCCCCTAGTGTCACGCCTAAGTTGACCCCTGATGTGATTGAACACTGGAAGTCTCTTGGAGTGTCGTCTGTTTCGCTTAGCATTGATGGCCCAGTTCCTGAAGTTCACGATAAATTTCGCGGCACCAAAGGGGTATTGGACCGCACGCTAGACATTGCCCATGCGATTTGCGAGAATGACCTGCGCCTTCAGGTTAACACCTCAGTGGGTACTGATACAGTCTCCTACTTACCGGCTATGTTGGAATTGGTCACTGCGTTAAAAGTCACAAGCTGGGAGCTTTTCTTTATCATTCCCACGGGTCGCGCTCGGGTTGACCAATGTCTGACCGCTCGCACCACTGAACAGACATTGGAATGGCTTGCTGACGTTGCTGAGACTGCTCCATTTCGCGTGACCTCGGTGGGAGCGCCCCAGTATAATCGCATTTTGGCAACTCGGCATCCGTTAGTGCATGCGGGTCGTCTGGCGGTCAAAGAAGCCCGGGGATTTGCGTTTATCGACCACACGGGTTTGGTTTATCCTAGTGGATACCTTCCCTTGGCAGCGGGCAGCGTCAGACTAGAACCTTTTACTAACATTTACCGAAACTCGCAATTATTCCAGGATTTGCGCAATCCTGAGCTATTAGAAGGACATTGCAGCCAGTGCGATTTTTCCCTTGCATGCGGCGGTTCACGGGCTCGGGCATTTGCGGTCACTGGGGATCTTTTTGCAGAAGATCCCGCCTGTTTTGCTGTTAGCTAATTCGTCGGGCTGGGACAAACAAAAGAGGAAACCCTAAAGGTCTCCTCTTATTTCTTTATCTTATCGGACAATCGCCTGAACGATTTCGTCAAATGCCGCTGTATGATAATCTATGGCATCAGCAGGTGTTGCCGATGATATCAAGGCCATGTTATGAAATGGTGTCATGAGAATTCCTCGGTTAAGTGAGGCTAGATGCATATAACGGTCCAACAGCGAGTCTTGCGCCATGGCTGCCTCACTCCCGTTTCTCGCCGGAGTCTTACGAAACCAATATTCTGTGCGATTGCCTAATCGGGTCACATTCCATGGCAAATTGTACCGGTTAATAACATTCTGGACTCCAATCACAAACTGTTCTGCCAACGGAATCGCATTTTCATAAAATTCTGGAGTCAACACGTTTCCCAATGTTGCCCGCATGGCAGCCAATGACAAAGCATTGCCCGCCAATGTGCCTCCGATGCCACCAGTGTCGGCATCTTCTAACGACATTGCAGCACGAATCCGTGAAGCCACTTCCTGGCTAAAGCCGTATACTGCAGCCGGGATCCCTCCTGCGATAGCTTTACCTACCGTAAGAAAATCGGGCCGCAAGCCATGGGCCTGCGTGTAACCTCCAGGGCCCGCGCACATCGTGTGGGTCTCATCAATAATCAACAGCGTGCCGGTTTTGCGGGTGATATCTCGCAAAGCCTCATGAAATCCTGGTTCTGGGTGCACAATGCCGATATTGGTCAAAACTGGTTCCGTTAGCACGCACGCCACGTCACCATGAGCCAACTCGCGGGTCAATCCATCCACATCGTTAAATTCTACTACCCTAGAGGTTAGTGTCGGATCGATGGCAGGACCGATATTCCCTTGCCGTGATTTCGGAGTTGCATCGGACAAGGTAATAAACGATTCGTCAACACTTCCGTGGTAGCACCAATTGAAAACCAATACCCGTGGTCTACCCGTGATATGACGAGCCAGTCGCAATGCAAAACGATTTGCATCGGTTGCTGTGAGCGCGACTTGCCAAAAGGGAAGCCCAAATCTTCTTTGCAATTCTTCCCCGACCCAAATGGCATCCTGGGTCGGCAACATAAACGTGGTACCATGTTGGACACGCTCTATCACCGCATTGACCACTGCAGTCGGAGCATGGCCTGTCATGCTTCCTGTGTCACCTAAACAAAAATCGAGGTATTGTTTCCCATCGACATCGGTAAAATAGGCTCCGTCCCCTGATTCCACAAATACCGGAAATCCACCCGGCCACTTCACCATCCAGTTCATGGGTACCCCATCCAACAAACTCGCCTGAGCTTCATGAAACAACTCCCGCGATTTTGGATGGTCCTCAACGAAGCGTGCTTCTTCTATTTTTAGGCGTTCTTGCAATAGCATACGGTCAATCATGGCTTACACCCCTTCAGTTATTGTGGCGACTTGTCCTCGACGACGCTATTGCCCCCATCCACCACAATCATTTGCCCCGTAACGTAACTGGCATCTGGCGATGACAGCCAGGCAATTGCACTGGCTACTTCACGCGGAGTACCAGGGCGTTTCAAAGGGGAGTACCGGCCAGCCACTCGCTCTCGTGGTGTAGATGAGCCTGTACTAATCCATCCTGGAGCCACGGCGTTCACAGTAATATTAAATTCTGCCAATTCCAGCGCTAGTACTCGGGTCAATCCCATCAATCCGGACTTCGCGGCGGCATAGGGCGCTTCCAATGGATTGGCTACCAATGGTCCGGTCACCGACGCCACATTGATAATTCGACCTGCTGCCCTGGTTTTCAGTAGCGGTACCGCTGCCCTAACACACAAAAAAGGGATCTTTAAATTGCGATTAATTTCCTGGTCCCATTCTTCATCGCTGTATTCCCAAGTCAAACGCGATAGTTCTGGGTTGTTGACCTGGGCCATACCCGCATTGTTCACCAGAATGTCGATATGGCCCCACTGAGAGGCGACTTCTTGGAAACTGTTTTGGACCTGGCGCCAATCAGTTAGATCAGCCATCAACGATAGGGCAGAGTAACCCATATTCTCGAGTTCCTGCCTGCGTTGGTGGATGCGCTCTGTCGTGGCCAGGATCGCCACTCGGACCCCGAGTTCGGCCAAGTAAGTTGCCGTGGCAAACCCAATGCCAGACCCACTGCCGGCTCCGGTAATAACCGCTACCCGATTCCCACCTTGCAATCGTCCATCTCTCCCACTAGGATGGCGTCTCCACAGAGCTGAGACCCAGTCTCATTGCCCATCCTTCTAGTTGTTCCAAAACAAACCGATGCCACTGTTTGCTTGTGGATACCCACGGTTCCCACCAAATGCCCGACACAATAAGTTGGTTCCTATTGGTATCGCGTTTGGCATTGATGCGGCCGATCAATCGACTGCCCGCAAGAATTGGCATCACATAGGGACCATAGCGTCGTTTCCCTGGAGGAAGATAAATTTCCCAGGTATAGCTAAACTCGAATATGTCTTGTAATCGTTGGCGACGCCACAGAAGATTATCGAGGGGAGGTAAAAATCGCAATGGTACGGCATCAATATCTGGTTCCGATAAAGAATAGCCTAAAATTTGGTTTAGCTCAGAGGTAAGAACCCAGTACGGTCTCTGTACATTTTCAACGAATATCTGCGTCAAAACCCCCTGAGAAACCAAAGACGACACCTGCGCCCGACGTTCGGCCATCGTCAACGAATGCCAGCCAAACCGCGGATCAGAGATCTCGATCACTCGGTAAGCCCTCAGATATTTCTGCAGCAGCAGTTGATCCGCCTCGGCCGCTGCCATAGTCTCCCATCGTTGGCGTACTGCATCTGAAAGCCCTCGCCAAGTCAAGTCAAACAGCCGCTGACTGCCCTCCCGTCCAACCACACGAAGGATTCCCATATCACGCAATAAGTTGAGGGCATGTGAAGTCGCCTTGGTATTGGGGATTTGATTATCCCAGTACCCAGAGACCTTATGTGCGCTGTCAAATGCGCGCGAGGTCAAGGGACCTTCCATTTCTACCCGGCGCAGCACTTCGTCTACCACCGGACCCAGTTGAAGCAATTCCGGTTCTAAACGCTTATACAGTCGCTGTTGAATGCCCTTGAGGATCGGAAAATCCACTGCTGGCATCAGCGATGCGGCGTTAGCCTCATATTCCACAATTTGGCCGTTACTAAGCCATTGCTCCAAAATTCCTGGGAAAAAGCGTTGGGTCCGCGCTTGAAGTACCAAATTTTGGTTTCTATCAACTAAGGAAACAGGGTCTAGCTGAATGCATTCTAAAGACTGTAATATGTCTTTGGGCGACGCCGCAAAATTTCCTGTGAGAAATTGGCTCGCGGCTAAATATTGCCGCAATTGGGCCTTGGCGACCGGTACACCTTTTCCTCCCTCATTCACCACAGTGCCCTCCGATCAACAGACACGCCACGAGAAAGCCTAGAGACCAGACTTCCTCGTGGCGCTATATCCTACTCTAATGTTCCTGTCATTAGATCCACATCCGGCAAATCGGTGGCGTGGGCCACGTCTACCAAATACGGCTGCCGGAAATACGGGCTGCCTTTGGCCCAATAGATCCCCAACGGAATTAGGCCCAGCGCCATGGTGCCAAACCCG
>PXYW01000081.1 GCA_003023695.1 Sulfobacillus benefaciens | reverse complement strand
TCCATTTCCTCTCCAAAGGGGGGAAAGATGCCGCATGTACGTTTGGGGCGATTCAGACCGCGAAGGCGCTCCTGCGGCTCATCCTCGACTGCGCCTGGTCTTTGGGCGCCACGACGGCCTGGGTGCGCGGACGTTGCCTGTCTTTGTTGCCTAGTCCTCTGGCGTGGATCTCATAGCGGTGTACGAGCTCGTCAATAACGTATCCGCCCACAAGAGACCTTTGGTGATTACAGTTGTGCCGTTGATGACAATGGCAGCCGCGCTGATATCATCGGGATAGCTTCGGCTGGGAATACCATACGTCGTCAGAAGGAACCCCATTAAAGAACTGCACCGCAGAAATGCTCTTTCGTGTTCGGACAATATCTGTCGGTGTCTCTTAGGGAATTGGCGCAGACACCTATCATACCAATAGCCCGCCTCATGAAGAGACGGGCTATAATGGGGGTGAGGGCGTACCCACAAGGCCCCTCCTAGAAAGGGGGTGTGGGAATGCACATCGAGATCAGCATCACCGTGTCTAGCGGGTTGACTTTTTATCTCGTATGGCTCATTCGGCAAAAGCGCCGATAGCCCTCACTCCACCTCCCCTGGTCGTTCAGGGGAGGTTCTTACTTATACTATACGCAACTCCCTGCTGTTATGCAAACAGCCGTCTCATCAAGAGACGGGCTATAGTGGTGGTGAGCGTACGTCCCTTTCATTACGATCACAGGGGCAATCTCTTTCCCTGGAATAGCACTGTACATTTGATGGCTGACATGATCCGTGCGAAATGGGGCGCATCGTAGGCGGAACTGCGAGATGGGCTACGCTCTATGACTTGCGGACGAGCATGGAACGGGCCTTCAGCTACCTGAAGGAACAACTGAATCTACGCACCGTCCGCGTGCGCGGAGGGCAAAAGGTCCATACGCACAATCTATTCGCGGTCATTGCCTTGGCCGCGGCGGTGTTGGCTTCCGCGGTGTCACGCCCCAGCGGTGGAGCGCACTGGGGGTCGTTCACCGGGCATCGTATTGCCATGGTGCGTGGATCATCCTCGCCGAACTCAGCATGCGTTGTTCAATGAGTGGCATCCATGCTTTGGTTTCACCATATCCGCAATCAATAGAAACAAGGGTTAGGACGTTGTTGCTTTTGCAGTTGTGTAATGAGTAAGGTGGTGTCCCAACACCCATTATCCATGACAAGAATGGGATGGTGCTTGGCTTGTTGGCGAACGGCACCAAAATGTTTGACAGCGTCCGAAGATTTAATCGTTTGGTCCTGGGTAAAACCGGGTTTACACCGCGTGTACGGCCATCAGTCTCGCATGATTCCTAGAACGCAGTGATTTTACCTGTTACTATGCACAAAATGTTACCGCATATGTTACCTTGATTTAAAGGAGCGAAGGGGGATGCATTGCGATTGGGCTGGGGACGGACAACACGTATGCCGATGCCCGATTCGTCTCAGAAAGTATGGTTTGTAACAGACCAAGGCACATTTTCCAGTCGGGTATTGCAACGACGCGGTCGAGTTTTGTTTTGCCAAGTCATTCCGATCTACATAAACAAGGGCCAATCCTTGCGATTTTTGTTTGTCTATCGTAATGCCATGTGGGATGGCACCGGGACAGTCAGCGCGTTGAAATTTTCATCGGATACGTTTGCGTTGGTGTGCAAAAATGCCACGGGTCCTACTGACGCGCGCCAGCATCGCAGATATCCAGTCGGAGTGCAAGCCGTGTGCACCACGTCAGATCAGGTGAAATTCGCTGTGGTGTCCATGGACTTTTCCCCAGCGGGCATGCGGTTACAGGCACCAATTGCTTTGGCTGTCGGCTCATGCATTGAACATAATGCCCGCGCATTCCCCTTCTTAGGCGATAGCCAAGAGGGGGTCAAGCGGGCGGCGGCCTCTTGGCCGCCTTTCAGGGTTTTTCTTTCGTCCCTTGGGCTTCGACGTAGCGTTTCACCGTCTCTAATGAGGCACCGCCCACACTGCCGACGTAGTATGCACGGTGCCAAAAGTACGGTTTCCCATAAAACGTTCGTAAGTGATCGGCAAACCGGTTCCGCATCCTCCGCGAACTCGCCGACTTGAGACTATTGATCAAGGTGGAGATGTTCAGGGCCGGATGGATGCCCACCAGAAGAGGGACATGATCGGGTTCCCCGCCAAATTCGATGCGTGTACACCGCCAATCGGCGAGAATCTCCGCGAATGCCCCCCGCCAAGGCATCGAGAATCTCCGGCGTTAAGGTCTTCCGGCGGTACTTGGTCACAAAGACGATATGCAACCGAAGTGCATGGACGGCATGGGAGGCCGATATCATTGCATTGTCACTCATAGTAGCTTAATGATATACTGGTCACACGAACCAGCGCAAGGGGGTGGCGCCGTGCTCACCGGTTATAAGTTTCGTCTGTACCCGAACCCCGAGCAGCAACAGATTTTGCTCCGGTGGATCGGTTGCCAACGGCTCATCTACAATGCCAAAGTGCAAGAAGATCGCTATTACCGCCGCTTCCAGCAGCGGATGGTCGGGACGGCGGGCATGGAGGTCCCTGTCGATCAACAATACAGCCGGTTCATTACCGACACCACGGCCTTTCTCAAAGAGGTGCCGTCGCAGATTCTCCGCAATGGGGCCGTCAAATTCCGCCAAGCCTACAGTCGCTTCTTTCAGAAGTTGGGAGGGCGCCCGAAACTCAAGAAGAAAAGCGGGCGGCAATCCGTCTGGTTGACCTCGGAGCTGTTTCAGATCATTCCGTTCACCGATGAGGTCACGGGCAAGATCCCAGGCTACCAGCTTTATGTCGGGACCGCCAAATTTCCGGTGGGCATTGTCCCCTATGTTGCGCATCGACCGCATGCGTTGCCGGCATCCATCCACATCGCGGTGGAAGGTGGGCAGTGGTGGCTCTCGTTTGCCGCGGAGGACCCGGATGTGACGAGGCCGGCCCAGACGGTCGACGCGGCCACGGAGCAGATCGCCGAAAACTTGCGCCATCTTTCCGCCGACCAGCTCGTCGAGCGCACGCTCGGCGGGGATCGGGGCGTCGCGAAACCCTTGATGACCTCCAACGGCCAGGTCTTTGATCTCCAGCCTGTGCAAAGGACCCGCATCGAAAAGCATCGGCGGCAACGCAAAAAATGGCAGCGTCGTGCCTCGCGTCGGAAGAAGGGATCGAAAAATCGCCAGAAAGCCTATCGGAAAGCGGCGCGGTATCAGCAGTACGAAAGGAACGTCCGCCAGGACTATGCGCACCAAACGAGTCATGTGCTCGTGGTGCACGATGAGTACGATCTGTATGTCTTTGAGGACCTCAAAATCCGGAACATGACCAAACGGCCCAAGGCCCAGCGCGATACGACGGGTCGCTTTCTCCCCAATGGCGCGAAAGCCAAAGCCGGCCTCCATCGCGCGATTTTAGCCTCGGCATGGGGAGACGTGGTGTCGTTTACGCGTTACAAAGCCTTGCGCCAGGGCAAATTGGTCCTCACGGTCCCGCCTCACCAGACTTCGCAGGAATGTGCCCAATGCACGTTCACTTCCCCGGACAACCGGATCAGTCAAGCCGAGTTTGTCTGTCAACGCTGCGGACATCGGGACAATGCAGACCACAATGCTGCCGTTGTCATCGCGAAACGGGGTATCAAGAAACTTCTGTCGGGAATTCCGCTCAACCTCGGACACAAAGCGACGCGGATTTTTCGGAAGCTAGGGCCGGAGCGGTCCGAAGTCACGCCTGGGGAGATCAGCATAAGACACTCGGGGCCAACGGCCCCGGCGCAGCAATCGATGAGCCAGGAACCGCCGGGAGCGATTCCGGAAACCCCCACCACAACCGCCTAGGGTTCGGTGGTGGGAAAGTTCATGTGACACTGTTTCTGACTGGAGACGATATTGTTCTCGCGGCCTCTGTGATTTGGAGCATCAAAGCTCTTGATGATTCGTCCTTATGGGACACTGGCATTATGTTCGTCAACGTTGCAGAACCTGATGCCTTTCGTATGCGTCTCTGGCTTAAAAGTACGGTGCAGAATGTTCCGTAGTGAAATGTAGAGCGACGAGGTCTTTGTCCGATAATTTATCATAGTAGCGAATCAAAGTCCTGATCGACATACTCAGCAATCGTGGGGTTTGTGTTACCATGAGACATATATGGAAGATGGAGGAACCGAGCTATGGCGAGACTGTCCCAGGTACAGCATCAATTGCAAGGGAATGAGATTTTAGTATTGGCTCCGGGAGATGACTTCCGCTACGTGGCGGATTGGTCCCCTCACGCGGATGAACGACTGACGTTCTTCTTAATTAATGGAAAAGCAGCGCAATTGGTGGTGCCCTCAGTCAACGCCGAAGATGCGCGAGAGCATATGATGTCTGGGGTAGCGATTAAGGAGTTTAGCGATCAAGAGGGCCCGACCGCGACACTGCGTGAGGTTTTGGCGACTATGGCCAATGGGGCGGAAACCCTTTATGTTTCAGACGATGCTCGCTTTGACCATGGGCAGGTGCTGTTTGATATCGCAGCGGACCATCATCGTTTGGCGCTGGCTTCGACATTAATGGGGCCGATGCGCATGGTCAAAGATGACGAAGAAATCCGCCGCCTTAAGGCGTCGCAAGCGATTAACGATTTAGCCATGCAAGCCGCATTTTCCGCTATCCGCGATGGTATGACGGAATTAGAACTGCAAGATGTCATTCGTCGGGCTTACCAAGAATATGGCGCAGACCGCGAGGCATTTATCATTGTGGCAGCGGGCGCCAACAGCGCATTGCCGCATCATGCCTCGGATGATACCGTGATTCATTCCGGGCCGGTCTTGTTGGATATTGGCTGTTTTAAGGATGGGTACGCTTCGGACATGACCCGGGTGGCATATCTGGGGACTCCGGATCCCGAGTTTACTGCAATCCATGCCATTGTTCGGGAAGCGGCCCATGCTGGGGTGGCTCGGGCTCAAGTGGGCATTGTTGCCGAGACAGTTGATGCGGCAGCGCGGCGAGTTATTGACGCTCACGGTTATGGCCAATATTTTGTACATAGATTAGGGCATGGCATTGGACTCTCAGTGCATGAACCTCCGTCAATCATGGAAGGCAATCATCTCGCGTTGCCGGAGCGGGCGTTTTTCTCTGTGGAGCCTGGGATCTATTTGCCAGGCAGGTTTGGGGTGCGACTCGAGGATGTCGTGATGCTAACCGATGCGGGGGCTCAAATCTTGTCTGCTTTACCGCTAGACATCCATGTGGTTGCCGGATAGCCTACTAAACGAATGATGAGCCGGACTACGCAATTTAACCATAGGAAAATGCTAGATGCCTAAACAGTGCTTTGAGGGTGACTCATGCTAAAAAATTTTGTAGTAAGGAGTTGACGGGATTGAAAACGCAAACCGTAGACGAAATGGTAGGGCAGGAGGCTCCTGACTTCACCTTGCCGGGCACCAACGGACCGGTTCATCTTGCAGATCTTAAGGGACATGTGGTAGTGCTCTACTTCTATCCTCGGGACAATACACCGGGGTGTACTACGGAAGCGTGCGACTTTCGCGATGCCATTGGAGATTTTCAAAAGGTAAAGGCCGATGTACTGGGAATCAGCACAGATAGTTTGGCCAGCCATCAAAAATTCATTGCCAAACATCAACTGCCATTTCCCTTGTTGTCGGATGACGGAGGAGCAGTAGCCAGACAATATGGGGTTTTCAAAGAAAAAAACCTCTATGGCAAGGTAAGCTGGGGCATTGAACGCAGCACCTTCGTGATTGATGCCGAAGGCATCATTCGTTATGCATTCCGCAAAGTCAAAGTGGCGGGTCATGTAGATCAGGTAAGCCAATTGGTGCGCGAACTCGAGTCATGAGCAAAAGACGTCCGGTGGTGCGCCCGATTCTCAAAGCGTTAGGCGAGCTGTATCCTAATCCAACCACGGAGCTGAACCATGATAATCCCTGGCAACTTTTAGTGGCCACTATGCTTTCGGCGCAATGCACCGACCGGCGCGTCAATATGATTACACCGCGAATTTTTGGCACATACCCCGATGCCCAATCATTATCAACCTTGCCGATAGAGCAAATCGAGGAGTTAATTCGCGATTGCGGGCTGTATCATACCAAGGCGAAAAATTTGGCGGCCACCGCAGCGATAATTGCCAGCGAATTTGCTGGAGAAGTGCCGCGTGATCGAGACATCTTGATGACTTTGCCAGGGGTGGGACGAAAGACCGCGAATGTAGTGCTGTCCAACGCCTTTGGGGTTGATGCGATAGCGGTTGATACCCATGTATTTCGTCTCGCTCACCGTTTGGGATGGAGCCAGGCCAAGACCCCTGAGGCTACGGAAGATGACTTGATGGCGCTACTGCCAAAAAAACACTGGTCTCGGGCGCATCACTGGCTTATTTTGCATGGAAGGCGGGTGTGTCTGGCCGCGCGTCCGCGGTGCGAATCTTGTGTTATAGCCCAGTGGTGCCCTAAGGTCGAGGTAAAGTCGCAATTGGCAAAACGGAAAGAAGGGTTGAAAATATGATGGTGGCATTAGTGCAAGATTTATTTTTTGCAGCGCGAGTGGAAAGCCTGGCCAAGTCGTCTGGAGCCGCCGCCCAAATCACGACCACACCTGACGAATTCGTCCGATGGATTCACGAGGTGAACCCATCACATGTGTTGCTGGATTTGACTATGGTTTCTGACAACATTTTGGACGTGGTTGCTGGTGTGCCTCATGTGGCAGGATTTGGCCCGCATGTGCAGCGAGAGCAATTTCTAAACGCTCGCCAACACGGTATCAAGACCCTATGGGCTAACTCGGCGTTGCCGGACCGCTTGCCCGGGTGGCTTTTACAAGGCTAAATCTTGCCGCGAAAAGACCACGCTGGCCAACCACGCCAATATTGCCGCGCCGAAAATGAAGGCTAAAATTGTGGCGAGGGTGGGAACTGCTCCGGCAGCAATTAAACTGGGCTGGTAGACGCCAAAAAGGGAAAGGTTAGAGAGAACGCTTAAATGTGGTGCCATACTGCCTATCACGTTCATCGCATAGAATATCAAGGTAATGGTTAGGGGCCAAGTCACCTTTGGTACCCAAGCTAAAAACGCCATGCTGTATCCCGTAATCAACAGCCCGATGAGCAATGCTACCACATTAAGCCAGATCATCCCCGGCCAGTATAAATGACCGCCATTGAACCACCAGGCGCCTAAGATCTCCGACGCCATGGTCACCCCGGTCAAAAATGCCAGGCCCAGTACCAGGGCTAGGAATTGCCCTAATATCCAGGTGGAACGAGAAATGGGTGAAGAGAGCCACCATTGGAGGGAGTGATTTTGGCGAGGTGTGCCCACAAGAACCATCGCTTCCATAGTGACAAACCACATAATGATCCATATGTCTATCACCGAGTAGAATTCGCTCGAGAGGTATCCTGTATAGGTCGAAAAATTGGATGAAATGCCTGCTAGCTTCAAAAGAGCAGGGGGCAGACTGCTTAATAGCCGAGTCACTGCAGGGTTAGTGGAAATTGAAGGGTACACCCAGGCAAGGAACAAAATATACACGGCGATTCCGGCGGAGTAGCCGTAGGTCGCCTTTTTTATGGTATGCCACCCTAAAGCGATGACCGATGCCTTCACTCCGTTTCCTCCTCGTCGTGCTGATAAATTTCCATAAAGACTTCCTCCAGGTCCTGAGTAATTTCCCTGATCGATACCACGGGCAATGAGGATAATTTTTGGATCAGGTGAATAACCGGACCATTGACGGTAATCGTTGCGGTGCGGTTATTCACGAGCGCCACATCTAAATCCGGATCCGCCAAAAATCCAAGATCTCGGGATTCTCCCAAACTGACTTCAAAAACCTGTCGCGATTTTCGTCGCAAGTGATCTATGCTATCGACCAACGATAAGCTTCCTTGCTTTAAAATGCCGACACGGTGACAAGTGCGTTCCACCTCGGTGAACTGATGGGTCGATAGAAAAATGGTCTTTCCCCGGAGGTTTTCTTCCCGTATCCATTGGATGAAGGTTTGTTGCATCACGGGATCTAATCCCGAGGTAGGTTCGTCTAAAATCATGACCGCCGGGTCATGGGCAAATGCCGCCACCAGCGCAAGTTTTTGCCGAGTGCCTTTGGACATGGTCGCAATCACGGCCTCAGGATTTAAATCGAATCGATCTAAGAGGCGCCCAGCATAGAGTCCTCCGTTGGCAGATGCTCTAAGCCGGCGCATCCAACCTAAAAATTGGGATCCCGTCATGTTATCGGGAAGCGCGACTTCTCCGGGCAAATACCCCACCAATTGATGGAGCATTTTGGGATCCTGCCATGGATCCAGGCCATGGATAGCCACAGTGCCCCGCTCAGGCTTTAACAGCCCGATGAGACAACGGATGGTAGTAGACTTGCCGGCCCCATTGGGGCCGAGATATCCGAAAACTTCCCCTTCACTGATCGATAACGTAATATCGCGAATTCCGCCCCGACCGAATCACGAGGGCGATCCCACTCGAGCTCCCAGTCTGCAAACCGTGACTCCACCATGTCAAAAAACTCGATCATTTTGGCGAGTCGCATATGGGCGCGTACGGATGTCTTGGGCAAACCCTCGATGCCATGGGCTGCTAACGCTTTCCACCGAGTTAGCAGGCGTAGTTGGGACAACGTAGTGCGAATCCAGATGTCGTCAGGGACAACATAGTAATCGCGGCGATCCCCGGGTTTGGAAATTTTGTCTACGAGTTCGGCTTGCAAAGCCTGTCGCAACGTCAACGATATGGTGGCCTTGCTGACCTGCAGCGTGGATGCCAAGTCGTTTAAGGTTTGGGGTTCCTCTGCAATCAGCAACGCAGCAAATACCCGGCCTAAACTGCGGGTGGAGCCATACTGTTCAAAGTCAATTCCGAAGCGCTCGATAAGGGTGGAGGCTGACGTGTCCAGAAGCTCACCTTCTTATGTCTGTGTCTGTTTAATATTTTTTAAACGAATTAAACACAGCATGCCATAAGGCATGACCCATTGGCAACTGTTTCTGGATACGGGGTTAAACAATCGGATTTTCAGTGCAGAGATAGCGACAATACAATCTATAGTCACACGACATTTAAGGCTTTAAGAAGCTCCCCGACGGGTGTATCGTATCAAGCCATTCCACCATGCCTTCAAGCGCGGTGCGAAGTCGGCGGTAATAGCTGGCGCGGCTCAAATGAAGGTCTTCGGCCACACTCATGGTAGTAGCGCCTGGCGATAGAAAACTGTTCCGCAGTAGGGTCAACAAATCCTCAGAAACATATCGCCAAAGGGAGGGATCATGGCCATTGAGTGCCCGAATTAGCAACAGGTGCAGCTCCTCGGCTGAACCAGGCCATTTCTCGGCCAGTTCGCTGCGATAAAATCGCGCGGGCGAAGTTAGCAAGGACAGCCCCCGGCGCAAGATGGCAGGATCCACGCCAGTACGTTTGACTTC
>PXYW01000080.1 GCA_003023695.1 Sulfobacillus benefaciens | reverse complement strand
AGAATACCTATAGTTAATTATTCTACCAAGAATTAATCTCACTGGAAAGATCTTCATGATATACGTCATAGAAAGAGAATCAGAAACTCAAGATAACTGAAGGCCGGAGCTTCCACTGCACCGTCCTGTGTCCTCCGGGCTTCGAGCCCATCGGACACAGAAACTTGAGCCCTAACTGGCTCACCGGCTTACCTCCCCGACCTGAAGGACGGGGCCTCACGCCCTGCTTGGTGAACGCGCCGGGTTATTATCCTGGTTGCGTGGACATAAGAGCCAACCTCATGGAGCGCAGGCCGAGTGGGAAGCGGGTCTGATCCTGAGATTCTGCACTGGTAAGGGCCACCAGGAACGATGGCGGACGCATTTTTTCAGCGTGTGCGGATGTCCGTAGTCCAGGGTTCTGTAGATATCGACCGACAAATGGCGTGCCGTGCCGCCGTTATCGGCTTCCGAGATTCGTCCAATGGCCTCGCCGACGCCACACCACGCTTCGTCTTCGTCTCGCACTAGATTAGCGGCGGAACGGGCGTAATTAACCTTGCATGACCTCTTCGTGGGTGCCTTGACACCGTTGCGGAGGTTGTGACAGAATTGTGACCGTTCTGACATGGACTGGACACATGAGTGCGGCATTCTGAGGATGGTCGCGTAAGGCTTGTGTGACAAAAGAGCGTGGCGATGGCCAGGCTTCACGCATTCGGTCCAGGGCTCGCTTCCCGCCAGCGAATCGAGCGAATCCATCACGGACGGCCGGAGAGCCGTCTTCCTATCAGTTCATCGGGGTCACAGGAGTCAAAGGGGGCGCGTCATGGGAGCCATGGGGAGGTGGATGGTGATCAGTGCGCTGCTGTGGCTCGTGATTAACCTCGGGTTACTGGTGTGTTTGGGGCTGTGGCTTCGAGACTCCGGGGCGGTGCGCCACCGCGACGATCCCTTAGCCATTCTGCGCATTCGGTATCAGCGGCGGGAAATCTCGCACGACGAATACGAAAGGCTCAGGCATCTGCTTTAGGGGGGAGGATTCCCGGGTGATGGACGATGACGGCCTGTCGTTGTGCCTGGCATCCCCCGCAGGCCGACTCATCCGTGGGCATAGGGCCCTCGGCGGGGACGTGCAAAGATCCGTCACGATTCCGGGAAAGAGAAATCAAGGAGGCTGATTACGATGGAACGTAATGGGATTGCTGTGGACCAGTTGGTGGCCACCAGTGAGGCGATTCAAGAGAATCCAGATTTGGCGCAGTTTCGGTTTCGGTCCCAAACCCAATGGCTTCAAGGAGGGCATTCCGAAACCCGTATTCAATCCTTCTATGGCGCGGGGCAAGAAGATCCCTCACGCCAGACGCCGTTCGTGGTGGTATCCGATGAACCGCCCGTCCTGTTGGGGACGAACCAGGGGCCGAATGCCGTCGAACTATTCCTCGCAGCCTTAGCCTCTTGTTTGAGTGTCGGGATTGCGTACAATGCCGCCGCGCGCGGCATGAGGCTACAGGACTTGCGCCTAGAGATTGAGGGGGACGTGGATCTGCAAGCCTTTTTAGGCCTCTCCGAGACCGTGCGACCCGGGTATGAAGAGATTCGGGTGCGCTATCATGTCGTGTCGGATGCCACCGCAGACCAATGGGCGAAGCTCATGGCCCATGTAGAAAAGACGTCGCCGGTCTTGGACATGGTGCGACACCCGGTTCCGGTCACCTTTGTCCGCGACTAGACCTGGCGTAAGGCGACCCGTCGCATGTTGAGGCGGACGGTCCTACGCTGGCAGGTGTGCCGGATGCCGCATCATCGAGATGAGTAAAAGACCCGCGGTTAAATGTTAAGCATTAATTTTTGACGCCGCGGGCGAAAAAAAGCATTACGAATGACACTGGTTGCAAGCAACCAGGTATTGGTAGGAGGATATCCATGTATATTCCGCGTCTCAACCCGTATGCATTCAAAATTGGGCCCCTCGGCGTGCATTGGTACGGAATTTTTATGGTGATGGCCATTTTAGGCGGATCCTATTACCTGATTGAGCGAGGAAAACAAGCCGGTGAAGATCCGGATGGCCTGTCCAATGTCCTATTGTGGACGGTGTTATGGGGGGTGATTGGAGCCCGAGTGGTGTTTGTGTTGGCCAATGATCCTCAATGGATTTGGACCGATCCCCTGCAAACATTGAAAATTTGGCAAGGGGGTTTAGCGTTTGATGGAGCCGTGGGGTTTGGCCTCTTAGCCTTCTGGATTCAACTGCGCCGCAGCCCCTTATTATTTAACCATACCATGGATTGGGCGGTACCAGGGATTGCTCTGGGGATTTTTATGGTGCGAATCGGCAATATTTTCGATCACCAGGTGCTCGGTCGCATGACCGAATTGGGATTTGGTCGCTGGCCAGAGCAGCTCTGGGGGTCCTTTATCGGGGTCTTCTTGATTTCCCGCTACTTCTGGATTGAACGACATAAAGCGGTGCCGCCGGGCTATCAGTTTTGGTCGGCGATGTTTTATTATGCCATCTTACGCGGATTTATTGGTGAAACGACGCGGGACAATCCCCTTTACATTTGGCACTACCTGAATCCGCATTGGGGCATTGGGTTCACCACGTTAATGCAACTATTTACTCCGCCGATCCTCATTTTTACCGGCCTCATGATGCGACGCACCTGGCGGGCATCAGCCGCTCAATTGCCGAACATTTTTCGCCGACATCCTGTTAAGGTCTCGTCGACGCAACAAGAGAGCGGGTTGCCTGGCCGAACGCTCTTGTGGCTGGTTGGAGCTGTTAGCATTGTCAGTGCGATTGCCTTCTTTGTGATACACATTCCGGCCATTGGGTGGTATTTGTTAGGGGCTGGAGTCGTCTTTGAGCTCACTACGGTGCGATGGCACCAGCGTTATCTCGATGTCCTGAAGGATCCCCCGGAGGGAATGGCGCCAACGGGAGAGCTCTACGCGAATCCCGGGGCAGAGCACCCGGTTGCGGTGTGGCAAGAGGGCATCCGGCGGGTGTATGTACGTAGCGCCGTCACGCTATCCGATCGCGAGGACCCACAACCGGGGGCTGGGTAACCCGTCCCCTCCTTGGAGAATCCGTTAAGGGGGATTCGATGACCAATCGTCAGAGAGGATGGTATATGGATGCCATCCTCTCACCGTGGAGGGAGTGGACCACCTGGGATCATAAAGCCTGCTCCCCATAGCACACGAAGTGCTGTTAAGTCTCCTGTGGTTTGACAAAACACGACCGACAGCGCTCATTCGTTTGAAGTTCACCTCGAACAGTTGGCAACATCAGATTTCCAGTATAGGAATGGAATTCATACCTTTTTGGGGGCGTGCCCAGACGAGATGAACCATCCCGAGTCGGTGACTTTCCTGTTTTTCTATAATCAGCTTAGACGCGTGAATGAGTTGCATGATGTCTCGATTTTGATGGCATCCTACGACCCGCACCGCCAGAGAATCCAGTATCCGTTGCAGTCGAGAAAGGAGAGGATGGGAACTGAGACCATGTTCCATCAATAAAATGGCGCCATCTTCTTTGCACCATTGATTGAATTGGTTCAACACGGCACTGGGGTTTTGGTATCCGCATAAGGACAAGGTGGAGATAATGGTATCAAAGGAATTCTCTGGAAAGGATAGCCTCTCAATGTCGGACGTCATAAACTTCGCCTGAATACCATTTTCGTGCGCGGCCTCCTTCGCCTTGCGGATCATTTCCGGACTAAAATCAACGGCGGTGACTTCAACATGTTTAGGATAATAAGGGAAATTCGCACCGGCACCGACGGCTACTTCCAGCACGTGGCCTTGGGGGGAGCGCAGCAGTGTTTCCCGCCATACCTTTTGCGTCTGTTCCTTTCGCCTTTTTTCATAGTGCGGAGCCTGTTTGTCGAATTTTCGGATCAAAGGTGTTCTTTCCATGGTCCACTCCTTGCCTGTGCGGTTATACGACATCCCAACGATTAGCCTCTACCTTTATTCGGCTTCCCTATCTCCAGGGGTGGAGTTGACAAGGGGGAAGGACACGAAGTGGACATGATAGGGCTGGCCGTCCGTCTGCTCCTGGTAGTGTCCTAACAGCCGCTTCAATTCATCCAACGCACCTTTCACTTGCTGATATTGTTCTGGAGTTAGTCGCGTCACGATGAAACATTGAGTCATGACCTCAGGCTGAGATAACAGGGCCTTATCGACCAATGTTCGGGATTTGGTCAGCGAAGCGATCAGATTTTCCCGTAAGCTATGCGCAATATCGGGAATTTCTCCGCGGTATTTCTGCAGAACCGTCTCGTCCAAACGAATATTCTTGGCGATGATGCGGTAAAATTTTTGAACGATGCCGTTCTTTTCTTCTGAACGTTCGATGGTGACGATCCCGATGCGCTCCAATTCCTTCAGGTGATAATGCACTTTGGACGGGGAGAGTCCTAGATGGGCGGCAATCATTGTTCCAGTTTGTGCCCGATCCAAAGTGTCCCAAAGAATCCTCACGCGAATCGGATCGCACAGCACTTTTAATTGTTCTAATTTTCGTATAAAGTACACATCCTGCAATGGATTTCACCTACTACGTTCAATAATAATTGAACGTAGTATATTTCTTGATAATAGGGCTTGTCAAGGGTGTGGCTGAAGTCGGACCATCCCCCGTCAGGGGCGGGGATATATCTTTGAGGGTATACGGGCTAAAATCTTGTATTCCGTGGACATTCAAAACATGACTGCACCACCCTATGGGGCAGGAAATTTCGCGCTCCGATCATGGAGAAATGGCTGACACATCGGATGATGGATGCTACACCTGCCCGATTCGTTCCTACAGCAACGGCTACTATGAAATTAAGAAACCCTGATAGCATTCGTGGAACGGGTTGTTCTGGGCTGGCGTTGATGTTGTCGTCACACGAATATGGGTTTTTGTAGCAACCGCACTGTAGAAGGTTTTCGAAGAACGGATGCGGAAGTGCATCGACATGGAGCCGGGGGTAATTCCTCGCAAAAAGCGTTGTCAACACAGACCAATGATCATTCACTACCGCTTTGCGATCAGATTCGCGACCTTATTCCGGTTTTTGGTTCCAATGATACACAAACCTCAAAACCCTGGATTATGGCGACGGATGTAATAGATACCACAGATCTGAACAAAGAAACCGCATTGATCGTTCGCAAACAACAATCGTAGTCGTAGCCGGATAAGGACTGGGGATTCGTGCGCGATGTGTCGCACTCCCGGAGGACGTTCTATGTGGGAGGATGTGGGCATACATAAGAAACGACGTGGTCGAATCCATGAAGATCCGGCCAAGAGGGGAGGCCGATCGGGTGTCATACCGTCGTACACGACCGCCTCAGACGCCCTTCCTGATTGGTGTGGAAGTCGCAGGTACCGGATGGATCCTGGTGACCTGGATGATTGCGAACACCCTCGCGGCGGCGATTATCGTCGTCGTCGGCACGGCGTTGACGGTGCGGGCCTGCGAGACCTGTGATCGCACCGGGTGGTCCGGCGGGGGTTCGATGGCCATGGATGCGATGGTGGGCGGCACCGCCGGAGGCTTCTTCGGGGGCATCGCTGCCGCGATCTTGGGGATCCATGGGGCCAATACGGCGATGGCGCTCATGACAGCGAGTATGGCCGGGATGGTCGGGGGCACCCTCGGAGGCTGGGCGGCCTTTCGATAAGTGACCGTGGTGTCGACGGTACGTGGCGATAGGATCCGAATTTTGGGCACTGGCCGTGAGTAATATGTCCCTTCCGGAACGTTTTAACCTGCCTTGGTTGGACGGATCACCGTGAAGGTCGCGGACCGGGGAACGATGAGCGCGTAGACCACCAGACCCAGTAAGACCAGAGCCCCGCTGTTGGGATCCGTGCCCATGCCGCCGAGTACGCCAAAATCTTGGCCAAACCACCAGGTACTCCCTGTCACCCAGACCGTCAACCACCAGGTGAGGCGCGCAGGGCGGCCTAGGATCCAAAGGAGGGCCAACGTGACAAAGATCCCGACGATCCCGGCGTTCCATGGGAGGGGGGACTGCACGATGGCTTTGGCCCCCGCGTAAAGCGGCGCCGAAAACAGGGACGGTTGGGGCATGCGGGCTTGGCTCATGAGGAAGGCGCTGAACCTGTGCGACGACCACCAGCCGTTGGCAGGCCACGCTTGAAGGAGGGCGGCTAACGCCCACAGTCCGGCGATCATTGTTTGCCAGACGCGTAAGAACCGTGGCGACCGCCACCAGGCGGAGGGCAGCAAGAGCACGCCCGCAGCCAGCACATAAAACAGCACCGACCCCGGGCTCCCCAGCAACCAGCTTCCACCAGAAAATATGCTGCCAAACCCTTCGCCGGGCCCCCACACCAGGATCCCCCATCCGATCGAAGCCCATAATCCGATGCGGCGCCATCGGGTCTCGCTACCCAGCAAGATGACGGTGCCGATGCCGATTTGCATCCAGGTGGCGACCAGGTTCCAGACGAGGGGATGGAGACGCCACAGGCGCATGCCTAAGCGGACGACGGCAGCGACGATGGCCGGCTGGCCGACCAGTAAGGGCGCGAGCACTTTGCCAGTGAATTGGGTGACCATGAGGGGCTGCGCTTGTAAGAGACCGTCCACCAGCCAGAGGCTTCCGAGACCAAAGATCAACACATTCCGTGCCGAGCTGGAATCGGAAGCGAACAGCTGGAATTTATGCTGTTGTAGACGGGTGACCACAACGAGGCCGCCGAAGGTGATCACCAAGAGGGTAATGACTAAATTCATGACGTAGAATACGGTGAGCGTATTGACGTGCACGGGGTGGGTCACTCCCATCAGCAACGCGATGCACCTCCTTGCGGGTTGCGTCCGTAAGCCAGACCATGGGCCGCTTCTCTTCCTGTGGTTGCATTATAGCCTCAGGGCATGGGGTCGGCATGACGCGAAACGACTAAGTGCGCGCCTGTCATGGTCGGAATGTCGTTGCGCATGATAAGCGGGCTCTGGTGCCATGAGGATGATCTCCTTTGCTTCCGGCTCATCATCCGGGAAACCACGGAGGCCAGCGGATCGCAGGCACGTTTCTCGCGTCGTGGTGTTGGCGTTTCTTTGACCCGATCACCAAAAGTGAGTACGGGAAAACCGCATGCACCGTTCATTATTTGGCCCCCATGGGTCTCCCGGCCCACGCCTCAAACACGCAGAGATCACGAGTCCGTTGCGCAAATCGTTATACGTCTCCGGGTAGAAGGGCTACCCAAGAAAGATAAATTATTCGCCCAAACCATCTGAGTGAGACTTTTGCGTGCTGGGGATCGGCGCATCGGATCACCGTCGACAGCATTAACCGATCTGATCTCAGGAGATTTGGGTTGTGACCGATCGGCGTAGTCGGAGTGCCGGACTCCGAGTGCCGGACTCGTCGATCCCTCTGAACCACGAGTAGGAAGAATGCTCTGGCTTGAGAGCGCGTGGCTCATGGGCGTACAATTCGTGCATGGCATAGGCTGACGCGGGGATTGGTCGTCGCTGCATAGGATGTCTCGACGCGCATCATTTATGCAAAAACGGGAGGAAACGCCGGAGATTTTACGGAGATCTCGGTGCGCCATGCCGTGGCGCGAACCCGAGACTTGTCGGCTGAGACTCTCGAGAGATTTCGACGAGAGACGGATGCTCTCTTTATGCAGGCGATGCGGCTGTTGCTCTGCCCTTTGTCGTCATCCGTCCTCTGACACGCAACGCTCCATCGAGCGAAAGCCACCGGTTGAGGGAATGTGACCGTTCTGTGACACGGAGGATATACGGCGGACACAAAAGGTGGGTACCCTAAAGACGACCAAAATGGTCTGACCGGAAGGAGGTTACGGATCATGATGGGATTCGGGGTGGGCGGTGGTTTGGCAGGGATGTGGATCATGGGGCTGTTTGGCCTATTGATTCTGGCCGGTGTCATCGTCCTCATTGTATGGGCCATTCGGGCCTTGATTCCGGCCAACCGACCGGGGCCCTCGGCTGCGGCGGTCGATCCCCTGACGCAATTGCGATTGCGATTGGCGCGTGGGGAGATTACGCCTGATGAATACGAGGAGTTGCGAGCCCACCTACGCGATTAAGCGCGGGTGACGCCGTGAAAATTGGGAACAAGAGGTGGAGGATGATGAAGCGGATCAACGGGCTTGTAATGGGCCTAGGATTGTTGGCGGCCGGCACGATAGGTGGAGTGGCCTTTGCGGCGACACGGGGGTCGACGAGCGTGACTCCGTTGTCTTCCCGGGCCTCCACCTATTTACGGAGTGTCAGCAGGATGGTGGGCGAACCGTCTCCGTCTCCCAACGTCAGTGGTCAGGTCATGGCGCCATCACATTTAGTCTCAGAAAGCATCAGCGGTGGCATCATGAATCAGGCGCACGCCGCGATGGAATATGTCGGATTCGGCGGCGGGAAAATGATGGGAAGCTCATCGGCATCTCCCAGCGTCAGTGGTCGCGTTACGGCGAAATCAAGCTTAGCCTCAAGGATCAGCGGCCGCATCATGGGGACCGCGCGCCTCGCGATGGGCTATACGGGATTCAGCGGTGGGGGGATGATGGGACGATAGCGTCGTTGACGAGTGTGAACCCTGGGATGGGTCGTGCCCCATCGAAACACTAAAGGATTAGCGAAACGAAGAGCATGGGAAAAGGAGTGGAGAATCATGAAACGATTCAACGGACTTGTAGTAGGCCTAGGATTGTTGGCCGCTGGCACGATAGGCGGGGTGGCCTT
>PXYW01000008.1:119473-126296 GCA_003023695.1 Sulfobacillus benefaciens | reverse complement strand
TCTTTTGGTGGTGGTAACCAAAACTTCGCGAACGAGGCTGCGAACTCCTTTTTGCGTGGCATTCAGGGGGAAAGAATTTTCCTTACGACGTGATGGCCGCATGTAGCAACGGCTGCGAGTTATGAAAAAGCCTCAATAGCGAAGATTTAGTCCACCATCGACTCGAATGACCGTTCCGGTGATATAAGAAGATTGGGGGCTGAGTAAAAATTTGATGACATGAGCCACCTCCTTTGGATTTCCCAACCTCCCCAGAGCAATGTGCCCCGTAATACGATCAGCCAAGCTTGCCTGCGGCCCCATGCCGGATGCGATTGCGCCGGGTGCCACTGCATTGATCCGGACACCCGATTCGCCCCATTCAGCGGCCAGTTGACGGGCCAATCCCTCCAAGCCGGCCTTGGCTGCCCCGTATATGGCAGCGGGTCCATCACTGGATTGCATACGGGCATCGACGCTGGAAACCAAAACCACGCTAGATCCGGATTTTAGCCAGGGGCGTAGCCCTTGAAGCAACCGCAATCCGGCACGCAAATTTACCATGAGTGTCTGATCGATTTCATCTGGTGTCGTCGCGGTCACCTGGTCGGCAAAGACCACCCCGGCTGCATGCACCACGCCCGCCACCTGCTCCACGTGACGCGACTTTAACTCGTCAACCAGGCGTTCAACCCATAACTCCCTATGGTTGGCCAAATCTCCTTGAACCCATGTTACATGATGCGTGGAGGATACCGCGGATTGGCGGGAAACCCCCAGTACGCGACAGGTGGGTTCCAAACAGGATAACAAGGCTTGCCCAATCTCACTGGTCAGTCCAGTGCCCACCAGCCAAGTTTCCATCATCCACGTCCTTCCGATTTTAGGGATATACTCGCCTTTCCTAGGTAAAGATTGTTATATTAGAAGCGAACCCATCTCGTGGTGTTAATAGAGAAAGGATGAACTGCATGTCAGAACCCGTTTTCCGGTTTAGCCCACGTCCCAACCGAGCTCAAGAAATCCGCTGGCACGAATGGGGCACTGAAGCCTTTATCCGGGCTCGAACGGAACAAAAGCCCATCTTGCTCTCCATTTCCGCAGTGTGGTGTCACTGGTGTCACGTGATGGACGAAACCACCTATAGCCTACCCGCGGTTATCGATCGTGTTAATAAAGATTTTATCGCAATTCGGGTGGACAACGATCAACGGCCGGATATCAATTTACGCTATAACATGGGCGGGTGGCCCACGACTGCGTTTTTAACCCCGGCAGGGGAGATTATTACCGGCGGCACCTACATTGCGCCAGAGCAAATGGACAGCTTGTTGACGCAAGTCATTCAGTATTGGCGGGATAATCGGGAACAAATCGAAAACCAGTTAAGCGCACCCGAACCCCTAAAAATCGATCCCTCGCTGCAGCAACCTACGAATGAAGTTGTTGTGAAAATCATGGACCAGGTGCGTCAACAATTTGACCGCGCCTATGGCGGATTAGGCGTTGCTCCCAAGTTTCCTCAGGTGGATGTCTGGGATTTGTGCCTGACGTTCTTTACTGCCACCGCCGATGGTTGGTCCGCGGGGATGACCGCGCGCACTCTCGATGCGATGGCTGGCAGTGGCCTCTATGATCACGTGGAAGGCGGATTTTTCCGTTATTCTACGACGCGTGAATGGACCATTCCCCACTTTGAAAAAATGCTCGAGGATAACGCCCTCTTGGCGCGGCTGTACCTCAAAGCATTTCAAATTATGGGCGACGAGGCCTATCGGCAGGTTGCCCACGGTGTTTTGCAGTGGGCTAACACAACACTCCTCAACGCCAACGGACTATGGGGGGGATCCCAGGATGCCGACGAAGAATATTATCGGTTGCCTAAAGAAGAGCGGGATAAGCGACCGTCGCCGTTTGTCGATCCAGTTGTCCACACCAATTGGAACGCCACTATGGTCTCTACGCAATTGATGGCGGCCTCGCTCATTAATCCACAGGCATACGCTCCAATTGCCATGACGGCACTGGAAGCACTATGGGACAGAATGTGGGTTCCCGATGTCGGGCTCTATCACTTCGATAACGGCGAACAACCGCAAATGGTCGGACTTTTGACGGATGTGGCAGCTTTGGCCAATGCTTTGGTTGATGCCTACGAATATACCGGGGACGGGATCTTTATAGAGCGGGCAGAGTCTCTTTTGGCCTGGGCCGACGAAAACCTTTGGGAAAACGGCGTATACCAAGACCAAATCTTAAACCCCGAAGGGCTCGGCCGACTGCGCCATCGTCAGCAGCCTTTGCCTGACAACGCGGCCATGGCTCGTATCTGGTTGAGGCTAGGAGCCATTTTGGACCGTCCCGAATGGGTGGCTCGCGGGCGGGCTTTGGTAGCAGCCTTTTCTCGTGTCGCCGAAGAACAAGGGGTTTTTGCGGCCGCATGGGGCGTTGTCACTGACCGTGCCGAAGCCGAGCCCATGGTCGCGACAATAATCGAATCCCAAAGCCGCTCCGGTGCTCAACTGCGCCAGGCCATTTATGGCGTTTATGATCGCAACCGCGTCGTGCGCACCTGGCGCATAGGTAGCCCAGAATTTGAGGACAGTGATTATCCGGAATTGCCCAACCCCGCGCTGTATATTTGTCGCGGCACTACCTGTGCAGCACCAGTAACCGATCCTCAGGATTTACTGCGAGCCCTGCAGGAATTAGCCGGGGTCGCCCCGGTAGAAAATCCGGCTAATCCGATCCAATAGGAAATCCCAACCGCTGACAAAAGTCACGCAGAAAACGCGGGGCATCCACGGAACGGCAGACAGCAGCATTTGGGGTCAGGTCCAACCACCCACGCTGATCGACCACCGTCATGCCCCGCGTTATTGTCCCCTCCCGTTCGATATCGATCGATAGATCAGAAGTAGTGCACAAAGTAGGATCCTCGGCAACCGCGACCGCCAGCGGGTCGTGGAGTGGCGCTTGCCGAGCACCGGAAATAGCCCCGGGATTATACGCGGACAAGTAAAAATCTAAGGCCTGCTTCATCACTGGGGCATAGGGACGGTCGGGGTCCATTTTCTGAACCTGCGCATCGCTGATATTCACCTGCATAGTCACGTCTAATCCCACCATCGTGATGGGCACCCCACTATGGAACACCACCCAAGCCGCGTCAGGATCACCCCAAATATTGGCTTCCGCAACCGGAGTCACATTGCCCCCGACAAAAGCTGCCCCACCCATCACCACCACTCGACGAATTTTCTGAGCTAGACTTGGATCATTTTTCAGTGCAATGGCCAAATTGGTCAGACGAGCTAAGGTTATTAAGGTGATCTCTCCTGGATGTTCCAAAATAGCAGCGCGAAGATATTCTGTGGCCGAGAGGTGCTCGGGGCTGGTGTGTGGCTCTTCAATCGGTGCATTTCCTAACCCATTTCCCCCATGAAATGCTTCTGCTTGTGGCGCCCATTTCCCCACTAAAGGATCTGCTGCTCCCCGAAAAACCGGGACCGAAACACGGGACATTTCTACCATAGCCAGTGTATTACGCGTCGTATTTTCCACATCCCCGTTGCCAAAACAGGTGGTAATACCCAAGACTTGAAGCCGAGGGCTAAGCAGCGCATATAAAATTGCCAGCGCGTCATCGATGCCCGTGTCGACATCCAAAATCACCGGTCGTTTAGTAGTCATTGTTGCTTCTCCCTTTCCTCGGAATGACGAATTTTGTAGAACACTTGTCCATTGCAATTAAAGGATTTAGATCCAAATTTGGCGAATTCTATCACAAAGAAAGGATGTGGTCGGTTGAACCCGGCTTCACGGCTGTTGACAGCCCAGTTCTTCAAATATCTCGGAGAGGCCCTGTTAGAAATCGCCTGGATCGTGTGGGTGCTGCATTTAGCCCCCGACCATCCTGCCTTGTCGCTTGGAACGCTGATGGCTTTGCAAGCCGTGCCCCAAGCCGCATTTTCAGGAATACTTTCGGGCTACATTGACCGGATGCCCCGAAAATTCACCCTCATCATCACTAGTCTGGTAGAAGCTCTAGCCATTGGGATGACCGCCCTCTTTCCAGTGCTATGGGCAACCTTTTTGCTGCTGCTGGTGTTTAAGACCTGCTCTGTCGTGTCCTTGCCCATAGAACGCGCAGTGTTGCCCGACTTAGTCTCGGATCGTGCTGCGATAAACAAAATCATGGCGCGTTTGGGCCAGATATATGCCATTAGCCAAGCCATCGGATTAGCTGGCGTGGGTTTCCTTATCTTACTTATCACCGTGACCCACACATTCTTCGTGATTGGCGCCGTTTATCTCATTACCGCACTAGCCTATGGCTTGACCCCAGTACCGACCCATAAAACCGCCTCACGATCCTCGTGGTGGGAACAAATCAAAGAGGGCCTCATGTTTCACCGTCAGAACGTCGCTGTTCGCTATTTGCTGTTCATCATCGGGTTGTCCGGCTTTGTCTTAGGCGGGATAAATACCCTGTTGACCCTATCAACCAGCACGTTGTGGCACCACCCGTCACACGACGTCAACTATATCTTTCTAGCATTGTTATTAGGCGTGTTGGCCAGTGACACACTGCTGTCCCACTGGCTAAACGAATCTCGATACCATCTGACGATCCTATTATCCCTAGTGCTAATTATGTTGGCCGCCTTTGCCATCGGTTTCACCACTGGTTCCTGGCTATTCGGGATCCTGATGGCCTTCATTATGGGCGTGGCCAATGGATTCATTCTTACTCCCAGCAGGGCCTGGCTAGCCAGTGTGGTCGCCTCCGAAATGCGCGGCCGCGTGATGGCTTTTCGGTCCCAAGTGCTAGGAGTAGTGACCGCAATTTCTCCCTATCTAACAGCAATCTTGGTCGTCAACGCGGGACTCACGACCACATGGATTGTCGTTGCTTCATTTTTGGTCGCGTTAGCCCTATGGTGGCTGTTAACCAAACCGATTAGCACGGCAACCCTGGTTACCCAACCAAACACATCCGCGTCTTAACCTAACCTCAGGGGGCGACGACTAAAGCGTCGCCCCACAACCGCTCCAAATCATAATACTTTCGGGCATCTTCAGTAAAGATATGGACCACCACGCTGCCATAGTCCAGCAATACCCATTGTGCTTGGCCACGCCCTACCCGGGTTAACAGGGAGACTCCGTCAGCCATCATTCCTTCTTCAATATGGTCGGCTAATGCGGATACCTGTATCACGTTATGTCCGGTGATTATCACAAAATAATCGGCCACCAACGTAACATCACGCATATCCAAAATCACAATATGCTGTCCCTTATGTTCCTCAGAAATATGGGCAATTGCTAACGCCCATTTCAATGCTTCGTCCATGGATTCCCCCTAAAAGCCTCTAAGGCGGCAATCATGTAGGGGTGAGGCACGAGTCCCCGTGATTGCAGATAACTGATGGTTTCTTCTATCAATCTGCCATACCCTAAGTCAAGAGACTGGTATGCGGCTTCCTCCAACGCCTGTCTCCCTGCAAAATTCCGACCAGGTTCGACCCCGTCAGCAATAAAGAGTGCTTTAGCCAACGGCGAAAGGCCGACACCTCCAATGGTGTGGTAATAAATCGCCTCATAAACCAACGGCGCATCGATGCCTCTGGACTTTAGCCAATTTGCTGCCACGGGGCCATGCAACAACACTGGCTCTTTCTGAAACCAAGAGTCAATGGCAATCCCGCACCGTTCTGCCTCTGTCAGCAGTTCGGCACGGGACAGTTCTCGCGCCAAATCATGACCCCATCCTGCCAGATAGGCCTGATCGGAGGGCAAACCATGAATTTCCGCAAGTTTCGCCATCAGGTCCACAACACGCAATATATGATCCTGACGATGACGCGTGAGCTGATGAAACTTTTCCTGTAGCCAAGGATCCATATCATGCCTCCTCTCCTTTTTTTAGCAAAAACCCTTGCAAAAGAAAAGGAGGCGAGCTACTTTAATATTTGTTTTGTCTTGGACGCGCCTCGTTGACGATAATATCCCGACCCGCCAGTTGGGTACCGTTCATGGCCTCTACCGCCCGTTCTACATCTTCATCCGCCACTTCCACAAAGCCAAAGCCGCGTGACCGCCCAGTTTCCCGGTCTGTAATAATCCGAGCACTGATAACATTGGCATGTTGAGCAAAGGCTTGCGCCAAATCATCTTCAGTTGTTGCCCACGGTAAATTGCCTACATATAACGTACGTGACATCGATGAACCTCCCTGAACTAATACCCCAAGGCGCCTGGCCAGGGCCCACGTTTATGCTGCTGGGCACCACTGGATACAGTTGTAGTATGAGCGGTTAAATGTCAACTCATCCGATTTTTACGGATGCCCTTGGTATAAGCCGTTTTTAGCAATATAGTGCTCCACGGCTTCCGGCACTAGATATTTAATCGACAATCCCGATTGTATCCGTTCCCGCACCAAACTGGAGGAAATCGCCAATGCAGGAACTTCCAATTGATGGATTCTCTGCACCTTGTCTTCTCCCAAGTGGTCGCTTAGGGCTTGCAATCGCGACAGCGAATACCCAGGACGACTTGCCGCAATGAGTTGGCCATAACGAAAAATATCCTCTGGATAATGCCACGAAGCAATTTCTAAGATAGCGTCGGCCCCGCTAATGAAATACCAGTCAATACTGTCATCCATCATATGAAAATAGCGTAAGGTATCGCTCGTATAGGACGGGCCCTGTCTTTCAATTTCAACTCGTGACAACTCAAAGTGAAAATTCGGCGCAATAGCCAAAAAAGTCATCAAGTAGCGGTGCTCGGGGGAGGCTACCCCCGTCTCCACTTTATGTGGAGGATGCCCAGC
>PXYW01000008.1:0-119371 GCA_003023695.1 Sulfobacillus benefaciens | reverse complement strand
TTTTCCTGCCACACCGCAAAATTTATCTGACCAAACTTGCAATTATTCTGTCACTAAATCTTGCTGACGCCAGCGAAACGCTCCTTCTCCCACAAATATTACAGATTCATCAGGCACTCCGGCTTGTTTTAGGGCATGGGGCACTCCTCTTCGCCTGAGGTATTCACAAAAATATTCTTCCGCTTCGGGCCTTCCCCATAACGTCATTGCAGCCCGTTCCTCAACATCGCCCACCACACGGACGCCACCCTCTTCGGGCTCTAGCCGAAAGCCGTGTGCCGCCGGTTTTAGCACCGGTTCAGGACGGTGAGACTCGACCATGGGCGCAGACTTCAAACGTTCTTGAACTTCCCACATTAAATCGGGTACACCCGTTCCAACGATGGCGCTAATACCCAAGACCGCCACTGGTTCCAAAGCTCGCTTCAATTTTTCTAAGTTCTCGTAAGCTCCATCGACATCAATCTTATTGCCCACCACAATCACGGGACGGGACGCCAATTGTGGAGAAAAAGCCGCTAACTCATGTTCTATAATCCGATAATCCGTCACTGGATCGCGTCCTTCGAGCGGGGTAAGGTCCACGATGTGCACCAGCACCCGGGTTCGTTTCAAGTGGCGCAAAAAGGTATCTCCCAATCCGGCCCCCAAATGCGCTCCTTCGATGAGTCCAGGAACGTCAGCAATCACAAATGGATCACCATAGCCATCTACCACGCCTAAATTGGGCACTAAGGTGGTAAACGGATAGTCGGCGATTTTGGGCCGCGCCTTGGAGACTACCGAAATCAACGTAGATTTCCCGGCATTTGGGAATCCGACTAATCCGACGTCAGCCAATAAATTCAGCTCCAGATTGACCCATAGCGCCTCCCCCGGCTGCCCTCGTTCTGCCACCCGGGGCGCACGATGTACGGAACTGACAAAATGGCTATTGCCCTTCCCACCGCGGCCACCATGAGCCACCACCTGACTTTCCCCGGGGTTTACCAAATCCGCAATTAAACGCCCCGCCTCATCAGTCACCAAGGTTCCCGGCGGCACCCGAACCACGACATCTTCGGCGTCAGCACCATGCCGATTGTTATTCCCCCCAGGTTCCCCATCACGGGCGCGGTAATGGCGTTGGTGCCTAAAATCCATCAAGGTGTTAAGACCGAAATCCACGAGAAAAATGATATCTCCGCCTTTTCCACCGTCTCCGCCCGCGGGTCCGCCGTTGGGAACAAATTTTTCTCGGCGAAACGCCACGGAACCGTTGCCGCCATTGCCCGCTTGAACGTAAATGCGTACTTCATCAACAAACATAAAGGCCTCCTAGCCCAAAGTTTCCTGTCTTCTGCCCCAGGAACCCGTTAAGGTATGTTCATCCCAGACCCACCGCACACCCATAATGTGCTTGGTAGGCAGTCGCTTAATACCCTGTACCCTGACAAGAAACGAGGTGCGAAAAAAAACCACCAATATCGGGTTGCCGTCGGCAATCAAGATAGCTTGCCGGACCGCACGATTTAATCCCCAAAGCGCCCAGTATCGGGGTTCTAACGACTCTAGGCCTTCATACCACAGTATGGTGCCATACCTTTCCGCCAGCGCATCCAGTCGCACCAAAGTAAAGGCCCAGCGCAAGGGCAGTTTCCCTACCGTGCTTTGAACACTTTTTAATGCCACTTCCCACAAAAACTGGTTAGCCCGCTCAGACTTCCCTAGTTGAAGCCATCCGCTGATGACCTGCAGTTGGTTAGCATAACGATGCCGCTGACGACGGTGAATTTCCACAGTCGCCGCATACCCACGCATGGTCGCCCATTGCCAAGCATAAATGACCAGCAACACAAGAAAAAAAAGGCGCCAGAGGTGATGTGCCTTATCAGCACCCACCCCTAACGCAAGAAGCACAGCTAACCGGATGGCCGTATGCTTCATTTTTACGACCTCCCCCACACCGAAGCTTATTGAGCTTCGGGCACAGGGATGATGGTTATTTCACGGCGATCGTGGGTGCGTCGCACAAAAGCCACTTGGCCGTCAACTTTCGCATACAACGTGTGATCCCGTCCCATTCCCACATTGGTTCCAGGATGAAACCGAGTACCGCGTTGGCGCACGATGATGCTTCCCGCTGTCACAACCTGTCCTTGATGCCGTTTCACACCAAGGTATTTAGGGTTGGAGTCCCGGCCGTTTCGGGAACTGCCGCCACCTTTTTTATGAGCAAATAACTGTAACCGCATCGCTACCCCTCCTCGTCGTTGGTGTCGAATTTTTGAGTCCATCGAACAAATCGCGGTTCCGTATCAGAAAGATCTTTAAGTCCGTAGAGAATAGTCTCAACGACGGCACGTGCAGACGGGGCCAAGTCCTTGGGAAACACCAAATCCACGTTACCCTCTTGATTAGCTAACGTTTTTACTTCGGTCGGTATCACATGGGCCATTCCCAGCATTAGTGTTTCCACCAACGCGCTGGCTGCAGCGCATACCACGTCCTGCCCATAAGGGCCACGCCCTGCATGTCCAGTCATCATAAGCCGTTCTGGCGCACCATCTTTGGTGTACCACACCCGAATTTGTATCACGTTATACTATGATGGCAACTCGATACGGTCAATGCGCACACGTGTCAAATATTGCCGATGGCCTTGCCGCCGTCGATAGTTGCTCTTAGGCTTATATTTAAATACTAAAATTTTTTCTCCCCGCTCTTGGTTCACAACTGTCGCAACAGCCCGTGCTCCTTCAACGTATGGGGTTCCCACGACAGGAGATCCCTCGTCGCCCACCACCATCAGCAAATGGTCGAAGTCGTATTCCACACCTGGCTCGACGGGAAGTTTTTCAATTAATAACACGTCCCCGGGAGCAACCCGGTATTGCTTTCCCCCGGTCTCAATAACAGCGTACACAAATATCCCCCTATCATGCGCTCCACACTGGAGATCAGTCCAAGGAATGCTACCATAATTAAGACCTAGTGTCAAATTAACGGAGCACATATAATCTGGTGAGATGCCAGCCGATTGTCGTCTGACAAACACAGCCAGAGGAAAACCCAGTAGGCGATCGATCCCCACTGGGTTCGCGTTTTATCCCTCTGCCCCAAGACTGGTGTCTAAGATGGGTTCCCGTTGGTCTGGCAGATCCAATTCCTCCATCACCAAGCGCCCCGTAGCAAACGTTCGTAAGACCCGAACAATCTCCACCATCACCTTGTCGCCTACCCGATGTCCTCCGGATTCAATATCAATCACATAGCCGGCCACGCGGGCAATGCCGTTTCTTGGATTACTGGCATGCCGTTCTTCAATCACCACTTCAATGTGTTCGCCTTCGTGTACCGGGAGCGCTAATGCCTCCACCTCGGCACGCGTCCCGATACGAATAATTTTTAAGTCCTGGATGTCGCAATCGTTGGACCCGCGAACAAACACCGAACGATTGGTCTCACGTTCCAACTCTTTCAAATTAATACCACCTGGTCCGATCAAGTGGCTGGCCACGGTCGGATGCGCCTCCACTAAGATGGATTCGGCACCCGTTTCTCTCAGCTTGTCCACAATGCGTTGCCGGAACCTTCGCACCACCACATCTTCAGAAAGCACATGACCGCGTCCGTCACACTCGGGACAGACTCGTGTCAACTGGTTCAACAGCGACTCCCGGACTTTTTTGCGCGTCATCTCTAACAATCCCAACCGGGTCAGCCCTAAGACGGTGACTCGGGTGCGATCGCCGCGTAAAGCGCGCTGGAAGGTTTTTAGCATCTCTTCTTGATCAGCTTCGTTTTCCATATCAATAAAGTCGACCACGATGATGCCGCTAATATCTCTTAGCCGAAGTTGCCGTGCTATTTCGGTGGCGGCTTCCTTATTGGTCGCCAACACCGTATCCGACAAATCCGTAGTACCGACATTTTTACCTGTGTTAACATCAATGACTGTCAACGCTTCTGTCTCGTCAATCACAAGGTAACCGCCGCACTTAAGCCACACCCGCCGTTTTACGGCACGATCCAACTCGGCTTCAATTCCACGCACTTCAAAGAGCGGGATTTCTCCTTGATATAGTTCGATCCGGTTGCGCAACTCCGGAGATAGCGATGCGGCAATTTCCTTAGCCCGTTCGAATGCATGCGCATCATCAATGATGAACCGATCCACCGATTCGTCCATGTGGTCGCGAATGGTGCGGGCAATCAGGCTAGCCTCGCGGTGCAATACGGAAGGCGCCTTCATCGTACGCGCCTTTCGGCGTACGCGAGCCCATAGCCGGCGCAGATAGGCTAGGTCCCGAGACAAAGCACGTTGGGATGCTCCTTCCGCAACCGTCCGCACAATGAGCCCCATGCCTTTGGGCCTCATTTTTTCGGCTACCGCGCGCAACCGTTCCCGCTCACGTTCAGTGTCAATTCGCCGCGACACCCCGATCGTGTCCGAATAGGGTGTCAATACCAAATAACGCCCTGGAAGGCTCACGTTGGTGGTCACCCGTGCACCTTTGTTGCCAATCGGTTCCTTCGCCACTTGCACCACAATTTCTTGGCCTACCCGTACCACTTCTTGGATGGCACGTGATTTCTTTTTGTCCTTTTCTTCTGCCAGAGCATCATCTACATATAAAAACGCGTTCTTTTCCATCCCGAGATTGACGAACGCGGCCCGCATCCCTGGCAGGACGTTTTCCACTCGTCCCTTATAAATATTTCCTGCCGCCTGCTCTTCATCTTCCCGATCAATGTAAAACTCAACCAATTGTCCATCTTCGAGAATTGCCAGCCGACTTTCGTGATGTCCGTAATTAACAAGTAATTCCTTGAAAACTTTTGGTTCCGGTACAATGGGCGCGCCTTCTTCGGTCGCGTCCCCCAGGGATCCGGCACCGGACTCTGTCTCTGCCGTCCCGACCTCCAAGGCCGGGAGAATCCCCCAACGGCGACGCTTGCGCCGTGACATGAAGAAACCCCTTTCCTTAAGAAATTTCGAAAAACGAAGTCTAAACTTTTGGGGAGGCGTCCCAGGCAATTTCCATCAAATGCCTCTTCTCTCCATGATACCACTCACCCTATTGACGTCAACGCGTAAGCAAGAGATCCCCGACCGGGGTCTTTGGGCCTAGAGTCTTGACGGCCTGCAACAACTGCTCTTCATATAGGGTGCCCATCCGTTTGAGATCGGCGTCAAGGACCAACAAACGATGATACTTCAGAGGTCTCATGATTTTCAGCACATCAGCTATGGGAGCGTCAAACCGGACGGCGAAGTCCTCAATCAGCCAAACTGGGCGTTTGGCAAAATATTGGGGACGCAAGCTCAAATCGCGGATTATTAAGTAAGGAGACTGGTGACTTGACTTCCATGCCCCCCAATAGAGAAAACCGGCAAATAGCCCCATATTGACGGCAGGGTGGCCGACAAGAAACGAACCGACAGTTAAGGCCAATAGACCCAAAGCCAACCACATACCCCACGATACGATGCGCTCCTCGGCCAGGCTATAGCCTAACTTTTGTGCCCAATATGCTTTCACCAAGTGCCCGCCATCCAGAGGCGACACTGGTAGAAGATTTAGTCCTCCAATGAACAGGTTAGCTTCGATAAACTCATGGACCCACTTGGGATCCAGGGGAATCCATCTAGCGGCCCACCAAGCTATCACTGCCAACAATAAATTTTGCAGCGGCCCCGCTACCGACACCATAGTTTCCACGGAAGGTTCTTGGCTATTCAGTCCTGGAATTTCCGCCATCCCGCCAAATGGCCAAATCTCCATCCGACTGACGGTGAGGCCATACGCTTCCGCGACGATTACGTGGGCCAATTCATGACAGGTCACCACAATAAACGCAATCGCCATGGTCATCCCGTGGCCAGTCGCTATATACACCAGCACCAGAACCAAAAAGCCCGGATTAATCGTGATCCGGCGCCACCAAAGACTAGACCCCGGACCCATCCCCTTTAGTGCCCCTTAAGAGAAGCCCTAGGTCCAAAAAACGATGTAACCAGAGGATCGACAGGCAATCCCTGATCCGTCACCGCTATGGTCATACGGTGCGTAGATCCCAGTTGCGCCACCACAGTGTTCGGTGAGATCTTTTGGCCCCGCGTGACCGCGACCTCTTGCAAGTCGCCATAGGTTATCAGCATATGGTTGGATCGGATGGTTAGACTATGTGAAGTGACCTGGGTTACCTGTCCTGCCATCCCAGAGATCACCGTCACATCATGCGGGTTGCCTATAATAAGGTCGTTGTGAAATTGTACCGGATGATGTTGAACATCCCATCCAAATGCTTGATAAATTTGCGGGTTTGCAATCGGCATAACGAAATTACCGGACTTTTGCACTGGCTGCTGGGTTGTGAATATCTGGGTTACGGTTGCAACCTGAGTGGTCTTTATCAGCCACCTTTCTATCTGGTGCCGGGCAATTTTTGCCCATTGTCCCCCGTGGTGCCGAACCACCATGACCAGGAACAATAAAGCTAACGCGATCACCCAACGGCCGCTCATTTTTGCAGGCATCCTGCTTTTACCCGAATAGTTTGGCGGAGGGAACATTGACTCCACAAAACATCCCTCCTCACAACGACTTGTCCCGGAATTACTATATGCAGAGATTTACCGTTCGATAACGTTCCATCAAGCGTCTCAAGAAAAGAAATATGGGGTATTATGAAATAAAGGAGGGGCTTAGTGGTGTCATGGATTGCTCTTGGCCTTGCGATTGTGTTTGTCTTTTTGGGCGCCTTAGTCCAAAAACGTCTATTTGAAACATGGCAGTTGCCATCCTACTTGCAAAATCGTTGGATTCGCTACCTTATCATGGCCTTCGTGGTTATTGCATTTGGCGTGCCCTCGATGGATGGGTATCTTTGGCTGGCCCCCATCTACGGCTTTGTTCTGGGCATTTTAGGCGGCAAGCAGCAAGCATGGGTTGAAGCCACTCGGGATCGCTAGTACTGCATTGGCGTTCCCAAGGCCGTGATAGGGGACCGGGGCAACAGGCCAAAATCCGAAATCCACGAACCATCCACAAATCCCCCACGAAGGCCACTAATACCTACCCGTTCCAACTGCTGTTCCGAAAGGCGTCGCTTGAAACGCCCAAGGGCAGAATGCTGACCCACAACCACGGGCAATGGAATTAGCTGAGGACCTGCCAATTCATACCGTTTACCTTCGGTTCGCGTCAACCATAAAGCGCGAACGACCGTTTCTGCTACATCCGCCACGTGAACCGGACGTAATGCCACCATAGGCAATCTTCCCTGATGCATCAACCAATTTATGCTCGGAGAACCGGCACCTACCATCAAATGCGGCCGTACAATCGTGTATTTAAGTCCAGAATGACTCACCATTTCTTCAGCTGTCCATTTGGTCTGCTGAAAATCCGACGGGGTCGTCAGTCCCGCTCCATAAGCACTGACATAAATGATCTTATCAATATTCCATCGTCGCGCAATGGCTATCACCCGAGCCGTTCCGCGCTCATGCAAAGTTTGCGGCTTCGCGCTTCCGCCCGGGTAATGACCCGCGAGATGAATCAACGCCGTACAATTCGTACCTGGCATCTCTGGCACATCCGTCGAATCATCGGTTAAATCGCAAGGTACCGGAATAAAGGGAGAGCTCTTGGGAGGAGTGCGGGTAATAGCCAAAACGCGAATACCGGACTGCCACAAGCGCCAGACCACCTCACGGCCTAAAAATCCTGTCGCACCCGTTATCAGCACCGAGGGCAGATCGAGATATTTTCCGCTAGTCATGCCGTCTTCCTGCCTTTTCTCGTGCCCGTTGGGTACCGCGAGATGCTGGGTAACGCTTTTTTTCCAGCATCTGCAGGCGATGCTCAATGCGCGCCAGCATAAGGAATATGCCCAAGAATATGGCGGCATCCACCGATAATAAGATTAGCACTGCGCTCAAACTGTCATCCCCCAGTGCCATTGACCCGAAAATTTAGCCATTGCGATTGCTCTCCATTTGTTGCCATAATGCGGGTAAATCCTTGGGGCGCAAGAGAGAAAACAACTGACCTTGAGGTTCTACCCACATCACTGGTCCCGAACGACAATAGCCTAAGCATTCGCTAGTGGTCAGACGCACCCCGCGATCTGGTTTCCACTGCGGCAAAGCCAATGCTGTCTCGCGCAATACCTCGGCCCCACGCAGCTGGCATGCATCCCCGTAACAGAGGATAGCATGATAACGATAGGGGCGGACCCGGCCCCCTTGAGCCCTGGGTTCAAATTCTGGTGGACGCACCAAAAAATTTCTTATGACTAACTGAGTGACCGCTCCGACCCCACTAAACACTAAGACATCAAAATATCCGGCGTACAGAACTCCCCCTAAAATGATTCCGCCCAACAGCACTACCAGGGTCTGAACCTTGTCTGACCACCCCCAGACATACGAGACCACAAAGCCCAGGTCCATCCCCACCGCCACCGGCTTTAGGACCGGCAGGGCAATCACTGATCCCCACAGCAAAATGGTGAGCCCGATCAACAAAATGGCCGCGCGGCGCTCAGTCGTAATGCGAGATCCGCGCCAACCAAAGATTGCCACCGCCACCAGGCTTGCCAGATGAGGAATCCACCAAGGCATCATCGTCGCGCCCAATACCGTCGCTCTGGCTGAAATCGAAAGAGCGCAAACAACCAGCGCACCAGCCACTCCAACCCATCTTTAAATCCTAGCACGACTAAACCCGCAATGACTCCAATCACAGCGCCGGCAATGACATCGGTTGGCCAATGCACTCCGACAAATACCCGAGCCACACTGATGGCTGCAGCAAACAACAGGCCCCACCACCCGTCACGCCGCCGAGCATAAAACAACCCCACAGCAAACGCAAAGCTCCCGGCCGCATGGTCGCTGGGAAACGAGGTGTCCGCTTTGTGGCTAATCAGTTGATGAACCAAATGCGGTTCCACTACAAAAGGTCGCGGCCGATAGGGAAGCAGGTGGGATAGCACCACATTGATGGCCAACGCCAATATTCCGGCTACGGTAGCGTAGACTACCGCTCGGCGACTGTTATTTTGTTTCAACGGCGGCCAAAACCAAAGCAATAGAAAAATTACCGCCCATAGTTCTGGGGCATATTTTGCCAAAACAATCGCCAAATCGTTAAGCACCGGACTAATGGTAGTCCACCCGTTGACAATCAAAAACCAGTGATGATCAAAGCTCGTGATGGGAAACGTGCGCAAGCGTTTAGCCCTCCTCGCTTTATTGTTGGGTAACTTTCTTGCTATAAACCACCGGAGAAGCCACCGGCACTGAAACAGACGAGGCCAGCTTGCGACGCATATATACATTCAACAGGATTCCGATTCCAGCAGAATCCGCTAGAAATGCCGATCCTCCGTAACTCATGAAGGGCAGTGGCACCCCTGCCACCGGCATAACCCCGGAAACCATCCCGGCACTTTCCACCACATGAAAAGCAAACATCGCAACCACCCCGGATGCCAGCAGCATTCCATATCTATCCCTGGCTTGCGCAGCAATGTACGTACCCCGCGCCAATAACAACAGATACACAAACAACAACGCCATCGACCCGACAAATCCCAATTCCTCTGCAATGACGGCAAAAATGAAGTCCGTGGACGCTTCCGGCAAAAAGCTTAACTGGTTAGCATGGGCCCCAAACAATCCCAATCCCCAAGTTCCTCCCACGCCCACTGCAATCCGAGATTGAATCACATTAAATCCGGCACCTAAAGGGTCCTTGTTGGGATCCAGAAAGATCAGCAACCGATTTAGCTGATACTGATGCATGGGAAGAGGAATATGGATACTATGAACCGTTAGATGCAAATATATCCATAGGACTACTAAGGCCAAGCCCCCGGGGAAAATCACAATGAGTTTCCAAATAGGAACGCCTGCCATAAACAGCATGCCCGCAACGATAGCGACAAACACCAATGCCGTGCCAAGATCTGGCTGTTTAAGAATCAGAAGCATCGGCAACGCCACATGAAGAAGCGGCGAGATAAGATCGCGCCATCGCGAAAGAGTCTTCTTCTTTGCCAAGTGGGTAGCTAGTGTAACCACCACCGCAATCTTAGCAAATTCCGAGGGTTGTAGTTGAAACGGCCCCACTTGAATCCAACGTTGTGCCCCCAGTCGAGTTTGTCCATGAACAATAACCACGGCCAGCAGCAAAATCGAAAGCCAATATAAGTAGGGGCTGAACTTTTGGAAACGCTCATAGGGAACCCAGGTCACCACAATCATCACAAGGGTCCCCATCACGATCCAAATCAGTTGTCGCTTAAAATAGTATAAGCCGTCTGATGTGGTCGCACTGGCAATGATAACAAGACTGGAAAACGCAATCAAATATACGAGTGCCAGGGTCACATAATCCAGTTGGCGCCAAATTGGTGTACGTGAATTCACGGTCTCGGCCCTTTCCTTATGATTCCTTCCAGTATACAAGGAGAGGGCCTAGTGGTCGAGACCATTATAATACCTACTTTGACAACGATTGCCGTTTCACACTGCGAATCGGTATATTCGCTACCAGTGCCATTGCGTCATCATGTCGGGAAAAGTCTACGCGAAATCCCTGGTCATCAATATCCATATACTCGGAGATGACTTTCAGCAGGTCATTCTTAAGATTTTCCATCGCCTGCGGCGATAAACTTGCCCGATCATGCACGAGAACCAAGCGTAGACGCTCCTTAGCCACTTCTTTGCTCGCATCGTCGCGTCCAAAAACTTTTGCGAACAAATCGAACATGGCTCTCCCTCCTCGGCTCATCCCTTAAACCCCATTAGTTTTCTCAGACGGCCAAAAAATCCCGATTCATCTTCTAGTTTCATCATTGGCACATTTTCACCTTGTAGTCGCCTAACAATGTTCCGATAAGCCTCTCCGGCCCGTGACTGGGAATTGAGCACGGCAGGTTCTCCGCGATTGGTCGACACGACGATGGCTTCATCTTCCGGAACCACACCCAACAGCTCAATAGCCAAAATTTCAATCATGTCGTCAATATCCATCATATCGCCTTTTTTGACCATATCGGCCCGTATCCGATTAATAATCAAAAATGGCTTATGTTTTTCTTGGGCTTCCAACAAGCCAATAATCCGATCAGCATCCCTGACCGATGAAACCTCTGGAGTCGCCACCACCAACGCCTTGTCCGCACCAGCCACTGCATTTTTAAAACCCTGTTCAATTCCTGCAGGGGAATCAATCAACACAAAATCGAACTCTTCCTTCATTTGTTCTACCAAATCCCGCATTTGTTCCGGTGACACCGCGGTTTTGTCACGTGTTTGGGCGGCTGGCAACAAGTAAAGATTCTCGAACCGCTTGTCCTTGATAAGGGCATGCTTCAATTTGGCGAAGCCTTCCACCACGTCAACCAAGTCATAAACAATACGGTTTTCCAACCCCATCACCACATCAAGATTTCTAAGACCGATGTCGGCATCGATCAGGGCCACCTTGTGACCGTCCTTGGCAAGCCCGGCACCCAGATTGGCAGTCGTCGTAGTCTTTCCTACCCCCCCTTTCCCTGAAGTGATGACAATGGCTTCTCCCATAACCCTAAGCTCCCCCTTATCTTACCAAGCTTCCCAACACACTGTTTTGCCATCGATCAATGACTAATTGACCCTCGCGAATCTCAGCAATTTCCGGTACATCGGGCATTGTCGCTTCCCCTGCATCCGGCGATCGTGCGATCAAATGGGCGATCCGCAATTGCGTAGGATTAAGACGAAAGGCACTGACCATGGCCCGCTCATCCCCCTCGGCCCCCGCATGTGCAAGCCCCCTAAGCCAACCCATCACGATAATGTCCCCTCCAGCGGTAATTTCCGCCCCCGGATTGACATCCCCTAACACCACCACATTACCGTAAAACCGTACATTTTGTCCCGACCGAAGTGTTTTCCGAATTAACAAAGTAGGATGTCTCCGCGCCTCGTCTTCCCAATCTCGGACGCTTTTGCGTTCTACCAGTCGCTCCACAAAAGGTTTTGGAGATTCGCTCTTTGTCGCCTCCGGCACTGTTTCAGGGTCACGAGCGCGGCGTTTAGATTTGGCTTCCGACGAAACCGGGGCATCTTGGGCATTCGTCGAGTCTTTGGGTTGCCGTGCCATCAAAACGCCTCCCCCCTATTTACGCCAGCATCTAACACATTCTCTGCCGAGCGCAGAACTCCTGCTCCCAAAGCGCCCGTTGATGCAAGATTTTGCAACAAAATTATCCTATAAATAGGCAAAAACCGACGTGGCTCGCTATAGCCCGTCGGAAATGAGCTGATCATCAGGCGTTTTGCCGACTATCCGGTCGCGGAAAATCCGTTATCCAATTCGCGGCGGGACCGAAACCCGAGCACACCGCCCAGACCCGGGGTAAAGAACATGGAGAACAAAATCCAGACAGGCAATGGCCGCACGAAACTTAGCCATCCAAAATGATAGCCCGCAATGGTTAGCACCAACCACTGAAACGGCACAACCAGCACTTGGCTCAGACCAGCTATCAATCCCGGAACAAATACTTGGTCGCGGACAATTTTAGACTGAATGTATCCGACACCCCAGCCCAGCAAGGCAAAAGTCACGGTGTTTAACCCAATCATACGTCCTGCCCACAGGTCTTGCATCAGTCCTCCCATGAGGCCCGCTACCATGCCGCGCGAAGGCGACTCATAAAGCGCAATGAGAACTGTCACCGACACCACCACATTAGGCACGTATCCGATGGGGAAAATTTGCGGCAACAACGCGGTTTGAATCAAAATGCCCAGCAAATACAGCAAAAACCAGGTTAACGGACGATATTGCCACATTAACTATTGCCACCCCCATAAATCGGGGGTGCGCTAGTCCCCGTAGGATGGGATAACACGACCATAACCGATTGCAGCCGGTTAAAGTCCACAGATGGCTCTACCGTAGCCACTTCTGTCAAGCCGAACTGAACGCGGGACACCGAAGTCACCTGTCCCAACAACAATCCCTTGGGATAATATTGGCTAAATCCTGATGTGACCACCGCATCCCCTGGCAAAATATCGGGGCGGTGCGAGAACAGTTGAAATTTCAGCAGTCCTGTGATGGGATCTTGGCCCAATAACACCCCTGCGGCCTGAGATCTGGTATCCATGGCCCCCACACCGCTATTAGGATCCAAAATCAACATGACAGTGGATGACGTCGAAGATACCGCAACAATGCGCCCCACCACGCCTTGAGGAACGATAACCGACATTCCAGTCTTTACTCCACTGGATGATCCCCGATCAATGACTAGCGTGCTGAACCAATTGTCCGGGTTGCGGGCGATAATACTGGCCGGCAGCAACTTCCAACTACTGAGGGTCTGCTGCAATCCCAACAACCCCCGCAGGCGGCTGTTCGCTGCCAAGACTTCTGACAACTCAAGTTTCATGCTATTGTACAAAAGCAGTTTCTGTTTCAATTCGCGATTTTGTGCTTGCAGTGTAAACAGTTGGCCGACTGTACTGACACCCACCCCCGCCTGATGCCCAATAAAGGCTAAACTAGAAGACGCGGGAGACACAATGGTTCCCACTAGATTGCTCAGTTCAACGACTCGACCGCGAACATGGGCTGTATAGCTCAAAGAAACCGCCAACACCATTACGGCCAAAATGGTGATGAGCGGGCGGCGCCACTTGTAGAAAAAACCGCCCATGATCCGTCCCTCCCAAAAGTCATGGATTACCGATGATTACGTCGTCGCAGGGCCTCCAAATGATGATGATCTTCTAACACCATGCCGGTTCCTCTTACCACGGTCAGCAGCGGATCCTCGGCTTGATGAACCGGCATCCCGGTCTCCGAACTGACCAACCGGTCGAAATTGCGTAGCATGGATCCCCCACCTGTCATGACAATGCCGCGGTCCATAATATCTGCCGCCAATTCCGGCGGAGATTTTTCTAAAGTCGCCTTGATCGCTTCGACGATGGTATTCACGGTTTCGGATAAAGCACGTTGAATTTCAGTCGAGTTGACCTTGAGAGTTTTCGGCAATCCTGTGACCAAGTCACGACCTCTGACATCCATAGTTTCCTCATGATCCGGAGGATATGCCGAACCTATGGTAATCTTGACCTCTTCCGCAGTGCGTTCTCCAATCATCATGTTATAAGTACGTTTAATATGATTGACAATAGCCTCGTCCATTTCATCGCCAGCCACGCGGATGGACTTGGACGTGACAATACCATCCAGGGAAATAATAGCCACCTCGCACGTCCCACCGCCAACATCCACAATCATATTGCCGGTAGGTTCATTGACAGGCAATCCCGCGCCAATAGCCGCTGCCATCGGCTCTTCAACCACCAAACATTCCCGAGCGCCAGCTTGTTGGGCAGCGTCTTTGACTGCTCGCTCTTCGACGCCGGTCACACCCGAAGGTACCCCAATGACCACTAACGGATGAAACAAGCGGTTATTGTTGCTGGCTTTTTTTATAAAGTACTTGAGCATAGCTTGCGTAGTGTCAAAGTCAGCAATAACCCCATCTTTCAACGGGCGTACCGCACGAATGTTGCCCGGGGTCCTGCCCACCATCTGCTTGGCCTCTTGCCCCACAGCAATCATTTCTCCGGTCATTTGATCAATAGCGACCACCGAGGGTTCTTGCAGCACAATCCCTTTCCCTTTGACAAACACCACCGTATTGGCAGTTCCCAAATCAATGCCCATATCCTTTGAAAACGCCGCGAACATGCTTCTCATGGGTTAATGAATCCCCCTTAACTCAATTTAGTCGTCTGCCCTTGGTGCAGGCTGACATGCTGTGAATGTCCTATTACAATATGGTCCAACACGGTAATACCCATGATCGTTCCTGCTTCTTCCAGTCTTCGCGTCAGTTTGCGATCCTCCGGACTTGGGGTGGGATCTCCGCTGGGATGATTATGCGCCACGATGATGGAAGCCGCTGAATGTGCCACCGCCCGTTTAAAAATCTCACGCGGAAACACCTCGACACTATCCAGTCCCCCGCGAAACACGGTATTAATGGCAAGTACGCGTCCTTTGGTATTCAATAAAATCACCCGAAACTCTTCTTGATCCAAGCCTGTCATATCTGACAGCAACAGGACCGCGTCCTCCGGTCCCTCGATGACGCCGCCCACTTCCTGTTTCGCCAAACGAGAACCAATTTCCAGCGCCGCCAGCAACAAAGCCACTTTGGCCTTTCCCAAGCCACGGACTTTCAACAATTCCTCCGCAGTTCGGTTCTTTAATCCCTTCCAGCCATCTTCCAACAGCTCCTGACTCACTTGCAGCACTGATTGCCCCATGGTGCCGGTCCCTAACAAAACCGCCATAATTTCAACATCACTTAAGCTTCCTGGCCCCCTCGACAGCAACCTTTCTCGCGGCCGTTGATCGGACGGCAGGTCTTGTACCCGGTACGTCACGATGTCGCTCCGCCAGAGCCGATTCGCTCAATCAGATGCTTAACCTGGTCGGTAGGCAAGCCGATGACGGTTTGCAAATTCCCCTCAAAGCTCGTCACCCATTTGCCAGCCTGTCCCTGAATGGCATAGCCTCCCGCCTTGTCCATGGGCTCCCCACTTTGAACATAGTCCGCGATTTCTAACGCCGCCAGGGACCGAAAGGTCACATGCGCCACAACCACATCAACATATCCACGCCCCTGCTGGGCACAATAGACCGCGACCGCAGTATACACTTGGTGTCGCTTGCCGCTAAGCTGTCGCAAAATATGGCGCGCATGAGCCTCATCTCTCGGTTTTCCGTAAATTTGGCATCCTTGCGCCACCACCGTATCCGAGCCAATGATCACATCGTCAGGATAATGCCCACTCACGGTTATCGCTTTGGTGGCGGCTAGCCGTCGCACTAAGGATTGTGGCCGTTCCTTGGGTCTTGCCGTTTCATCAACGTCGGCAGGCACTGCAATAAAAGTTAATCCCAGTTGCGTCAATAGTTGAATTCGCCGTGGTGATGCTGACGCTAATACATATTGAGCGCTCAACCGGGAACCTCCTACCCTCTGCGTTGATACCAAAAAAGTCCACCAATCAAGCCTATAATGCCCCCTAAATTGAGGGTTAACCATACTCCTAATTGAAGTCCCACAACCCCCAAGTTTAATGTCCATGGCGTCTTTGGAGAACTGCCGAATTGAAAATAGTTATGGCCGATTGGGCTCCACACTGGGGCTAGCATTCGTCCGATGACAGAGCCAATAATGGCGCCGACCACAGCATAAAGCACAGCCATGAGAAATCCCTGATGGCGATGGCGCATAAAAACCTCCCGATTAGGCACAGTGGGAATCACTGAAGTCCGCCATGAAATTTTGGGTCCTGTTCAGCATAACATCCGACATGTATCGAGGGCAATTGTTGAAAAGCTTCCACTCTTGGTCAAATTCACCGTATTGCCTCCTATTGTTCGACAACATTGGCAGATTCCGGAAGAAATGCCCGGCGTTGGTTAAGATAGCTCAAAAGTGCCAATGATCCGCAGACCAGCACGGCATCCTGAGATTCGGCGTGCGCTGCCCTCGCATGTCTTACCGCGTCGAGAGGATCGTCAATGACCACCATTGGCACCTTAGATGCACAGTGCTGAAATAACGGTAATGGGTTGGCCCCCCGTTCTCCGGGAACTTGAGTTAACGTGATATGGGCGGCAAACGGCAACAACGCCTCCAACATGGCTTGTCCCGGTTTGTCTTTCAGCACCGCAAAAATCATATGCCACTGGTAGCGATTCCACGGATCTCGCGACAAGGTGTTGACCAGTCCCATCACTCCATGAAGGTTATGGGCGCCATCAATCACCCATAAGGGATTGTGGCTGACCACTTGGAATCGTCCCGGCCATTTGGCATTAGCCCATGATGTTCTTAGAGCCTCCCAATTGGTAATCCATCCTAGCTGTTGTAATACAGACACGGCTTTTCGAGCCGTCGCCACATTTTCTGTCTGATACGCGCCTAACAGCGGAACACGCATATCTCCCGCCTCCGGGTCACTCCACCAGACACCGGAGCTGTTACACTCGGGCCACAGATCCGCTTCAAAGAGACTGACCCCCATTTGCTTCGATTTCTCCACTAAAACGTCCCTAGCCGCGGGGTACGGTTGACGTGCAATCACCACACGGCTCCCGGTTTTGATTACTCCCGCCTTCTCGCTGGCGATTTGTTCTATGGTATTGCCTAACCGGTCCATGTGGTCAAATGCAATAGGAGTAATCACGGTAAGCAATGGCGGGGGAATCACATTGGTCGCATCCAAACGGCCGCCCAGTCCTACCTCCACCACAGCCACATCTACGGAGTGTTCTGCGAACGCCAAAAACGCCAGCGCCGTCACCGCTTCAAAAAATGTGGGGATATCCGTCATTTGGCTCCCAACCGCCTCGACTTGATCTCCTAGACGGTTCCAAGTGTCTGGATCCAATGGTTCTTGATTAATCATCACCCGTTCGTTTATTTGACCCAAATCAGGTGATGTGGTGAGTCCCACACGATATCCTTGCGACATTAAAGCGGCGGTAATCAGCGTCGCAGTGGAGCCTTTGCCGTTGGTGCCTGCCACATGAATAATTGGATACCGCAATTGCGGATCCCCTAAACGTCGCAGCAGATCAGAGGTACGTTCCATTCCGGGCCGCATTCCTATTTTGGTTAATCCCTGCCACCAATTTTCCTTCACGCCAGATCCTCCAAACGTTCCTGAAGACGTGCCAATCGGATTTCTAAATCCTGTTCCGACATGCGCGCTTTGTCTACCACTGCCTGCGGCGCCCGCTGACAAAAATTCGGATCCGCTAATTGCCTCCGGACACGGTCCAATTCGGCACGCGTCGTCTCCAAGAGTTTAGAGAGCCGGCTGTTTTCCTTATCAATGTCAACCAAGCCCTCAAGAGGCATATAAATGGTAGCCCCTGAGACCACTTGCGAGATGGCGTGGGGTGGCTTGCTAATCGCGTCGTCAGTTCTTGATAATATCGTCATATGTGATAATCTTCCGAGTTCGCGAATCTCTTCTTGAACCGTTTGCAATTGGTCCACTCTGACCTGGTCATCCACCCATATCGTTACATCTGCCCGCTTACTGGGCGGCAAGGTAAGTTCTGCGCGGAGATTTCTTATGCCCCGGATTAAATCCTGCAATGCCTGAAATTGCTTTTGATCATCATCATTAAAATCGACGAATTGCTCGCGTGGCCACCGGGTCACCATAATGCTGTCGCCCTGGTGAGGCAAGGCATGCCACAGCTCTTCGGTGACAAAGGGCATAAATGGATGCAGCAGCTTTAAGGCATCTTGTTCGACATCAACTAATGTACGTAATACAATTGCCCGCTCCCTTTCAGAAGACGATTTCAACCGAACCTTGGCCAGTTCGATATACCAATCGCAGAAGTCGTCCCAGAGAAAATCATAAATCACGCGGGCCGCCTGCCCGAATTCAAAATTCTCCAGATAGGAGGTAATGTCCCTAGTTGCCATATTCAAGCGATAGCGAATCCATCGATCGGCCAGATGGTTGGATGGGGTGTCTTTAGCTGCCATAGGCCTGTTACTGAGGTTCATCAAAACAAATCGCGTCGCATTGTAAATCTTATTGGCAAAATGGCTGCCCGCTTCGACCCTCTCCGCACTGTAGCGCTGATCATTGCCAGGCGCAGACGATAAGACTAGGGCTATACGCAAGGCGTCTGCCCCATATTTATCTATTACGTCCATGGGGTCAACGCCGTTGCCTAGCGATTTACTCATCTTGCGCCCCTGTTCATCGCGCACCAACCCATGCATAAGCACAGTGCGGAACGGAACCTGCCCGGTAAAGTGAATGCCCTGCATAATCATGCGGGACACCCAGAAGAAAATAATATCATAGGCGGTGGAGAGCACCGAAGTAGGATAGAAGGTGGCTAGATCCTCGGTCTGGCGCGGCCACCCTAATGTGGAAAATGGCCATAAGGCCGACGAAAACCAGGTGTCTAACACATCGTCGTCCTGATGCATCGTCCCCCCGCAGCGAGGACAATGTTCAGGCGGGACGCGAGAAACCACAATATTATCACAGACATCGCAGTAATATGCCGGAATGCGATGTCCCCACCAAATCTGCCGTGACACGCACCAGTCCCGGATGTTATTCATCCAATTCATATAAATTTTCTCAAACCGTGGCGGAACAAATTCAATGGCGCCCGAGCGCACGGCTTCAATTGCAGGCTCCGCCAAAGGAGCTATGCGGACAAACCATTGTAGAGACAACAACGGTTCAATGGCCGTGCCACACTTCTCGCAATGCCCGACAGAATGGGTAATGTTTTCTACCTTGACAACTAACCCCAATGCATTCAAATCCTCGAGCACTTGCTTGCGCGCTTGATACCGGTCCAATCCCTGATATGCCCCGGCCGCCTCGGTCATCCGGCCATCCTCGCCGATGACCTTGAGCCGTTCGAGGTGATGACGGTCGCCTATCGCGAAGTCATTAGGATCATGCGCAGGTGTCACCTTAACGGCTCCTGTGCCGTATTGAGGATCCACATAGTCGTCAGCGACCACGGGGATTAACCGGTTCACCAATGGCAACCGCACCATTTTCCCCACATAGGCTTTCCAGCGTTCGTCATCAGGATGAACAGCGACCGCAGTATCACCGAGCATCGTTTCAGCACGGGTGGTGGCCACGGTAATCTCGCCTGCCCCATCTGCCAAAGGATACCTGATATACGTTAAGGTTCCGGGTTCATCAATATGATCGACTTCGATATCGGACAAAGCCGTTAAACATGAGACGCACCAATTGGTGATGTAGTATCCGCGGTATAGTAGTCCCTCTTCGTATAATCGCACAAAGACTTCGGTCACCGCTTCGGATAAGCCTGGATCCATGGTAAAGCGAAGGCGGCTCCAATCTACTGAAGCGCCCAGGCGTTCAATTTGCCGGAGAATTTCCCCGCCATATTTTTCTTTCCACTGCCATACTTGTTGCACGAATTGTTCACGGCCCATTTCCCGCCGATCGTAGCCTTGGCTGCGCAGCATTTCGTCGACTTTCATCTGGGTATGAATCCCCGCGTGGTCGGTGCCTGGCAACCACAGTGTGTTGTCCCCAAGCATGCGGTGAAATCTAATGAGGATATCCTGCCAGGTCGTGTTGAGCGCATGTCCCACGTGCAACACTCCCGTCACATTGGGGGGAGGCATCACAATCGTGAAGGACTTTTTACCTGGAGCTTGACTTGGCTCAAAATAGCGCCCTTGCCGCCAGTGTTGATACCATTTGTGTTCCACGGTATGCGGATCGTAACGTGAACTCAGTTCTGTCATGGGGGCCTCCTTGGACTGGGTCCGTGACGCAAAAACAACTCCCTTCGCTTAAGGGCGAAGAGAGTTATCTCGCGGTACCACCTTAATTTGCGCAAACAAGCGCCTCGTATCGCGATAACGGGCGGTCCCGTTTTGGTTTGTGGCGAGCACTGCCAAAATACCTCGGGGTTCACCCCCAAGGCAGCCCAGATGAAGTTTCACCAAATCCTTCACTCTCTATGCCAGACTGCACTTGGTTTTTCCCGTCATCAGCCGAGTATTTTTCCTAGTATGGTGCCCTACCTAATCAGCAACCACAGCAAGAATATCATCTGACGATAAAATCAGGTGCTCTTCGTTGCCGATTTTAATTTCGGTTCCGGCAAACTTCGCAAACAGCACCTTTTGACCATTAGATACCTTGATGTCTTCGCTGTCGCCTACTGCGACCACTAGACCGGTCTGCGGCTTGTCCTTAGCGGTGTCCGGTATGTATATCCCGCTTTGTGTCCGTTCTTGCTCACTTACCAGTTTTACTAATACACGATCTCCCAACGGTTGCACCTGCATTGCAACGTTCCTCCTTGGTTCTTCTGAAAATGGGACTGCAAAGGTCAATGGGCCAACATTTCGGTGGCAACTAACATTATAGCGAACCGCTGGTGCCTGTCAATTTTGGTTTTCTTGCATCTCTCATGTCTGAATAGCTTAAAACCGCCATATGGTGTCTAGAGGACGTCCTAATATGGCGCTAGGGAGAGAAAGCCCGTGATTTCTAAGCGACTGCAAGGTGTGAGTTTATTGTTAGCGTTGGCGCTGATGATGAGTGGCTGCGGACGAGCCGCCGCTCCGCCACCCCCTTCCTATCCCTCCATCAACGTGTATGTAGAAGAACCCTCGAGTTTGGCGTCATTGCCCTTGACTGTGGCACAAAAGTTAGGGCTTTACGCCAACCAACACATTCGCGTCAAATGGGTGTCTCAGCCCAAAAATGCGTCTCTTTGGGTCGAAACTGCTGGTACGCGTTACCCTATCGTGGGTCTGGTGGCACAAAAACCCGATGCGGTTTTAGTTGCCCCGCGTTCAGATCCGCACTTCCGTCTGCGCTCCCTGAACCACATGCCAGTCGCGTACAGTTCAGGGGTCACGCCGTGGATCCCTATCATTACCGCGATTTTCAAAGCGCACCATGTCGTGCCTTCGAACCTGGATGCCCTCTCTATAGGACAAATGACCGCGGTGTGGCGCGATTATGAATTGCCCTGGGCTATCGTCACCCTATCCGAATGGCAGGTATTACAAAAGGAGGATCCCAAGACCAGTGTATTAGCATGGATAGGAGGCGCCACCGGCCCGATCCCGGCGATGGTCATCGCGGGCAAGTCTCCTTTAGCATTGCCATTTGTAAGCGCTGTGAATCTTGCGTTATGGTATATCAACACATCGTCTGCCCGTGTTATCACGTCTCTGGTGCAAACCCCAACCATTCCCAGCACACGAGAAGCCAAGCTGATTCGGCTGAGTCAAAAATATCAGATGTGGCCCGTCACAGTCATGTTGCCGCGCTCGCTTTATCAACGCCAGATCAATCTGTTGGGAGTGCAATCCTTATGGCCATCTTACGATTTGGCAGTAAACCCTATGGTCGCCAACCAGGCCATTAACCGCTTGCCAGAGTAGCGGTGTCCCGAAGCACTTCCATTAATACCAGGTCGGAATTGCCGGCTAAGCGACCGTTGGCCACCAACCGGGCAATTTTTTTGAATCCTGCTTTGGCATAGGAGCGTATGGCTCGTTCGTTGTCTTCCTGAACCCGAAGATAAATCCGTTCTAGACTCATGCCGTCAAATGCCACGTGCAACACCTCCAACACTGCCTCAGTTCCGAAGCCTCGGCCCCAATATGTTTTGTCGCCTATGGCAATACGTAGCTCAGCTTCTTTGATTCGCCAGGAAATGTGCTCAAGTTCCACATCGCCGATAAGGCGACCTTCATCATCCATTATGGCAAATCCAATCCGTGATCGATCCCGAACTATGGCTTGCCACCAATCTTCTACACGCGTTTCATGAAATTTGCGTCCGGTTAGTCGATTGATTTCCACATCACTATCCCAACCCACTAACATTTTTAGATCCTCATACTTCAACCGTCGTATTCGCCGGTAATGGCCAATCGGGGCCAACACCATTCACTTGTCACCTCACCACGTCGCCATGCTTCTCAAGATTATTCGACACGAAACTTGCGGTTCCTGTCGCAATTCACAGAGTTTATATTGGCAGATTTGGTATCGCTGTCCAATATCGGCGACTAAGGCACAACATCCTTAGTCTATGTTAAGCATTCCGTCGACTCGAAGTGCATGATAAATTATAGGAACTATGTCAACGAGGAAATGAAGAGCAATGCTGGCACGCCGCCTTAGTTTAATTTTGGTGACCGCAATTTGGGGATCCACGTTTCTTATTGTCAAACAGGCCATCGCTGAGATACCGCCATTTTGGTTTATTGCGATGCGCTTCGGGATTGCTACCCTAGTTATTTTGCCATGGGCCCTACGGGATAAGAAACCGTTGCCATGGAAAAAAGCCATTTTTGCTGGCATTTGGCTCTTTGCCGCCTTTGGATTGCAGACTTTGGGCATGAAATTTACGGGACCGGATCGGGCTGCGTTTTTAACGTCCCTAAATATTCTGTTTATCCCAATTCTGACAGCGGTGTGGTATCGACAATCCATCCCGCGCAGAATGTGGGGCGTTAGTACCATGGTGGTGATAGGTCTAGCTCTGTTATTATCCCCTCATGGGGGAATCAATGCAGGGGACTTTATGATACTCGGCACGGCAATCGCGCTGGCAGGCCAGGTGCTGGCCACCGCAAATCTTCCCGAGCAAAGCTCCCTCATGAAATTTACCGCCGTCGAACTCGGAATTACTGCTTTGCTCAGCCTTATTCCGGCGGGATTTCAACACCTTCCCCCGCCTTCCCTGGGAATAATATTGAGCGTACTGTATACCGGCGCCGTTGCCTCAGCAATCGCTATGTTCATCCAAACTTGGGCGCAAACCCGCCTGTCCTCTTTTGAGACAGGGCTCATATTTACTTTGGAACCCTTATTTGCCGTCATCATTGGGGTCTCTATCGGCCACCGTTCATTAACTCTGGCCGGCCTTCTCGGTGGCGTGTTAATGATCAGTGGCCTTATTTGGCACGAAGTCTCTTCGTCATTCCACGGAACGTAAAAATTGGATTAGTGGTCCATACCTTCAAGCAGGATTTTTCTCCATTCACCGCGAAAGTCTAATACCCGTGACTCAGCCTGGAGAAAGTTATTCAATTGCCTAAGTTTTTTAAGCCATAAACGAGGTGGAACCCGTGAGTGATTCTTTGATCATTTCTCAAGCGTCATCGACTAAAGATATTTTGACATTATTGTCCATGTTAAATTCTGTCTACCGGCCCTCAGCACCTCCCCATGAAGGTATGGCCTTGGAGTTTCCGCACCTGTTTGCCTTAAATAATGCCCAGAACCTTTATTATGCCGCCATCGATAATCAGGTGGTTAGCATGGCAGGCGTTTACCCTCAAGTCTTGGCTATCGACGGTATAGAATTGCCAGTAGCTTCTATAGGGTGCGTTGCCACGCTGCCAGCGTTCGAAAGACGGGGAATTGCCACTAAAATTTTAAACCGGATTTTTGATGACTTGACGCGGCAAGAGTACCCTTTGGCCTTGATCTCCGGTGAACGTGGGCTGTATCGGCGTCTTGATGCCGTTCCTGTAGGATCGATGTACGAAGTTACGCTCACGGCAGATGCATTAGGGCCTATCATCCAGGATCTCAAAGGATTGGTGACCGCCGTCGTTGAAGAGATCGGGGCGCCAGAGCGCTCCCAATGGGCATCGACGCTTGCCCCGATATATTGGCGCCAAGCCAACCGCTTTCGTAGAACTGTGCCGCATATGGCGACATTGTTGGACTCGCTATGGTTTGCCCGGCCTCGCTATGATCAACGGTTATTCACCATCTCTGACCACAAAGAGATCACGGGATACGTGGTCGCTTACCGCTCCCCCGGCTCTTCAGCCCCAGTCACGGTAATGGAATGGGGGGGCAACTCGCTCACGGTGTTAGCGAGTATGCCCTATATTCTTAACGCTTTTGCCAACAAAACCGTTGTGGTGAATTTCCATCGTCAAGATCAGGTCTTGGCGTCACTAATAACCTCTCACGGCGTAAAGTTGGCTACAACCCCATTGCAAGGCACCGTAAGAATTCTCAGTCTGCAAAGCCTTCTCGCTCAGATCCAATCCTTAATTCAGGAACGCTATGGACGCGGTTTGAATCTTACCCAGGACCCAGACCAAATGTGGACGGGCAGCAGTCCTCGCGGTGACGCAGTAACCTTGTCGCGAGCCGATATTCCTGGCTACTTATTTAATGCCTCGCCAGATGGTTTGGGGCTGCCTTTCCCTTGGACCCATGACTTGAATTATATCTAATTGCAAATTGGTTCAGTGGTCCATACCGAATGAGCAGGAATTTTGATGAACCATAGCGAATACTCTCCCTTGGTGATCACTATTATTGAGGAGGTTTTACTCGATGAAAAAATGGGCAGCGCCGATCATGGCTGCTGGTCTTCTGTCAGCGGGGTTAGCCGGATGTGGTTCGGCGCCCTCGAGTGCTGCCAGCAGTCCTCCGCTCGTCGAAGCGATTGGCCAAAATCCGGACAACTTGACGCCCGCGCTGGGCGCTTTAGCGGTGGACAACGTTCCGACGACGCTGATGGATTTGGGGCTCATTTATCTTTCGTATAAAGATACCTGGGCGCCCGGCATTGCCACGTCATGGTCCGAGTCCAAAAACGGTCTGGAATACACGTTTAATCTCAATCCCAAAGCTGAGTGGTCTGACGGGACGCCCCTGACCTCGGCCGACGTGGTGTATACCTGGCATTACATGACCAATCCCAAAATCCAGATCACGTATGATACGGGGTGGAACTACGTGAAAAACGTAGTTGCGGAGGGGCCGCACAAAGTGGTGTTCCAACTCACCCAGCCCTATGCCCCCTTTTACTCCACGGTGGGATCGGGCACGATTGTGCCCAAGCATATTTTTGACAAGTGGACGCCGGCCCAAATCAATCATGGGATTTACGACAAAGGCACCCCCGTGGTCGATGGACCATACATCCTAACCAAGTGGGTGACGGACGAGCAGTTGACATTTGCCCCCAATCCCCATTGGTTCGGGCCCCCGGTTCACATCAAGAAGATCATTGTACAAATTGTGCCCAACTCGGATACGCAATTTAATATGCTTGCCACCGGGAAATTAACCATGGGAGGAATCCCGGCCGCCGATATTTCCGAGATTAATACCCTGCACGGCTACAATATCGTCAAAACCCTGGAACCGACGTACAATTTGATTCAATTGGATGAAGATCATTTCCTCAAAGACGTCAATGTCCGTCGGGCGTTAGATTGGGCCACTCCCAAACAGCAAATCGTCACCGACATCATGCATGGCATGGCGGTCGTCGCCCACGGAGACCAAGTGCCCGGTGGCTACTTCTATGACCCCAATGTGCCGCACCGGTCCTTCGATTTACAAAAAGCTGCACAAATTCTCGCCGCCGATGGGTTCACCAAAGGCGCTGGCGGTTGGCTCTATAAAGATGGGCAAGAACTCACCGTGCCCATTTGGACTGGATCTACCTCGCAAAGCGATATGAACATCGCCCAGGTGGTATCCCAAGATTGGGAAAAAATTGGGGTCTATGCCCCTGTGCATACGGCCGGATGGTCGATCGTCTTTGGCAACGGCACGCCCTCGAACCCGGGACCCCAGGTGAACGGCAAGGACGAAGCATTGATCTTCTCCTGGGGACAAGGCGTCTTCCCCGATGACACCATCGATTTCAACTCCGAGTATGTGCCCAAGAGCCCCTTCCAGCCCTCGCCGCAAGAAAATAGCGAGCGGTACATTAATTACACCATGGACAAACTGCAAGCGGAAGGCGTCACACTCAGCAGCCGCCCCGCCCGCAGAAAGGTGTATGACCAAATCCAGTTGCTGGAACAAAAGACGTTACCCCTGATCTTCCTGTTTTGGTACAAAGATGACACGGCCATTTCGACACACCTGCATGGATATATTCAAACCACTTTTGGCAATACCCCTCCCTGGGACTGGTCTTTACAGTAACCACAGAGAGATCGGCGATGGGGTGCGGTAAGGGACGAACGATGTCGTCCCTTACCCACCTGAGAGGAGTAGATTTATGACAAAATATGCACTACAGCGCATGATCCAGGCAATTCCTTTACTCTTCCTGGTCACCATTGTCACATACTTCATTATGAATTTAGCCCCGGGCGGACCCTTATCCATGTACTTGCACAATCCCCACGTGACGCAATCGCAAATCGCCGTGTTGGCCAAACAGCTGGGGCTCAACCAACCCTGGTACGTCCGTTATTTCAAATGGTTGTGGGCATTATTGCATGGAAATTGGGGCTATAGTTATTTCAGCGGACAACCGGTCATTCAGTTGATTGGCGAGCGACTGCCGAACACGTTGATATTGATGGGGTCGGCATTCTTGGTGTCCCTGTGTTTGGGCATCCCGCTCGGCATTTATTCGGCCACTCACCAATATTCCCTGTTTGATTACACTTTTTCGTTCTTATCCTTTTTTGCTTGGGCCATGCCCAGCTTTTTCTTCGGGTTGTTGCTCCAAATGATTTTTGCGGTGAAACTCGGGTGGTTGCCGGTCGCTGGCATGTATTCCGAATTTTACCCTCCCTCCTTATGGGAACTGCTTCGCCATCTTATTTTACCCACCACGGTCCTCGGATTAGGGAGTTTGGCGGGTTGGAGCCGTTTTATGCGGTCCGGGCTCTTGGAAGTCATTCGCCAGGATTACATTCGCACCGCAAAAGCCAAAGGGCTCAAAGAACGCAGCGTGGTATTAAAACACGCCCTCAAAAATGCCTTGTTGCCCATCGTCACTATTATCGGTATGGATCTTCCCGGATTCTTTGGCGGCGCGGTCATTACCGAAGAAATTTTTGCTTGGCCTGGGATGGGCCGCCTCTTTCTCAGTGCGCTGAATGATCGCGATTATCCGGTACAAATGGCCGCCTTGCTTATCAGTGCCGCCCTCTTAATTTTAGGCAATTTGTTAGCCGATCTCGCCTATGGCTTGCTGGATCCCCGCATCCAATATAATTAGCATGGAAAGGAGGCCGTATCAACATGGCTACAGCGAATTTACCCCCATTGGATACCGAACTCGAGATTGATCCGATGCAGGATAGCGGGGTATCAAGCTTCCGTAAATTTTGGCGCCGCTTTTCTCGCCATCGCCTCGCGTTGGTAGGTCTAGGCATTTTGGTCTTCTTGATCCTCGTCTCGATTTTTGCCCCCTTCCTCACCCCGTACAGTCCCACCACCCCGAACTTAACCCAAGTCCTGCTGCCCCCGAGTGCCGCACACCCTTTAGGTACCGACGCGTTAGGTCGTGATGTGTTGGCCCGATTGATGTATGGCGGACGCGTGTCTTTTATGGTGGGGTTCTTTTCCATGATCATCGCCACCTCGATCGGCGTCGTCTGGGGAGCGACATCTGGGTATCTCGGCGGGATCTGGGATACATTAATGATGCGGTTTGTGGACCTGGTCATGTCCTTCCCCGCCATCTTCTTATTGTTGGTAGTCTTGAATTTGACGGGTGCCAATGCCTCGGTGGGATTGATGATTTTATACTTGGGGTTATTTGGCTGGACGGGATTGTCCCGGATTGTCCGGTCCCAGGTCCTCTCTCTTCGAAGCCAAGAATACGTGGAAGCTGCCCGGGCGCAAGGGGCCAGCAATGCCCGGATCTTGTTCAAACATGTGCTTCCCGGGGCGATGGCGCCGGTTTGGGTTTCCGCCGCCTTCGGGGTCGCGGGCTCGATGTTGGCGGAAGCCTCGCTGGACTTCCTCGGTTTTGGATTGCAGCCACAGATTCCCTCATGGGGCAATATGCTGGATTCCGCGGAAAGTTACATCGTCACCCATCCCCTCCTCATCTTGGCACCCGGTTTGGTCATCACCATCGCTGTCGTGGCCATCAATTTCGTCGGAGACGCCCTGCGGGACGCGCTCGACCCCCGATCCACCGCGGGAATGCAACGCATTGGCTAAGTACGCTGGGCGTGCCTAGCCTTGCGGGCCTGTTTTGACCCCCTCTTGGCGCTTCCGCGCCAAAGAAGGGGACTGTACGGCTCGTGTGTTCACCGAATTTGTTAACTCATGGGTTGAATAATGACGTAGCCCGATTCTCCAGGCGTCGCGAAATTCACTCCTTGGGCCCCCGCTCCCCCCGACCCATAAAATCCGCTGATGCCAGCGCCATTGCTACCTGACGCGGCCGCTCCTGCGGTTGCGGTGAGACCTACTGCGGGAGACACGGCACTGTATTGCCCTCCGCTCCCTCCCGTACCGCTTGTTAGACTACCGCTAGAAGAGGGAACAACCTCGCCACCGCCAAGACCTCCGGATGCCGTCGCCAGCGTGGCACTCCCCTCTAAAAGTTCACTACTGCCCCCATTTCCTCCTGAGGAATCACTGGTTGGATCGGTTGCGCCTGAGGCTCCCCCTATTCCCACATCAACGGTTAATACTTCCCCCGATGTCACGGGCAGTATCACTTGAATTTTTCCCCCTTGCCCTCCGCCGCCACCGGGAACCGAATCATTGTCAGCCACGTTGCCGCCACCACCTCCGCCCCCGCCTTGAAGGGTGACTGATACATCTTTGACGCCCTGAGGAACTGTATAGGTTCCATTTTCGCTAAAGAAAGTGCCACCACCATTGAGACCAGCAGGACCTTGCGGGCCCGGCAGTCCTTGGGGACCCTGTGGACCCGCAGGGCCTTGGGGGCCGGTTGCACCTTGCGGCAATAGTGAGGTTACCGTAAGCGGTGTACTCTGTAGGATGTCCGCAGCAGAGGCGGGCGCATTGTCTGATTTCACCAGAACATCAAGATGATACGTGCCAAATTCGTGAGGCACGAATACCCAGGTCCCTGATGTGCTAAATGCTTGGGCCATGTGATGCTGACCATCAGGACTCACATACTCAAATTGATAGACAGGATCGTCAATGTTTTGCGCCGATGCCGTAATTGTGTCCGGCTCAGCGAGCAGTGGCGTAGTTGACGCTGCTTGAGCGGTTATCTGGCTGTCCACAAAGAGGCTTACCGGTGTTGCTTGCACTGCATCGGACCAGGCGTGTGTTTGTAGTTGTGTGCTACTGAGGACGGCCACGGTGACCAAATAACTTCCTGCCATCACATTGCTAAGGATAAACGTGTTTTGGGCACTGTAATTTTGGGCATCCACCCACTGGCCATCTGGGTCTTGCACCCAAAACTGATATTCTGGGTTACTGATTCCGGATGATTGTGCCGTAAAGGTGACAGCGCCCCCTGGTTTTGCGCTAGAAGCCGAAGTCGTTAACGTAACAGCCGGAGCAGCCGCGGCCAAACTTGGCGGATCAGCCAGAATTAAGCCTAAGAGTCCGGAGGAACCAAGCACGAGAAGTGCTGTTTTTGCCATATCTTTTCGAATAGCAATCATGATTCATTCTCCTTTATCGCGGTTTTGGATGAGGATTCGATATTCAACCTGGGGCATTCCTCACAACCTTTCCAACAATGAAAGGCATTCTTTGTAGATCGTGTGGTGTCGAATACTGTAGCACGTAACCTCTTTTATTATAGGGGTACACTAATTCCGTGAGTCTCAAAGTTGTCTCAAGCATGTGCCGCATAAGACACAGTACTGGCGAATCGTATATTCTGATATATAGGGTTACTACGAAGGACGAATTTTTAACATGGCAGGTATAGTACTAAATTCCATCTTTGAGCGGTTTGCCATCGTTCTTAAGACGTATGATAACCGCCGATGAAGATAGCGTTGCTGGTCTTTCATCGCCTTTATAGCGTTGGCCCCAATTTTTTCAATGCAGTAAGGACGCGCCAATCGTACTCTTAACGGGACTCCCCTGTCTACTCGCATCTCACACCCCCTCGTGTTATGATTAAATGCGTAGAATCAGGCTAAAGATTTTAGACCCTGGCACAATCTTAGGCGTAGACAAGGAAATGGTGATTTGAAGGAGAATGATGGGTGGCTAAACTTCTCGTGTTGATCGTTTCTGGCCCGGACCAACCCGCTAAGGTGAAAGCCGGATTAGGGTTTTCTATTGTAGCCAAACAAAGTCCAGACCTGGACGCGGTGAAACTGTGCTTCTTTGCTGATGGGGTCGAGGTACTAACGGAAACCCATCGCGCGCGCTTTGCTAAATTAGTTGATAAGGCGCAAGAACTTAATATTGTCACCATTGCTTGTCAACTCCACGCCGAACAAAAAGGTATTGCTGATGAGATACGTCGGGTAGATCCACAAATTGACCTTCATTATGTGGGCGAAGACTTGGTCAAAGCCTTGACGGAAGGTTACGAAATGGTTAGTTTTTAAACTATGGCCACAGCACAAACTTTTTGGGTTATGCGGCACGGTCGTCCCGACTTACCCCGTAACCCTCTTTTTATGACTCGCAACGAATTTAACCAATATCTAGCCGCATATGACGAAGCCGCTCTTAGTGTCCAAGAACAGGATCGTTTGCAGCGCCTGTATCGAGCCTATCCCAAGGTCGACCTGGTCATTGCATCAGATTTGCCGCGGGCACTGGAAACTGCGAAACTGTTCGCCCGTCATGACAATATTATTGTCGATCCCTTATTTCGAGAAATTCCGGTATGGCTGCCCAATGATTCTACGCTGTTTCTCAAGCAACGCTGGCCTGGGGAATTTTGGTGGAGTTACCTTAGGTTTCATTGGTTTTGGGATCAAGAACCTGAAGGCCGTACCCGTTCCACAGAACGAGCACGAGAAGCTATATCACGTCTAGAACAGTACCAAAAACAAGGACCACGGCTTGCCGTGGTCTCTCATGCGGGATTCTTGCTACTTCTCATTAACCTATTGCAACAAGAGCACCGAGTTTCTGGCCGGCGTTTGCCACATATCGGTTTTGGATTGCCTACCCTGTATCGCTGGCGCTAAATTGCTAGCCCCAAGCCTAAAATAGCCCCTTTAACCTCGGTGATGCCTTCACCAGTCCGATTCGAGACAAAATACACTCCTGTCCCGTAAACTTCTTCAAGTCGCTTGCGCCGTTCGATCCGTTCCGATTGGTTAAGCTTATCCACTTTACTTGCCACCACTGCCAAATATAGATTACGGTCATAGGCCCACCTTTTGACCATCAACTCCTCTTCTTCGGGTTCGCGGCGCACATCTTGGATTAAGATGCCCCCAATCAAAGGCTGCCGGGTGGTTAAATATGTTTCTACGGCTTGTCCAAATATTTCTCTTTGTGCTTTAGAGACTTTGGCATAGCCAAACCCCGGCAAATCTACGATGTACCACCCCTTCATGGCGAAAAAATTCAGGCGTTGAGTGCGTCCTGGGGTTCCACTGGTGTGCGCAATTTTACTGCCCACTAAACGGTTAATCAAGGACGATTTCCCCGCATTAGACCGTCCCATGAATGCCAACTCGATTTTGCCATCGGTGGGCATTTCGTTATCATAGAGGGCGGATGTCACAAACTGTTTGACATTAGCCATGGTCGCGGTCCTCCAAGGCGATCGCTAATACCTGATCCAAATGGTTCACCAAATGAATCGTCAACGCCCGTCGGATATTCGTCGGCAATTCGTCCAAATCGGGTTTGTTTTCCTCCGGTAATATAATGGTACGAATGCCCACCCGATGAGCGGCTAGTGTCTTTTCTTTAATGCCGCCAACCGGCAGTACACGGCCGCGTAAGGTAATTTCTCCAGTCATCGCCAAATCTGCCTTCACCGGAACCTTGGCCAGTGCCGATACCATCGCAGTGGCCATCGCAATTCCTGCTGAAGGCCCGTCTTTAGGAATCGCTCCTTCCGGTACATGCACATGCAAATCCCACTTCTCATGAAAGTCCGGAGCAATCCCAAGTGTCTCCACTTTGGCCCGGATGTAGCTATATGCTGCACGCGCCGATTCCTGCATCACATCGCCTAGCTGACCGGTTAATGTTAGTTGACCCTTGCCGGGCATGGTGGTTACCTCAATCAACATGACATCGCCCCCGGTTTCGGTTACGGCCAGTCCGGTCACCAACCCCATTTGACTCATCGCTTCGGCATTACGGTGATGCACACGATGCATCCCTAGATATTTGGTCAGACTAGTCGCCGTGACTCGCACTCGGCCAGTTTGTCCGCCCACAATTTCTCGGGCTACTTTTCGGCAAACGGTTCCCAATTCCCTTTCGAGTTGCCGCACCCCAGCTTCCCGGGTGTAGTGGCGGATAATTTGCTTTAAGGCTTCTGTGCTAATCTCCACCGGTTTGTCCGCCAGTCCGTGGGCAGCCATTTGTTTTGGCCACAAATATTGCCGTGCAATATGTAGTTTTTCCTCTTCCGTATAGCCCGGAATGACAATGGTTTCCATGCGATCCAACAAGGGACGCGGAATAGTATGTAGAACGTTGGCCGTGGTGATAAACATCACCCGACTCAGGTCAAAAGGGATTTCGATATAGTGATCCGAAAAGTGGTTATTTTGCTCGGGGTCAAGCACCTCAAGCAGTGCGGCTGACGGATCCCCACGAAAATCCATCGCCATTTTGTCCACCTCATCCAGCAAAAACAGCGGATTTTTGGTTCCCGCCTGCTTCATGCCTTGGATAATCCGCCCGGGCATGGCCCCAACGTAAGTACGCCGATGACCCCGAATTTCAGCCTCATCACGCACCCCACCCAACGAAACCCGCACGAAATTTCGACCGGTAGCCTTGGCAATAGACCGTGCCAATGAGGTCTTGCCCACACCTGGCGGTCCCACGAGACATAGGATGGGGCCTTTCAAATCCGGGGCTAATTGACGCACCGCAAGATATTCCAATATCCGATCCTTAACCTTTTTTAATCCATAGTGATCCGCATTGAGGACGGCCTCCGCCGCATCCACCTCAATATGTTCGTCCGTTTCCTTGCCCCAAGGCAAATTGAGCAGCCAATCGACATAGGTCCGCACCACCACGGCCTCTGCTGCCATACTCGACATTTTCGCTAGACGATCAATTTCCCGCTCAATTTTTTCATAGACCTCAGCTTCAAGTCCAGGAGTCGCTTTGAGACGTTCTCTTAGTTCTTCGATCTCGCTTGCCTGTTCGTCGCGATCCCCTAATTCGCGTTGAATAGCTTTCAGTTGTTCTCGCAGATAATATTCTTTTTGGGTACGCTCCATCTGTTTGCGCACCCGAAAATTAATCCGCTTCTCAATCTCCAGCAGTTCCATTTGGCGAGCTAGAATATCCGATACCTTGCTCAGTCGATCATGAACTGGAAAGGTTTCCAGGACGTCTTCCTTTTCTTGGGTGCGAATATCCAAGTAGCTGATGATGGTATCCGCCAATCGGCCAGGATCATCCACATTCATGCTCAATGAAGCTTCTCCTGGCATTTTTTTCGAGTTCTTTATGTAAATTTCAAACTGTTCGACCACGGCGTGCATCAAAGCCTCAGTTTCATCGGTGATCTCTGATTCCTCAGGCACCGGTTCTACTTCGGCCATAAAATATTCGCCTACATCTTCCACATGTCGAAGCGTGGCTCGAGATCTTCCCTCAACGACAACCTTGGAACCGCCACTAGGCATCTTCAGCAGTTGCTTCACTTCGCCAATCACCCCGACCTGATATAGGTCATCAACCCCGGGATCATCTAACCGAGTATCTTTTTGCGCGACAAATATCAATTCTTGCCTGTCCAACATTGCCTGCTCTAAGGCCTTTAGGCTCCGATCTCTGCCTACTTCCAGCGGCACTACCATATAGGGAAATACTAACACTCCCCGAAGCGGCAATAGCGGCATTTCATTGCGGTCCATAACGTCCCCCCCAACACCAACTCAGTTAGTTTCTCATTCTAACATCTATCGAAAAACGGTTCCACTGACAACCCAGGCGGCCCCTCTTTAAGAGACCGCCTGGCCGGGCATTTATGGAAGCCGTTATTGTGCCGTTGAGGGGCTTGCGGTGAGCAAGTCGGTCTGCGGCACTGGAGAAGATGTTGCTATCGGCTCGGCCATCACCATGGCCAAGTCGATAACCTCCTGCAATGTGTCCACCGCGATAACCTCTACATCCGTATGGCGAAATATTTCCTGCCAATTGTCACGGGGAATCAGGATCCGTTTGCACCCCGCCAGGCGCGCGGCCTCTACTTTAGCCACAACACCGCCTACGGGCTTTACGAGACCACGAATCGATAATTCGCCAGTCATCGCGACACGGTTGTCGCAAGGTTTTTTGGTGATTGCCGAATACACCGCGGTTGCGATAGCCACTCCCGCAGACGGCCCGTCAAGAGGAACTCCTCCAGGAAAGTTTACATGCAGGTCAAAATCCGCCGTTTCCAGACCCATAATGTTACGCAGTACAGTCAGCACATTTTCCACGGAACTCCGAGCCATGGATTTACGCCGCACCGTACGTCCCTGTCCACCCATTTCTTCCTCATCGACAACCCCCGTCACCCAAAGCTTGCCCTGTCCCGTCAAGGCCGGGTGAGCTACCGCTTCTACTTCAAGCATCGTGCCCATATTAGGTCCGTACACAGCCAGCCCATTGACCATGCCAACCAACGGCTCGGTGGCCACTTGTTTTTCCGGACGCGGGTTATAATGGCCAGACTGAACCACCCACTCCACATCTGCTTGTGTAATCACCTTGCGGTTTTCGGTCAGACCCACACCTGCGGCAATCTGCACCATATTGACTGCTTCGCGGCCGTTGGTGGCGTATCGCTTGATCACCTCTAGCGCTTCGCGCTCCACGTCCACTCCTACGCGCTTGACGGCGTTGGCAGCCACTGCGTAAACTTCATCGGGAAGCAACCCCCGGAAATATATTTCTACGCAACGCGAACGAATCGCAGGCGGAATTTCGTGGGGCTGCCGGGTGGTGGCCCCAACTAGCCGAAAGTCGGCAGGCAGTCCATTTTCAAAAATATCCTGGATGTGCACAGGAATGTTGGTATCTTCCGCGTTATAATAGGCAGATTCCAAAAACACCTTTCGGTCTTCCAGCACTTTTAATAATTTATTCAGTTGTATCGGATGAAGCTCCCCTATCTCATCAATGAACAGGATTCCGCCATGAGCCTTGGTTACCGCGCCTGGTTTAGGCTGAGGAATGCCCGCCATCCCCAGGGGACCTGCCCCCTGATAAATGGGATCGTGAACTGAGCCAATCAATGGGTCAGCAATGCCGCGTTCATCAAACCGCGCGGTGGTGGCATCTAGTTCCATAAATTTTGCTTCAGGCAAAAAAGGGGTCCAACTGTTTTTCTTAGCCTCTTCTAACACCAACCGGGCGGCCGCCGTTTTGCCGACTCCTGGCGGTCCATAGACGATGACATGTTGAGGATTAGGGCCGCATAAGGCTGCCTTAAGGGCTCGGATACCATCCTCTTGTCCGACGATTTCCTCAAACCGCGTAGGCCGCGTTCTTTCCGACAACGGCTCGCTGAGATGGATCGCGCGCAATCGGCGAAGCTTTTCAATTTCTTTCTTTGATTCACGTTCGACAGCCACCTTATTCCCTTGTTGGGATTTGAGAAGGTTCCAAAAGTAAAGACCAATCACTATCGCAAAGAAGAATTGTATGAAGGTGGCGATGTTAGCTAAGTTCATCGCGACCCTCCTTTCCGCGAACCGTGATTTTGAATTGTATCGGAATTGTTTGAGGCTCGCATTCGTAGTCTCCCCAAATTTGCACACCTCACTTAAGCCAAATCATGGACCAAAAGTATAACGATATCCTTCAGTATGCCCAGGAACCGCGGAATTTAGGACAAAATGCCCGGCCTATCAATGAAAAAGCCCCCACCCTACAATTCCTGGGTGGGGGCTGGCGACGCCAAAATGCCGAGAGTTAGGCAGTTTCTTCCTTTTGCTTCTTATTTCGTGTTTTAGCACGATCCTGGGTGGTCACCAACAACGGCGCATCGTGATTTTCCACCACTTCTCGTGTCACCACACATTTCGCGATATCAGTACGACTCGGCATGTCGTACATGACATCGAGCATAATATCTTCAATGATGGCCCTCAAAGCACGGGCACCAGTATTGCGCCGCATTGCTTCGCGGGCAACAGCGCGAATCGCGTCTTCTTTAAACTCCAATTCCACACTGTCCAACGATAGCATCTTTTGATACTGTTTGACGAGCGCGTTTCGGGGTTCAGTGAGAATCTGCACCAAGGCTGCTTCATCCAGAGCATCCAACGTCACGGTCACTGGAAGTCGGCCGACAAATTCCGGTATCAGACCGAATTTAAGCAAATCCTCGGGCATAATCTTTGCCAAAATGTCTCCTATATTCCCATCGTTACGAGACTGGATTTCTGCATTAAACCCAAGTCCTTTGCGGCCAATCCGCCGCTTAATCAATTTTTCGATGCCGTCAAACGCCCCACCGACAATGAAGAGAATGTTTGTGGTGTCAATTTGGATAAACTCTTGATGCGGATGCTTGCGTCCTCCTTGGGGCGGGACAGAAGCCACAGTGCCCTCAAGAATTTTTAGCAACGCTTGCTGTACCCCCTCGCCGGAAACATCCCGCGTAATCGAAGGGTTTTCCGACTTCCGAGCAATTTTATCCACTTCATCAATATATACAATGCCCTTCTCAGCTTTTTCCACGTCGTAATCCGCGGCTTGGATTAACTTGAGAAGGATATTTTCTACATCCTCCCCCACATATCCCGCCTCGGTTAACGAGGTTGCGTCCGCAATCGCGAAGGGCACATTAAGAATTTTGGCCAAGGTTTGGGCCAAGAGCGTTTTCCCGGATCCAGTTGGACCCAGCATTAAAATATTTGACTTTTGCAGCTCCACGTCATCAACCTTGTTTCCCAGGTTGATACGTTTATAGTGGTTATACACTGCAACCGACAAGGTTTTCTTAGCCCGATCTTGCCCTATTACGTACTGATCCAATATGGCCCGGATTTCTTGGGGCTTAGGGATGTCCTTGAGTTCAAATTCTACATCGTCACTCAACTCTTCCTCAATGATCTCAGAGCAGAGCTCAACGCACTCATCACAAATATAGACGCCGCCCGGACCTGCGATTAGGCGTTTGACTTGGTCCTGGTATTTGCCACAGAACGAGCATTTTAGTTGCCCTTTTTCATCAGTGAACTTGAACATGTAAGCCCCCCCTTATCCGGCGACCAAACGGCATATCAAGATTTTCCATCCGTATCTCAAGAAGGATTATCCTTAGCCGGATTGTCCTTTTCGCCTACCTCATTAGCCCGTGGTGCCACGACCTCGTCAATCAAATGATATGCGCGAGCTTCCTCGGCAGTCATCCAGTAATCGCGCTGGGTCTCTTCCAGAATTTGCTCTAAAGAGTGGTTAGTATGGTTGGCCAAAATTTTTGCCAACGCCTCACGACTCCTAAGCAATTCCTTCATTTGGATCTCTACATCCGTGGTTTTCCCACCCAGATTATTGATCCATGGTTCATGAATCATCACACGGGAATTGGGTAAAGCAAAACGCTTTCCTGCAGCCCCGCCTGATAGCAGCAATGCTCCCATACTTGCAGCCATTCCCACACAGATGGTCGAGACCGCAGGTTTGATGTATTGCATGGTGTCGTAAATACCGAGTCCTGCGCTCACCGAACCGCCTGGGGAGTTGATATATACGTGAATATCCCTCTCGGGATCGTCACTTTCCAAAAACAACAATTGGGCAATCACAAGATTTGCCACATCGTCATCAATAGCGCTACCTAAAAAGATAATGCGTTCCTTAAGAAGTCGAGAGTAAATATCGTAGGAACGTTCCCCTCGGTTGGTCTGTTCGACCACCATCGGCACTAAATAACCCATGTGTCTCCTCCCCGCCCAGCTCATGCCGGTTCAGCTTCGTCAGACTCCACTGTGGCCAGGTACTCGCTGGCTTTGGACAATAAAATATTCTCGCGCAGTGATTCAAATTCTCCTCGCTGCTTAAATAGTTGCACCAGCGTAGTTAATGGTTGCTTATACATTTCCGCTATGGGCCGAATAGAATCCAACACCTCATCTTCACTCACGGTAAGGTTTTGGTCTTTGGCCACAGCTTCCAATAGCAATTGTTGCTTTACTAGCTCTTCTGCCTGAGGGCGCAATTCCAACTGCAATGCTTCCAGCGGAATTTGGCGGCTTTCGAGATACTCCTCCAATGTTGCTCCCATCCGAGCTAGGTTATTTTGCATTTCATGGAGCTGTTGATGCACCGCGTCAGCTACCAAAGCCGATGGTACCTCAATTTCTACACGCTCCTTCAGTTTACCCAAGATCTCCGTCAAGCGATCATTTTTTGCTTGAGCCTCAATGCGGCTCTTAACGGTATTCGCCACGCGGTCTTGCAATTCCTGCAAAGACTCTAAACCTACCGCTTTGGCTAGTTCTTCATCCACGGCTGGGACTTCCTGCCGTTTGTTTTCCGTCACTTCGATTTCGAATCGCACATCCTTGCCTGCCAAACCTACATCAGGATGCGACTCGGGATACGTCAGGCGCACCGTTTGCGGTTCACCTACTTTAAATCCGATGAGTTGGGTTTCCAATCCTTCGACTACAGTTCCACTGCCCACTTCAATGGCATAGGCATCATCATCAACGAAAGGTTCTTCGGATTCATCCTCTTCGAGAAATCCCTTCAATTTCACAACAATATGGTTTCCCATCGACACCGGTTCTTCGTCGGCCGGGATTAGCTGCGCTTGACTCCGGGCCACGGATTGCAATTCCTGTTCAATATCTTCATCAGTTACTTCACGAACGGTTAAGGGTATCGTCAACAAGTCATGGTAGTCTCCCAGTTCGATAACCGGTTTGGTCTCCACTTCAATGTCAAATTGAAAGGGGGCCCCGTCCTCTAATGTGACAACTTTAATGCTCGGTTCCGCCACCGGTTCGATTGCGGCCTGCAGCACAGCTTCCGTATAGCGAGTCTCCACCAATTTCTCGGCAGCCTCCTGCAACAAGACGCCTCGTCCCACATATCGCTCAAAAATAGGGCGAGGAACTTTACCACGACGAAATCCCGGAATGTTGTATTTAGACACTACGGACCGAAACGCCTTATCCATCGCCACCGACATCTCGGCCGGATCAATGGTCACCGAAACTTTAGCGACAGAATTCGGTAGTCGCTCTAATGCCACTTGCATACCTTGACAATCCTCCCCTTAACCCGTTGCAATTCAACCTATTATAGCATGCGAACTTCTTTATGCAACAAAACCAGAGGCGCATACATCGCCTCGGTAATGGAGCGGAAGACGGGACTTGAACCCGCGACCCTCGCCTTGGCAAGGCGATGCTCTACCACTGAGCTACTTCCGCAATGGATGGTGCGAGGGAAGGGACTTGAACCCTTACGCCTTGCGGCACGAGATCCTAAGTCTCGCATGTCTGCCATTCCATCACCCTCGCAAATGGTGCGCCCGGTAGGATTTGAACCTACGACCTGCGGATTCGAAGTCCGTCACTCTATCCCCTGAGCTACGGGCGCGATAAAAAACCCGGTTTCCCGGGAAAACTTTTTGGGGTGAATGAGGGGACTTGAACCCCCGACCCCCAGGGCCACAACCTGGTGCTCTAACCAGCTGAGCTACATCCACCATGTTTAAATTCGGGCATCCGCAACATATACGTGCCCGCGACGCCCTACCTGCAGAATTTCTATCGTTAACACATGACAACATACCATACGATGGCCCAAAATGCAAGATGCCTGATTAACTGTCGATGCAATTCCCAGGATATCGCGGGATGTCTTATGCATAAAGGCACCCCGCCATGCGTTTAAAAAATTAGTGAGACACTTCCCGATATAAACCTAAAGCGCGCATAACCGGCTCATCCGAGTAAGAAAATAGAATAGCGTCCTGGTTTGTCGACAGATTCACATGCTCATATTGTGCCCAACCAGGGACACAAAAGGTGTCATGCTCTCCCCATGATAACCGATCCCCGTTTACGATGGATGCGCCTTGGCCGCGAATGACATGGTAAATGGTGCTAGCGGTATGCTTGTGAGGAATCCCCTGAAATCCCGGGCGAAGGCGGCTAACGCGACAACTCATGGTGGGCATCACAGGCCCGCCGGTCCAAGGATTGGTATATTCTAAAATGATGCCTTCCGTCTGGCTGCCTTCAGCGTCGTCGCCTATTTCAGAAAACGCCAGTTCTGTTTCTTTCCAGGGGTAGTTCCCAATAGGGGAATGAGCGCCGCCCGGAGTCTCCCAACGGGGCGACAACCTCCCATGGATAAACTTGCGTGAAGAAAAGTTATCAGGAATTGTGGACTCTTGCATACGTTGGCCTAGAAGTTCAAAAAACCCCGCTTCCAATTTATTCACCAAAGGATAGTCCAGTCCGTCAAGCCACATCATGGGACCGGTTCCCTCGTGAGAATGGTCATGCCAATGCCACCCTGGAGTTAACAGCAAATCCCCCGGATGCATATCTACTCTTTCTCCGTTAACGGTGGTATAGGCTCCTTGCCCCTCAATGATGAAGCGAAATGCCGATGCCGTGTGACGGTGGGCTTGAGCCGTCTCCCCTGGCAAGATGATTTGGATGCCGGCATACAGTGAATTGACAGTTGCTGGCGGTTCCTGCAATCCAGGATTGACCAACATCAAAACACGGCGTTCTGCTTCTTGAAGTGACAGCACCTCGGCAAAGTGCAGCATGTATGGGCGCAAGTCTTGGTATCGCCAAACATAGGGTACTGCCGCACTCTGGGGCTCGGCCGGAAAAAGATTCCCGTAATATTGCCACAGTGGCGCGGCACCCAATTTTTTTATCGCTTGATAAGGGTCCGTCGTCATCAACTATGTCCTCCTCGTCTTTGCGCTTAGTAAAATGAACGTATAAAGACTAAATCTGGTCTACCGCTGAAACGGCCTCTTTGAGGCGTGCTCTAGCAATTTTTCCTGTCGGCGTTGTTGGAAGAGCCTCCAACACGACAAGTTCCTCGGGCCATTTATACTTGGCCAACCCTTTATCACTCAAATGACGGCACACTTCATCCAATGTAATCGACCGGCCGGGAACGAACGCCACTACTAAACAAGCTTTTTCTCCAAGCCTCTGGTCAGGCCGGGGCATAATAGCATGCTGGGCAAGTTCCGGCATATCAGAGAGCAGAGACTCCACCTCCAACGCACTAAACTTAAGTCCCCCGCGATTAATCATCTCCGTGCGGCGTCCTCGATACTGGACGGTGCCGTCGTGGTTCCAACTAGCCAAATCACCTGTGTGCAGCCATCCTTCAGAGTCAACCGATTCGGTCGTCAATTCCAACTCCCCATAATATCCGTGAAACATGTAGGGGCTGCGGTAATACAGCTCCCCGCTTTCACCAACCAAGGTCGGCTGTCCATCACTCAGAATGCGAACTTCTGCGCCCAGAACTGGCACCCCCACACTAGAACTGGCCACTTCATCGGGGTCGACTGGTCGGGTAAATATCCCTGAGCCGACTTCGGACATTCCCCATTGAATTATCACCCCCGCATTAAGCTTTTCCCTCACTCCCATGACTAACTCTTTTGGCACAGCAGCGCCACCGGTTCGTATCTCCCGCACCCCCAAGCGGTATTGGCGGCTTTTCCTATCTAAAACGCCCAATAGGTCACGGACCTGGGTAGGCACTGCAAATACAATGGTGCTTTGAGTATCTTGAGCGCGTTTGAGACAATCATCTGCATTCCATCGAGACATCAAGCTCTGGCCGCTACCCATTAGCAAACTAATATGAACGGAAAGCATTCCAAAAAGGTGTGTAAACGGACTGCCGCTAAGGATGATATCATCAGGACGGGCAAGCCCATCCTTGGCCGTAGCCCAGGCATTGGACAATAGCCCGTCATGACTGTGCAGGCAAATTTTCGGACGGGATGACGTAGTGCCGGATGAGGCTACGAGAACAAATGGGTCTTCCGGCTTGATGGGCACAGGTGTCCATTGGCGTCCTCGGCCTTGCTGCAACATGAGGTCAAAGTGTACGGTATCTGGATGCGGTTCTAGACCATCCCCTACTACTAATAATTTTTCTAAGGATTCCACGTTATCCACTAAATGTTGACTGAGAGTGGATTGCTCATGACCACGATATTGTGTTGGAGCAATCAAAAAACGTGCCCCAGTGCGTTCGAGCAAGGCAGAAATTTCCCGTTCGGCATGGGCCATATGCAACGGGAGCATTACCGCACCTTGTAAAGCAATGGCCACATGAGCCACTAAAAACTCCCAAGAATTTGGCAGATGCACCCCCACGACATCGCCTGTGCGTACTCCTAGATCGCCTAGCGCCAGAGCCAGTGCCCGTGCATCATCTTGCCATTGTTTCCAGGTATAGACGCACTCGCCCTCAAACGCCGCGGGATGGTCTCCTCTTTGGGCCACCACGGCATCAAACACCGCAGGCATGGTGTACCCTTGCAAATATGAACGAAGTTCACTGGGAATTTCGAAGAAATAGTCGCTTGAAGTAACCATTAACGCACCCGATTGGAAAACACTACCCTTGCGATAGTTTTTCAATGTCTGGCAAATCGTGGCCGACGTACCATCGATTCGGCCATGCAACCGGGTTTCCTCCCTTCTGTGAGGTGGTATTTGACTCATACTCAAAAGGCCGGAGTGTATCTATTTTAGATTTATTGTTTTGGCCCAACCCATTGCCCAATGGTATTGAACCATTGCAAAATTGGCTAAACACCGAGTTTTAACATTATATATAATGTATAATTCATTCTAACGGAACCTCGGATCACCTGCAAGAGCGCAATAGGAGTAGTTTCCAGTTGGCAGCGGACATATTTTTCTTCCCAGGGTTCGATGTTATATAATATTCATGCACGATTATCAGTGGCTGTCATTCCTCCAAAAAGTTGGTGGCAATCGAATAATATGAAGCCTAAGCAGTATGAAACCAAAAAAGATTACATCCTCGAGAGTTTAAAAGATCGTATTTTGTCGGGTACCTTTGGTCCAGGAGTCCATCTAAAAACACGACAAATCGCCGAAGAATATGGCACCAGTGAAATTCCCGTTCGGGAAGCATTAAGTCAGTTGGCTTCCATGGGATTGGTGCGCATCATCCCTCACGTGGGAGCGATTACTAGCTCTCTTTCTTCTCACGATCTCAAAGAGATTTTTCAAATTCGGGAAACATTGGAATCCTTGGCGGTACGGCTCGCGGTTCCTCAGTTAACCGACGATGACATCACCCAAATTGCAGACATCGCCAAAACTTTAGAAGATGCGGTGGCAGAAGGCGACGCACCCGACCGGCTTAACTATCTAAACCGTCAATTTCACATGCAAATCTACCAACATTGCGATAATCAACGCTTAATCCATATCATCGATGATCTGTGGAACCATGCCACACGATACCCCGGCCCTCTTACCGGAAACAACCCGGAGACACGGCAGTCCCTACAAGACCACCAAGATATTGTGGCTGCGCTAAAAGAGCGTGACGCCGAAACCGCAGAATTGGTGACCCTTACTCACAAACGCCGCGCTATGCGCCGGATTATCCAAAAAACCGAGCAAGAGGAGCTTCGGACCCGCATTGAAACAGAAGGCTCTGTGTTGGAATAGAGCCATTAAGGGTCTCGAAACCTAGAGTTTTTCGGTCAATTCTAAAACATAGCAAATCTATAATTAATAGAATTTTTTGTATTGCATCTACGATACCACTATAATATATTATATATCGAGTGCAGTGTTGACCCCTTATCGATTCTCTTGGCAAGGATGCAGGAAAATCTACGGCAAAAATTAAGAAGTCGAGGTGAATTGCGTGAAGCCAGAAATGACCTCAACGCCCGGTGATATCCTCTCGCGACTGGAGCGTTTGTCTGTATGGTCATTGCCCTATCTATTTGTCGGGGTAATCGGCGTCGGATTTCTATTTACGTTTTACGACATCTTCGATATTAATGTCTCTTTTATCCAGACTTGCACGCAACTTGTCCATGGCTGTACTCCGCAGACATCGTCCACATGGCTCGGACTTCCTGTGCTTTTAAACTTAGTCGGATACGTCGTGGGAACTTTAATTCTGAGCCCCTTATCTGACCGTCTGGGCCGTCGCGATATGCTGTTAGTTACGATGATCCTTACGGGAATCGGATCCCTATGGAGCGCGTTTGCCCCGAGTTATGAGCAATTCATCTTGTCCCGCATCCTGACAGGAATAGGGGTTGGAGCGGACCTTGCTATCGTTAATACCTATATCAACGAAGTCGCTCCACGACAAGGACGTGCCAAATATACCTCGTTGATTTTTATCATGTCGTCTCTCGGAGCATTTGTGGGCATTTGGCTCGGATTGCTCCTCACCACAGGGCCAACCCCATTTCCTTTGGGCTTGCCTTTTGCTATGGCCGGGCCTCATTATACTGACGGATGGCGAACCATGTATCTTATCGGAGGATTGCTTGCATTAATGGGGATTTTGGTCAGAATACGGCTTCCCGAATCACCACGCTGGTTGATTACGCAAGACCGTACCCAGGAAGCCAGTGCTGTCGTTTCATTAATGGAAGACATGGCTCTTTTGCGGGGCCCATTGCCCCCAATCAATACCAATGTCGAACCCCCGGCGATTGGGGAGCCCGCCATCCCCTATTCAGCCATCTTCTCCAACCCGATCTACTTGAAACGCACCTTGCTCCTGGTAGCAGTCTGGTTCGTTAGTTATGTGACGGTCTATACCTATGGCGCCGGTATGACAAGCATTCTGGTCAGCTTGCATTACGCACCGCCCGAGGCGGGATTGATTGCCGCATTCGGCACATTCGGATTTATTCTATGTACCATCGTAGCGTACTACACCGCAGAACGTCTCGAGCGAAAATACTGGCTTCCCATTTCTGCTGCCATCTGCGTCTTGGGTGGGGTATTCGTGGCCTTAGCAGGTGCGAACTTCATTTGGTCCGTATTGGGATCTGCCATGATCTTCTTTGGGTTTAACCTGTGGGTCCCCATGACGTATAGCTGGTCCACAGAAAACTATCCAACCCGAGCGCGTACTACGGGGTTTGCCTTGGTTGACGGCATCGGACACGTCGGCGGTGGCATGGGCGTCATGATTATCGCCCCGCTTGCACTGCACATGAATGTAATGACCGCGTTCCTCATGATTAGCGGATTTTTAGTGGTCGGCGCCATCATTGCCCAATTTGGCATTAAGACGCGTGGTCGTCAACTCGAAGAAATTTCCCCATAATCTCCCGGATTAGTTAACACAATGGGCCAACCAGAGTTCTGATTGGCTCATTGTATTGTTTCGTTATTAAATCTTGGCACGCGACGTGACCTACCGGCAGCATTCGGCCCATTTGGACAGGATGTTCCTCCCTATGGGTAAAGATTAGATCCATATGAGAGAGTCAATCGATCAATATCGGTCCCGCCGATCTAAGCGTCTTCCTCTAGCCGTTTAGTAGCGCCTTTCCTTTGGGTTCGGGGGCAAGCCATACGGTCAAACCAAAGCCCAACAAATCACAAATGCCAAATAAAATCAAACCAGCCGACAAGCCAACGCTTGCCACGAGTACAGGCAACACAAAGATTCCTAATAAGGCACCAACTCGAGAAACGGCCGTGGCAAATCCGTGTCCAGTTGCACGCACTGACGTTGGAAAAACTTCTCCAGCATAGACGTACGTCAATGAGCCAGGGCCTTGGTCAGCCAGCGTGAGCACAAAGAACAAGCCTAGGAAGAGCCCAAACGCTGGATGGCTTAAAATCCCCATCATGATAAACACCAATCCGAGTCCTAAAAATCCAATGGCTTGTAACCACTTTCGTCCAACGTAATCCACAATCAGAAAGACCACGATGAGGCCAACGAGGGCAAAAGATGCAAGCGCGAGCGATGCCTCAACCGAAGATGCTAATGTAGCGCCTTTTAACAATTTCAAGATAGTTGGGGTAAAGACCACAGTCGCATAGTTGCCGACGTCAAAGAAAAACCATCCTAAGGCGGCAAATATTGTGATACGGATTAAATCCTTTTGAAAGAGACGACCAAAACTCGCAAGTCGTAGGGGAGCGATTGCCCCAGCTAATCCCGCATTGTCGGTTGTCGATAACTCTACTCCAGAAGACTGCGCCACATTTTTCGCGATTTGAATTGCTTGGTCTTTTCGTCCTTTTGCCATAAGCCATCGTGGGGATTCGGGAATGGAACGACGACCCCACATGACCAAAATGGCCGGGATGGCTCCGGAGGCGAGCATCCATCGCCAAGCATCGGGTCCGGTATGAAGTAGAGCTAGACTGACGAGATATGAGACGACTGCTCCCACTTGCCAGAATGCAATGGTCATTACCAGGAGCATTCCGCGCCGACGGGTAGGCGCAAATTCGGCGGTTAGTGTTGAGGAAATGGGATAGTCCGCCCCAAGACCAATACCCAATAGGAACCGGAATACAATAAGTTCCGTCATGTTTTGCGAAAGTGCTGCTAATAACGTAAAGATAACAAAAAACAATAAGTCCAACAAATACATAGTTCGCCGACCAAATCTATCGGTGAGATTGCCAAAGACTAGCGATCCGATCAACATGCCACCTACCGCGGCTGAGCCGACCAGTCCAACCAAGTAGGGGGCGGGATGAAAATCGGATTTAATGAATAGGAGTGCCACGGAGATAATCGTCAGGTCATAGCCATCCAGGAATAACCCCATGGCTGATAAAAATGTCAATCGACGAATGAAGCCACTAGTCGGAAGATCGCCAAAAGCCATGCCAGCCGTCGAGGATGCTCTTCCTTGATCGTTCATCATATCAACTCCTCTCGCCATAGATCCTATCTTTGTAACATAATATTCACAAAATGTTCGCAAAATGTTGTTGATTGAAATATTCATTAGGAATTCATGCAAGCGACCATGTTTAACCCGTAACGGCGCATAGCAATACCATCACATCAGGATGAAGGCCCGCGATGTCGCAACACGACTTCGCAGACACACCCCATAGGGTCAAAATTCCTTAGGAATGAGCGAATTCATTACAGGACGTTTTGCGAGGTCTTCCTCGTCCAATCAACCACGCGGTCGATTGGACCCCATTGGACCTGAAAGCAAAGCGCGGCGCACTTGATACGCCACGATGGCAGGGGTGGAAATGCTCAATGCTTTCACTCCAGTCAACATCTATGGGTAGAGAAAGATGAAATACACCTGTTCGATGGTTACTCGTCTCCAACAACGGCAGCCCGGTAGTTCATCCCCGTCGAGGCTGGCAGCTCTCCTGTCGGAGTTGGGGGAGGTGGTTCGTCTGCCGATGTTTGGCGGGCAGAGGCATCGCCGGGATAGACTACAAGCTCTACGACCACCCCTGATACCAGACGCCTCGGCTTTACATGAAAGCGCCTGCAAAACCTCTTTTACCACCAACACGAGCCCGTCCTACGGGGTTTACCGTGTCCGACGGCACCGGACACGTAGTTAGTGGCATGTGGGTGGTCGTCAACTGAAAGAAATTTCACCCGTATCGCCAGTTCAGCCGGGGACAGTTATAACAATGAGTCGACCAAAATTCTGATTGACTCATTGTTTGTTGCGTTATTGAACCACGGAACGAGATACTGTGAACTTCTCAAACCATTCTCCCATAGCGGCCGGAGAGGTTGCCGTGTCTTTGGATACTCTCACGGTCAAATCGCCGATCCCGTCCACTTGCAAGTGCAGCACATCACCTGGTCGAACCTCTCCCACACCTTGCGGCGTCCCCGAGGCAATAATATCGCCAGGAAACAAGGTCGTTTGATAGGAAGCTAATGCCACCAGCCGCCGCATGGAATAAATCATGTCTTTAGTACAGCCCTCTTGCCGCAGATCACCATTAACCCAAAGGCGGAAGGTGATGGCGTCCATGTCTGGGATTTCGTCCTGAGTGACAATCCAGGGACCAATCGGGCAAAATCCATCAAAACCTTTTCGGTACGGGCGGTCTTCCGGTCCCCGCACCGAGAGATCCAGCAACCCTGTGAATCCAAAGATCACCTGGTCAGCCTCATCTTCGGTAATGTTTCTCGCCTGCCGTCCTATGATAATGCCGATTTCTGCTTCATGATCGGTGCGGCGCTCAGCAAACGGCAACGTGATGACATCATCAGGTCCGGCAATTGACGAAGACGGTTTTAGAAACAGCCCATAATCTTCAATGGTTTTTATCTGAGTTCCCGCATACACACCGCGTACACCCCCCATTTCTTGTTGATGCAACAGATAATTCACCGGCGCTGCTATAATTTTCGACGGCATGGGGATTGGCGCTCTAACCCGCACATCCGCCACAGATTTCCTTAGGCCCGTCCTCAAAGCCTGGTCCCACTGCACACGGCCTTCAGTAAAGCTCGCAATAAAGGGAAGCATCCAGGCATAAGGCCATTTAGGAGCCCAGTTGGGCACTGCCTCGGTAATATCTACCAGAGTCTCTCCCTCCAGCAGTCCCACTCGCCACTCGTCAAATACCACTAATTTCATAAAGGTTTCCTCCTGCCAAGTCGATCACTGAATTTAACTGAATACTCCCAACAAAGTGATGGGCAGTCTTATTGCCCTCTATGTCGACAACTCGGGAAATCCGACATTTCCATCTTGTCTTCATCTACCATCATCGCTGATGCCGCTAACCATCAAAGCTACCTAATATATTATATATTTATTTTACACGTAGTCCAAGTGTGCCTGGACCATCTTAATTTTACTTCCAAATTGTCCCCTCGACCCAGTTCGAAGTTTAATATATAATATATCAAGGTTTCTTGGAGAGGTTTTGGAATACAAAGGCCAAAAACTCCCCAAGCGTTTATTATAAAAAAAGACAATAATCACTGCCATTACCCCAATAGAGGAGGTCTCTCGGTGAGTTCCCACCAAACCAAAGAGTCCAACCTAGTTTTAGTAGTAGGCGCCGGACCTGTAGGCATGACAGCAGCCCTCGCCTTACGAAACCAAGGCATTCCTGTTGCGATTTTGGAAGCCGAAGCAGAGAGCCGCCTACGCCCTGGCAGTCGGGCCATTTTTCTTCATAAGGCCACCCTGCAGTGGTTAGAGGAAATTTCCCCCACACTGGGATTTACCATGGCGTCCCATGGTGTAGTGTGGCCGGTAAAACGCACCTTTTTTCAAGGACGAGAAGTATACGCTAGAACTTATCCCACCCCCGATCCCAATGTATTACCGCCATTTACCAGCCTTCCCCAGGTGGAAATCGAAAAATATCTCTATCAGGCCTGCATTGACCGGGGGGTAAAGTTTGTATGGTCAGCGCGAGTCCATTCGTTGTCTATAACCCCCGAGGGGGTAAAAGTTTCTACCGACAATGGACAGACTTATGCCGCAGCATATGTTGTCGGTGCCGATGGTGCGCATTCCGAGGTGCGTCATGCTGCACATATTGAGATGGAAGGCACACGATCAGCCAATACCTTTGTTGTAGTTGATGTGGTTGAGGACGAAGAAAACCCTTTACCCCTAGCACGCGTTTTTCATTATGAACATCCGAGTGTCGGTGGACGCAATGTGCTCTTTGTGCCCTTTGCTGGGGGCTGGCGTATTGATCTCCAATTGCGGGAAACCGATGCTATGGAGGATTACACCGGAATAGAAGGCGTACGCCGTTGGCTGCCTTTAGTCATGGACAAGAAGTACGCGGACCGCATCACCTGGGTCTCCACCTATCAATTTCTTCAAGTGGTTGCCAAGTCCTTTACGGATGCTCAGCATCGCATATTGCTGGTGGGAGAGGCGGCGCATCTTTTTGCTCCATTTGGAGCCCGAGGATTTAATTCTGGGGTTCCCGATGCAGCGATCGCTGCGCAAGCTATTCGTCGTGCTCTGGACGCGAGTTCAAAGGCCGATGCTGATCGCGCTATTGAAAGCTTTGCGGAGCAAAGGCATTATGCAGCCGACTACAACCGAAATGCAGCAGGCATTGCTCTTGAGCACATACAGGGATCCTCAACCGGAATGAGAGCAAAGCGGTATATTGGAGCCGCTTTGGCCCCTGCTTGGCATGAATTAGGACGATGGTTAGATGAAGGTCCCTATGGTCCACGGTCTGGCCCCTCGGCCACCACAAAATATTGATCAGGAGGTCCCTCTAACATGAAGTGGCCTGAATTTAGCGAGTTTTATGCCCAACTGAGCTCAGAGCGGTTAGGATCCATTTATGAAAGCGCCATCCGCTCAGCCACCAGTAGTCTGGCATCCATATCGGGCTTGTCCCCCCAGGAGTGGGTAACCGAGTGGACAGAAAAGCTGCCTTCTATCATTCTGGACACATCCGCTGTCATGAGCACCCATCTCTTGCACGAATATCATAATTGGCTTAAACAATACTGCGAACCTGCTTCCTCCGGAACAAATGAGCAACAATCCTAACCATATGCGAACCGCCAGTGGCAGCGGATAGCTTTACCCGCACCTGCCACTTGCCGCTGGCGACGTTAATTCTGTCCCTGCACGAAATCGGTAACAAAGTCGGCAGAAGCTGAAAATGGGCACTCAATGTCCCACCGTGAACGGCTTTCGAGTCGCTACCTGGACGAACTGGTTCAGCATAGAAGCATTGAATGTCTTAAAAAGATTGTGGCAACCCCACGGCAGGCATCACTGCCTATCGCTTAACTTCGCCACTGAAAATCTATCCTGCGATGCTAATGATTTCGCTTTATTATGCTATATTAGAGGTGTATATCTACTGGAGAGTAACAGGGAAGATCGTCAGGAGAGGTCACCTACGGTGAAAATTTCTATTATTATTCCTGTATATAATGAACACCTCACATTGTCGCAGTTATTGGATCGGGTGGAACAAGCCACCACAAATTATGAGACCGAAACTATCTTAGTGGATGATTGTTCTATAGATGGTTCGCGCGAAATTATCTTAGGTCAAATATCCCACCGAGCTAATACGATTGGGGTGCTGCGCAATATTAATCGTGGCAAGGGTTCTGCCATCCGCGAAGCACTGCGAATAGTTACCGGGGATATCGTTTTGATCCAGGATGCTGATTTAGAGTATTCTCCGTTCGATTACCCACGTCTTTTAGAACCTATTCTTCAAGGACACGCCACCGTAGTCTATGGCTCGCGGTTCCTAAACCCTACCACCCTTGTTGGCATGTCTACAATGTTTCGCTGGGGGAATCGGTTTTTAACCTGGTGGACCAACCTCCTGTTCGGCTCCGCGATAACGGATATGGAAACCTGCTACAGGTTATGCCAGCCGCCTTGATAAAAGAAATTCCCCTATCAGGAAATCGCTTTGATTTCGAGCCAGAAATTACGGCCAAATTGCTTGCCCGAGGAGTCTCCATCCTGGAAGTGCCGATTAGTTATAATGGTCGCAATAAGCTGGAAGGAAAGAAGATTGGATTTAGCGATGGCATCGCCGCAATATGGTCATTACTAAAATACCGTTGGCGTCCATTAAGTGGTGAATCCGCCAACGAAACAATGGTCGTGAAAGGTACACTTTCCCCCCCATTTAAAAGCTCATCCGGAACGCTTACCGCTAACCAGCCCGTTGAATCACGCCTTATCCCCTTTGCTTGGAAAGACCGTGCTGGGGCGAAGTAGTGTGCCCTTTAGGAACGGTGGCGCTCATCGTACTCTCGTTCAGTGATATCTAAACGGTGACCGCAATTAAATCTTGCCAACAACACCGTGAGAACACGAAGAGCCCACCAATCCTCTTTCGCTCTTAAGAAGCGTTCGCCCACGAAGCCAGCATCCGGAAGTCGCTAGTCACGGATTCAGAATGGATCTTTTCACTACCTAATCCTCAAGGGGCGGAGCGTGATAGTATGCATGCCGAACACGATCGCTTATCGCCTTGCCAATGATTTCAGGACTCGCGTACAATCAATGTGAAAATTGGAAAGGACTGATATTTTTTGTCAAATAGCAATGGACGGATTCTTTGGCCTTATGCGTTTTTCGCGTTAACATTGGGGTGGGGCTGGTTCGTATTAGCTCCATTGGTTCCCTATTTGATTGGTACGCTACACGTGTCGTTAGCACTAATCCTGCTGCTTATTTCATTATATGGGTACGCCATGATTGTGGGTGCGCTTCCCGCGGGGTATTGGGTAGCAAAGTCTGGACCGCGGGCCGCGCTTTACGTGAGTGTCCTGCTCACAATCGTTGGGCTGGCCGTCCGTGCTCTGGCTCCTAATTTTACTGTGGCTTTGATTGGGCAGATTGCTGCCGCTCTTGCCTATCCTCTGCTGATTGCTCCCATTGGTTCGGTTTTACGCTTGGGGGGTGTGCGCCAGCTCAAATTGGGCACCGGTCTAGTGATTGGAATGCTCTTTTTAGGGATGGCCGCTGGATCATTTCTGGGACCGGACATGAGTCCTGTCACGGCGCTCTGGATGGCGGTCGCTCTTAATGTGGTAATTGGCCTTTGGTTAATGAGCCAGCTGCGCGCTGTTAGCGGCCCATCCACACCATCTTTGGGCAAAACTCGCCTCGTCGTCTCATGGTGGTGGGTTATTGGTTTTGTCGTGGCCTCTATTAGTGTTATGTTTGGTTCTGTTAGTACGAGCGCGCTGCTTCATTTGCATGTATCCAATGCGGCTGCCCTGGGAGGCCTGCTCTCTGGTTTGACGTTTTTAGGATCGGCCTTTGGGGCTATGTTGTTCGGTTGGATGGGGGAAAATCCTTCGCGTATTCGTTCGTTACCACGTCTATTAGGTGTGTTGACGGTAGTATTCTTGTTTCTCTCGGGCTTGTTGCTAACGGGTACCCTCTCCCCTTCCACAGCAGGCCTCGATTCTGCCTTTTTCCTTTTCGGCCTATTTAGTAATGGTTGGTACACGTTAGCCCTTGAGGCATCGGCAGAGCAAGCACGAACCCGACAGAATGCCGGAATTGCCACAGCTGGCTTTAGTATGGCTTCTAATATTGGAGTGGCAATCATTCCTGTAGTTGTCGGGCCCTTGGTTGTTACAGCTTCTAGCGTATGGATGGGCATTATTGTGGTTATGGGACTTTTTGCCGCCACGATACCTTTTTTGGTTTCCGCTCACGGCGGGAGCAGAGGCCGGCAACAATCGGCTTAATGGTTTGCCCCACTAGGCCCAATCATGTTGAACAGGCAAGTCTGTCCCGGAAATACGTAGACTTGATTCCGGCACAACGAATTACGGGTTCGTCTGAAGAATGCGCCGACTGTACTCAGTATCAGTCGGCGCGTGTGCCATTTACCCTTCTACCGGTGTGTGGTGGGGAACGATAATCTCTTCAACATTCTCAAGGCTGTCGCCAAGTTTGGTCAGTGCCTGAGGATTTTTCTTGGCCACTATTCCAGTAGCCACAGCAGAAAGCACTACCATCCCTAATACCCATAGCCAAAACCAGTTTGCCGGCGGCGCTTGATTCGGTTGAATCGATATCCAGGTGCCATAACCTACTATGATGATGCCTAATATAGGCAATACCAAATGGGTAAACAATTGGTAAGTCGAGCGATCATTTCTCCAAATGTATATAGGCAATGACAGATTTGCTAATACATAAACAATCAAAATGGGCACTGTGGAAATACCTGCTAAATCCGCACTCAATGTCCCGGGGTTCGTGCCTAGAAATAGCATGGGAACCAGAATACAGGCGACAGTCCCTACGATGTATATCCACATCGAGACAATGGGCACCCCTGAACGGCGTCCTACCCGGGATACAGCTTTAGGCAATAAGCCTGCGCGTGCCCCGTGATACATAATTCTCGTAATCGGCACCGCAGCGGAAAGAAAAGCACCCAGCGCGCTAGTCACACCAATCAATACCATCCACCACACAAGCGCTGGCGCATAGTGGCGGGCCAACGCAATAAAGGGAGCCGAAACCGAACCGGAAGCCAAGATGTTCATCCCGCGCACGTTGCCATACCAGGCACCATATCCTGCTACCACCGCCCATGTCGATGCAACGAATAGCAACGCAATAATACCAACCGAGATGACGATAGTCATGGGAATAGTGCGCCGGGGATTTTTTGATTCTTCCCCCAAAGGTCCAGAGTTTTCCCAACCCACATAGCCGAAGACGACGATCGCAAACGTAATACCCAGCACTCCATGAATCCCCCCCGGCGACCCACCGACACTGTGCAGGGGCAGCGCAGCATGAGAACCCGCTTGCGCAATTACGGCTACAGCAAACACCAGAAGCCCGACGGCTTCCGTAACAAACAGGATAAAAGATGTTCGCACCGAAATTCCCGTTCCGGTCAGCAATAGCGGTATCACTAAAGCCACTGCAATCATCGCAAACAGTATCCAATCAAGAGACGGCAAACCAAAATATCCTTGGATCCACGAGCCAAGAAATATTACCACCGAAGCCAGTGAGATGGGGTAAGCAATAACCAGCAGAAAAAATGCAATACCGGAAGCCGCTTTTCCTGCCACCGGAGACATCGAGCCAATTCCTCTATTAATAAAAGCTACGAAGCTTCCCGTAGTGGGCATACGTTGGGCAAACTGCGCCAGAGTATTGCCGGTTGTCAAAATTGCCACCGCACCAGCGACGAATCCCCAGGGCGCCGTTGACCCCATTGTGGCTACGATGGCTCCTATAGCAAGAAACACAGACATCGCCGGGGCGATGTTGGCCAGAGTGCTCGATACCGTCTCAAAAAGTGACAAAGATCCCCGATGCAGAGAGCCCTCAGCAGAATGCGCTGCCACTAGTTCATTATCCATCGTAATCCCCCTTTGCAGAGTGTGTTGTGGCCCGTTGAAACACCCTAACCCCATTGACCCAGGTCTCTAAAATCTTGATCTTATCAATATGGCTGGGTACCACCTGTTCAGGATGAGTATCCAGTACCACAAAATCGGCAGGTTTCCCCATCGCCAGCCCTTCTCCGTTTCCGTTAAAGGCTTGATAGCCGCTCCCCGTGGTGTAAGCATTGATGGCATCGCTAACGCTAATTCGTTCTTCGGGAATCCATCCGTCGACCGGTTCGCCGTCGGGTGTCTGTCTCGTGACCGCTACTCGAATTCCCGATAGAGGCGCTACAGCCGAGACTGGCCAGTCGCTGCCAAAGGAAATCGGCACCCCCCGACGCATGAGCGACGCAATAGGATATTGCCGACTGGCCCGCTCGGGTCCCAAACGGGGAATCGTCAGGGTCGTTTGCAGCGGATCTAACTGCGCCCATAGAGGCTCAAAGTTGGCTATGATTCCGTAGCGTTTGAATCGATCCAGATCAGAGCGGGCAATGAGCTGGGCATGGGCAATGACCGGTCGGCGATCACTGGGGCCATTAACCTCAGTGGCCGCTGCAATGGCATCCACTGCCATCCTAACGCCCCCATCTCCGATGGCATGAATATGGATTTGAAATCCTGCGCGGTCAAAGGCAATCACGGCTTCCTTGAATTCTTCCGTGGGCCAGTTAGCCATTCCCTGGTTATTGGGACAATCGCAATAAGGTTCAAGCATGGCGGCTGTTCCCGCCTCAATGATGCCATCGGCAAAAAATTTTACTGTACGCCCTGTAAGATAAGGGCTTTTTATCTCCGCAATCGTCCTTCGCATCTCTGCAAACAACTGCACCTGGTCTCGCCACCGGTCAGGATCACTGCGAAATGCCAGGTTAAAGCGCACGCCTAATGCTCCCCTGTGTACAGCACGAAGATAGCCGTCAATAGCTTCGGGATCGATCCAAGCGTCTTGCACCCAAGTAATGCCCACCTCCGCCAACCTTTGGCTGGCCCATGTCAGTGCCCTTATCCTTTGCTGAGTGTCGATTGGTGGAAGATGGCGCATCATAAGATTCACCGCACCCCATTCCCTCAGGGTGCCGATGGGGTTGCCATGGGCATCGCGAACTATTTCTCCAAGCTTTGGCTCTGGAGTTGCCCGGTTAATCCCCACTTTTGCCAAAGCCATCGAATTGACCCAAAGCGTGTGATAATCTGTTGCTCGTAACACTACGGGGCGATTCGGCATGACGTTATCAAGCCATTTAGCATGAAATACCCCATCAGATACTAACGTAGGATCGTATCCCCACCCCTGAATCCACAGCAAATCGGGGTGTTGGTCCGCATAGTTTTTCACCCGACGGGCAATGTCGTCGATGCTGGTAGCACCGCGCACCGGAGCAAACTGCTGCTCTAAACCCGCAAACATGGGATGTGCATGTCCATCGCCAAATCCCGGCAAAATTGTCGCACCGTTTAGGTCAACAACTTTGGCACCCTTATCCCCCAAGTCCTCTGCAGCTTTACCGAAAGCCACAATGGTGTCCTCGTTGATGGCCATGGATTGCTCGGAGCTCGGTCTTCCCCATAGTTTCGCATTGGTCAATATCGTAACCAAATATCATTCTCCCTTTCCTTAACTACTAATGTTAGTTTTTTAAATTGAAATCTATCGTATCCAGAAACTTGAGTCAATCTATTTCGATAATTTTCTTTGTTCTTTAAGCCATCACTGACTCGATGAAAACAGACAAGTCGCAAAGTCGCTGTCATTACTCAAGTCATCTTGGCAAGAGAAGCGGTATACTGATTGAGTCTTATTGGATGGCCAGCATTAGAACGAGAGGAGTGCAAAAAGGCAATGGGCAGACCAAGCTCTCCCAAACTTACGCGAGAGCGCATCGTGACTACCGCATTGCGGCTAATTGATGCGCGTGGCGAAGAGGCATTCTCCATCGCCCAAATTGCCCGGGCGCTTGGCGTAAAATCCGCTTCTCTCTATAACCATATTTCGTCAAAGTATGAGATCGTCGAGGGAATTAGAGAGCTCGTAGCAGGCTCTATCGACGCTAGCCTCTTTGCTAGTAAACCATGGTACGAAGCGATGGAACAATGGGCGTTTTCCTACCGGGCTGCGTTTGCCCGCCACCCAAACACCATCAAGCTGCTCTCGGTAATTCCTGTCAGTTCAAGAGACACTCTCCGTATGTACGATGCTGTTTTTCAGGGGATGCTTCGCGATGGTTGGCCCAAAACACACATTTTGCCAGCCGTCACCGCTGTGGAATCTTTCGTCCTCGGATCCGCCATTGACTTGGTAGCGCCTCCGCAAATGATTGCGGCAGAGCAACTGGTAGGGGATTCCCCGATATTTTTAGAAATCGTGCAAAGCGGCTATGTCGAAGGTTCGGCACGCGCTGAACGTGCGTTTCGCGTGGGACTTGCCGCGCTTATCTCCGGTCTCCGCGACTACCTCGCATCTCTTACACCAGAAAATGGGGCTCCTGGATAACAGGCGGTTCTCTTTACTTAATCTGATGTAAAACTACCCTGTGACCGTTCCTTACGCTCAAAATACCAATGCAATCGATATTCAGCTATTTCCCGTGTCCATTCATAAAGTGTGGTTAGCACGCCTTCGTCTCTAGCAGTCAACCGCACTTGAAATCCTTCGGCATCCAATGTCACCCACCCAGCACTGCTTGAACTCCATTGGCTCATGGGCATTCGCCGTATCAGGCTGGCCATTTTGGATTCCCGGTAATCCCACAGCGCTCTCGTGGCTTTGTCAGAGAAATCTATCCGTTTGCGATATTCCATGCTGGTCAGATAGCGATGAAAATATGGGGCTGCCTCGGTCGGCGTGATCGACTCCCACCAGGTCTTTGGGCCCCGGTTGAGCATTGCTTGGAGCAACACCATTTTGTAGCTCTTTACCATCGGGGTTTTTTCTACTTCCGAAATCCAGTCGTGATATCGGCTCCATATCTCTTGGTCATGAGGGGACAGATCGTCAGCTGCTTCTAAAACCCCAACAAATGATCCAAATTCTTGGCGAACCAGCCGCGAATCGACACCGCTATGCAAATGAAACTCTAAATAGGTGGGACGTCTTCCCCATTCAGTTTTCAATTGGTGATATGCATTGAGCACCCAAGTCTTTCTGGGAGTGCGTTGGCGGATCATACGGGTTAAGACGTCAATCACTTCGATCGCTAAATCCATTCGGCATGCTTGGGGCAAACTTGCTCTCACTGCAGTGAATGCATTAGCCGCTGCCGCCGAAGGAATGGACACCCCAAGCCATTCCAATTTGGCGTCCGCGTTGCGGTAGTTGCCAATAAGATCGATGACCACGCAATGGCTTTTACCCGAAGACAAGCGTAGTCCACGTCCCAGTTGCTGAATAAATACGATCGAAGATTGGGTAGGACGCACCAACAAAATAGTATCGACTACTGGAATGTCGATTCCCTCATTAAATAGATCGACACTAAAAACAATATCCAGTTCTCCTCGCTCCAAATCCCGAATGATCTGACGGCGCCTCGCCATACCGGATTCCCCGTCCACCCAGGCGCTTCTGATACCTTTTTGTTGAAATATCTCCGACAAAAATTGCGCATGCCGCACAGAGCTGCAAAATCCCAAAGTCTTAGTCAGATGATGCGTTTGCCACGCCCGATAAACCACTTCAGCATGACTGGATTGTGTCTGCATTCGAAGCAGTTCTTCTTCATCGTAGTGGGTTTGCCGCCAACGTATAGAGGTATAGTCAATGGGATCATAAACTCCGTAGTACCAAAATGGTGCCAGCCATTGGCGATTAATAGCCTCGGGCAAGGTTAGCCGATATGCCAAATTGCCCTCACACAAGCCAAAGATGTCTCTCCCGTCCGTACGATCAGGCGTCGCCGTCAATCCTAAAAGAAATTTGGGGCGGAAATGCTGCAAGATTTTTTGATATGAACTAGCGGCAGCATGATGAAATTCATCGATAATGACAAGATCAAAATCTGATGGGTTAAAGCGATTTCGATGAGCTGCGCCAGCCAGCGTGTAAACAGAAGCGAAAAGGCCATCTGCATGAAGATCTTCCGGTTTACCTCGATATTTCGCTATTCGACGCTGAGGCAATACCTGTTGAAAACTTTGGAGGGCTTGGTTCAATATTTCCTCACGATGGGCTACAAACAAAATGCGTTGGAATGCTTTAGCAAAGAATGCTGCAAGGTAGGTTTTCCCCAACCCAGTTGGCAGTACCACCAAAGCTTTTTGATACCCCTCGGCTTGCGTTGCCTGAAGAGCCTTCAGGGCTTCCACCTGAGCCGGACGGGGCATGAGTCGCGTCGCCCCGTGAGCAGTGAGGGGCCCGTAGTCTGGCAGCAGATCCTCCCACCAGCCCTCGATCATTACACGGGCGGATTCTGCCCGCGTCCATTCTCTGATCCAATCCGGGGAACTCGCGCGGAACTGCTCACGTTCCTCCTGATATCGCGTGAGCGTTACCCGATTTAGGGGAACCGTGCGATCAGCATAAAACATGTGCATGAATCGATTTATACTATCCAGATCACTGCCTCGCACCATGAGATTCCATTCCACACCCCCGGTTAACGCCGAGCGCGACCAGTTGGAGGATCCTACGATACTGGTATAATCGCCCACTTGATGTTCAAACAGGTATGATTTGGCGTGAAACGATTGTCCTTGGCTCATCCATATGCGAATTTCAGCCGTGGGCATTTCTTCTAATAACAAAGCCAGGGCTTCGGGTTCGGTCACATAAAGATAGTCACCGGTTAAAATTTTCACATCGGTGCCATGTTCCATCGCCATCTTCAGGTGAGGCAACAAGATCTCCACTCCCGAAGCCATGGTAAACGCCACCAACCAATAGGCCGCTCGAGACTGCGCCAACTGCGTTTGCAACACCTGAGCTAAGTTATGGGTCACTAACCTCGGATCAGTCATCGACATCAATGAGAAATAGTCCTTCGGCAAATCCACCACGGGCATCGCGTTTTTCTTGCTGCAATGCGAGAAGTCGATCAGGCTCGACTCCATGCACAGTACCTAACGCAAAAATGACTTCCAATATATCAGCCAATTCCTGAGCCGCCTCTGCATCATTTAGCGCCTCTAAGTATTCGGTTAGTTCTTCTTGCAGCTTGGCTCGAAGCATAGGCCCAATTTCAACTGGGCTCAGGGAACGAACACGACACATCTTCCCACTTTGGGCAATAATTTCTGGGATCTTATCACGTACCAGCTTATTATAGATTGGCATTTTTGATTCCTTTCGACATCACACCATTTTACTAGAGAAATTCGCGACAAAGCGCCCATTTCCCTGCAAGCCCGATAACAGGAATCCCTGTTCATCGATAGACCCAGATTACCTCACAGCCGGTGATGTCGCCATGGCAATCCCACTCCAGCAAGTCTCCTGGCCAGGCTACATCAGACACCACCACAGAACCATCTGGTGGCATGCGCATTATGCGGTCCATTAACAGAACACGTGCCTCAGTATCCAGACCATTCCAGGGTTCCTCCAATATCCACACCTCGGGGTCCATCAGAGAGCTAGCCGCCAACAGCAGCCTTTGCTGTTCACCCAATGACAAAGTGCCCAAACGCCGATCAGCTATTAGATCCAGTCCCCAATCCTCCATGACATTCTTTGCCGTGAACGCCGGGTCATCGCATTCCCATAGCGCCGCCCAATACGCCAGCGCTCGTTCCACCCGAATATGTTCGGGCAATGTATCAACCCGCGGTTTGAATCCGATTTTTCTTCTGTAATACGCTTGGCGCCGAGGGGTAAGGTCTTGCCATTTTTGCTCATCGACAAATAATGTGCCATATGTAGGAACCCTGGATAGGGACCACCATTGGAGCATTGTGGCCAATCCCATGGCATTCGATCCTGAGAGCCATGTGACTCCCGGATTCAGGCGACAAGACACCGGATGCGCAAATCCTAGCCCTCGTGCTTTAACCAACCCGATTTCCATGGACCCTCTTTGATACTCCCACAATCACCACAGCTAAAACAGCCGCACTCCATTGCGCTTGACGGATTATCCCTGGGCCCACTACGGTGGCATACCAGAGTGCCCCCTGCCAACCGTGAGGCATTTTGTCCATTAGCCCATACATCCCCCACACCGATTGCAGTCCCCATATGGCGCCATTTACCGCCAATCCCCACCCAATACCCCAGCGCAGGGAGATTCGAATCATTAAGGCTGACGCGAGGAGATAGGGTCCTATCCAGGCAGCCATCATGGCGGTGTTGGCTATCCCTGGAGCCGGAACAATCCACAACATTACCGCGGCCATCACCAGTACCATAATCGACAATACACCCCACTCGGCCAAAATACGGCGGTGAATATTCATAGGCGCTACAGCCTCAATGCGGCGCCAGGCCGTGCTGCTCCACCCCATCATTACAAAACTGGCTCCCATCCCGATCCAAGGTGCCAAAAGACCCACCAGCGCCACGTGCGCGCGCGATAGTACGCTAATGGCTACCAAGCGGTTCAGAACAAACGCCACAATCATGGCAAAACCTATGGTGACCAGTGCTTTCCATGGGTATAGGGCATAGGAGTAGCGCAGCCCATTCCAGTCTCGCACCCACCATGGAGGCCCTGTAATTTCCCGTCGCATCCGCCTCAATGCCTGGGCACTCAACAAAGGGGTATTATCACGGCCCGCATCTAGGACTTGCCAAAGCCTTGGGGTATGGTCTTGGTCCTCGTCGGCCCACTCTCTGTGCCACTTCTCATATTCCTTCCCTTTATCGGACATGATAACCCTCTCCTTCTTCCCATGATGCCAACGTGTCATGCATTAAACGATACGCTCGAGCCAGCCGCGATTTCACCGTACCTAAGGGTACACCGACCACCTCGCTGATATCCGCCAAAGACAGATCTTGGTAAAAATGCAGTATCACAATGTGCCGCAGATCGCTGGGTAAGCTTGCTAACAATTGCTCAAGGAGAATTCGATCGTCGATATTGCTATCAATTGTCCCAATTTCGGCAAGCGATTCATCAAGCAACTCACGCTGGCGACTTTGGGGCTTTCGCCAATAATCCGCTAAATTGTTGAGCGCTATTTGCCGAATCCAGGTTTTAAATCTCCGGGGTTGCTGCCCGCGCTCAAGTGCCTTCCAAGCCTTAAGAAAAGTCTCTTGCACCAGGTCTTCCACCATCTCGGACGGGCTTCCTGCCATCCTTATCAGGCGGGCCAGGGGCTCTGCATACCGATCAAACAAATGCCCCATTGCGTGTCTGCGCCCTTCGGCCACTTGGCGGCAGAGTTCTTCATCCGTGGGTGGCACCATTCGCCCTCCTTGTGCTTCAATTTAAGGATATCGCACCCGAGCCTCTTTGAGGACTTGGTCTATCTGAGTTCTCGTCAAGGTTCCCCGTTGCAGCAAGTGTCTGAACCGCACCGCACTCCAATGAAAACCCGCGGGCGATAAACCGCCCACTTCCCCAATCAAGGGGCCCAATCGATAGTTGTCCGCTAACCCATAGCGTGTCAACATGGCTGACACCAAATGATGAGTCATGGAGCCCTCTCTCACCAAGCTTTGCCCTCCGGTAAGCCAAAGATTAAGCAGGCGGCGAGAGAGCCCGCTGGCCATCTGGAGCACCGGCTGATTCACTGTGTTATCGGCTAAAGCGGTGCCGACTCCTGGCCCTGCCGGATAAGGGGACTCGAGGTTGTCAGAAGGCCATGCTGCCCGGGAAAGCGATACAAACGGTGGTTCCCATTCCATTGCGCCATTCCATACCAGCACTCCGGGATACGGCGGACCTAGATCCCGCATCAACCGATTAAGAGCCGTGGCCCGGTGCAATGCGTGCAGGACTTGCCCCACTTCGTCTCCGCCAGCGTAGATCACTGCACCGGAAAATGGTGTCGGTGCCAAGTGCCCCAGTGCCAGGTTCATACCCTGCCCACGTCCCGTCAAGGTGCCAGTGCCTTGGAAACTGCCATAGCCACTGACTGCGACTAACCCTTTGGGCGCCCGAATATGCACTTGCCAGGTCTCCTTCTTTTGGATCGAGGTCAGAGGGTACCAAGTCGCGGTAGATAATAGTGCCCCGTTAGGCGAGATAAATGCGCTGACAGTGCTATGATATTCACCCCATAATATTAATCGACCGGTCCAGGCCAGGCTCACTTTCACGGTCTGATCCTTGCTAAGGGGATGATCCACCCAGATCCATCCATACTGCTGTGCTGGCTGCCATACCACTGACTGGCGATTGACCTTCACCTCTGTAATACGAAGTTCGGGGTTTAAAAACAGCGGAAAATGTGACACTGTGCCTCGACTGGTCATGGTAAAAATCCCGTGGCCGCTAATCCCGGAACCATGCTCCATGCTAAGCAAAATATGTGATGCGGTAATCGCCACAGGTGCTTTTGGACCATGGTGAGCCCAGGCAATGACTTGATTTTGCGTGATACCCTGAGTCTCTTGCCACAACTCATGGCCGAGCGGAAGAGACATTGCAATCACAGCCGTCACTATAAACCCAGCTAAGATTTTGCTCAACCCGGTTCGACTAATACCGGCCCAAGTTGACACCCACCAGGCCAAGATTAGCAGAATAGCCCACCCGGCAATCAGGGTCAAATCTCTCTCAAAGGGGCCAAATCCCCACACCGGGGACAACGTGTCCGTAAACCAACTGAAGGGGCTTATTTGAAACAGCGGAGCCCATCCGCTGTACCACCATGTGGGGGGACGGATGGCCACGGTGGCCACAGCTGCCAATATCGGGATCAGCAAGGCAATAACGCTCTTCCAGATGCTAAATATCCACTGTCCCCAAAGATATCCAAAAGAGAGCATCAGAAGATTACCCAAAAACAAAATACTCACGCCATCTCGTGCAGTGTAAAGGGGCCAAGACCTGCTTGTCCAAAACCCGGCATCCACGTGCCATAACGTGCACAACAAAGTGATAACGGCTCCGCTTAGACTGATGGCCAGCAGCGCCACTACTTGACCTGCGGCACGCACCCCTGGCCGGACGGGCCAGGCGCCGCTAATCCAACGTGCACGGCCGCCCCGCTCAATTTCCGAAAGGCGGCTGCCTAAGAGCACATAAAGGAGGGGTGCAATGGGCAACACTGTGAGATTCAGACATAAAATCAACGGCGAAGTACCCTGCCCGCCTAGAAAAACCACATAACCCATAGGTCAAATTGCGGCGGCGATCAGCCAAATCCACCAAGATCGACTGCGCCAATGATATCGCCACAGCACTTGCGTTTCAGCCCATATTTGCCCGACTATAGTCACTGGTAGCTCCCCCTTTGGCGATGCCAATGAAATCCCCATGCTGCAAGTCCCGCGATCAAAAGAGACGCCAAGGCCACCACAATCCGGTTTTCTAGCAGCGGCCAAGACCATAGTTGATCACGAGCGGCAAACAGCACCAGTTCGTCCCGATGGGGATGGGGAAACGGCAAATTGCGGACCCCAAGCCCAACGCCCGCCACAAGAACAATCACGACGAATCCCGCCCATAAATCCGTCGTCCACTCTATCGCTGCCAAAACCGCAAAGGTGATGAAGAGGATGTCAGGAATCACTAACAGCACATCGCTCCCTGCAGGAAATGAAAACCTCATGATCCTGGCGATGACCTCTATCACTAGCATCCAACCCACAGAAAAGCTTAAGCATGAAGCGATTCGCAACAGAAAAAGAGTCCAGCTGGACATCGGGTAAGTGACGTAAATCACACGGCGGGAGGCGAGGACATCTGACTCCATCACCAGGACGGGCAGTGATGACAACAGCGGCACAAGCAACCCCAACAAATTGGCAAAATACCATCCCGATGCCCTCATCCAATAGTGCCGGGAATCTAACGCGCTAGGGTAAGGAACCGGTAATTGGCCTTTGCTGATAATGGCCATAACGGATAACAATATCACTACTCCAGTGATTATCAATAACGCGGTTTTGGGGGTTCTTGCCCATTCACTCTGCAAACGTTGCATCGGTATCCCTCAGTTCTGGAAAATTCACCAGTGCCAGGTATCCATCTTCGAGATCCGCAGATGCCATGACAGAGTACTCGTCGGGTTCCCTGGTTAGGTAACGTACCGTAACGGACTTGCCAGACGATGCAATCCGCACAACAACACGCGGAACGGGTTGGATGGTATTTGGCCGAATCATCCATCGATCGGCTTCTTGCTCCCAGTCCCCAAGGGAGAAACTCCGCTGAAACACTAAACCATCAGCCTTACGGACAATGGAAGTTACTGAGCCTTGTGCCAACAATTGCCCATGGTCCAAGATGCCCACGGTATCGGCGAGTCCTTCGATATCGGACACAATATGAGTGGATAATACGATGGTGGCAGTTGACGACCACTGCTGCAAGAGGTTTTTTAAATGTACCCGTTCACTAGGGTCCAACCCTGAAGTCGGTTCATCCAAAATCAAAAGGGGCGGAGTACCCAACAACGCCTGGGCAATACCCACCCTCTGCTTGGTTCCTCCCGAAAGTTTGGCAATCCGGGTATTAAACCATTCTCCCAATCCCATCCAGTCACTGACTTGCTGAATTGCCGCTGCGTTATGGACACTTCCTTTCATTACGGCGGCATAATGCAGGTATTCTTTTATCGTAAGATGTTCCAACAAACCATACTGTTGCGGAACATAACCCAACATGCCACGGATTTGACGATCATCATGAGGCCTCTGCCACTGGTCAACCCGTATGTCACCATATGTCGGGCCCATAACCGTCGCCATTAACTTCAGTAAGGTGGATTTCCCCGCCCCGTTGGCACCTAACAAACCAAAGATGCCCCCACTAAGGCAGAGGTTGATATTTTCGAGAATCGTCTGCTTGCCAACACGATAAGACAAATTATCTACCAATAATTCGGGTGCTGCCACCTCATCTGCCCCCTTAGTTCGTCTATGATTAAAGACGTTTCCCGGGCAGATTTGGATCACACGAAAAAAACTTGAAACAGTTTCGGACCTGAATGCCATAATTTGTTAGTGCTAATCTTTTGGCAGAGGAATCATCTCTCCCGTATAAATAGCCAAACGATAACGGCGATCATAGCGACGGTCGAGGCTGGACTCCTCAATGGTTAAAACACTGCCGTTAAGCGACATGGGCGCAACGTAGGCACTGCGGCGTGTCATGCCGGCAGACAATCCGTCAACAAGTTGAAAGATGCGCATCATAGGCTTGAGCGCCGAGGGGAAATCAGGCGGCAACTCCGTTTCGGGGGTATGATGATAACGGACCAGCCATTCTACATCCGCGGTCACATGATAGTCCTTGCGGGCCCAGTCCGCACTACGAGCCGCATGAAGATATCCAGGTTCAAACGTATCTTGGGGAATAAACAACTCCCCTACCTGTAAAATGGGCTGCGCTTTGCCTATATCATGAAAAATAAAGGCTTGAACCAACGTGTCTTTATCAATCCCTACCAATTGAAATACCCCGATGTCTTTGAGTTCCGCCATAATTCGCAAACCATTGATCACATGATGATAAGTTCCGTCTGGAATGACGCCGGTAACGCGTGCTCGTCCGGTTTCCGGATCATAGATATCCTGATATTCGGGAGAAGACTTGAGTTTAGCTTCGACTTTGCTGTTGGGCAAGGTGAGGCCAAATGCCATTTCTAGTTCGCGCTGCTGTTGATGGGCACTGGCTTCCGCTTGCTTTTGTGGAGTAATATCCATAAAGGTAATCAATATAGCGCGTAATTTTTTCTTGTCACGAATCGTAGCGAATTTGAACAGCACATGACGGCCATTTGGCAGCAACAATTGTCGTTCTCCGCGGTCGGCGGCGCCCACCAGTACCTTAGGCACTGCACTGACTTTTAAATAGTCCCGCATATGAGGAAACAAATATTGGGCCAACTCCTCATACGGTTTTCCCACGACTTTCGCTTGATCCACGCCTAAGATCTCAGCCCCGGCAGGATTCAGCATACGGGTGACGCCTTGATCGTCGACGATAATGAGCCCAGTATACAGCGCATCCAACACATACTGCTGCAACTGAGCCAGCGGAATATTCCTCCAGTTTTCGTCAGTAACGGGTTCCGGCGGCGGCTCCCACTCGCGCGACACTATCCCCAACAATTTCCCTTCGGAGACCACGGGAATGGAAGACCAATCGGGATGGGTGCGAAATAATGGCAGCAAGATCTCCACTTCATCATCAGGAGATACCATGGCCACTTCGTCCTGAGGCACCATTAGCTGTTCCAAATTTGCGGACAACTTGGCCTGGGCATCCTCTATACGCACCACCCCCATTAACCGTTGGTCGTGGTCAACAACATAAAGGGTACGATGCGGGCTCGATTTCACCATCCAATGGATTAAGAGCGCAGAGTCCTCAGGGTACCCCGAAAGATAGTCGCTATCCATTATGAACGAGGTTTTCATCTATTCTCACTTCCCGGAGTTAAGTGTCAGATCGCCTTTTATTTTAGCAATGTTGCCAATTGGCAAGCAAAGTTTAGTCAGCCACAGTCTTTAAAAGCGTGGCCGTGCATTCCGACACGATTACCCTAATGGGGGTATTTGTTTGACGGAAAACCCTAATTCATGGCTACGGGGGAATTCATAGGGAATAACTTCTTTAAGGATGCTGCCAATCGCCTTATCGTCTGTCTCCTGCGATGTGTGGCGGAACCCAGCCTCCACTACTCGTAGTCCGCCCTCGAGATCGCGAATAACACAGACACTCCGGTCTTTTTTGAAGTTAACAATCACCAATTGATTTCCCGGCTTCAGTCTCTTGACCATTGCCTCGGCAGTTTTAACTGCGCTGCGAGATGACACTTTCACGATTTGGTCCCCTCACGCGGTTCCCAGTTGTTGGTATAACTGCGACCACTAAATGTTTTTATTATCGGTTATACCATTGTACAACACGTGATATGTGTTGCCCTCTGCCCTCTGGATACGCTTATGATTGTAGAGCCAGTCTAACCATGCCACAGAGGTCATCCTCTCCCAGGACATTTGCCATGTCTCCACTGTGTGCTTGAGCTATGAAATAGAGGTGCGCCAGACAGTCTGTGAACCCAGGCTGCCCCGGGGTACCCATTCACCCTAAAAATCGGGGCGACTGCAATGTTCCCCATCAGTCTACTGTCCTCTTTAGATCCAATTAGGCATCATTGACCATCGCACCTCAATGTCTAGCATAAGATTTCGTATATCGACGTCTCACAACGTCTCCTGAAGCAACTCTTGGGCCTGGGAAAGTTGTAATGCCCCATTGGAAATTTTACTGATTACCCCCTGCCGGTTAATAAACACAATCGTGGGAAAGTACGTAATTGGCCATCGAGCCAATCCCTCACGGTCAACATAGATGGCGACATTGGGCTGGGTCAGATGAAAGTCGACCCGATACGCCCGCATCACCGCTATCATCCCAGCCCGATTAATAGGTTTGCCAATATGGTCAGCACCGCTAAAAGGCGGCGAAACCGGACCTGGATTACCAATCCCGGCGTTTGGTGCCACGTCAATGATATCGACAGTCACTCCGGACGTCTTCATGAGTACCGGCCACACATATTTATCGTCATAGGCACAAAATTTACACCATGATGCCATCATGACCACAATGGTTGCCCGTTTTCCCCGCCGCAGAAGTTGCCTTTGCCCATCCAAGGCGTAGGGTTTGTACTGCCACGGAAATGGTTTACCTGGAGTTAGTGACAGTCGTGCCACTGGTCGAATCCCTTGGTCTGCCGCCGGTTTATGTGCATTGTGATAAGCTTTGATCCCGATCCATACGATCGCCAAGATCAATACCACGCTTGCAACATATAGCCAGCGATAGGATCGTTTTTGGTGCCGTGACGAATGTTGTGGCATACCTGCCGTCCCTCCCCAGCCTTATGGTCGCAAACTCTGATCCCTAGATTACAGGGTCCGACCCATCTGTTCAATCGCAATCCGCTTGCGGAATAATCGTGTGCATCGAAACTGCCAGTCCGGTAATGAGCGTGAAGACGTCCGATGGAATAGACACTCCGTACAGTAACACCTGGAGATCTGCGCAAGTTTCCGCGATCACGCAAATTCCGCACTCTGTGTACGCACCAATTAGACGACCAGTCCGACCCGAACCATTAGAATGAGGCAATTCACTGCCGCCGATCCTCATTCACTCAGGTCGATGGCTTCGACCGTACACAGGTATAGACTACAACCTGTAAGCCAATATCGTAATGCAGTTCGACCCCGATCCCAACACTTCTGAACTATCAGAGAGACCCGTCCTCCAAGCTCACTGTGGATAACGAGGTTGCACCAACTCGTGATTTCGTATGCCCACGCAGCCATTCGAGCATCCGGAGCGCTAAAATTCAGTACCGAATACTCTCCGTGCATTGTGACAAGCGATTCATTAGCACCCAAATTAAAATTCTCGATGTGCTTTCCAAGAGTCTTTCATTAGAGCAAACATGAGAGCAACCAATAGACCCACCTTCGGTCGCTTAAAGCGTTTGACTAGGGAACAGATATTTTGCGGTTGGATCTACCTTTTTTTGGTGCAGTCCATCTACATTCGATTGTTGTGTGAAGTATCCACTGGATCGTGCTTGGTTAAACAGTACGATCTATACATACTTAACAAAGATATCTATCCTTAAATCAAAATCATTGGGAAAGGATCGTCACCTATGTGGGATTTAACCTATACCATTAGTGAAGATATGTTGCTTTACCCAGGTATTCCCCAACCTGTTCTACACGATTTCGCCACTCCATCAAGAGACGGTTACGGAATGTCGGAATTTTCTTTCTGGAACCATCTCGGTACCCATATCGATGCACCGACACACTTTTACGCCGACGGAAAATCTTTAGACCGCTTTTCACCTGATTCATTCGTTAAGCGCGTTCACACAATCAACTGCCAACACGTCCAAGAAATTTCGGTATCATATATTGAGGCATATCTTGCCCATTATATCCCTGGGGATGGCGTATTGCTCCTAACTGGCCAGTTCCAGTATTGGGGTAGCCCACAATACTTCCAGCCATATCCAGTGCTCAATGCCGAGGCAGCGCAGTACCTAATATCGCGACAGGTTTCCATGGTTTTAGTTGATGCCCCATCAGTTGATCCCGTCACCACCGAGACTTTTCCTAATCATCATCGACTACTAAAAGAACCGCTTCTTATCGTAGAAAATCTTGCGTATCATCCAAATCTACCTTCCACTTTTAAGGTCATCGCTTTACCACTCAAAGTCAAAAATTCAAATGGTTCCCCCGCACGTGTTATCGCCACGTCAATAACAGACTGAAAAGGAGGCCATTTGGGCCTCCTGCTTATTCTGCTTCCTCACTCAGCACTTTTCCAAGCATCTGCACTTTACCCGGGTGACGCTTAGCCATCACCGCTACTACGACAATGCCAACAATAATCCAACCAAGCATAATGTAGGGAGTCAAATTGAAAGGCTGTGGTGGTACAGGATAAATTGAGGTATAGAGCGCAAATAATCCCAAAACTATCCCTATTAACGGGACCACGATATGCTTGATAAGCGACCATCCTTGCCTGATAGTTCGGCGAAAAAACACCATACCAGCTACTGCAATTGTTACATATACAGCGATAATGCCCAGGGATCCTGTTGATGCCAAGAAGCCAAACATTTCAGCGGGACCCAAACTGGTCCCCAATGATAATCCGATGGCCAATGTCAGCACAGCGATGATCAGGATTGCATTCATAGGCGTATGATATCGGAGATGAATTTTTCCTAATACCCTCGGCAGTGCGGACTGCCCTCCCATCGAATAGACAATTCTCGCCACGAGATTTATCCCGCCAAGCCCTGAAGTAAAAGCGGATAATACCACCATTAGATCCACAATGTTCGCCATAGCCTGACCCACATAGCGTGTAACCATATAGTTTAGCGGTGCCGCGGCTCCCGCCCATTCTTGACTACGCGAAAGGCCGTAGCCCATATCAAGAGCATAGGTAACTAAAATATAAAATAGTCCTGCAAAAATCACCGCTCCCAAAATAGCTTTGGGTATAGTTTTTCTTGGTTCAGCGGTTTCTTCGCCTAACACCGCGGCTGCTTCAAAGCCAATGAACGACGTAAATCCGAATATCATTCCGTATCCAACTCCGGCCACGCCTCGCGACGATGAACTAAACGAAAATGCCGCAAGCGTCAAGCCATCTGCTCCACCTTTATCAAGAGTAATGATTGATGCAATAACAACGACAGTTACAGAAATAATGGCGGTCCAAAGCTGCACCCGCGTAGAAATTTTAATGTTGTATATTGAGAGAAGAACAACAATGACCAGGAATATGACGAAAAACACAGCCCAACTCGGCCTGACTGCAAAGATATTTTGGAAGAGTTGAGCCATGTAGAGGCTTGCTACCCCAAGGACCATGGGAATACCAATGGCGAACGCAAATGCATAGGTCCATCCACCCATAAACCCAATGCTGGGCTTAAGTCCGGCCGAAAGATAAGTATATGCAAACCCTGCAGATGGCAAGTTCCGGGTAAACTGAATGATAACGTAAGCTAAACTAAGTGTCGCGATGCCCGCAAGTACAAATGATAAAGGTGTAGCGCCTCCTGCACTGCTGGCCGCAAATTGAGTAGTTAGTGCAACACCCATAACTGGAGCCAGTAACGCAATCGACAAGGCGAGTGCGTCGATAGAACTCAAAGTGTTAGCCTTAAGTTTTTCCTGAGACAATAAACTCACCTCCATGTTATAAAGTTTTTAACTACAGTCCTTGTCATACGATCAGTTAATCACGGGTCGAATTTCGATAGTCTGCCAGGGTTCTCACGACTTGTTCGATATCTTCTTCGTTATTATAAAAATGCAAACTCATGCGAACTGCCTTACCGCGTGGGCTAACAAAAATATTCCGTTTTCTCAAATAATCCGATAAATGTTCTGCATTATCGGCCCACACTGTCACCTGCGGCCCCCGCTGATCTCGTTGATCAGGAGAATAGAGATGATACCCCTCCGCTTGAACTCTCTCCTGTAGCGTATCAGCCAGCGCTGAAATGTGCGTAAACACATGATGCACGTCGGTTTCATTTATCAGTGACATCCCCGCAGCGGCAGCAAATGCAGCGGGAATTGCGGGGGTACCTGTTTGAAATCGTCGTGCATCTGCTGCGTAGTCAAGTACCCTTGGTGTAAACGCAAATGGGTTCGATCTTGCAAACCACCCGGTAAGCGCAGGATCTTCTCCATGAACGATTCCGGGCCGCACCCATAAGAAAGCCATTCCCGGAGAACCTAAAAGGTATTTAAGCGAACCAGAAATCACGTAGTCAGCATGTAGCGTATTGACGTCAATCGGAATCACACCAGCCCCTTGGTAAGCATCGACCACAACCCGAGCCCCGTACTTGTGAGCAACTTTAGCAATATCTTCCACCGGAAATCGGAAACCATTGGCATAGGATACTAGGGGCACCGATACCAAAGCCACTCTCTCATTAATGGCGTTAATGTAGTCTTCAAGGGCCACAACTCCATTGTGTTGCATAACAAACCGGACATCGGCACCACGGGGACGCGCTGCAAGCCAGACATGAGCAACTGACGGAAACTCCAAGTCATTAGTAACGATTACTGATCGCCCTTTAGTAAAGTCTTGGTCCCAAGCAACATGGAAGGCTCCTTCGGATGCACAAGACACTACAGCCACATCTTTCTCGTCAGCTCGAATTAGCCTGGCAAATTGCTGCCGTGCCCGGTCCACCTCTTCCATCCATGATTCCCATGGCGCTGCTTGGGTTCTCCAACTTGTCATGAACTCGCTCATAGCCACTATGACCCGGTCAGACAGCGCTCCTTCGCTACAACTGCACAGATGAACACTATCACGAAAAATGGGGAAATGTTTCCGAAACGCCTCCGCCTTCAATAAAACGACCTCCTTTAAACCTAACCACAACGTTTTACTAATTGTCCAAATCATATAGTTCGCCGACAACCATAGGTGGATCTTAGCGATTAATCGTTCCTAGGCCAAATTCTACCCTAACGAATCTTGCTCCTATCGCCGACAAGGTCATTGCGGGGGATCCTTCCATCCCGCTCCGGTTAACGGTGCAACAATTAGAGCATCGGGACCAAAAGCCCCCATTTCGAGAAGATCTGGGATTGCCGCAAGTGCGGCAACACCAGACGGTTCAATCCAAATGCCTTCTAGCGTCGCCAGCAGCCGTAGCGTTTTACGTATTTGATCTTCTGTAACCGTAACAGCCATGTGTTTGTGCATTCCAGTCCCCTCAGAGTCTTCGATTAGGCTGAGAGCGTGTTGTCCAGAAAATGCTACGCGCAGGCCTGAAGCGATGCTTGTCGGATTTGCTCTATACGGTATGTAATGCAACCCCGCCTTTACAGCGTCAACCAATGGACAAGCTCCTTCGGGTTGGACCGCGATTAACTGCGGCACGTGTTCTATCACCCCCTGACGCCATAGACGAAGATATGCTCTTCCCTGGGCGACGAAGTGGTCCCCTCCCCCCGTCGGAATAAGCACAACTTCTGGAGCAATTCCTAATTGATAAACGATCTCTTCCGCAATGACCTCGAATCCTTGGATAATGGCAGAATTAACTGGTTCCCAATAGAATGCCAAGTAAGCATCTTCTTCAACTGCTATTGACTTAAGAGTTCTGACAAACTGCTCACTAGGTTGGTTGAACAAACCCTCAATCATTTTGATTTCTGCACCATAAGCCTTAATCTGCCTCAATTTCTCTGTTGGGGCTTGCGGATCTACGAGAACGATGGCATGAACTCCATACATGGCCGCACGGGCAGCCGTGGCTGCCCCGGCATTGCCACTAGATGCAGTTAAGATCTTCTTATACCCCTTACTTATTGCTTCACGCACCGCTACAACAGCGCCCCTATCCTTAAACGAGCCGGATAATCCTAAAGACTCGTTCTTAAGCCAAAGGGATTCCAAGCCCCACCAGTCGGCCAGCCGATGGGCGCGGATAAGGGGAGTGTACCATTGTTGTCCTGGGCAGCCCTCTGATCTTCTCAGCATTCCAGGGCACCTCAATATGTTGGCCCAGATTCAGCAGCCGTTTCCTCACGCGATTGGTTCGTCATTGAACCAACCGCTACAAACGTTTCGGGAGAACGTCGCATAATCCGTACCAACATTACCGCACCAATAGAGAGCCATGCTAACAAGATGTAAGGTGGAATATTATCCGGAAAACTGGGGACGGGGAAAATAGAAAAATAGATAGGAAAAAGAAACATCAGACTAGCTAAAATAGGAATAACCCCATGTACCATAATGCGCAATTTCCCTAATTTACGGTAATACCGGGTTAGTGATACATTTGCCATAATATGAATAATCAAATTCGATAGCGTGACTAATTCCGCAAGAAACAAGAATCCGCTGAATGAGCCCAACCAAAATCCGACAATGGTAACAATCACTATCCCGATAATGGATTGCAGATGAATCGCGCGGTCAGGAGTGCGATAGCGAGGGTGGGTCATGCCAATCGAATTGGGAAGTACTATTTTGTCACGTCCAAGGGCGAACAATACTCGAACTTGTGCGTTAGTGATAGCAATGATTGCCGTAAGCGTGCTGTTAACAATAAGAATTGTGAGAACCCAAAACCAAACTGACCATGATGATGACAGAACATTGTGCACAAGGTTAAGCAAAGGAAGAGGCAAACTGGCATAACTGCTCATCTTGCCTACTCCCCATGCCACAGTCGTCGCATATCCGACAACGATCAAAACGAAGCCAATTATAGCCAGCGATAATATAATTGCTTGTGCAATAGAACGATCGGGGTTTCTAGCTTCTTCGCCCAAGGTCGCTGACGCTCCATAACCGGCAAACGAAAACAGCCCAAAAATCATTCCGAGACCAATCCCACTCCAACCGGCGGTGGAAAGCCGCGGAGTAAAAGTAGCCAACGTGTTATGACTGCCCGCCTTGTCGATCAGAAGTATAGCCAAAACCAAGAGGGCAACGATCTCCACGATACCAACAATCATAGAATACACCAACGATTGCTTAATTCCCCGATAGGCAATGAACCAAACAAATAGAGCAGAAATCATGGAAAACGGCCACCACGTCCATGCTGCTAGGGTAACTCCCAATCCCATCTCAAGTAGAGCCCGCACTACATAGCCAAAAAACAAAATAAGAGCCGGGGCATTAAGTCCTTGATACAGGATATATAGCCACCCGCTTAGAACGCCTGCGTAAGGCCCAGCACCATGAGCAATCCAGGTGTAGTAACCACCGGCACTGGAAATGTTCTTTGAAAACTGAATCAGGGTATTGGCTCCTAGAAAAGAAGCAATTAAAGCCAACACTATAGCCAAGGGCATCGATCCTGAGGCATACGCCGCTATCGCCGTCAGACCCGACACGACCGTTCCCGTCGGGCTCATTTGAGATGCAGATTGAAATATTACGTGAACCAACCCCAACGCATTTCGGGCCAAGTCGCGTGACCTTTGCTCCACCGCCACATTCCATCCTCCTTCTAATCCACCAGATTAATGATACCTGTTGTGAAATTTTATAGTGTGTATAAAATCCCCAGAGGTATCGTACCAAAGACAAATGCCCCCGTCAATACACTCAATTATGAACTTTCCACCGTTATCACAGATTACTCATCACAAATAACTAATTAAAGGCCTTTACTTCATTCATTCCATCATTGGCTTCACATAAACAACTAATGTTTGCTAATTCTCAAGTCTGTCATCACTTATGCAAAAACGGGTAGAATAACAAATGCATCACGATTGAACACGGAGGGCCATTAAACATGTTAGGACAGCGTTTGCGAAATTTACGCCATGATCGGGGCATGAGCTTGAAGCAGCTTTCCGAAGCAGCTGGAGTGTCAATTGCTCTGTTAAGCCAAGTAGAACGAGACCAATTAGATCCTAGTTTAGACACTTTGAGAAAACTCGCTAAAGCTTTTAATATACCATTATTTAGCTTATTCCAAGAGACTCCTGAAACTAGTGTAGCCGTTGTCCCCCATAACCGGCGCCCCTCACTAACTGCATCACCGGGCGCTGTCGCTTATAGCCGCGTTTCACCGGGATTCGGTCGTTTAGAAGTTTTAGAAGGCACACTAGAGCCGGGCGCAGCCTCCTCTCCAGAACTGTGGGAGCATAATTCCGAAGAATGTGCAGTTGTTCTCGAAGGGACTTTAGTAGTAGAATTTGCAACCGATTCCTACACCTTACTGAAAGGTGATAGTATCTATTTCGATTCCAGACGTGCCCATCGTTATGTTAATACTTCAACAAAACCCTGCATTTACTTGGTAACCGTGACACCTCCGAGTTTTTAGGATGGAGCATCCTCAATAAGACACTATCAATCTCGAGCCGCAAGACGGCACCGCATTAAAATTAATGGGAAGATTCCCCAATACGTTAATGTCGCCCTCGGCTCTTTAACAAAGCCTGTGCCGCCAAATATCCAGAGACCGCATTTAGCCCTCCACCTGGCCACGTCGAGGCCCCTACAACCCATAGCCCGGGAACAGGGGTACGATAACGAGACCATCCCGGCACCGGACGAAGGAAATAAAATTGGTCTAAGTGGTGGCTTCCCGATATGCTATCGCCACCTACTAAATTAGGATTGTCATTTTGCAAATCTTGCGGCGTCATAACCGTCATTGCTAAGATGCGGCTAGTAACACCAGGGGCATATTCTTCCAATTTATCCAAAACACGCTGAGCATAAAGAGGCCCCATAGTGCTCCAATCTGTGGTAACAATGCTCCCTGCCGCATCCCCGATAGGATGTCCCGGGACTGCCCGCACTTGTATCCATACTGTGTGCATACCATCGGGGGCCCGACTGTGGTCCCATTGAGATTGTTGACCCACCACCAAAAGTGGACTATCAGGGAGGTAACCTGCGACGGCTTGTTGATAGGTGCGGGCGACATCATTCACATAGGGCCCTATATGCACATACATTGAACGTGTAACGCTCGGATTTAGCCAAGGAACCTCCCCCGATAATGCTAAATGGACCATCATCGTACCCGGCCCAAACCTAAACTTCTGAATCCGTTTCAAAAATCCGTGGTTTACCACGGTCGGATCTACGAGTGATTCAAATAATGTACGGATGTTGACGTTTGCTAATACAGCCCGTCTTGCAGCAATGGTTCGGCCATCGGATAGTTTGACTCCAGTGGCATGCCCAGCGTTGTCGGTCAAAATCTGGGTTACTGGCGCGTTAACTTCAACCTGTCCACCATACCCTTTTATTATATTTATCATGCTGTGAACAAGAAGACCAATACCTCCTCGCGCGATGGCCATTCCATTGAGATGATCCGCAACCGACTCCAAAAAAGGAAAGGTGGCTCCCCCGGACACATCGGGTCCGTAGTCCAAGTGAAACCCCCAAGGAATCAACAACGCCTGCATTTCCTTTGACGAAAACCATGATTCAACAAATTCCCTGGGCGATTGCAACAGCAAGCTCAATAGTTCTTGGGTTCCAGTCCATCCTAAAGCGCGGGTCATACGAAAAATCCCACGCCCAAATTCGAAGGATGGAACCGGCATTTGCAGTAAGGGGAATAAATAAGGTGAGACTCTTTGAAAATAGTCAACCAAATGTTGCCACGCTTCGGCATCTTCGGGAGAAAAATTAGCGATAGATGCAAGCGACTTTTCTGCGTCAGTGTACATGGATAGGGCTGTTCCATGGGGAAAAACGCTCGCATAGGGTTCGGAGGAAACCTCTAAGGCCAAGCCTGACTGGGTCAGCATTGGCCCAAAATCCCGGTACACAGGGGAGCCCAGAAACAGGCCCAGATTCGTCGCGTAGAGATCATGGATAAAACCCGGCTTAGTAACCTCCCCGGATTTTGCCGCTCCTCCTGGAACTTGCGATTGCTCTAAGACTACTACCTTCCATCCAGCCTTCGCCAAATACATAGCAGCGGATAACCCATTATGCCCCGATCCAATGACCACTACATCAGCATCACTCACTTGGAGATTCCTCCCCTATCGTTGACCACCATTGAATCATCTCGTCCAACACCGAACCATAGTCCTCCAGGGCCCACAATTCATCGGAAAATATCTCGAGGTCATACCATCCAGAATACCCCACCGATTCTATTTGACTAATGAGGTCTGCCAATGGTGCGATACCTCGGCCTGGCACCGTTCGGTCAGTAAATGACCGGGTAGGATTTCTCCAATCGGCTAATTGAACACACAAAATACGGCCTCTAGCACGCTGGATTGCCTGAGATAACCGCGGGTCCCACCATGTGTTATAAAGATCCAGCATGACGCCAACATTATCGTGATCGACTCGGTCAACTAAATCCAATGCCTTGTCCAACGTTGGAATCACCGTCCACTGGGTCATATCCATGGGATGCAATGCCTCTAGCGCCAGGCTGATGTTACGAGTACTCGCTTCAACGGCTAACTCTCGCAATCCGACAACAACTCGTTCATCAGCTTCTTTCATGGTGAGATGATCAATCGGACCACTAATTACCAGAATCGTATCAGCCCCAACGGTTTCTGCCACTGTCAAGGCTTGAAGGCCATCGCGAATAGCAGCATCCACTCCCAGTGTAAATTGGCCGGTAAAACATAGATTAGTGACCGTCATGGCACACGCATTTAAGTGCCGACGATATTCTTTAAGATCAATGTCTACGAGTTTATCTCGCCAGAGTCCGATACCCTGAATGCCCATTTGGCAGTACACTTCAAGATCTTGCCAGGCTGACCAATTACGAGAAGTAATAGCACTAATTCCGAGACGTTTTAGGTCCATATGCGGCAAACGCCTCCTTCGTTAGTGACGGTATGCTGCCTCAATTGCCTCTTGTATCGCGGTCACAATGCCATCAAAGTTCCGTTTAGCGAGTGGGCGTAAAAGACCCGATCCCACGCTTGCCAATACCCCGCTTATCATTGCATCACTGGACCAATTCACCTGGGTTCCCTCTGGCTGTTCTTGCAGTTGAAACGTCAGTGTCATGTCCACACGACTTCCTAAGCCCTGAGCCGTAACTCTTACAGTTAACGGGGTTTCAGCGTCTCGCGAAAGAATGGCCAGAGTTGTTGGCATGGTTCCCTTGATATGCGAAACCCCAATCAACATGTCAACAACCGCAGAATCCGCACCCGTCACCCGATACCCTTTGGAGTCCGGTAAGGTACGCGCCAAAAATTCAGGATCGGTCACAAGTGCCAAAACCTCTTGCTGAGTAGCATGCACGAAAAACGTGCCATTTTCCGCAATTTTCATGGATAATTCCTCCTATAATATAGCTGTCAGGGATTCACCGGTTGGAGCTTCGCGAAAGACTTCTGTACTTAGCAATCGGTGATAAATGGTTGGTAGATTGTGCGCGTCTTTCTCGGATATAATCGCAGCAACATGAGAATCCGGTCTGATGAGATAGATGGATCCGTCCACCGCTCCGATACGTCTAATTAATCTACCGCCCTTATCATATAGCGCCTGCTCACGCAAATTCGTGTCAAACGCCGCGTCGAATCGCGTTAAAAGATACTTTTGGACTCCCTCCAGGCTTTCTCCCAACTCGGGGCGGGTTCGAACGTCCTGAACATATAACGCCAAGAACCCTTCATCAATAAAATCATGGAGCCGTCGCGTCGAGCCCTTGGAATCGAGAACTTCCCCGTCAGGAAAGCGATCGCCAACTTCTACCGGAGGTCGCACAAAACGCCGGGCGGTCTTCAATTGACTAAATAATCCCGGTTTTTTTGGAGTTGGCTTATAGCTTGTTCCCAGCAAAGATCGCATATGAGCCGCTTGCCATTGCAAGCCTTCGGCCCTGTCCATCCACCCCAACACGATATTTCGCATGGTTCGTTTAATTGGACTCTTCATCCGCATAACGTCCCGGTTACGCTCAGCTTGGTTTCTTGCATTGAACCGAGCAATCGGAGCTCGTTCGCGTTCATACGATCGTAGCAGGTCTGGGCCAGCCCACTTGCGGAGAACCCACACCAACTTCCAAGCCAAGTTATTTGCATCTTGAATACCAGTATTTAGACCCAACCCACCCACTGGAGTAATGAGATGCGCTGCGTCCCCCAATAGAAATATGCGACCATCTTGCCACTTTGTGGCGGTCCTATGGTGCACGTTGTAAATGCCCATATCAATCAACTCAATGGGCAACGTCGGATTCTTTACTACTCGCCGGATTTTCTCTATTACGATAGACGCAGTAGGTTCTGCGGCATCAGGAAGAATGGGAATGAGAAACCTCCAAAACCGAGGCTGCCGGACAAATATAACCCATTCTTCAGGATCAAACACATATGACAAGTAGGTTAACTGACGACCTGATCGACGGTCCAAATCTACCTTGAAGTCTGCAACCAAAAATCGCTCAGGATGCGTGACACCCTCCATTTCAATACCTAATTGATGTCGTATCACGCTCCGCCCGCCATCACAAGCCAACACGTATTCCGCTTCCATGCTCTCATGTCCGGTAGGGGTTTCGAATTGCAAAACACAATGATCTTCCACTTGTTCAATTGACAGCAATCGTTGACGTAAGTTCAATCTCCCAATTTTGCTCTGATAGATTTTTTCTGCCATGAGAGCTTCAAGATCGCTTTGCGGCAAGTTCAAGATAAACGGATAGAGACTTTCGTCCGCCATTGGGTACATCAACATCCGCATCAAAATCTTATCGGTCACTCGGTCAATAAAATGAACTTCATCAAAACGCAACCCTTCGCGTAATATCCCTTGAATCACACCTTCTTGTCTGAATATCTCTAAGGATCGCGGTAAGATTGTTCCTGCTTTGGGTTTGGACGATAATCCTGAGTCCTCTTCAAAAATTTGATAAGGTACTTGAAATCGCTCAAATTCCAAGCCGGCAGCCAACCCTACGGGTCCACCACCAATGATGGCCACAGGAATCCGTTCCATGATGTGTCGCCTCCCGATCATACATCCTGCGGATGAATAATTAAGTCACGGCTCAACAAAGCGCCTGTCAGAGATTGAGAGGCGTCAGAAATGAGAAACATTAACAACGGAACCACTTCATCGACCGTTCCCACACCGCCCCCCCGAACCCGGAAGAATTCTTGCTCATCCTGGGAATTGGGTCCCGTAAACAAATCCGTATCAGTTATGCCAGGGGCTACAATGTTAGCACGTACTCCATAAGGCAAGGTTTCTTTAGCAATCGATTTGATTAATGCGACTAACGCTGCCTTTGTGGTTGCATATGCTGATGCTTTAGCCCAACCCGTCGTGGCTAACCCCGAAGAAAATGTCACGATAGAACCATAATGTCTTTGGGTCATGTGAGGAATAAGGATTTGTGCCGCGTAAAATAAGCTGTTGAGATTGATATCCATCACCCGCAGCCAGGTCTCTGCACTCATTTCCTGAATCAATTGACGGGGTTGGATCGCTGCTGCCTGAACAAAGCTGTCTATATGCCCGTGCTGCACAATGACACTTTCCAAAAATCTCTGTAAACCCTGGCCATCACCAACGTCCACTTTTTCTACTTGGATGCGCTCACTTTTTGTGGCCAGCGATGGATCGGGGGCGATATCCGCAGATATCGCCACGCCTCCCGCTTTGGCAACCTCTAGGCAGAGTCCCGCACCAATTCCGTGACCGCCACCAGTGACCACCACAACCCGATCTCGAAAATCGTATGAGACCCTCACGCAAATCCCTCCCTTGACATTTATGCTCGTTCCTCTACTGACACACCCTCACGGCCTTTGGTCGTGTCTTGCATGAGCCAGTACACACGTTCTGACGGATTAAAAGAATCCGTGATAATCGCTCCGCTGGTTTGCCGCATTACGTCTTGCAACGCACTACAAATCGCATGCAATGGAGCTCCGCCACCTTCACCCATACCTTTAGCCCCGTTAGGACTAAACGGTGAAGGAGATTCGATTGCAGCCGTCTTCATCATGGGCACATCCACAGCCGTAACCGCCTTGTAACTGTAAAAATTACTGGTAAGCAATTGCCCTTCTTCGTCATATTCCAATGCTTCATAAAGGGCCCCCCCAATCCCTAATCCAGCCGCTCCATGAACCTGACCTTCCACAATTTGGGGGTGGATTAACCGCCCGGAATCATCCACCGCAGCATAATCCAAAATGGTCGTGTGCCCGGTTTGCGCGTCGACTTCGAGCACGCAGGCGTGAATTTGTGTGGCATAGGTTAAGGTTAAATTGCCAAATTTTCGTTCTACATCTGGAACACTAAAAGGAGGACGGTAGGTATAGGTACAATTCAACGAGACATCTAATCCGGCAGGCATGGTTGCATTATTGGCGAACACAATATTCGCCAACCCAATGAAGGGAATAGTCCTCTGTTCTTGCCCCCTGACAAAGGCCGATCCATCCCGGAGTTCAATTTCCGACTCATCAGCCTGTAATACGCCTGCTGCAAGCTGAACAATTTCACGGCGTAATTTTTCTGCGGCGCCTTGCACGGCCCCCAATCCGGTTACTGCAAATTGACTCGCGTAGGTGCCTGAAAATCCCGTATATACATTACGCGCGTTGTCATGCCCTATCAGTACCCGAACATGATCCGGATCAATGCCTAAAATGTCGGATACTACTTGGGCAGCAGTCGTTTCGTGTCCCTGTCCTTGGGGGGTGGTGCCAATGGTTACCACAACCTCACCATACAAATCAAGTTTTACGTTGGATACCTCACCATTACCCGAAAAAGGCAATTGGGGGTTGATGATCCGTGCTTGACCAAAATTGTTCGTGCCTGAATCTAAGGTCGATCCGATACCAATTCCAATAATTTTTCCAGATCCTAGCGCCATGATTTGACGTTCACGCCACTTGGGGTAATCAATTAGCTCTAACGCAAGGTCTAGACACCGGGGATAGTCACCGGAATCGTACACACACCCATTGGGCGTTTCATAGGGCATTTGCTCGGGTTGGATATAGTTTTTCTTGCGAACCTCTATGGGATCTAAATGCAATTCGTGCGCTACGATATCTACAATTCGTTCGACCATCCACATATGCTGTAAACGAGAATACCCTCGATTTGGGCCCACTGGGCACTTATTGGTTACAACTTGAGTAAAATCGATCTTCACGTCGCGAAACCGATAAACGTTCGGCACCACTTGAGACCAAATCACCGATCCTAATGGTTCATAGCGTGGAAATGCTCCCGCGTCATCAATTGCGGTGGCGGAAATGCCCAAGATAGTGCCATCGGCCATCACCGGTACGACAATGTTCCGAAAGGTGCGTTCATTCCCATGGGAACCTCCGAGAATATGGTCCGTACGATACTCTGTCCATTTCACCGGTCTTCCCGACTTTTTAGCCAGTATGGCGCAAATCGTGAGATACACATAGGTTGTAATCTTATTGCCAAAAGATCCCCCAATATCTTGGGTAACAAAATGCAGCCGATCCGTAGGGATGCCTAACGCTGGTCCCATAAACATGGCCGCGAATTGAGGCATAGTGTTATTGCACCAGAAAGTATATTCACCGGACCCTGGGTAATACTCGACTACTGCCGCATTACATTCAATGGGCGTACTAGTAAAGCGGTGAAAATGGAGGCGATCAATTTTTACCACTTTATCGGCTCGGGAAACAGCGCCTTGGATATCCCCCCAGTCATATACTCCGTGCCATACAACGTTCGTACCAGCTTCTTCATGAACAAGAGGCGCATCAGATTGTAGAGCTGCCTCCCCATCCACCACCGCGGGCAACGGATCGTATTCAATGTCAACAAGGTCGGCAGCGTCACGAGCTAACTCTTCCGTTTCCGCTAAGATAGCCACTACTGGTTCCCCCATGAAGTGGACCTTGCCAACCGCAAGGCAGTAATCTTCCATGAGCCCCCCAGGCGGTGGGGCAATTTCCATAAATGGCTTTTGCAATACCGCCACTTCTTCTCCAGTAAGAGTGCAAATTACCCCCGGCGAATTATTGGCCGCAGTTACGTCAATAGAACGAATCCGGGCATGCCCATAAGGTGACCTCAATAAATAAACATGGGCTTCGTTATGCCTACGAATATCATCAGCAAAACGTCCCTGGCCTTTTACCAACCGCTCATCTTCTTTACGGGGAACATTTTTTCCAGTCCAACGGGTCGCTTCGGTCTTTTGATCCGTGACAAGGGTGCTCATTTAACTAGGTCTCCTTTCTGAACTGTTTCTGCCGCTAAACCTTGAATAGCCCGGACGATATTGACATAACCAGTACAACGACATAAATTTCCTTTAATACCGCGGCGGATCTCTTCTTCGGTCGGCTGGGGATTATGCTGAAGAAGATATTTTGAAGCAAGCATTATGCCTGGAGTACAAAATCCACATTGCAAGGCATGGTTGTCCGAAAACGCTTGTTGTATCGGGCTGAGACTCCCATCCGGGTTAGCTAGTCCTTCGACCGTCTCAATGGTAAATCCGTCGGCCTGGATTGCGAGCATCATGCAAGATTTAATTAACTTGCCATTAGCTATCACGGTGCACGAACCGCAATGACCCGTATCACATCCGAAGTGCGTACCAGTTAAATTGAGGTTTTCTCGAAGAAAGTGCACCAGTAAAGTTCGGGCAGCAACATCACGATAATAGGTTGTGCCGTTGACTGTCACAGAAATTGACCGTTTTTGGCTTGGTATGTTACTCACGATAGCCCCTCCCCACTTGTTCTAAAGCCGTCTTCAGAGCTCGTTCGGTCAGAACCGGAACCATTTGCCGACGATATTCCCCTGATGCATGAACGTCACTGGGCGGTTCCAGTGCACTGATATCGAATGTCGCCACCGCCGACGCAACATCGGACAAATGGTACGGTTGACCATCCAGGACTTTTTCAATAGCCGTCATACGTAGGGGACGGGGACCCACTCCGGCAGCAACGAGACGTACTTCAGTCAACTTACCCTCAGCATTCAATTCTAGATGTGCTGTGACCGTCACTGCGTTCAATACATCGGTACCACCGACTGAAAGAGGCACAAATGCGTCCCCATAAGGTCGTTGCGGTTTCGGTATCCGAATGTCTACCAATAGTTCTCCGGGCTCCAACGCTGTTTGGTAATAACCAGTAAAAAACTCCTCCGCCGTCATTTCCGAACGTTTATCTTTTCCCGCTATCAGCATTGTGGCACCCATAGCGGTTAAAAGAGGAGGAAAATGACAGGTTGGGTCGTTATAGCAACAATTCCCTCCAATGGTGCCGCGATTGCGTACTTGTTGATCGGCAATTCTTATCGCTGTCTCAGCCAAAATTGGCCGATTAAGCATAATTGTTGGCGAATGGATGATGTCGTCATAAGTTGTCGCAGCGCCGAGACTTATAAACCCCATACTTTCCCGAATTTGTTGTAATTCTTTTAATGCGGAAATATCCACTAACGTTGAATAAGCACCAATCCGCATTTTCAGTACGTTAATCAGGCTTTGGCCTCCAGCTAATATGCCTGCATCAGGGTAGGTGTTCAAAAGCTCAATTGCTTCCTCGACCGAATTCGGTCGTACATAAGACAGCTCTTTTAACAACATACTCAATCACCTCTTTTCTTTTAAATCGGGACCTACCACATTGACCAATTGGCCCAACTGTTCACTAGAAACGACCATGGTATCTCCAGGTTGCAAATACACTGGGGGAGTTCGCCCAAACCCCACGCCATCAGGTGTACCCGTCAAGAGGATATCCCCAGGCAACAAGGTCATGGCTTCGGACAAGTCATGTATCAAACGGGGGATACTAAAAATTAATTGTGTGAGACGTGCTTCTTGACGTGTCTCTCCGTTAATTTCGCAGCGTATGGTAAGGTCTTGCACTTCCGGAATTTCATCTTTAGTCACAATAGCCGGCCCTAATGGACAAGAACCATCCATGGATTTTCCTTTGAGCCATTGCCCACCATGTCGACGTTGCACGTCGCGCGCTGACACATCGTTGGCCAATGTATAGCCAAACACATGCGACATGGCATCATGTTCCTTAATATTGATACCACTTCGACCGATAATTACCGCGATCTCGCCTTCGTAATCCCATCGCTCACTAAACCCTGAGTCGTAAGGAATTGGCACATTTGGTCCGATAACGGCGCGAGTACTCTTGGTAAAGAATGTGGGATATTGCGGAAGTTCTACTTCTTGGTCGCCGCGTCGTCCGATTCCTTCATTAAAATGTTTGAGGTAATTCCATCCTACACAATAGACATTGCGGATGGGTTCTGGAATTGGTGCCAGAATCGTTACTTCATTGAGATTCACATCAGGAGTTTTGGATTTGATCTCCTGTGCAATAATTTGTAATGCTTCTTCACCGCCGCGAATTACATCTAATAAACTCGGGAATAGCGAGGTTATATCCCACCCCATCGAGTCCATTGAATGGGAAGCGGCAACTCTCATTGAACCAGCAGACGTTTTAATAGTATACAGTTTCACAATACGTGCCTCTTTTCGTCTATCCGAAGTAATTGGTCACCCGAAGCCATAATTTTGGTCAATCGGGGCCCGACATCTGAAGCCTCTTCAAAAGTTCTAGACATTCCCATTGGGAACGGATAGTCCGAGCCAGCGACAATATGATTCGGTGCAGCATGTTGCAAAAGCAAACTCAATGCACCCTCATCATGAGTCAAGCAATCGAACCATAGTTTCTGAAACACTTCCCGTGGAGGAGGGACATTCCTTTGAATACCGGGTCGGTGCGTATCGTACGCCCACTGCCACCGACCTAATAAGGCCGCGGCACCACCGCCTCCATGACTGACACACCAACGAGTCTCAGGGAATCTAATCGGTAACCCAGAAAACAGCAGCCGGGCTACGCATAAAATGTCCTCATAAGGATAACCCAATAGATTTGACAAGTAGTACGGGCCTAACCGGGTATCGGGGGCATCGACCGCATGAACAAAACATACCTGTCGAGACTGATCGAAAATCTCCCAAAAACTGTGGAATAGGTCGTCTTCCAATCCCATTCCATTAATACTGGTCCCGGTAACAATTCCAAACCAGTCTTGGCCCTTATACTCGTGCCATAACTGGGCCGCCAGATCGGGATGCTGCAGTGGCACCAGTAAAAATCCCCGGTAGCGTCCCTGACTACTTTCAATGATTTGGCGCATTCCGTCATTAACCAGCTGGCACCACTCACGAGATTGCTCCCGACTCAATTGGTAACGAAAAAGCCCTGGTGGTACTGACAAAGCAAGGTTAAGTCCGGATCGAAAGCTATAGTTCTTTAGGGCGTCAAGGTCAGTTAATAACTGGAAAGGTAGTGGGTGACCATCAATAAGCAATTGTCCTTGAGACACCTTCAGGCCCATTTGACTATTTTGAGCTGCCTCCATGACGTTCGGGGGAATTACATGCGCATGGAGATCCCACATACCGTTTCCCTCCTAAGTTATTTACTGGGAATAACAGCAAAGGCTTCGATTTCAATAAGCAATTCAGGACTCACTAACATGGATACTTCAACCATCGTTGAAGCGGGTAACGGAGCTTTGAAGTACCGGCGACGCACTTCATGGATCGCATCGAAATCCTTCATATTGCGAATATAGACCGTCACCTTCATTACATCATCAAGTGTTCCTCCAGCATCCGCTAGAATGGTCTGCATATTTTCCAAAATAGTTTCTGTCTGTTTTTTGACATCTCCCACCCCCACTACTTTGCCATCTGGGTCCCTAGACGTAAGACCAGACACAAACACTAGAGTGCCGTTTGCTTCGATTTTAGTTGCTTGAGAAAACACGCCCAATGGGGTGTTCAATTTCCGATTACGCAGTTCTTCCTTTGCCATGTTGGTGATGATCCTCCTCGTGGAATAGCATTTGCACTCAGCAGTTCGTTAGCATCTTACTTAGCGTCCTTGTCGTCTTTATACCAGGAAGGTTTCTCAGGATAATGCGGGCCATCATATATCTCCACCAGCACAGAATCTTCACGCGCCAGGGTTGGTCCATGAACATTTCCTTTGGGATTCCAATAGAAGTGACCTGGCTTCAACACAATACCCGTATTGGTGTACTCGTACTCACCCGAGAGACAATACATAAATTGGTTAGATGCGTGTTTGTGTTGGTCAGGTATGCCGCTACCCTTAACAAACTTGACTAAGCTTATAGACGCACCGGTATCTTCGTTGTTCCATAACCTAATTTCTGACAGGCCCTGCAACGACTTCCCGCGCCATTCTAAATCGCCGCTATTGATTAACACTTCTTGAAGATGTTCCGGGTGAAGGTCCGGCAACGGGTAAGCGGGTACCTTTAATTCCACTAGACGGTTTAGATATGGCTTGGTTTCATCCATGTTGTAGAGGCGATGGATGCCACCTGCCTCACGAAACAATACGAATCCAGGGCCTTCATATGATCGAGTGATCCGCCCATCCTCCCACTTCATTTGATTATGTCCACCATCGACTGAAAGAATGACGTAGGGAAGCATATGATGATGCGTTGGGTGCCCCTCACCCACGTTGAGTGATATCTCCCAGAGGCGAATGAGATCATTTTCAAATAAAACTTTTTGGGCAACGTGAGCATAGTTTTCATCGTAGAATGTATCTTCTGGGTCAATCAGGTGGCGGTATGGCGCCGTTTTAAACTCAACCACCCGACTCCAATATCGCTGGTTGCTGGCATTTCGAATCTTGTGAATGTCACCAGCCTCGTGATAAGCAAAGGATCCCGACGGCACTAACGACTTTGTTACGTGCCCGTCTTCCCATTCGATCTCGTTCTGGTCCCCTTCCAAAGCGACTTCTAAATAAGGCAACAGGTGATGGTGCGTCGGAAGTTCCTCACCGGGGTAAAGAAGAATCTCCCAGACCCGCACCAATTCATTCTCAAAGATAATTTTATGCCCCACAGGCGCGTATTGCTCGTCATTGTAGTCCATAATTGTCCTCCTTCGCGCTTATTGTTCTAAAGCGCTTGCGGCTGATTGATACACCAACTCCGCGGTCTTACGGAGATGGCTTTCCAATAACCTGGCTGCCTTTTCTGGGTCGCGAGCGTGGCATGCTTCCAAGACATCTGCGTGCTCGTTGCGGCGATCATGAATGGAACCTCGATGCTCTAGGGAAAGCCGCCGATAACGTTCCGAGTTATCCCAAAGGGTACTAATTAGCCCTAGTAGCCACGGGGATGCTCCTACTTGATACATCCCAAAATGAAAGCGTTTGTGCAGTGCACGGCCCATGGCATCTTCGTTATGATCGTAGGCAAATTCGTATTGCTCGAGGACCTTTAGAAGTCTCGTATAATCCTCTTCGCTAAATCGGGATGCGGAGCGGCGGATCGCACGAGTTTCCATAAGTATTCGCGCCGCATAGGTGTCATCTAGATCCGCAAGTGATAAAGGGGCTACCCGCGCCTCTTTTTGCGGGGGTTGTTCCACCAGTCCCTCGTATTGCAACCTCTTGAGTGCCTCCCGAACAGGCATAATGCTAATATCTAGTTTCTTGGCTAAATCGTTCAATAGGAGTGTTTCTCCAGGCGCAAGCGCGCCACTTATAATCGCTTCCCGGAGCTGCTGAGTCGCGTGTTCCGCCAGTGTGGGCGGCTTCCGTGATTCGCCTTGCCATTGGAGAGTATTGTATGACCCTGATATAGTCTCTTCGGCCACGACACACAACCTTCCTTCCTTAGCAGTAATTGGCGTATACGGAAAGCCGCACCCACCAACATAAGAGATCTTAACCCTCTACGTCACTCATTGCTAATTTAGCGTCAACAACTGTTGTTAAAGATCCCGGCTTCACAACATATTGGCGTAAAATAGGATAGACAATGAGGACGACAATCAATGCGGTTAAAAATCCCAATGCAAAGATGTGCGCATTTTCTAACAGAACCGCCACAAGTACTCCAACAATGATACTTATGACCCCGGCCACGTTAATCGCTTCAACGCTAGCATGGTCAGCTCGGGTTTTCTTGCGAACGATGTAGTAGTCTGCGATCATCACGCCCGCAAATGCGGTAGTAATAACACCTAAGATATTCAGCCAGCTATCGATTAACCCGAGGATCCCTCCAGAAATCATCAATAATGCAATGATATTACCCAATATCACCATCGCTAACCGGCCGGGGCGCCAGTGGCCAAGTGCATCAAAGAAATTGGTCAAGGCCAACGATCCCGAATAGGTATTTAACACTTGAGCCTTAATTTGTGCGGCATACATCAAAATGAATCCAAACACCGCAGAGAGGACGATAAAGAACGCTCCGGTGTTGTTTGATGCCAGCGCATTGGCTTGGGCTACTGCGTTGCTGCTGGTTGCCATGTGATGGGCGATCAAATAATGGATGGCCGGCCCCATACCGCCAAACACGATTACTGCCCCGGCAATCATGACTATAACGTCCATCATAAAACTACCGGCATAAGCCATAATGATGACATCTTTCGGCGACTTTGCATATCGAGCATAATCAGCATCAACTAAAGCTAAAGCACCAGCTGAACCAGCCAATGTTACAATGGCCGTACTTACCCGAGCCCAAACTCCACCTAATCCGGGAATTAACGACCCATGAGTCATCATGCTGATAAACGTTACTCCTGATGCAAATCCAGAGCGGTAAAACATATAGGCCAACAACAATAAAAACGCAACCATTAAATATGAGGAGACTTTTAGAATCAAATTGACCCCGAATGTCGTCAGAAGTATCCAGCCAATAGTTAGAATTCCGAAGATCACAATCCGCAAAGTCAACGTGTTATTCCAGCCGAACGCAAATATGGTTCCGTAATATAAAAGTGAGTTTTCTAGCGCAAGAAATCCTAGAATCATGAATCCGAAGATTCCTGAAGCGATCACTGATCCTCGAGCCCCAAAACCATAGAACCTTGATGTCACTGTACTGGAAAGCCCTTCTTGACGGCTAATCATGGCTACCATCCAACCTAGAGTGCCTCCAAAGATAGCGACAAGCACATCCGACACAATAGCCCATCCCATACCAGCAACAGCAGCTACGTAACTTCCAATGAGCAGCTGAACTAACGTGGTCACAATGCCCATTGTCATCCACGACAGGGCCCAACCAGACTTTCTGTGATGATCGGGAACCCTATTGAGCGCGTGATCTTCGATTTGTTCGGCTAACGAATTCGTTGCCATTAGGGTGTCTCCTCCCTTGTTCAATTATTTCACAACGGTTGCAATTCATGGTTTATACGATACACACTATATGTGATAATTGATAACGTCGAATTTGTCAATATATTTCGGGGAAGATCTGGTTCAAAACCACGCGTCTGCTTCTTTAACCTTCCCACGCGCTCGATAGGATGCGCAATAAGTAACCCGTTCCGCAAAGAACGAATAATACGTAAACACGTCTGCGTCAAAGGCGAAATACATGGTGGTTTCGCACAAAGATATTAAATATGCTCTTAGCAAGTTTGCTACCGGGGTAACCATTTTAACGGCGGATGCGGCAAAAAGTTTGTGCGCAACAACCGTCAACTCATTCAGTTCCGTCTCGTTAAATCCCCCACTGTGTTCAGTGTGTTTGTCGTACGAGTCGGATACATACGCCTATCTCGCCCAAATGCGTCCCGTCCACTATGTAATTAACATTTTGACTACCGAACAACAATTGTTGGCGCAATTATGCGCATCCCCGATCAAGCCATGGCATCTAATGAACTTACTTAAAGTAGACTACGGAACCTACCGCATTGGCGGAAGTTTAGTGTCACTCGTTTGCGAAAATCGGAAGAAGTACGCGCTGGGGATCATGCGGTTATTATCGGAGAAGTCATAGACTTATTTGTTAGTAACTCTTCTCTATCCCCATTAACGTACTATTCCAAAGAATTTGGTACGGTGATTGACTTTGACCATTTCTCTCAATTAACTTAAAAGGAGTAGGGATCATATGGACGCCAACACGATATTAATCGAGAAGAATTTCCAAATTGGACTCTTTTCACCCAATTGTTCAAGTGGATTGGCGGTAACAAAAATTCCTGAGCGCTGGTCACGGAACTGGGAAGATAATCTGCGGCTGGCAAGGTTAGCTGATGAAGTCGGTATAGACTTTCTCTTGCCAATTGCGCGATGGATCGGATATGGTGGCGATACAAGTTTCCATGAAGGCGTCTTGGACCCCACCATATGGGCGACGGGGCTTTTAACTCAAACTCAGCGGATTACCGTGTTTGCAACTATCCACACTGCATTTAATCATCCAATCGTTGTGGCCAAACAGTTAGCTACCGCTGACCAAATCGGACATGGAAGAATCGGATTAAACATTGTTGCAGGTGGAACAAACCAGAATACGATACATTTGGTATAGATCTACCTACCGATCATGATGACCGCTATGCGATGGCACAGGAATTGTGGGATATCATTCGTCGCATTTGGATCGAAACGAAACCTTTTGATTACAAAGGACGCTTTTTCCATTTAAACCATGTTGAGGGACTTCCAAAACCCTATCACCAAACGATACCGATTTTGAACGCTGGATCTTCGCGTCAGGGTCGTGATTTTGCCGCCCGCAATGCCGATTTTGGGTTCACTATTGTGTCCGGCCCCGAAGACGGACGAGAAGTCGTCAGATCTATGGTTAAGTCTGCGCGAGAATCATACAACCGAAACATAGGAGTATTTACTCTTGGTCATGTCGTTTGCCGACCAACACGAAAAGAAGCCGAAGATTATCTTCATTATTACGCCGATGAATATGCTGACTGGAATGCAGTGGACAATCTCATGGCTCTCCAAGGACTACATGCACAATCTTTCACAAAGGAAATGTTGCAAACATTTCGATCCCGTTTTGCCGCGGGTCATGGCAGTTGTCCCCTAATTGGCACTCCCGACGACGTAGCATCCGAGATTACTCGGTTTGCGAATGCAGGGTTTGCAGGTATGACCCTTTCCTTTGTGGACTATACCAAGGAACTCGAATATTTTGCTCAAGAAGTATTACCTCGATTGGAGGCTAACGGTGTCCGCAAACCGAGATAATCCAAAGACACAAGTTGCTCGGATCGCCATCATTGTCGGAAACCCAAAGCCCATGTCTCGCACTCGAGATGTCGCAGAAGCAATAGCGCATACTATTACTCAGATGTTTCACGCAGAAAACGTCATCTGCGAGACTAGGCTATACGATCTTGCTACGATGGCCCCGTACATGTTTGACGCAAAATCTGATGTCGTTGCTTCAGCAGTGCGTGATGTCTGCTCTGCATCCCTTTTGGTAGTTGCGAGCCCTACATATAAGGGGACTTATACCGGATTGCTTAAAGCATTCCTAGATTGGTTTCGCCAAGGAAGTCTACAAAAAATTGTTACCATTCCTGTAATGCTTGGATCTAGTCCCCGTCACGCCATGGCAGTCGAGTTATACTTGCGATCCCTATTAGTTGAACTTGGGGGAGTAGTACCCACCCATGGACTCTACATCTTAGAGGACCAACTGGAGAATCTTCCCTCGGTAATTGATCCTTGGGCTCACGTAGCAAAACCATCTTTGCTATCTACGTTAGCACGACTACATGAACCAACAGGAGCCGAGAAGAATTTATGAAACAAGATAGGCAACGGTGGTGGTTAGGAAAACTTGCTTTCAATTCGGTCATATGTCGCTGAAGCGTTACGTTAGACAAACTGGTGGATCGGTCCCCCTAACATCACGGTAACGGGTTGAGGAATAGCAAAAACCGGGTGAAAAGAGTTCTCACCATGTAATCGTTGGAAGTCATAATCACAAACTTCGTGGCATCGTAACACCTTGCGATCTTACGCGGGATTGTCTGCTACGGGCGCCTGTGAGCTAGCACCTCCCACTAACCCGAACCCACAATCCGTTTCCGGTTTCTTGCAGTGCCACGATCGATGCTTCAAGATGTAAAATTGCAAATCAATCGGCGGTTTACGTCTGCCTCCGGTACGTCCTGGTTAATTCTTGGGCACTGACGTGTCAAAACGTGAATACGGACATATTTGTGCTCGTCCCCATGAGCTGACATGCGTAAATTTGGAGTGGGCGAGCCAGAACAGCGACCCCACTCAATGTGTCTTTCACCAGGCACAGGCGTTCAACATGCTCGACGAGAGCCGTAATGCGATCTGCAGGACTATGCGACTCAAGAGCAATAGCATAGCAAATCTCTGAAAATCCCGGGCGTACTGCCGGGTTCACTACCATAAAACCTTCAGGATCGAGATCCCCTTCGATGTTACTCGTGACGTGCGACAGCTCAACCTGGTACAACGGAGCAAACGAGGTCCGGAGAACATTTATGCATCCCTATAATCCGGCAAGGACCAATTCGACCGGATTGGCACCACGATCGGTTCCTCCCCATGCTATCGGCTCATCAATCGTAAGTTTATGTTGGCGAACCCTCGCCGAGTTTGGGCTCCGAGACCCGCCCATTGCGCCTCCGTAAATATCGTGGTGTTTGCCATTGTATCGTGACCTCCTTTTATACCTTTCCGTGTTACGCGCTGGCCCGGGGTGTTCAAAGCTATTCCCCCGGCATTACTTTTCACACAAACACGAGGCCATCATATATTTGAATGACCTACGCATGATACCTTTGGAACCAGTTGGTTCCGAGCGCATGCCATGTCACATTAGATATGGGTATCCCAAAGATTAAGGATTCTTCGAGCCTCCGTACACGGCTCTTCCTCATACTTACGATGGTTTCGGTGAAGATGCTGGCGAAAGAAACCCGAAGGCTTCTTGGCACCATAATGCCATGCGCAGCTGTTGACGCGTGCTATGTTCTTCGAGATCTATTGACAGGATTGATGCTATTTGCTGCAGACGATACCGTAATGTGTTGTAGTGGATATGGAGTGCCGTGGCACTGGAGCGAAGTTCGCATTCATGATCCAAGTAGATGAGTAGTGTGTGGAGTAAATCGCTTCCCGCTTGTTGGTCGTAATCGTAGAGCGGTCCTAAGGTCACGTCGCAGAATCGTTTTACTTGGTCCACATTGGAGGCATCAAAAAGAACCCCAATAAGGCCATATTCTGTTGAGGAGATAACCGGAATTTGGGGACGGACGCGGGAATGCCATTGCAGTGTGGTTAAACAATTATGCCACTGCCGAGAATACTCCAACCACTGTGGACATGGTTCACCGACCGCGATCCATACAGGGTAAGGAGCAACGAGTGCGGTCAAAGTTTCGTGCAGATAAGTAGCCATGGTCTCGATTGAGGAACTTTCACTAAGCCCGATGAAGCAATTGTCCTCCACCATAGAAGCGACCAGCGAGTGATGCTGTATCGGGATTCGCACGCCTGCCAACATCTCTTGGATCGCGACGCGGTGAAGACTCACATCGGAGGGGGAACCGACATAAGCCACTAGAAGACCATAGCGGTCAGGACGATCCAATTGCAATTGACGGGCTTGGTCCGCTAGAAGTTCGGCAGAAAAATGACCCCCGATAACGTTTTGTAAGAATGCAGAAGTGGCGGCCAGGTGTACTTCATGGCGCAGACGCAATTGATTGAGTCCTAATTCAAGGAAATGTTTGGCCCGGTCAATGGCGACAAAATCGCGTTCGGATAACGTTGCATAAGGCGGATGCTTGACTAGCGCTAAGACAGCGGCGATACCTCGTCTGCTATCCAATGGGGAGAGGATCCCGACCTCGTTGCGTGGCGTCGTAAAGGAATAATCGGCGCTAGACTTTTGACTAAAAAATTTCTTTAACGGTCCTGTGACCTCATCAATCTCCCATACTGTCCTGTTCCCCATCGCAATGGGCAGCGCACGAGAATCCAAGACCGAAACACGACTATTAGTCAATTTTCCCAGCGTGACACAGATGTGATCGAGCACGTTATCGATTAAGGCTATTTGAGCGAATTCTTGGTTGATCTTCATGAGCCATGCAGTTTGGTCGTACAAAGCAGCATTATGAATGGCCACACTCGCTAGCATAGCTAAATTGGCGGCTAACTCAATCTCTTCCGGTCCGTATTCATGAATGCTCCGCATCGCTGTGTATAGAACCCCAATGGCATGATCTCCACGAATCAGAGGCACAGCAATTGCCGAAATGATATGTTCCCGATCAATCGCATTTTCGACCTCCGGATCGCGCCGCACTTCCGCAGGATAGTTTTTAAATACGGTAGGTCGCTTGGTCAGGATAACCCGGCCACCGATGCCTTGACCAAGTCGTTGGCGCACACCTATTAACGCAGGACTGACTCCAGACCCGGCTTGTACCACAATGGCATCTTTAGCGTCGTTTAAAAGCGCAATATATCCAATATCCGAAGCCAAAAGATAACGAGCGGTGTCGCAAATTCGTTGCAACACCTCCTGAAGCGGAGCCAAACTGGCGATATCTTCAGCTAATTGGCCCATAATTTTGACGGATGCCGCATGCTGAACCGTAACTTGTCGCATTTGCTGCTGTATGGCGCGGAGGAGTCCAGAGAGCGCTTCTGCAATAGGATCCGAAGCGAGATCTGCCGGCCAGTGGGGATGAATCCGATAAATGCCTTCAGTGTCGGAATCAATTTGACTGACCCACTTTCCAATGGTATCCAGTAACGTCAGCATATTGGCGGAACTGTACCCTTTGTTATGCATTACCGACAAACATCTCCCTCATCTATTATCAACAGTTGCCATTCATTATTGCTCGATTTTAAATTACCATAACATTCAGTCCGTAACAATGGTATGAGGAGGAAAGGGGATCTCAATCCGATGTCCTTACTGATTACGATTGACAATGGTGGAACATTTACCGATGCCTGTCTGACCAATGGTGATAAGGTTTACCACACCAAAACGCTAACAACACCATACGACCTTTCAGAATGCTTTGTCGAAGTCTTGCGACGTGCTGCCCTTGATTGGCAAGAATCGGTCGACCTCGACAAGTTTCTGGCAGAAGTGGAGTGGATTCGTTACTCCTCGACGGTGGGCACCAATGCCTTGGTGCAACGCAAGGGGCCACGCCTCGGACTTATTGTCCGGTCGGGAACCGACCTCAAACAGTTTCAGACCACGTTGAAGGCAGAAGAGCTCTGGAAACGCTTAGTCGGCGATCAAGTAATTGCCGTGAATATTGTTGACGATTCCACGATTGATGAAGCAACCGTGGTTCGCGCTGTCAATCAACTGTTGAGTGCGGGAGCCAATCGCTTAGTGGTCAGTCTTTCCGACCCGCATCGTCTCCGCGATGAACAGATCATAAAACGAATTATTTTGCGCAAATTCCCTCGACACATGCTGGGGGCCGTGCCGGTTTTGTACTCGCACGAGTTAGCAGTAGATGCGAACGATTATCGTCGCACCTGGACAGCGTTGTTTAATTCATTTTTGCATCCCGAGGTAGAACGGTTTTTATTTAATGCCCAGGAAATTATGCGCAAACATCACGCGCGACGACCTCTATTAATCTTTCACAATGATGGGAATTCGGCTCGTGTAGCCAAAACCGTGGCGCTTAAAACCTATAGTTCAGGGCCCCGCGGCGGTTTGGAAGGCGCCCGTGCATTGGCCCAACTCTATGGATGGCCGCGAGCAGTTACCATGGATGTGGGCGGTACAACCACCGATTTTGGTTTAGTACAAGAAGGCAATATTATTGAGCAGCATTTTGGCACCATTGAAGGAGTCCCTACCGCCATTAACTTGCTGGATTCGCACAGTATTGGAGCGGGTGGTAGTTCTGTAATCTCGGCCAGTGGACGCACAGTGCGGATTGGTCCAGACAGCATGGGCGCATTGCCAGGGCCGGCGTGCTTTGGTCGAGGCGGAGAACAACCGACAGTCACCGATGCCTGGCTCACTTTGGGGCTTTTCGACCCGCAATCCTTTTTCGGTGGCCAACTCACTTTAGACGTGAGTCGGGCCCGAGAAGCATTACGTCGCTTTGTTGCCGAACCTCTGGGACTATCAGTGGACGAAGCGGCCGTCAAAACCCGTGAGCAATTCGAGCGCACCTTAGCGGACGCATTGCCGCCTTCTGGTAACGGTACGGTATTGCTGGGATTTGGCGGCGCCGGACCGCTTTGTGCATGTGGGGTCGCAGAACAAGCCGATATCGATACCGTTGTCATTCCGCGACTCGCAGCCGTATTTAGCGCCTTTGGAATTTCTTTTAGTGATATTGCCCACACCTACGATGCCGTTGTCGGGTCTCCAAAGGAGATTCCCATCGCCGCAGGTGAATTGCAAGATCGTGCGCAACGAGATATGTTTGCCGAAGGATTTCGGCTCGAGGCATGTGAACTTCGGTGGTCGATTCGCAGTCATTCTGGTGAAGAAGTCGCTCTTGCGTCAAATCCTCATACGTTGTGGGATACCGCCCCACACCAAATTGAACCTGCGACTCTCCGCTTGCACGTGATAGCTAAGATCGACCATTTTCAACTCTCGAATCCGACCGCCATCCAACCGATAAAAGCGGTGTCACAAAGCCGACGTTCGGTGATTAATCCCGACACCTACCAACGTGAAGACATCCTAGTTTATCAGGCCGCCGACCTGGCTCCAGGTGCAACTGGGATCGGTTCGGCCGTGATTGAGGACAGGTACTACACCTGTTACGTGCCAAAAGGCTGGCAGTTTGACATCAATGAAAATCGGGACATCACTCTGACGCATCGATAGGAGGGAACTCACGTGCGTGTGCCTATGACTGAATATCTGGAAATTGATGTAGAGACAGAAAGTTGGCATTGCCGACGATGTGGCCATTATTTGACATCGGCTCGGCGCAATTATAAAGAAGGATTGCTAGTGTATGACCGAAATCCGCAGGAGATCCATCGACCTATACTCCGAGCGGATGTGTATCCGTTTACCTTTAGCCCTGATCCTAAATGGTGTAGGATCCTAGAATTCTACTGTCCTCAATGCGGAACACAAGTGGAAACCGAATATTTGCCGCCGGGACATCCGCCCACTTATGATATGGAATTCGATCTAGAGGCATTGAAAGCCCGGATGGCCGGGAAGAACTCATCTCACAAAGGGGGAAACCCTGCATGAAAAGAGTCAGTGTGGATATCGGCGGCACCTTTACCGACTGTTTTCTCGTTTTTGACGATCAGTACATCGAAGCCAAAGCGCTAACGACTCACCACAATTTAGCCAATGGATTTATGGAAGCATTGGCCCAAGCGGCCGAATCCATCAATGAAACCACGCACAGCGTGCTCTCCCAAGTGGATTCGGTACGATATGCTACCACATTAGGAACCAACGCCCTGATCGAAAGAACTGGACCGTCCGTAGGCGTGTTAGTTACCGCGGGATACGAAAGCGCCATTCCTTTGATGCGTGGGCGTGGATACGGGGAAGGATTATCGCCGGGGGCCCAAGCCGATCTTCCAGGTGCCCGTCGGCCCGAACCTTTGGTATCGATTCCCCTAATTCGCGGTTTGCGTGAGCGTATCGATTATCGAGGCACGGTGGTATTGCCCTTGGATGTTGAGCACCTAAGGAGTCAAGTCCGCACCCTAATCGATCGCGGCGCAAGAGCCTTTGTAGTAGCCTTAGTCAACTCGGTAATGAATCCCGAACATGAACGCCTCGTAGAAGAGGTCATCTTAGACGAATATCCTAGTCACCTCTTAGGAAACTTTCCCGTCATTTTGTCTCATCAGGTTGGAGGCCGCAAGGGAGAATATGTCCGGGCCACTTCCGCCATCTTGGACGCCTACCTACATGACCAAATGTACTATGGACTCAGTGCGTTAGAGATGCGACTAAAGGAATCTGGTTACCAAAAACCCATGTTAGTGATGCACAACACCGGAGGAATGGCCCAACTCAACTCGACTCATGCGTTGCAGACCATTCATTCAGGACCCGTGGCAGGTGTCAATGCCTCGGAACATCTGGGAGATCAGTTTGACATCGATAACATTGTGACGACCGATATGGGCGGCACCAGTTTCGACATTGGTATTGTTGTCAAGGGGGGAATTAAATTTTACGACTTCAATCCGGTTATGGACCGATGGCTGGTGAACGTTCCCATGATGCATTTGGAGACCATAGGTGCGGGCGGAGGCTCTATTGCCCGGTTTGATCGTTTATACAACACGATAGAAATTGGTCCTATGAGTGCGGGTTCTGATCCAGGTCCCGCGTGTTATGACCGGGGTGGCCTTTTGCCTACGGTCACGGATGCCGATTTAATCTTGGGATATCTCGATCCAGAGTACTATGCGGGTGGTCACATCAACTTGAACCGCCGCCGCTCTGAATTTGCAATCGAAGATGAGCTTTGTGAACTTACAGGATTATCCGTTGTCGAAGTGGCGCAATTCATCAAACAAAAAGTTGATACCAATATGGCCCACGCTATCTCTAAAGAGTTGGGAGCTAAGGGATACGATCCGCGACAATTTACTCTCTTGGCATATGGAGGTAATGGGCCTTTGCATTGCTGCGGCATTGCGTCGGCCTTAGGCTCATCGCAAATTCTCATTCCGCCGTTTAGCTCGGTCTTTTCTGCATTAGGGGCTGGCAATATGGATCAAATGCATGTCCACGAACGTTCGGTCTTTATGTGGGTCTACGATTCCAACACGCAGCGCCTAATGGATCAATACGAGACATTCAATAATATCGTGGCGGAATTGGAAAATCTGGGCCGTGAAGATCTGAAAAGACAAGGACTGACTGAAGAAGCGATTCAATTTCGGTTGGAATTAGATATGCGTTATGGCAACCAACTCACCCAAACCTCTGTCGTTAGCCCGGTGCGTCGGATAGCATCAGATGCCGATTTGTTACACCTCATTGAGGCATTCGGAGACGATTATGGACGCCGATTCGGCCAAGGAAGCCAGGCACCCGAAGCCGGAATTCGTATTAACGCAATCCGCGTACTGTCATTTGTGCAAACTGGACGGATCCCCTTTCGCCGCACGACTGTATACACGGACGCTGACGCAGATCCAGTAGGACATCGCTTGTGCCACTTTCCCGGTATTGCACAACCCGTGGAAACAGCAGTCTATCGCGCCGACCGGGTACCAGAAGGAGCAAAGATTATTGGACCTGCCTTAATTGAGTCCCCTCGTACTACCTACCTGGTGGAGCGCGATTGGGTACTTCATATGGACCAACAAGGTGCGGCCTGGATTCGCCGTGTGTAGCAAGTAAGTACGCCACAGGAAAACGCCGAGGAGGGAATATCGATGGCTGTGATGAACCAACAAGAACTACTCGAGAAATTTTTAGGACAAACTCCACTGTTTTTAGGCCCGGATCCCGACATAATGAAAGAGCATGACATTGCGCCCCAGACGGACGAAGAAGCCCGTGCGCTTCAATTGACCACAGATCCCCGCGTCATTAGTTTAGTCCGCAGCCGATTGCAATCAGGGGTCAATGAAGCGTTTGAGATGGAGGAGCAGATGGGGGCGGCGCCGGGAGCCAAATGGGGAGACCTCATTTGCGGTATCTATTCAGCTAGTGGTGACCTCGCCTTATCGAGCACAGGAGGCGTGTTGGTGTTTTCTACATTGACCCAACACCCAGTGAAGTTTATTCGCAAGTATTGGATGAATGAGCCGACCGTTGGTGTGCGCCCCGGAGATGTATTTATGCATAATGACGCCCGGTACGGCAATATTCATAATACCGATCAAAGCATTATCATTCCCGTCTTTCATGAAGGAGTACTTATTGCTTGGATAAGCGCCATTGTTCATGAAGGAGAAAATGGTGCAGTAGAGCCTGGGGGCATGCCTTCAGCGGCAGAATCCCCCTACATGGAAGGTCTTAAAATTTCTCCATTAAAAGTGGGCGAGAATTATCAGCTGAAACGAGATTTAGTAACCTACTTTCAAAACTCCGTGCGGGAACCCAAGTTGCAGCTAGAGGACATGAAATCCAAACTATTCACCACCCTACGGGTTAAACAGCGGCTAGAAGAAGCTATTGCCGATTATGGGGTGAACGCCGTGGTTGCGACTTTACGACGGACCTTGGAGGATACCAAAGAAGAAGTGAAACGCAGACTGCGGGAGTGGCCAGATGGGACCGTGCGCACGGTCTTGTTCGCCGACAGCACACTGCGCGAAAATGTGCTGGTCAAAATAAATTTAACCTTGACCAAGACAGGCGATCGGTTGGTCTTTGACTTTCGTGGATCCAGCCCCGAATTCATGAATCGAGCAAATAATACCGTACTGGCATCGCTCAAAGGCATGTTGTCGCAGTTGTTCCTCAGCTTTGTCTGGCCTGATCTCCCGCGCAATCAAGCGGTTTTTGCACCCATTGAATTGGTAGTGGAACCGCGATCTACCTTGAATTCCTCATATGAAACACCCAACGCTCAATCGATGATGACGTTTTTTCCCGCATTTAGCGCGGGTCAAGCAGCGGTGGCAAAATTTTTGTATTCCTCTGAGCGCCGCTATACGGAGCTGATTGCACCTTGGTACAACATGATTACCACGTTTATCTATGGGGGCATCACCCAGCATGGAGAGACCGTGGGCAATCTCTGTGCCGATCTCAATGGCATGGGCGGCGGCGCACATGAAACGCATGATGGAGAACACTCCATCGCCCCCATTTTCGCCGCGATGGCCGACATTGGAGAGCAAGAGTTCAACGAAGAAGAAAATCCTTTTATGCAGTTGGTATCTAAAAAACTAATGCGGGACAACCAGGCATTTGGCAAATTCCGCGGAGGTCAGGGATATCAAATGATGATGACCACCAAAGGCAGTCCATTCTGGGGATTTATGACGACCTGTATTGGATCAAAGTTTCCGTCGATTACCGGATTATTTGGCGGATATGCTTGTCCCACCTACCCGTTGTGTAAGGTGAAAGGTGTCAATGTGTTCGAAGAGTTCCAGATCCATCCGGAACGGTTTTCCTTTACCATCGAGGATATTATGAACGATCGTCCATTCCCCAATGCAACGTATAGCACGCATCACATGGGGTTGCAATTCGAACTGGCCAAAGACGGCGAACTGTACATGATTACCCAAGGGAGTGGCGGCGGCTATGGCGATGTTCTCGAGCGCGATCCACAACTAGTCATGAAGGATCTGGAAGAAGAACTCATTTCTCCGTGGACAGCATCGGAAATCTACCACGTCGTCTACGACCCCGATACCCTGCGGGTCGATGAAGAGGCCACGTTGCAAGAGCGCCTACAAGAACGCCAACGGCGATTGCAACGGGGTGTTCCCTATCAGGAGTTTGTCAAAACTTGGGTAACCAACGAGCCGCCCGCGGATCTGCCGTTTTTTGGCTCCTGGAATGACCGCGATGTCATTTATGCGGGAGGATACGCCGGAATGCCTCAGACAAAAATGGCGGCCGACGCCATCACTCCGGTAATGATGCCCGACCCCAAAGACGTTCGCATTGCGGAATTAGAACAAATATTGGCCCAGATTCAACACGGTATGGAGCCTTCGCATGGCTAACACATTTTTGGAAGCTAGAGATCAATTCCGGCAAGGGCTACGAAGTTTGTTATGGATAGATTACTGGGACTATGCCACCGGATTGTTTGGTCTGCCTCATCCATCGGACACCGCGGGCATGATTCGGGTAATTCAGCAGGGTCACGATTTGTTACACACCGATATAGTTTTAGTCCGGGGCGCCTATCAATGGCCCCCGGCTCCAACGGACCGTGAACCGCCTCTGCGACAACTGCGGCAGCAACTGAAACAACTGGCTGATCAAGGCCATCTGGCCACAGTATTAACCGGGCTCACCACACTATGGGGCAATAGCGTGCCGGTTTTCGTCAGTCTGCCCGCGCCGCAAAAGCTTCTCCAAGATATCCAAACTACGGGAACTGAGACAGAAGTCGAACGCGCGGCGATGTACCAAGCGGATTTTTTAAGAACGCTAATGCCCTGTCATATCGCAGGGGTAGTCTTAGAAGCTGACGAAGAGCCTAATAGCTGGGAGCCATGCCAGCCGATTTGGAATCTTGCAGACCATTATGGCTGGGCCAAAGGAGTCGAACTGGCCGCACGAAAAGTGCCGATCTTGGATCCTCAACGTGTCGGCCTTGACTTTCTGTTATTACCCGATTGTGCGCTGGACCAATTGTCCGCGCTGTGGAAATTAGGCATCGACGTGGCTGGGGGATTAACCAAGGAATTTTGGGAAACCGACCAGCCACTTCCTAGCCCCTCTCGACGATGGGGATACGGAAAAATTCCTGCTACAGTACGGCCTGAAACTGTCTTGGACAAATTGCAACAGTGGTGCCACCGATCCTAACTGACGGCATCACTCTAGGGAGGCAACGGCATGAATCGCGATACGCTTACGTTACAAAGTCTTTTTTCCGAGGCTTTGAGTCGGTTTAACACGAAAGTAGCATTACAAATGGGAAGCCAAGAGATGACTTATGGGGAGCTCATGTCCCAAGCTCAACACTTAGCCCAGGGTCTTGCGACATTAGGAGCGACTCGAAATATCAGTGTGGGGCTTCTGATGTCCAATTGTTTTGAATATGTGATTGGTGATTTAGCTATCATGTTTTGTGGAGCGACCCGGGTGGGACTAAACGATATGTTGTCAGGAGAAGACATTCAATACATTCTTCGCGATTCCGAAGCCCATGTTCTTATAGTCGATGCAGCGTTTGTGCCAATTGTGTCCCTGTTCGCGGCTGCTTTGCCACATCTCCAGGCCATTATTGTCGTGGGATCGGAGGAGGAATTGCCGCCTGGCTGGATTGCTTGGCGCGATTTTATGCAGCAATCCTTTGATGCTCTTCCTTTGCCCCCCACCAAAAGCGATGATCAAGCGCTCATCATTTATACTGGTGGAACGACCGGATTACCAAAGGGAGTTGTACATACCCAATCGGCAATGGTGCTGAACTTCCTGTCACATGTGATTGAACTTGGCTTATTGGATGATGAAGTCTTCTTGCTGATGACCCCCCTTCCCCATTCCGCGGGATTTTTACTTAATGCCGGGTTGCTAAAGGGAGCGCGTATTATTGTAGAGCGTCGCTTTAATGTCGAGGAGGCAGTGCAGTGGCTGAAAAAAGGGCGGATTACCTTGACATTCATGGTGCCGACCATGATTTACCGCCTGTTAGACGTCATGGAGACACTGCACGATGAGCCAATGAGTATCTCGTTGCGCACTATGGTTTACGGTGCAGCGCCAATCACGGTAGCCCGTTTAGAACAAGGGATGAAATGGTTGGGTCCCGTGTTCCTCCAATTGTATGGACAAAGTGAGGCCCCGGACTTCATTACCCGATTGCGCAAGGAAGATCATGTGCGCGGTTTAACCGACCCAAGTAAATTGGCGAGTTGCGGACAACCAGTGATGATGGCACAGGTGTGCATCGTCAACGATCAGGGTAATCCTGTGGCACCAGGGGAAGTTGGGGAAGTCATTGCCAAAACCCCATATAACATGGCCGGTTATCTTCATCTTCCAGAAAAAACCCAAGAAGTATTAAAGGATGGGTGGTTATACACCGGGGACATGGGCTATCAAGATGACGACGGTTACGTGTACCTGGTGGACCGAAAGAAAGACATCATTATTACCGGTGGGATGAACGTCTATTCGTCAGAGGTAGAAAATGTTTTGCAACGTTGCCCAGGTGTGTTACAGGTGGCCGTCATTGGGGTGCCTGATGAAGATTGGGGAGAAACTGTGTTAGCAGTGGTGGTGCCAGATCCGTTGATCCCCGTGCGTTCCGAGGATATTCTGCTGTGGACTCGGGAGCGCTTAGCAAAATACAAGCGGCCTAAGTTTGTTGAGTTTGTTGATGCGTTACCCGTCACTGCGTATGGAAAAATTGACAAAAAACGGTTGCGCCACACGTATTGGCAAGGCGAATCGCGTCAGATTCATTGATGTCTTTGGGTGTAGCGAGCACGAGGAAAATATGGGAGCAGAAGGAGACTTTTCGATGAGAAAGGTTTATGTTGCAGGCGTGTTTAGTACTCCGTTTGGCAAACTGGGTGATGCGTCCATCAAGAGCTTAGCAATAGCTGCCGGAATAGGCGCCATGGCAGATGCCAAGGTGTCTTCTGAGGCTGTTGAGCACTTATATTTCGGAAATTTTGCCGCAGGCATGCTGCAGGGACAGAAAATGCTCGCTGCGGTGGTAGCTTCCGGTTTGAGGTTAACACTTGGTCCTGCCACAGCAGTGGAAGGAGCTTGTGCCTCCGGTGGCATCGCGTTTCATTTGGCTGCTCTGGCAGTTGCCACCGGACAATGTGACATCGCGCTAGCCGTAGGAGCCGAGGTTATGACGGGCAGCACTACTGAACAAGTGACAAACGTATTAGCCAGCGCCATGGATCAAGCATCCGGTGAACCGCTCACGGGACTGACGTTTGCCGGCTTTTTCTCGTTGTTGGCCCGCCGCCATATGGCGGTTTATGGTACGACAATGGACCACTTTGCATATGTCGCCAAGAAAAATCGCGATAATGCCCAATACAACCCTCGGGCTCAGTTTTTTGGCCATCCGGTGACGTGGGAAAAAATCCAGCAGTCGCGGTTAATCGCCGAACCCTTGCGCTTATATGATTGTTGCCCCATTTCCGATGGGGCATCGGCCGCCATCATTGTTTCTGAAAATGTGGCTAAAGCCCTTGGCGGAACAATGATTGAGGTGTTGGCATCTACTCAGGCGGCAGGCCCAGCAGCGCTACAAGAAATGGACTCCCTTACCAGTTTAAGCGCCGTCCGCCATGCTGCTCAAGCTGCGTATGAGACGGCGCATGTAGGCCCGGAAGATATTGACATAGCTGAAGTTCATGATTGTTTCTCAGCAGCGGAGGTCATCGCCATGGAGGACTTGGGATTTTGTGGTCCAGGGGAAGGCGGACCATACATCGCGTCGGGAAGCACACTATGGGATGGCGAGCGACCCGTGAATCTATCTGGTGGTCTTCTCTCAAAAGGCCATCCAGTGGGAGCAACGGGACTAGCCCAAGTATATGAAGTGGTGCAACAGTTGCGAGGCACCGCCGATCGACCGGCACGGCGGGCACGGATCGGCCTGACCCATAACGTAGGTGGCACAGGAGGTGCCGTGGTGATTAATATTCTCGCTCGGACATAGGCTGCCGGCAAGAACAGCCGTCGGTAAAATCTGACCCAAGGGGGTAATTTCAATGAACTATGTGTTGTATGCGTGTCAACGATGTCATAAAATTTCTGCGGTCGCAGAGGGTGCGCCATTTCACTGTTGGGCTTGCCAGTCCACGGAAGGGACAATGATAGAGAATGTGTCGGGAACGGTTGAGTCTTTTACTGTGCTTCATGTGGCGCCGTTACACTATTTAGACGATATTCCTTATGGGGTAGCTACCGTATTGCTTAATAATCAGGTTCGCGTGGTTGGCAGGCTGAGCCGATTCACCGACCTCGACCGCGTGACAATCGGCACCGTAGTACACATCTCCCCGGACGAACGGTACGGTCTTGTCTTGCACCCGCTGGACGCGCGGTAAGTGGAAAGTTTAAGATCCATTACCTCAACGCGATTCACAGCGTTGATAGAAAGAGGGAGGGACCAATGGAAAAACAACGCGAATCCAGCCGTTATGAGGCAGGGCTAGAAACACTCATTACTGTTGATGGCTTAATCGGGCCCGAAATTACGCAGCAGTTGGGCGATCTTGGCAAATATATCGTGGAATTTGCCTTCGGTGACATCTACCGGCGCGAAAATTTGGCCTTGCGGGACCGAGAGATGATTACGGTAGCTATTCTAACCGTGCTAGGCCGTGAATCACAGTTGCAGGTGCATTTGCAGGGGGCCCTCAATGTTGGTGTAAGTCCCGAAGAGTTGAAAGAGACCGTTATCCAGACCGTGCCGTACGCCGGCTTTCCCACGGCAATTAATGCAATGCGGATACTTCAAGAGCTTTTAGAAAAGCACACGGCAGAGTAAAACAGGAAAGCGTATCCTCCTTGGTCTTGGATATCGTTGCAATTCCATTTACGCCGTGTGGTGGCATATGCCGGTTGGATCGCAGTCAGTAAACCAGTCGCATTCTGGTCTTCATCGGAACCTCTTCCATAGCGAAGCGAAACCTAGCCATCAGGTAAGCGTATTCCCTCCAAATCTATATCAAGACGACAACATACGCAAAAAGTGGCAAAGAAATTTTGCGGTGTTTCGCCTTAACCATAGACGGCGGATCGCAAGGGATCCAGTATTCGAGGCTCGGAGAATCCTCCATAACCAAAAATCCAGAGATTGTCGCAAGAGAGCGCACATTTACTTCCTTGTATTCATCCGTACATGTATGCTAGATGGCCCGCGGGAAGTATAAACCACTTACACGGTAGCGCCCTTCCCATTAATTTATTCGAGAACGTTGACAGATCATGGGAACTAGGAAGTCGGGGTCTTCGATTAGCAGCGCATATTGACATGAGTGGTAAGTTGATTCACACGTACGATGAGGAAACTCTCCAACAGGTAAGAATGCTTAAACCAGCCCCAGATCGACAAAAATTAAGTGCGCAATCGTTATTATACAGTAAATGCAGCATCGGTAAGGATTCGACGAACTGACCTTTGGCTTGGAGGGCACTATAAACGTGCCCCGCGGTACGCTCCGTCCAAGAAGATAGGGACCGACCGGCTTACATTACTTTCCCCAGCTAGAGCCACATCCTCCAGAAAACCTGCAGCCGTCAACTCACGGCCCGAAGAACAGTCCGCCAAAAATGAAGCAATGTCACTTTTGACCTGGTCATAGGCACCAACGGCAATTTTGGCTTCAGGCGATAACTCCGCCGAATCAAATTGACTCAAAATCGCTCCAGCCCCAATTAAATCTTCAATGGCTGGGCGAAGCACGCCACTGGGCCATTGCTCACCGCATGCGATGACGGTAACAGTAGCCCCCGGATACTGGTGGTGGATAAGGCCCGATACGGCTCGGGCATTCCTCAGGCATGCCGCAAGCACTGTAACCTGAAAATCGCGGGCGATAACCGTGCATGATGCACCGTTTGGTGATGGGAGCACCAGGCGGGAATGAAACGGAAGGGATAATAAGGATACTGGCGATAGCGACGGGACCTGTCCTCGATGGCCTGCCAGCATTGCCTCCATCGACTGGGCAAATTCGATAGCGGAATCATCTTTATACCGATAAGGGAATACTAAAGCCCCTCGGGACACAGCCACATCCACACAAGTCGTAAACGACAACACGTCAACAATCACAACCACCTGTGACAGAGGGGCCAATCGCCGTACTCCCTCGGCACCCCATTCAAATCGTACACGATAAGACGTTTGACCAAAGATGTTCATATTAATTGTCAACCCCTCCACGATTAGTAAAGGCATCCTGAAGTGTTGCTCTAGCGGCTACCTAGTCGCCAGCAGTCACGGAACGGATACTGGTATAAAACGAACCGGTGCCGTGTGCAAAGAGAACATCAGGCACGAAACTCGAAACCATGGGACTCCCATCCATTCGGTACGATTATGACCAATGAAAATTAACTCGGTTCCAAATATTTTCCATGCAACCCACTGGTGGTTAATCCCATACCCCGCATATTTTCATCTCTCACTCATCCCCTTCCATTCCCATGATAAGGCAAAGGCTGTTTGTGGAACGCACGGTCCGGTTGTTTTGAAAAAACACGACTTGAGTCGAAATCGAACGGAGAAAAAGGTTTCCGAAAAAAAGCACCCAGAGCAAATGCCCTATCACTTCCGCCGTTGGGTTTGAAATACGGTCATATCAAGGAGCTCCCCATTACAGCCGCATGACGTAATCGCGGAACATAGGCTCAAAAAATTCATACTGCCCGCGGCCGACCTTAATTAAAATACCTCGGTTCATGGCATAGGTTAAAATCCGGCCAACCCGGGCTGGCGAAGCGTTTTGCCCATAGGGGCGCTCTCCGTGCGCTACTTTTTTAATCAGTTGTTGAGCTCCTTGGTGCTCACTGAGGCTCCCCCACAGCTCCTCAAATGCCCGCATAAGGCTCTCGAGCGCCCGTTGATATGCGATTTCTAGTACTGTCAGACTCACCACCTGACTCTCCATCTCGATGAGCGCATAATAAATTTCAGAGGCCACTAGCATGGTGTCTTGGGGGTGCCCCCCGGTGAGTTTCAGAAGGACTCCTACCTCGGCCGGTGTTATGGAGATCCCCCGCTCCGAGAATTTTCTAACTAAGTAGTCCGACCATGCATCGGGAGGGATTTCCGGAACGGGAAGAGACACCGCATAGCGAAAAAACGCCTCATTTCCCTGCGAAAACAATTGAGCTAACAAGGTCGGTTTCGATCCAAGAAAGAGACAACTGATATGTGGCTTTTGCTGAAGATGGCTGCGGAGAATCTTGGGGAGATTGACGTCAACCCGGGACAGTTCTTGGAATTCATCAAAGACAAGAATCACTCGGGTGTTTGAAGCCCGGATCAGTTTATCCGTAATTGCTAATGCTTCTTCGAGCAAATCCATTTCTGAACCTTGACGTCGGGCAAACGACAGGCCCAACTCGATGCCCTGTACCGAAACGCGCACTTCCGTATGTGCCGCACGAACCATGTCCCGGAGTTTTTCCACCGTGCGCTGTACTCCTGTCCGATTTTCCAAGAGGGCGTTGGCCAGGTGCTCTGTCAATTCCCGCACCGAGGTAATGCCGAACATATCCACCAGCGCTACATCATACCCCTCGCGATGTAAGCGTCGCAACACCTCTAAGGCCAATGATGTTTTTCCGATGCGCCGTGGTCCTGCGAGCAAAATATTCTGCCCGTCACTTAATCGCCGCGTGAGCCCTTCGAGAAATAGTTCGCGATCAATGAGGTCATCTTCCGACACGGGACCCCCAACCGGAAAGTACCGATTCACCTTGATCACCCCGTCCCATTATAACACTCAATGATAGTATTTATACCTACAGTTGAGTTAAATGTTAATAGACCCGTTGCACTGAGGAAAGTGTCTTAGACAACCCCAAAATAGGCCGAAGAGATACATAGCTCTAGAGTTCTTATGTTACCATGTCGAACAGAGACGACACTCAAAATCCATCCCGGCGACAATCGGACGCCACTTGACCAAGGAAAGAAACACGCACCGTGCCGAAAACCGGTTTTTGGCCGATCCATCAATGGTAGAGAGCAACCGTCTGTTCTCAAACCAGACCAGACAATAGGAGTGCAGGCCTAGCCTGTCAACGTAAACGAAGTTTCGCGCACCGACCCTGTCGCTCCCACAAAATACCATTTCCATCATTTCGTGGCGACCCGGTGATGACCTGTTACACTAGCCACCGACTAGGCGATTTGATTTTTCGTGCGCTATTCTCTGTGGTGTTTTTTTGATCGGGGGGCATCCCCTCATTGTTCACGATACCCCCTTGTGTTCCATCGATTTTCCCTAAGAAATATGAAGGTCGTCTCATGGCATATGATGAGTAGAATGCCGTCTATGCTTATCCGAAGAAACGATGAGAAGAGAAATGTTGCCGCCGCTACTGGCGCAGTAAATCGACTGCGATCATTTTGTTCCGAACAACACATACCGATTGTGTGATTTTTGGTTCAGCGACGCGAGACGATTTCGGTGCAGCCAGCAAAATACATGTTGTTGTGGCATTTGGCAAAGAACAACGAGTCACCTTTTTTCGGTTAAGTCGTCTCACGGCTCAAATGGCTGAGATTTTTGGACGCCGCTTGCAAACCAACCGCGGAGCATCAGACAGCGATTGACTTTAGCATATCGATTGAGCAGAGAGGGGCAGCCCTAAACCACATCCGGTCCGGTATACGGTGGTTCTTGGGTATTTCGTGGACATACTGAATCCATCGATGGTCATCGCATCGAAACGCGGTGTACCTATTAGCAAATATTAATTGTCTGACTCTCCACGTAGCCCCCGGAGACTTCCGCGGAAAGAAATATCGCCTGTTGTTTGGTACTCGAGGTATCCATGACGAAACGGGCGGGCTAAGTCGCCTGCAACCGCCCCTAACTCCAGCCTTCAAAGCGCCGCACATAGGGAAAATCGCTGTTTCCCCAGCCCGATCGTTTGAATGAACACAATAGATCCTAAAGGATACCTCTCTGACCTGGCGCTGTAATAGTTGGATAACATTACCAGTCCCGGAGAAGTCAACCCTCCCTGGTGTACTCATCAAGCGCCTCACGTACGTCACTAGCTTCTCTAGTACTACCTTAGTACACCGTATCGATAAGATGAAAGATGAAAGCGGATCTCCAAGAAATTGACGAGCACATTCTTCCGCTGGCCCCAACGAAGTCGTTCGTTGGATGCGGACAAATACCTTTCAACCCGGTCAATCGCCTCCGAGGTTTTGATCGGATCCCTTGCTCCGGCGTTAAATAACGGAATCCATCAGCTTTTTTTCATAACGTCGCCACCTTTGCCGCCCAAATCTCACGTAGTCAGCTTATGCTATCACCACATAGGCGCGAACAAACCTACGAACAGGAATTTGTCGAAACATCACAGCAAATATTCTCTTCTCTTCGCAACAAACAAATTCTTGCAAATTGGAACGTCGCGCCAACCACGGGAATCAGACGGCGAGATCGTGCCCTTTGGCGTCAACAGGATGCCAGAATCTTCCGGTCCCCGGAATCGGCAGGATTTTACTCATACAAAGAGAGAGACACATTGCCGCGTTAGTCGGCGAATTTCACCTACGGAACGTCGCAAATGAAAAATTCTGCGACCGGGTCGCTTCCTATTCCAGCTAGTTGCTGGCCTCTGTTTTGGTGTCGAATGTCGGTAACAATTCGTGGCGTTGGCCGATGGCCGGACCATACCGTACAAGGTTTCCGAGTTCGACGGCATAGGATTCATTTGGTCAGTGGGCCATCGTTTACAGTATCCCACGTCGCTCAAGACGGGTAATGCGTTCTTCGTGATCGGCGAGGATGCGTCCCAGTTGGTCGTGAATGGTGATGATGCCCTCAGCCAACAGCTGGACCTCGTGCCGTACGTCTTCGATTAACACGTGGGTTTCGTTAATGCGGCGGTCCATATGATCTATTAAGTCGTGGCGCGTTTCCTGATTCAAGCGCTCGGCATGCTCACGGGACTCGGCGATTTGTTGCGTCAAATCGTGGCGCGTCTCGTGATTCTCCTGCCGAGACTGTGCAATTTGTTGACTCAAATTTCGGAATATGCCATCAAAATAGGCTTTGAGTTCGGGATCCACTGCGGTACTCCTTGTCTGGGATTCTTCTTGGATCCATTTCGCCAGACGGCTTGCAAGTTCCTGCCTCGAGCGGGGTTGAGCGAAAATTTCGTGGGGTCAGACATGGCATGAAGGAACACGGCGAGGGGAGAAAGGGAGATCCACTGTTGAGCAACGCGGCCTTGAGGTTTGGCCGTCCTGGCCAGTTACTCTTTAAGCGCGAAGTCGGGGGGCTCTGGGGACGTGCCCGCGAAGAAGGTCGGTGGGTGTCCGAGTTTGAGACGCATTGTCCTTGCCCCTCGTTAACTAACCGATCCCAATGATCATGATTCGGCACCTCAAGGGTCGAGGAATTAGCCCACAGGTGTAATGTGACAGGATGCTTTCGGTCGGCGAATCGATCACAGCGGTTCGCCGGGATGGAACAACTCGACGCGACACGAGCTAAGATTGCTCGGTTGTCAATGTTGGTTAGATAGACATCACTGCCGAATCGGCAACCCCTGTTCCAAACCCCGGTATCGACGACAGCTTGTGGAGGACCCAAGGGCGCCCAGGAGAAGACCGCCCCATGGCCCATTGGTCCCATGGTTCACGCTCTGGGCAGGGGTGCGCCATGGGCTGGTGAGGGATTCCCTGGCATTCGTGTTCGCCAACGTCTAACGCAATACGCTCGGCGGTGTAACCATCAATATCTACACAATCATCCTGTTCCCGTGATCTTTCGCCTTATTCCGACGATATGGTTGAAGGTACCAAACTATTGGGTGGACCGTCCTCGCTTCGTTCGCCGCGTCAAAGATCCCGCCCGGATGGCCAGGCGCCCCGAATGCGCCGAGTCGCTGCTCCGGTTCTGCGGTCCGGAGTCATCCTCAAGTCGCCCGTCTTCCCCTCTGGGATAGTTGGGGGTAATGTATAGCGCTTCAGTCGGCAGAGTGTGATTCCGGTTCAGCTGGAAGGTACCCGTTTGATGTTCCTTGCGATGCGTCCAGTTGCTGCAGGATGGTCGTTACCTTGGAGATGATGTTTTCGGCGAATGCGATGGCCGGCAATACTTCATCGTCTTGGATATGAGCGCCGGGGTAGCGCGAATCGACTGCGTACATGCTCAGCACAGCACACGCTTCGGCCAGTGAAGATAAATCATGACCACCGGAAATTTTGTCTCGCAAAACATCAAGATCATGGGTTTTCGGTGGAGTTTGACCACCGGCGGCATAAAGAGATTTGAGCGCCTTCTCGGCGGCTTGTTGGGCATGAAAGCAGGCCGTCGATGCCTGACCTGGTAAATGACTGAGGACGCGGGCTGCCTTTAGATCACGAGTGGCGAAAGAGAGTCATTCCTGGACTATGGGGTTTGGCATAGAGAACCTTGCCTTCTCTTAAAATATTTTCGACAAATGGATCAGGCCACTTCAGGCGTTCCCGGAGGTCGGCAGGATCCCGGACAATCAGATCAACGGCATAAGTTCGACCCGCGAGAGCCACATAAGCTTTCCGCTGAACTTCGCGTAATCGACGCCCCGAATAAAGAACCAATAAATCAATGTCGCTTTCTGAGGACGCCTGATTCCGGGCATGAGATCCAAACAGAATAACGGCATCGGGATCAACGGTCTCGACGATTTTTCTTACATATCCATTGATTAATTCCTCAGTGACCATCGGCATTTCCCTCAAATCGTCGTTTGTCTGCGTATATTATAACCGATAATCAATCGGCGAAGCGGAAGTCGCGGTCTTTGCCACTATCGAAATTATCTATAATCGGCAGCGGATCCCTAGAGTCCTGCATTATCAGACCGCAGCCGAGGCTGATGCGGCATATCATACACGAACCGGTTAATGTCTCTATGCCGGGCGTCCATTTTATCGACATCGGTCCAATCAGAGCGGTACCGAGCAATTGGTTGCTTGGCTGCACCGCCACGTCGCACCGTGTGTCTGGCTGGCCGCATCCACTTCCGTCACGGAGACAATGAGGCTCCAGACCGGGCCTTGATGGTGCTGAATGATGTCGACCATCTGCAACAACTCCGGCTCCGGCCCAAACTATAGTGGTTTCGGAAAACTAGACAAATTTGGAGGCCTCAAGTAGTGCACTGGACACCTTATGCCAAAGCAACAACATCATACCGCGAAGTTCAAATCTCAGGTGGTGCTGGAGATGCTAAAAGAAGAGCAGACGATCGCTCAAATTGCGGCTGAGCACCAGATACATCCTGGTCGACTCCACCGGTGGAAACGTCAAGCGCTCGACAACATACACTTCGTTCCGAATTATCTTCGGCATTTTCTCGGAATCCTCAAGGAAGGACAAGCTCGCAAAATACGCATTCCATGCCTTCTGTTCGACCTGGGACTCCCGTCCAGCCTCATTGACACGGCGCCGTCTCGCGGCAACGTGCGCCGGATCAGCTACCGTTCGGCGGTGAATTCATAAGGAAAATGTGAAAGAAGCGGTTTCATGATATGTCTCTTTCGGGGCCGCTAGCCATATTTCCAGGCGGGTGCGCTGCCCGGAGGCAATCGCCGAGTGTCGGATGCATACACTGAAACGGGATGGCATGATTTTTTAGCGATCCACGGTCGGGATTTTTATGTGCAACTTCATCAGCTTCTCGTATAATGGCAGGCAAGTGACGGCCTATCACACTTGGGGCCAGGTGCGACATCCGTTTCCCGATGGCGACTACTTAATGGCCAGCAGCCAAGGGCGTGCAGAAATTCAAGGCAACGCGTCAGGATGGACGTTTGCCATTGAAGACGCCCCGCGTTCGCCAACGCCCACACCTTTGGGGATGTCAATGAAGTCACGGTGCACGGCAATGGCCGCGTCACCGGCTATGTGAACATGTGGGTCGCGGGACCGGACAAATATCTTTTGGGAGGATGGTGGCAAATTGTCCATGGATAACGCACGTAAGCCCCAATGGCTCTTTGGGATCCTGTTCATCAGCCTTATCATCGATGTAGCCAATGTCTTTCGCTTAGTCCATGGGCCAGTCTCCTTCCTCTTCTTTCTCCCTTGGGTGGTGGCTGGACTGATGACGCTGTACCGCGACTTCAAAGCCTTGCGCATCGTACTGTGGATTATTCTCTCCCTGGCGGTCTTGCTGTTGTCCATTTTGTCCGATGGCACCAATCTCGGTCTCTGGGTCTGGATTGCCCTGCTTATCGGACCGGTCAGCACCACGGTCCCCTCGCCAAGTGACCGCGGGAATCCTCGGACTGGCTCACATCGTGACTCCATTGGTTCTCGTACCCTAGCCACGCATAATGCTCCCCTGTCTTATGTCATTATTCAAGTCACGGGGATCGCCGACCTCCTCCTTTGGCATCAATGGCATCGGCCCCATCTGACTCAGGAACAGGCGTTGTGACCCCGCAAAAAGGTCCCATTCTGGTCATCGGTGCCACGGAGAATCAGGGAGGCCACGTTGCTAAAGCGCTGCTAGACGAGGGATGGACGGTGCATGCGCTCACGCGCAATGCGGAAAGCCCGAAAGCGCAGGCGTTAAAGAGTCAGGGAGCCCACCTCGTCACCGGAGATATGGCAGATCTTCCCGCCTTGACGAAAGCCATCACAGCGGTGACGGGAATCTTCAGTGTGCAAAACTTCTGGGATCTGGGACTTAAAGAAGAAGTGCGTCTCGGATCCCATGTTATCCAAGCAGCCATCAACGCCGGCAACCACCCCCAGATCATCTATAGTTCAGGACTCGGTGCGGAACAGCGTCAGAATGTCGCGGCCATTGATGGCAAGGCCCTCCTCGAGGAGAAATTGAGACATTCGGGGCTGCCCTTTACGATCTTGCGGCCAGGTCTCTTTATGGACGACTTTTTGGGCGCGAGTTTACCCTTTGCCCGACCCATTCAAAATCTACTGGATGGCCACCGTCCACTGGTCGGCCGACTGTTTTTAGCCACACTGCGAGCCGTAATGCCACAGAATAGTCGCATTCCGCTGACGACTCTCCAAGATGTCGGCCGAATGGCTGCGTGGGCGTTTGGAAATCCGAAGGAATCCCAAAGGCAGGTCTTTGAGGTGATAGGGAGTAGCGAGACAGCGGAATTGTTGTGCGCACTTTGGATGGAAGTGACGGGGCAACCAATTCCTCGTATTCCGGGTTTAAGGCTGGGAATTCGCATGGGTCATCCAAAAATGTTGGCCCTCTTAAGTTGGTTGGGACAATGTGAAACTCCTGCCACATCAACACCTATCGTGCTGTCAACGTTCCGCGAATGGTTGAATTCCACCTGTGCACAACGTTAGCTGTGATTTTTGATTAGGTTCGAACTAAACGGAACCCTTGAGAACACAACACCTAAAGCAGACCGTGTCTAGTAAGTCGGGCAAAGTAAACGCGCCCAGAATGTTGAGCGCTTTGTACGACGCAATAGTCATCCGGGTTACTTCTGAGTAGACTTTGGCTAATCGGCGGGTACCTTGGACGATGCCTGCTGAGCCAGAGTCTCCCGTACACCGTGCGACTCAGCATAGGCAAAAGGATTACCAGTCCTGACATGCGGCCTCAAAGGCAAAACATTGTAGGATTTTTTTAGAGTAATCTCTGCAATTTTTGTGGCTAAATCCTTTTCCCTCGCCATTGTGCGCACCTTCAGTTCACCATAGTAATCATAGTACAGTTCATCATCGCGAAAAAGTCCTAGATATTGTCTTGACGGACTCTCGCAGTCGCCCCTGAATGGGGCCCCCGATTTTGGACGTTTAACAATATATGATACTCCAGACTAACTCTTGATATTCACCTTGAACTAAGCGCCTCCACGTTGAAGGGGGGATCCCTTAAAACAGGCAGTTCGGATGCATCAAGGTTTAACTTCCCCGCTTCAACCTCTCTTAGTGACGCCAAAAAATGTTGAGTTTGTTGGGGACACAAAAAAACCCGAAATCGCTTGCGGTGTCTCATATTTTGGTGGTGTCCCCGGCAGGATTCGAACCTGGGACGCCGGGATTAGAAGAACCGCACTCAGGTGTCTAAGGTGTCGCTCGAATGCCCCGAAGTCCTTGGCCATCAACGTATTTGAGTTTTCGCGTGTCTACCTTGTCGCTCCTAAAATACCCGTTCCATCGCTTCGTGGTGACGCCGTGGTGACGGATTCGATCCCTCTCACCCCCACAACGTGCGTCATGGTGGGCCCACCATAATGACGATCCGCTCCATGAAGCCCGGGCACCGGTCACCGAAAGGTCCGCTCAACGCCGATTTTTTTTGCATATTGATATGCGGCCACTGAATTTAGCCCGCTCGAACCGTGCGGTGAAGCACTAACGCCCCCATTGCCCGGCTATTGATCCTGTTGGCGCCAATTCATTTTGTCATCACTGCGACTAATCCGGCTGCCATGAGATCTCCCGAGGTTCCTGGATATCCAGGGCCCTGCGTAAAGCAGAAAACAGCCCTACGGGCTGGGACTCCCGTTTTGCGAACGGCCTATAACACAAGGCCTACGCAAAACGGGAGTGATGTTTCCCAGTTGCGGTTCTTCCTATCATCCCTCAGGTTCTCCGGGGTTACCAAGCCTCAGGACCGTCTAGATAATGACATCAATAATAAGCCAACCCCATGGCAAAAAGAATTAGCCAAAACATGATCCTAAGAACTATGCACGATGCCGGTTCCCGGGATCGTGCGATAACAGCGACATGCCTATCTGTCGCACACGAAC
>PXYW01000079.1 GCA_003023695.1 Sulfobacillus benefaciens | reverse complement strand
ATTTTGGACGGAATTTCCGTGGCGGATTACCAAAAAATAAAAACCGGCGATGAATTAGAAATAGATGGTGACCACTGTATTATCCGGGTCTTTAATAAGTAAGGGTACTCTTCGCTGTTAATCTAAACAGGAGATACGAAGGCATTTATCATCTTCCAATAAGCCGAAATCCCTGGCGCATCCGCTGGACGGCGTGATCAAAGACAGGCCCCATCAATTCTACGACCTTGCTCCGGGACCGATCATACAGGCTATCATCCAAGGCAAAGACGGCTCGTGCTGGGAGAGGGGCCTCAGGTATTGGGAGACGCCGCGGTCCACATTGATCAAAAGACGCCGCCAGTGTCAGCGAGGATCATTCAAGAACCGGTAAATCACGTCTTTCCGAAAGGGGAGGTCGTCATCAGACCGGGTGTCCAACCAGCGCAAAAAATTACGCTGGGAAACAATCAGGCCGAGGAGCAATTCTCCACGATGTGTGGAGACACGCCGAGAGCGGCTTTGCGAATACTGGATCCTTAAAGGATCGAAGCAAGACCGAGGCGCGACAGAAAATACGAAAGTCTTGACTTGGATTGGTTTGAGGTATCATAGACAATGCCTTTTTTGTGTACAATTTTGACTCCCTGTCTAAATTGTACCAGAACAGAGACACTTCTTGCTGTCAAGCCCTGAACACAATGTCTAAAAACTGGTTTGCCGCAACGTATTGAGGCGATCCTCTCTCTAAGAAAGTTGAGTTAAAGTAATGGTCGGGCCACAAAAAATCGTGTACAGCACGAGGCATCTAAATTGGGTAATAGCATGGTGGCCATGGTCTGATAATAGAGAGGGTCAAGTGGCTAAAAACTAAACTATCAACACCCATGCAATTGGAATAGTCACTGGAGGAATTAGGTGTTCACCGCAATCGGGTTCCGCCGATGCCAATTCGAAAACTGGCAGCACTGCGGGGATTACGTTAGCGGTCTTAACGGTGGAACGATTATCAATCCCGATGTCGGATCGTTTGCCATTCCCGCCATAGGAGGTGTCAGGACTAGTCAAGCGGTACAAACCCTGACTTCCGCTTGCTGACGGTGACCATATTCTGTAACAGGGTCTACTTGGGGCTCACCTCGTTCTGAAGGCATTCTCAACCACGATGAATAAGATTTGGTGCAGGTGGCAAATTGAGATCTCTAAACTTGATCACACTCGTTACCAAGTTTAATCTACAGTGAATGACAATGTCATCGAATACTTTGCATGCCGTATGACCTGGTCAACTGTAAAATGCATTGGATACAGATGATGTTGATACCATTGAGGGAATTGATCTGTGTAGTGAGTATGGACGGGAATACCGCTGGTGCCAAAGGGCGTAATCCAACCAGAGCGGTTCCAGTCTCCCAGATCAAAGGCATAACGGGCGACGGAAGTCCCTTTAACTGTAAAGTCGAGAAGGGAATAAGACGCCGCTTGAATGGTGTCTCCATCACCGCCCATTGGGTGGTCGGAAACATTTGCCTCTTTGGGGAACGCGATCTGTTTTGACAAAGGATGTAGGGAACGTATTTGATGGACCTCTTGCCACAGGGGGCCTGGTTGCGACCGTGGATTGTATTGCTGGGCCACCTCATCCAACGCGTAACCCCAAGGTTCACCGCATCGTTTTCCAAGCAGCAATGTAATAGGATGCGTTTTATCCGCTAAAATATTTACCAGGTGCGAGGTAAGTCGGGAGAATTGCCACATAACAGCAGGCCATGTCCGTGTTTGCTGGAACCACGCCTCATTTGTGCACGCTGTCATAATTTTTTTGACTAGAATTTTCCGCACGGTATTATAAATTGTGGGATATACCGTATCTAAAGAAAGATCACCGTCCCAGGTGCCCAATATTTCTTGCCATCGTCGTCCATCCGAGGTGTTTGGTTCTGCCATGGCTAACGTATGGAGAAATTTCTCGGCGGATTTTGAGTGAATATCGCCATGGATGTGGCGCATATCGTCAACGTCCCACTTTGGATGGCGAAGAATCACCTCGCGAATTCGAGCGGCGCGATGATCAGCGGCAAAGTCTAACGTCACATAGTACGGGAAAGTGTCCTCGTAGACTTGGTTATTGGCGGTCACAATACATCCGGCTGGAGGATCGGTGATGTGCGGCATAGCCTCAAACGGCACAAAGCCAGACCATGCATGTTCAAGGTCCTTTGACGCGACAGGGAGCCAAGCATTGGCCAGCGCACGAACTGGCAGCTTTCCGCGCATGCGATAACCGATGTGGCCGTGGATATCGGCATATAGCAGATTATTCACAGGATCAACCCAGTCACGCATGGACTGATCCAATTGCTCCGCCGTTTTTGCATACAACATGTGATATAAGGACTCCCAAGTGCGATTAGGTTGTTGCAGGGCGGCCAGTTTTAGCGCTAACCCATAATTTTCATTCCAGGTGATGATCGGGCCGTTGCTGGTGGCCATGGACTGAATGGAAACAGGCTCTTGATTTCGCACCTGGATAATTTCGGTACGGTTCTCAATAGGTGCCCAGGTGGTGCCCTGACGCACATGGACGCGTCTTTTGTCAAATTCTTCAACAAAAACATCTTGGGTGTCTGCGGCCGTATGCGTAATGCTCCAGGCGACATATTCGTTGTGGCCAAAGTGCGGGAATCCAGGGGTACCGGGAAAGGAAAACCCAATGACGTTGATTTCCGCACTGATTAGATGGTTTTGATAGTAGACGTTAGGTATCTCGATCGCCCGATGAGGATCTCCTGCTAGCAGCGGCTTGCCAGAGACCGTGTGTCGGCCACTGATCACCCAGTTGTTGCTCCCGCCCTCGTCTCTATCAGACAGTGCCGCCATGGATTGCGGCATGCCCTGTATCATGGCACTGAGGTCGTCTAATAAACTGCGGTTATTTTGAGACAATGCATGAAAATGCGACGACACAGGATGTAACGTGGCCATCGCTTCCACACCAAACTTTTGGGCTAATTGCAATCGCCATAGCTTGTGTTCCCATCGCCCCATCGAAAGATGCCGCGACTTAAATACGGCGATCGCGTCCCATGGGTTCCACGGTGCTGGACGATGATTTAATAAGACCAGCTCCGGTGACAGTTTATTGCTGGACAGGTAGGCGTTTACACCGCGCGCATAAGATTGAAACATTTGCTGAACTGGCAGCGAGCACCTCTGAAAATCGTCTTTAGCATTCCTCTCCAACCCTAATCGACGCCAAAAGACATCTTGGTTAAGCGTGTGTTTTCCGAGAACAGCGGACAATGTCCCATATGCCCGAAGGCGGTCTGACTCCATTTGCCAAAGCCGATCTTGCGCATGAACAAATCCCTGACCAAAAAAAGCGTCGTTTACAGTCTGTGCCATAATATGGGGAATTGCCATCTGGTCGCGCAGAATGGTAATCGAATCATCAATGCCAGACACAATTACCTGACCGTCATATGCGAGGTGGTAGGTGTCGAATATTGCGGAATAATCGGTATCCATACTTTAGAAACATCCCTTCAATGGCACGATGTGGTGCTCTCATCTGATAAATTGGTCTGTGGTATCACCAATTTTTTAATGATACAGTATCACGAGCCGTCCGGGGGTGTAAATTAGCCAGGCAAAAATTTTTCCCCAAAACCCTTGTCTATGGCGAAAACCTGATGCTATATTGTGAAATAGGTCTGTGGTATGACCAGTTAGGCAATATTACGAATTGGTGGATATTGAAGGAGGATTATGATGAGCAGCCGACGGATGACCGTGTGGGCAATGGGGTTAGGGACCGCGAGTATGGTGCTGCTTGCTGGGTGTGGCACATCCGCCAAAACGGCAAGTGCGACCCATGTCAGCGCTATACCGCATACATTAGTTGTTGATCTTGATGCAGCACCATCCAACTTAGATCCGGGATTGCAATATAATCTGGAAAGTTATTGGGTCTATCGGAACATTTTTGATCAGCTGTTAACCGACAACCCCAAAACGGACACAATCGAACCGGATGTAGCCACTGCATGGCGTAATCCTTCCCCGACCACGTGGGTTTTTACGATTCGCAAGGGTATCAAATTCACCAATGGCCAACCGTTAACTGCATCCGACGTAGCCTATAGCTTAAATCGTATCATCTCACCCTCATTTGATAGCCCGCAGGCTCCCAACTTTGCGGAAGTGAAATCGGTTACGGCCTCCGGCGATCATGTGACGATTACGACGTCGCAGCCCGATCCGGTCCTCTTAGGCAACTTGACCACCTTGAGTATTGTCCCCAAAAATTATATAATCGCCCATGGCAATGCCTATTTTAACCTCCATCCTATCGGGTCGGGTCCCTACGAACTTCAGCAATGGGTGCAAGGGTCGACCGTAACCTTAGTGAGGAATCCCCATTATTGGGGGAAAAAACCGGTGTTCCCCGCAGTGGAATTTCGCGCGGTGCCCAGCGAGGCCACCCGAGTGTCGGACCTAGAATCCGGGGTGGCGGATATTGCCTTTCCGATAGAACCCGACCAGGCAGCAACGATTCAGTCCAATTCCAGCCTGCAGTTGTTAACCACGCCGACCGACAGAGTAGCATATCTAGCGTTTAATACCGACCAGGCTCCGACAAATAATGTGTTAGTGCGCGAGGCTATTACTCATGCGTTAAACATTCCATTGATGATTAAAACCATCGAGCAGGGCTATGCGACCCCAGTGAATACCACACTGACACCTGTGGGATTTGGGTATGATGCGAGTATACCCGGATATACCTATAACCCGTCTTTAGCGAAGACCCTACTGAAAGAAGCGCATTATACGGGGGCACCGTTGGTATTCGCCACATCGCCATCGTATCCCACCATTGTTATCCAAGCCATCCAACAAGAGCTCTCGGCCGTGGGTATCCCGGTAAAAATTGTGAGTACGACTCAGGCCACCTATTTGCAAAAAGTTCAAAGCCCGACACATACGTGGGGAAATTTGCGTATGGGTGCATGGCAAGGGACCTGGCCGGATGCGTCGACCTATCTGTATCCGATGTTTTATTCGACGAGTATTTGGTCAAGCTGGTCTAACCCGCAATTTGATACGGCAATTGCTGCAGCACAAAGCACCTTAAACAAGTCCGTGCGACAGGCCGCTATTGACCGGGCTCTCCAAATACTGCATGACCAAGCGCCAGCCATGGGGCTGTGGCAAGAATATGACTTGTATGGGGCTAGCAAAAATTTGGCATGGCAACCAAACCCTCTGGAAAACTTTTTCGTCGCGCAGATGGGATGGAAATGATCGTTTTCGACAGAGCTCCCGCTGTTAACACCAGAAACCAAAGAATGGAAAGAGGCTGATGGCGACGTGAGATTTGTGCTCGGGCGGTTTCTTCAGGCGTTGGTTTCGCTATGGGGGGTTGTCACCATCGTCTTTTTCATTCTACATCTATCGGGGAATCCTGCGCTGTTGTTGGCACCACCCAATGCCACGGCGCGGGAAATAGCCCAAATTGAACTGCACTTGGGTCTGAATAAACCTTTGTTGGATCAGTATTGGACCTATTTAAGCCATCTTGCGCACGGAAATTTTGGATTTTCGTACGCATTAAATGAACCCGCAGCGCAAATCGTCGCTAGTCGGGTGCCTTATACAGCCGCTTTGGCATTTGCCGCGTTGGCCATCACCGTTGCCATTGGAATTCCGGTAGGCCTTGTTTTGGCTGTCTACCGTGGGTCGTGGTTGGATCGCGTGTTAATGCCCATTGTGGTCGCGGGGCAAAGCATGCCAGCATTTTGGTCGGGGTTGCTATTTATTTATGTGTTTAGTGTGATGTTGCATTGGTTTCCTTCTTCCGGAGCTCAAGGAGTCACTTCAATCGTCCTACCTGCAGTCACTCTGGCAGGCTTATCTTTAGCGGCTGTGGCGCGAATGACGCGTTCTACAGTTATTGCCGAATTGCGTAAGGATTATGTGCGGACCGCTACCGCTAAAGGGACACGTACATCGATCATCATTGTCAAGCATGTTTTGCGAAACGCGGCGGTGCCGATAGTCACGGTCGTGGCACTTCAACTTGCCAATCTACTTGGTGGCGCGGTGATTACCGAAACCATCTTTGCGTGGCCTGGTTTAGGCCAATTGACCATACAATCGGTGCAATCACTCGATTTTCCCGTGGTGGAAATGATTGTCATATTAGGGGCTGTGGTCTACATCGCGGCGAATTTTTTGACCGATGTGGCTTTCGCAGTTATCGACCCGAGAATTCGCTTATCAGGAGGGACATCTCGTGGTTGAGGAACGTGAGGTAATGGACATCGCTAATGACAGTCGACCGAGGTCATCGCGGATCCCGTGGCATCTAACACCCTACGGGATTGTCCTGGCTGCACTGGTAATCGCCACTATCGTCCCGGGATGGATCGCCCCGGACAATCCCCTTCAAGGCAATTTGTTAGTGCGATTGATACCACCAGGGAGCGATATTAATGGCCACCTGTACTGGTTGGGCACGGATACCTTAGGTCGCGATGAACTCAGTCGACTCATTTGGGGAGCAAGAGTGTCGTTTGTAGTGGCCATGTCTTCGGTCCTAGTATCGGGATCTATCGGAACCCTGTTCGGCATAGTGTCGGGATTTTTTGGAGGGCCCATTGCCATAATCTTGATGAGACTGGCGGACATTGTGCTGTCGATTCCCTTTTTGCTTCTAGCCATCCTCATTGTAACGGTAATCGGGCCGGGGCTGGGGTCGACCATACTTGTCTTAGGCACCACGAGATGGCCGATTTACACACGAGTAGCCTATGGTGCCACACTTCAAGTGCGAGAAGCCGAATATATTCAGGCAGCCCGATCCTTGGGAGCATCGAATTTGCGGATTATGTGGCGTTACATTTTTCCTAATGTCCTGGCCCCGCTCATTGTGATGGCCACGCTTGAAATCGGCACCATGATTATGTACGAGGCCGCCCTATCATTCTTGGGATTAGGAATACAACCTCCAGCGCCTAGTTGGGGGAACATGCTATCGGAAGCACAAAATTACATTACGCAGGCATGGTGGTTGATGACCTTTCCCGGATTGGCAGTTTTCTTAGTGGTGCTATCATTTAATCGTGTCGGAGATTACGTTCAGCAACGGCTTGATCCCCGACTGCTCGACGATAAATAGGTTAAATCGAATTTCCATGAAAGAGGGTAGTGTTGCGGATGAACATATCTTTAAAAGAATCACGGGTAGTGATCACAGGGGCCACGGGCATCGTTGGGCGCCGGATTGTGCGTGCCTTTGCCCAGGAGGGGGCCCGCCTTTACCTAACGGGCCGGGAAGCGAAGTCCGATGTGGCCTCAGTGGCACTGGAATTAGGTGCAGCCGAAGCTTACTACTCGCCATTGGATCTGTCCGATCTTCATCAAGTGCTCCGTCTTCCTGAGCAGGTGAAAAACCACTGGGAAGGTGTCGATGTATTAGTCAACAATGCCGGGCGCTATCCCCTGCAACCCTTATTGTCGATGACAATGGATTCTTGGGACCAAGTCCTCAGCATCAATTTGCGGGCACCTTTTGTGTTGACAAAAGAAATGGCGCGGATAATGATTGACCAAAACATTTCCGGATCGATTATCAATATTTCCTCGGGGGCAGCCTTTCGCGCCAAAGTTGGCCATGGCCATTATTCTACCTCTAAAGCGGGGCTGGAAATGCTCACCAAAAGCTTTGCGTTAGAGCTTGCCCCGTTTGGAATTCGTGTCAACACGGTGGTTCCAGGGTTTGCGCCAGGGAGTGGCGACAGTCCTTTGCCGCCGGAATATACCCAAAAGATGATCGAGACGATCCCTTTGGGAAGAACCTCCGGGGAAATGGATGCAGCTGCCGCGATGGTGTTTTTGGCCTCTCCCTGGGCGTCGTTTATTACCGGCACGACAATTATAGTCGATGGTGGGCGCACTGCCGGCATTCTGACTACAACAGACCGACAGGAGCTGTTGCAGGCGTCACATGGAGGCTAAAATGGGCAATCTATTTCCTTGTGTCCCGAGTTTTCATACATGGCCGTCGTCTTTTCATGCGGCATTATGTGTGACCTGGGATGTGGACGACGAGGCTCCCTACTATTCCCGAGGTCTAACCTCTCATCACGATGTCAGCGAAATTGAACAACGACAATACGGGATACGGCGAGCAGTGCCGGCAATTTTTAGCATGCTTCAGGAAGCGGGAATTCCCGCCAGCTTTTATGTACCAGCTTATATCGCGAAGCAGTGGCCACAAGTGGTTCAAACGCTTACGACCTACGGTTACGAGATTGGAGCTCACGGATTTTTGCATGAACCCGTCAGAAACTTGGGGATAGAGGACGAGGCGCGTATCATCAAAGAGGCTGTCGACGTTTTGGGTAGTATCTCCCATCAATCCATTTTAGGCTATCGTACACCGTCCTGGCAATTTAATGAATGGACAGCCGATCTATTATGCCGTAATGGTGTTCTTTATGACTCGAGTTTAATGGGGGACCATTCAGTATACCAATTGGCTATCGAGACAGGACAAACTCTGTTCGAAATTCCCATTCATTGGAACTTAGATGACGTGGAGTTTTGGGGACATACTCACGTGACCAGGAGTCACACTATTAGTGCGCCTTCTGCAGTTTATGAAATATGGACAGCCGAATTGGACGGCATTGTCCAGAGAGGAGGCGTATGTGTGTTGACGCTGCATCCGCACGTCAGTGGACGTCCCGGTTTATTATCGGTTGTTCACCGGTTTATTAGGTATGCGAAGTCTCTTTCGGCTTTATGGATTACGACGCCAAGAGAAATAGCGCAGTATGTGAGCCAAAATGCCTTGACCGTGCCTACAGTTCGCTTGG
>PXYW01000078.1:25342-26510 GCA_003023695.1 Sulfobacillus benefaciens | reverse complement strand
ATGACAAACACTGCGCCTAAAACCGTTCCTAGGCATTGGCGCAAGGTTAAACCTGTGGTCATTAGTACCACCGGGGTCAGGATAAAGGACCCTGGCATACCGGTGATTCCTCCAATAATGCCGATGGCAACGGTAATAGCAAAAAGTGCTGGATGAGGCGCGCGAGCATGTCCAAACCGTCGTGGCACAAACAAGCTTACTGCCGCCAATAGGCTTACGAAAGCAAATGCAAAATCGAGCTCAAGGGGATACCAGTACCGTGATAGCAAGGCACCGATGGCTGCTCCCACTGCACCCAAAGAGCCTAACTGCCACCATAGTTTAGGAACCACGTACCCTTGGCGTCGGTACGAAAGGTAACCAATTGCGGCGACAAACGTTGTCTGTAATGCGGCTGCTGTGGAGATCTGATGGGAGGATAGCGGATTGCCCGGCAACGACAGCAATGCGGGAACCAGCATAATGGATCCGCCTAAGCCCAGCCAAGAGGCCACGAGTCCAACCAAGGAACCGATAGCAAAATACTCGGCCCAGCGGGTCCACAAGGAGGCTTGGGGGAGCCAGGTCGCCAATGCCAGTCCTATAACGACTCCGGTAATTCCAAGGCTGGTAGCCCATACGGCGGTCATGGGTTTTAGATATTGGGTTGGCACTTGGTTGGGTAAATTGTCTTCGGCAGTCCAATGCGAAATCGTGGTTTCATCATTCATCGGCGTTTAACAACCCCACATGGTGATGCGGCCGAAGATAAGTGACGGTCTGGAATTTGCCGTCCCATTGCACAGTGGTTTCTTCGGGGGGAGTTTTTGCCACCACCGTCCCGTGGCTAATGACCCATGTGGGACGTGGCACCAGCCGTATCGCATCAACGGCCGAAGGAACCGGGAAAATGGCCAAATTTGCCATATCTCCCACACCGACGCCATAGCGAGATAGGTTCATCACCCGTGCAGCATAGTCAGTCACACTATTAAATGCCTCTTGCAACTCCTCGGATCCGGTCAACTGTCCCACGTGCGCGAGCATTGCCGCTACAAACAGCTGGCTGCCAGTTCCCAGGGGATACCAAGGATCCATGATCGAATCATGACCAGCAGCAACTGGAACACCGGCGGCCATCAGTTCTTTAACCCGGGTCATCCCTCGGCGTTTGGGATAGGTGTCAAAA
>PXYW01000078.1:13389-25215 GCA_003023695.1 Sulfobacillus benefaciens | reverse complement strand
CTGCCATACTGTAGCGGCGGCATAAGTTGGCAACCGTTTCCAAGAATCGGGAATGTTCATCGTCCGTTTCGTCACAATGGATGTCAATAGGTTTTTGGTATTTCAAGGCTAAATTAAATGCGAACTCCACATTGCGAATCCCGTCTTCCCGGGTCCATTCGTAATGGGGAATTCCCCCAACTACGTCGGCTCCAAGACGCATGGCCTCTTCCATAAGTTCCGGACCATTTGGGAAACAAAAGACTCCGTCCTGGGGAAATGCCACCAATTCCAGGGTTACCCAGGGACGAACCTTTTCTCGAACCGCAATGAGGGCACGAAGGGCTGTGAGGCTCGGATCACAGACGTCCACATGAGAGCGGATGTGAAGAACTCCATGACCCATATGCCACCGAATGGCTTCTTGGGCTCGGTCCATGATGTCTTGTTCGGTAAGATAGGGCTTGCGTTGGCTCCACCGCTCAATTCCTTCTATCAGCGTGCCGCTACGGTTAGGGGAAGGAAATCCTTCGGTTAAAACGGCGTCGAGATGGACATGAGGGTCAACTAACGCGGGCACCATAATACCGCCCATTCCATCAAGAGTAGGATATGAGGAATCCAGGTGTCTTCCAATACTGGTAATCTGTCCGTTCTCGATCAGCACCTCTAATGGTTCCGTGGAAGTCCTGAGCCTCACATTCCTTACTAACAGCGCCCCGTTTGGAGAGCTCATAAAGTTCTCACCATCCCTTATTGATATCTGCGACGGATGTATCTAGTGAATTAAGAAGATTTTACACGGTCAAACTCTAAAAACCTACTGACTTTGTCCTGAATTCAGAGTTTTATTGTGAGGAGATTCTGGTAGTGGGGGAAGATCCAAGAGACCCGCCAAGCGCGAATCCTGCTGAATTAAGGAAACCCAGTGGCTGTTAGCGACGGTAATTGAGAATTGTGCTAGGCTAGAGGGAGCACGTTACCGTCGTACAGGATGTGACCGACATGATAGAACTATTAGACTCAAGTTGGACAGATATTGCTGCAATAGATGGGGACCGTCGCGTTTTAGTGATGGTGATTGGACCCACGGAGCAGCATGGGCCGCATCTTCCGCTCGGAACCGACATCTTTGCGGCTGAAGAGATGGCGCGCCAAGTCATGACAGTGTTGGAAGAGGAGTGCGGGAAAGTGGCGGTTAAGGCGCCTCCCCTTTACTTTACTCCAGCAGTGTTATCGCGATTGTTTCCTGGCTCCGTATCCATTCGCAAAAAACATTATCATGATTTTCTCAAAGACATTTTAAGTGCGTATGCCGGCAATGGCTTGACGCAGGCTGTTTTAGTCTCCTCGCACATCGATCCGCCCTTTGTGGAGACCACTCAACAGGTGTGCGCAGCTATCAACCAAGAGTTTGGAGCTCGCTATATTAATGGCTATGAGCGGTTTCCGTTGCAGGATGTAGCGTCGGGGCAAGCTGAGCAATTGTTTGGATATGGGAAGCCAGGGGATGTGCATGCAGGGTTGATGGAAACCTCAAACATGTTGTACATTCGGCCGGAATTGGTTAAAACCCATGTGGTCACGTCCTTAGATGACGCTCCCTTGTCATTTGAATCCATGGCTCGGTTACGAACATTGCGCGATTTCGGTAGGGGCCTTGGCTACGTTGGCTACCCGGCAGGGGCTAACGCACACTATGGAAGAATGTGGTTCGAACGTTACGCGAGGATGTTTGCTGACGTGATACGCGGGTATTGCCGTGGGGAGGACGTTTGGGATCAACTCAGTATCAGACCAGTTTTAGCGCAATTGGAGGCACAATTTAGCGCCCCGAATTGATGAGATGCGGCATACGCGATATGATCCAAAAACCTTCGCCATACTCCGATTTAACTTGGGCCAGCGGCGGGCTTAGGCCTCTTCTAACCTTGTGGCCATTCCTTTCTATAACCCATCAATGACGAATTTTTCAGCAACGGGCCTGGTTGATCCATCCATTATGGGTTGTCAGGTCCGTGCCTTTCTGCATGGGAAAGGTCGTAGCAGGGGCATGATAACAACTGACAAGAGATTCAGAGAACAAAGAGGAGGAGATTATGACACCTGGCAGCGGCAATTTCATTGTAGAGGCGTTGTTTCTTTTGACGTTTGTGGTCGGTCTAATGCTTCCATCGCCTCATCACCACATTCAGGAAATTCGAGGGAAGGAGAGATAAAGATATGGCAAATTGGACTCAAGCCTCACAAAAACGGCTGCGGGCGATTCTGTCTGTCGATACCTGGTTACCCGATACAATGCCGGAATATGCGCAAGGATTCATGTATATGCTGGGGTCTTTGACTGCATCAAGTTTTGTTGTGTTGGTGATATCAGGACTCGTTCTCGCTGCCAATGGGCCTGCCTCTTGGTCATATAACGGGGCAATGCGGTTTATTGCCGCTACCCACTTTTGGGGCGTTCAGGCCTTTTTCTTTTTCATGATGCTTCATCTGTGGCGCGTGTTTTTTACTGGAGCCTGGCGGGGCGGTCGAGGCCTAACATGGTTGGTGGGTTCCATTGCTCTATTAATGGCGATTCCCACAGCATTTACCGGGTTCTTAATCAACGGAGATTTATATTCCCAGTGGAATGCCGTGCAGGCCAAAGATGGGTTAAATGCGTTAGGTTTGGGGTGGGTAAATTTGACTAACAGCGGCCAGATGTTTGGCATGCATGTCATAGTGATGCCACTGGTATTAGCCTTTTTTATCGGGGCACACATTACTCGGGTGCGCCTCAAAAGTGTTGTGCCTCCTTACCCTGCCAACTCATCTTCAAAAACTCCTGGCCTGATACCGGAAAAGGGGCGATGAGATGGCAGCCGATGTTGTGGACGATTATCGAATGGTCCCCGAAGACTTTGTCAAGCACCTAACAGCAACATTAATGATTGTCGTGGTCATCGTATTGCTGGCATCTATACTGTTCTCGGTGCCTGAGGCCAAGCCATTGACCATAAGGCATTATGCAAAGACGCATCCCATTGGCTTTGAAGAGGTTGCTATAAGAGCACTTGATGGCCAGGGGCGCATCGCTAATTACGGTCCCCCATACAATCATGGCACAGGTAATGTGGAAAGTGGCATCCAACAAATGGTCGGAATACTGCATCCTATTAATGCAGCCCAGGACTTTATCCTTAAACCGTTAACCATGGCAGCTCGGATCAATCCTGCCATTCGCGCGCCCCTATCGGCATTCGTTCACGCTTCGCCGTCCCAGCAAGCGTTTTGGGAAAGGCAGTTTACGATTGCACTGGCACACGCTTATCACCAGAACGGGAGGGTGATACTGCCGCCTGGGCAATATGGGCCCTTGGCACCATTGATGGCGGATACTTTGCATCTCGGGCGCAGTGGCCTCATGTCAGGAGCCCTCATTCGGAATCCTCAAGTAGTCACGCGGTTTAACAACCAAAATTATCTGCTGTTTTTACAAGGTGCACCATTACATGATATAGCTGGTCCATTGCAGTTGAAAGGTACCCAATGGGGGATTATCCATCCGGCGGTCAAAGGATACCCGGGGGCATGGTGGATGACAATTCCCACTTGGATTTATCAGTGGCCATTTGTGGCCAATTCACCCGCCAACGACGCGATTGCCCTTAGCTTAGGATTAGGGGTATGGCTATTGCTGGCAATAACACCATGGATTCCAGTATGGAATCAAGTGCCCAAATGGGCAGGGGTTTACCGCCTGATTTGGAAGCGGTATTATCAGGAGCATCAGGAGCCGTCAGATCAAACTGGCGACCAAGGAGGTGCTCGGAGTGTCCGCTCGTCCTAGCCCTAGAAAATGGTTGGCCATGCTTCGCATGATTGTGGGCAGTGTGCTGGGTATCTTGGGCTTCGGAACTTTGAGCATCGGTTTTGAGCAATTAAATGGAGTGATTATGATCGTCGGTGTCATTGCAATATTGTTGGGCACCTTTATCGCGATGGGGGTACTTGCGCCATTAAGACAGGGGAAACATAATCATCATAAATGATTTTTGGGGTGGCCGTTGACTCTCGGTCCCCCTTTTTTCTTGCTAATTAACGAAGGAGGTGGGGAAACCCTCTTGATTTATACTTTGCTATTATATGGTCACATTGCCACAGCTATTTTTGGATTTATTGTCAGTGGAGGGCTGGCTATTGCAGCTTTGATTCAGCGGAGCCGGGGAACGTTGCCGAAAAACTTTTGGATTTGGCAAACGGTGGTCCAAATCAACACGCTGCTGCTAGCAGTGTTTGGCACATCATTGTTCCTTATGGGGGGGCGTCCTAAAGTCATTTTGCACATCCTATATGGTGCAATTGCCTTGCTGACTATTTTGGTGCAGCGCGCGGTAGGCACAGATGGTGCGATGCTAGAGGGGATGTGGCCAAAAAAGGATGGCCGCGCGGGCGTTAATATCGCATGGGTGGCGTTTGGATTGAATGCTTTCTTATGGGCTATTTATGGGAGAGGATTGACGACAGGGTTTTTCGGATTTTAGAAAGGGGCGTTATTCTTGGACATTGGTTGGATAACGCGGGCATTTCGGAAACCAGTTTCCGCTGAAGATTCTCCTCGAATCGCCGTGGCATTTGAGGATGGGCGTTCCTGGAGCTATCAGGACCTCCATCAAATCTCTAATCGATATGCCAATGCATTGGCTACATTCGGGGTGGTGCCCGGTTCACGCGTGGGCATTGTGATGCAGAATTCCCTAGAATATATAGGGTTATATTTAGCAATTACGAAATTGGGGGCCATTGCGGTCCGGATTAATTTTCGTTTGGTTACTGAAGAACTAGAGTATATCCTTAGGGATTCATCACCTGTGGTGCTCTGCCTAGACTCTAGTATGGTAGATAAAATTGCACCTTTGGCTGCTTCGCTGCCGATACAGCATTTCATTTTGTTAGCACCGACGAGCACTTCTCTACCATCATGGGCCGAGCCGTGGCAGGTGCTGGATCAGGGGTCTGACACGGAGCTTGCCTATCGGCCCGATGAATCTGATCCCGCTATGCTAATGTATACCTCGGGAACAACGGGGCGGCCTAAGGGGGCACTTTGGACACAGGGCAATTTATTGTGGTTCGGCGCCATCCAAGTGATGCGATGGCACCTTAGTGCCGATACGGTGTCATTGATGACGGGTCCGATGTATCATGTGGGCGCGATCGAGGATATTGGCTTGCCCACACTGATGATGGGAGGGAAAGTGGTCATATTGCGCAGCGGACAGTTTGATATAGGACGCGTATTGTCCATGATCAAGCGATACCAGGTGACCGATGCTATTTTGTTTCCCTTCATGATTTATGACCTCCTGCAAATTGAGAATTTACAGCCTGATGACCTGGCGCCCTTGCGTCATATCTATTCCGGTGGGGATCCTCTGTTGCCATGGGCCATTGAAAGGCTGCAGACGCAATTTCCCCACATTCAGCTGACGCAAGTCTATGGATTGACCGAAGGAACCCCGATTATTACCAGTTTAGACTCCCCTTATGATATGCACCGTGCGGATAGTGTGGGTACTCCCTTGCCGCTGTGTGAGGTTCGGGTAGTCGGCGACGATGGTCAACAGATTGAGGTTGGAGAGACCGGAGAGATATGGAGCCGCAGTCCTGTGGTAGTCAGAGAATATTGGAATAATCCTAAAGCAACCGAAGAAACTTTCCAGGATGGCTGGTGCCATACCGGCGATTTAGGTACGATGGACAAGGATGGGATGCTCCGGGTTGTGGGCCGCAAAAAAGACATGATTCGCAGTGGCGGTGAGAATATCTATCCTGTGGAAATCGAAGATGTTCTCATGCGGCATCCAGCTATTCGGGAAGCGGCCGTAATCGGAATTCCCGATCCTCAGTACCTTGAAACGGTCTGTGCGGTGGTCGTCGTTCGCGAATCCATGACCCTCTCTGAAGTTGAGGTGATTTCGTACTGCCGCGAGCATTTAGCGGGGTACAAGCGACCGCGGCAGGTATGGTTTGTGTCTGAACTCCCCAGAACACCGTCTGGTAAAGTCACGAAACACGTGTTGCGGTCACGCCTAATCAAATGAAGAACGGGAAGGTGGATGAAGAGATGCCCTTTGGATTTGGCAGCAACAATGCTCTAACCTCAATGGATGAGGTGGTCAAGGAACTCAACGGGTTACAGCACAACGAAGCCGGTGCTGCTACCAGCAATTTATCGGCCATGGATTTTTGGTTAATTACTGACAGCGGGTATCAACCAGTAGGGTTTGTTTTGGGCAACAGCGTGATGAGCATGGGTGTCAGCGGCGGTATTGCGACCGCCTTTAAAGGGATGCAGCGGGGCGAATTAACCCAATTGACCCAACTCATGTATACTGCTCGCGAATTGTCGTTGCAGCGAATGAAGGCAGAAGCGGATGCGCTTCACGCTGATGCGGTAGTAAATGTCAACGTCGAGATTATCCACCGTTCTGAGGACGTCATGGAAGTGGTTGCTACGGGAACTGCGGTGAAAAAGGTTGGCGAACCATCTGGACGGGCGGTTACCTTGCAAGAAGTGAAGGGATAATCGGGCGGGGAACTGGGCTTGAGGCCTAGTTCCCGCCACAAACTCTAGGGATCTGAGCGAGGTGGGTGCCCAGGGATTGATCGCGAAACGATGCGGTGATCCGTGGTCCTTGTATAGCCGTCGTCATAATGTTTTCGAAAATCCTTGGGAGATTGCAAAATGTCCAATGGGGCGATCGCTCCCCAGCCCTGGCCTCGTAAGAATAGTTCGCGGTGATCGGGATAAGTCACGAGATCTTTTGCAGAAAGCGAGTTATCTGGCCATACTTCTATGTCTAAAATTGTTACCGATTGCTCTTTGTTAGCCCAGATATGGCTAGTTAAATCAGGGCCCGTAGGTTTAGCAATGAGGTCACCCGGCTTCAGCATGATTTCTCGGTCGGCCATACGTAAAGTGGCTTCCCCCTGCAAAATAAGATAATACTCATCAATGGCAGAATGGCTGTGAAGCCTTGCAGATGCATGCCCTGAGGCGATCTCTTCCACCCGCATGAATGCGCGTCCAACCCCCAAAAGCGGCATTAAATATTGGGCAGCGTCTGGGGAGGGATCGCTGAGCCGACTTCTTGCTGATGGTACAGGTGGAGGTTGAAACAAATTTACCACCGGCGCTATCCAGCAATTGGTATGCGAATGGGGATCGAAGGTGGCGGCTTCTTCTGAATGAGTACAATAGATTTGGGTGGACCAAAACGATGCCAAACGGATAACGAATTCCCGGGCTTCTACTGTTAAGGTCGGGGTAATGAACCAAATTTGTCCCGGCGCGTCTTGGTTCAGGAAGCCGGTGATCTGGCCCATGGCTTCCCAAAACCAATGAGCTATCGAGATGAGCGAACGACCATGCCCTTGAGGGAGATCGCCCGGACAGTCTGGTAAGAATAACGGCCAAGCCAGATCCCAGCGAATGGCGGGTTTAGGCACTTCGTTGCCATGCCAATCCTCTACAATCACTATAAGCGGCATATATTTACATCCCTTCAAGTTTTTTCTTGCCACTTAGAGAAGATCGTACAGTATTTTATTAACGCGTGTCTAGGAATTTTGGGTTAAGTGAGCGCGGGGAATTTCGCTCAAGATCTCGGCAGGAGCAGGATGGCAGGAAACTCCCGGCGCTTCTTTCGCATCAGCCGGCGGAGAATGATGTCCTTTTCCGGGGCCACATCAAGAAAAACCTCAAAAACCGCCATCTCTGCGTGGCGGGAGGCTAATTTTTACGCAAAATAAAAATTTGTTCTCCATTCATGGTGGCAACCTTGGCCCCGACTTGATTTGACGGGCTATTTTCCTTGGGCATGCGCTTGTTGGGAATCGTCCGCGTGAAATTGACCACCGGGACTAATCCATGGCGTTCCGATAGCTCTGTAATAATACGATCCGTTAATAATTTCACGTTTTTAACCGTGCGATTGCCGACAACCCAGCACTGATAACCGCCAGGCCGCATAACACGGGCAATTTCTCGTAAAGTGACGTCGAGATCTTGATAAAAAGACAGGACGTCGCGGGCGCGTCCGCTGTCGTGGTGGGCAATTTGGTTTAGTGCCGCCGTCAAGGTTTCCGATGGTAGGGTATGATGCAGTTCATTGGAGGCGAGCCCTCCAAGCATCGCTTGATCCAGTTTATTCGGGCTGGGCCCTTCAGATGTTTCTACTAAATTTAGCCATTCCAACGACAGGCGCGAAAACTGTCCGTAAGCTACTGTGGTTCGGCTGTCTCCGTAGGGCGGGGATGTGACCATGAGATCAAGGGTTTCATCGGGTAAGGCTGACAAGTCCATGGCGTTATATGCATATAATGAGACCGGAGGGAGAGGTCTTCGCTCCCACAAACGTGCGTTGCCAATCTGATTGCGTGCGATGACCTTGCGAAACGTCCTAAGCACATCGGGATTCCATTGCGCCAACCGAGTTTCATCAAGGCGATATAGCTTAAATTCCGTATTGCGACTGTTAGACACCCAACGCACGGTGTCGGAAAAGGCGACCCAAAAAAACGGTCTGAATTCCTCTGGAATGACGGTTTCGATGCTCTGCTTAATGCGGGCCAAGTCGGTAATGACAGCGGGCTTGAACCAGAATGTCATGTTGCGAAACTGGGGCCGGTCTGTCTCAGAGGTCCGAACTCCTTTAACGTAATCGGTTAGCGTCTCCGCCCAGAATTGCAATGCGTCTGGATCCCACGCGGTAGTCTTGGCTTGGGTGATTAACCGCGACAGGGGATTGAGATCGGAGCCTACTACAGTAAGGCCTGCCAGAAGCCCCTCGACCAAACTAGTGCCACTCCCCATGAAGGGATCGAAGAGCGACCGAATGCCAGGCTGGTGACGCTGGACAATGGCAATCAGGCCCCGCGCAATCTGGGGAATCATCATGGCTGGATAGCTGTGGTATCCATGGGTCCATTCTTTGGTATCAGCACTGGCAAAATCCCAGTATCTTGCGGGCAAGGCTTTTATGGATTGGCGAATTGCGTCATCCGCTATTAATAATGATGGGGAAATGGCCACAAACATCCTTCCGTCATGCTAATCGAATCTAGTGTAGCATGGCTTTCTATCTCTTGTAACGTGCTTGCAACATTTCGAAAGAATAATCCAGAGTTCAGGCGCGGGGGGAGAAGATGTCTGGATCGTCGATGAGCCTATGACTTCGACGTTGGCAAAAGGGACGTTTTTCACATGTCCATAATGAGAGGCCGGTTCGTTTCTGCGAAAACGAGGACTGGCATTAAACTCCTGATTGTGGATTTCCACTTCGCGAACGGTTAACACACGGACTGCCTACCGCATTCGGTAATTCATAGGCAAACAAAAGTAATATTCTTACGATAGGGAGCAAACTAACCATAGTAAACTCGCCATGAGTTTGCTAAGATGACGTCTGTGGCGGCGGGTTCGGTATTGTCGCCAATCACTTGAGCACACTATCCCTAAGCTAGCGGGAGTAATGGAAAACTGCCCTGGAATCCATCCTCGCTTTAAATTTTTTACCATCTAGTCGAGACAGGCAAAAGTCGGTAAGGGGTGTTAATGATGCCAGAATTGATGATTCTTATTGCCAGTACCAGGCCGGGTCGAGTCGGTCTTCCGGTAGGGGAATGGTTTCATCGTGTTGCCCGCCAACAAGCAAAGTTTGACGTTAAGCTGGTTGACCTCAAGGAATTAGAACTACCTTTCATGGACGAGCCCTACCATCCGCGTCTTCGCCAATATCAACATGCTCATACGCGGCGGTGGAGCGGTATGGTTGAGGCTGCGGACGCGTTTGTTTTTGTCATACCTGAATACAACTTCGGGTTTACTGCGCCATTAAAAAACGCCATAGATTACCTATCTCAAGAGTGGCAATATAAGCCGGTCGGATTTGTCAGCTATGGCGGCGTTTCGGGAGGAACTCGAGCGGTCCAGATGGCGAAACAAGTGGTGACTGCCCTAAAAATGGTGCCGGTACCGGAAGCCGTGACGATTCCCTTCGTATCGCAGTCGATTAAGGAAGGCAAATTTCAATCTAACGAGCCCTTGGATGCAGCTGCGGCGTTGATGCTTGATGAACTTGAGCGTTGGGAAGCGACCCTGCGCCCCATGCGCAAGACGGTGCAGACGACCTCAAGATAACCATTGTACTGTGATCATGCGGGCAATAAACAGGCCCCCCGCTGGGCTGTGTCTTGAAACACAAGTCGGCTTCATAAGGACCACATGGAATCGGGATCCGATGCCACATGAAGAGCTAAAAGCACTATGACAAGCGACGAGGAAACGGTAAGCTGTAATCGGTGGTGACATTTAGGGAATGGGGAGCCCGTAACGGGTTCTTTGGTTCCCAAGAGGGGATAAACCAATGGCAGTAGCATGGATAGAAGAGCTGCAAGAGATAATTCAAGATTCCGAGCGGGTGGTGACCGGGCCATCAGATCTGGACCTTCATGCTCAAGATTTCTCCTATCATCCTCCCCATAGACCCGACGCAGTTGTTTATCCGCTGAGTACGGAGGAGGTTTCTGCGCTTGTGCGATTTTCCCGGTCCCGAAAGATTCCAGTCATCGGGTACGGGCAGGGAACAAGTGTGGAAGGCCATACCATCCCGATCCATGGGGGACTTACCATTGACTTTAGTCGAATGAACCGTGTGGTTGCTCTAAGGCCAAAGGACTTTGTGGTCCAAGTTCAACCAGGAATCACGCGTACCGCTTTAAACAGGGCGTTGGGTCCACACGGACTCTTTTTTCCTGTAGATCCAGGCGCTGATGCTTCTTTGGGGGGCATGGCCGCAACCAATGCGGCGGGAACCGAGGCATTTCGCTACGGTGCTATGCGCCAACAGGTGTTGGGTCTTGAAGTGGTGCTGTCTGATGGTGCTGTAGCACGATTAGGAGGTGCGACGATGAAATCGTCCGCCGGGTACCAGCTAGTGAATTTATTTATTGGCTCTGAAGGCACATTGGGGTTATTTACGGAGCTTACCCTCAAGGTGTACCCAATACCACAGCATATCGCGGCCGCCCGAGCGTGTTTTGATGACGTGGAGGCTGCGGGTAATGCTGCCATGGCTATTATCTCCTCTACTGCAACCGCCACCCGAATTGAACTTATGGATCAGGAAACAATCTCCGCAGTAAACCAAGTAGAGGGGACGAATTTTCCCACTAAGGCAACCTTGTTTTTTGAGTTTGGCAGTCATCATAGATCCGCCGTGCTGGATGATTTGGCGCAAAGTGCGAATTTAATTGTGGACGAAGGAGGGTTCGACTTTGTCATTGAGTGGGATCCAAAGACTCGCCATGAACTGTGGCACGCCCGTCATCGAGCAGCGCTTGCCATATTGGCGGCTTCCCAAGGCACGCGGCCTTTCACTACTGACACTGCGGTCCCGCTGTCTGAGCTTGCGGGAGCACTACGGCACGCAAGAATGACATTAACGCAATATGGGATCCAGGGTGCGGTGTTGGGCCATGTTGGCGACGGAAATTATCATGTCGTCATGGGATTGGATCCCACAGATGCGGATCAACTAAATAAGGCGCGGCTAGTTAACGATACTATTATTCGGTATGCGTGGCAGCATGGCGGCACATGCACCGGGGAACATGGGATTGGCATCGGAAAAACGCGGTATCTGCAAGAAGAAAAGGGGTTGTCTGGACAGCTTTTGTGGCACATAAAAAATGCATTGGATCCAGCCAATATCTTCAATCCCGGAAAAACATTGCCAGCAGAATCGGAAGTACCCTTTAGATAGTGGAGACGGCCCCTGGGAATCGAACCCAGCCACATCG
>PXYW01000078.1:9139-13279 GCA_003023695.1 Sulfobacillus benefaciens | reverse complement strand
CGGTAATATACTTGCCAGACGCCGTACTCAAATAACTATAGTGTCAAAGGATGGTATCGACAATGGATGCAAGCATTGTAGTGGTGGGCAGTTTAGTTGTCGATTTGACTATTTGGCTGCCGCGACAACCTGCCGCGGGCGAGACTGTCCTTGCTAACCGCGCTGCCATGTTTGTCGGAGGTAAGGGTGCCAATCAGGCTGTCCAGGTTCGGCGCCTCGGCGATTCTCCTCTTCTTATCGGAAAGATTGGTCGAGATCCCCTAGGAAGCTTTATCCAGGATGGGTTACAAAAAGAGGGAATACTCCTCGATGGCATTGACAAATCCCTAACTGCACCGACCTCATACGCAGTGCCGGTGATTACCCCTAACAGCCAATACATTCTACATGTACCCGGGGCTAACCGAGATTTCGATGCCGTGGACTTGCATCCCTTTCGTGAGACCTTGGAACGGAGTCGGTGGTTGTTGGTTCAAGGCGAGATTCCCGCTGAGGTCTCATTGCAAGCGATGCGGTGGACACATCAAGGATCTGGATTGGTGTTATGTGATCCAGCGCCAGTCGATGGCATGACGGAACTTGTACTGGACGAAGCGGATGTTTTGACGCCAAACCAGGTGGAAATGGCTCAATTATTGGGACAACATAACCCTTCTGAGTGGCGAATGTGGGCACCTAAAGCCCAATCACTGTTTCAAAAGTATCCGAGACTTCGGTTGATTCTGGTGACGTTAGGTCAAGATGGGGCACTGATGATTCCCCGGGACCAGCCCCGAGTGCATTTCAATGCACCACAAGTACAAGCTGTCGATCCGACTGGGGCCGGGGACGCATTCAACGGAGCTTGGGTTTGGGCCGTGAGCCAGGGATGGACGTGGCATAAGGCAACCCAATTTGCCGTTGCCGTGGGATCTCAAGCGGCAGCCAAACCTGGGGCAATGGCATCCTTGCCGACCATGAAAGAGATGCGAAAGAATTTCCCGGAAGTTTTCTAGATATTTTTCCGAATCTATGACCAGGTCAATGCACTCCCAACTTTTTGTGAACTGTTCTTGCCTTGTTTGAGGTTCACCAAGGCTGTAACGAAGGTTCTTTAAACACGATTTGATGGTCAAACTGACGCTACTTGCAACGTTTGCAGGAGCGTATACTGAGACCAAGGCCACGTTCTCTACGGGAATAGGACCTCAAAGGAGGGTTCAAAAATGAACCTTGGCATAGCGGTCATTATTGTGGTCATCCTCGTTTATCTGGCAGTGTCAGTTAAAATCGTTAAACAATGGGAAGAGATGCTGGTGTTTACGTTTGGCAGGCTGGTCCGGCAGACGGGGCCGGGACTCAATGTGGTATGGGCCGGATTTCAACGTGCCGTTATTATCGACAAACGGATCGCGACGACGGAATTCAGCACGGAAGGCACCTTATCTAAGGATAAGGTGCCGGTAACGCTGATGGCGGTATTGTTTTGGAAAGTGTCTGATGTTAAAAGTGCAGCTTTAGAGGTCAAAGACTATCGAGGAACGATAGACTTGGCATGCCAAACTGCATTACGCGATGTTGTAAGTCGAAGTGACTTGGAAATTCTACTGTCGGGGCAGCGCCGACTGGACGAGGAAATTGCTACCCAAATAAAGGTTCGGGCTCAATCATGGGGAATCGAAGTGCAAAACGTCGAGGTGCGGGACTTGAAAATTCCCGATTCCCTCCAAGAAATGTTGAGCCGCAAGGCTCAAGCGCAGGCAGAAAAAGAGGCTCGACGTATCTATGGCGAGGCGGAAGTAGTTGCTGCGGAAGAATACCTTAAAGCCGCACATGTCTACGAAGGATCCACAGTGGCGTTTCGATTGCGGGGATTAAATGTGTTGTTGGAGGCGGTGAAATCTAATCAGAACACACTGTTGTTTTTACCGACCGAACTAACGGATATGCTGCGAGGTATTGCCCCGAGCCTTGTTCCTGACAATCCCTTGGCAACGGTTCCTACCGATGCCAATGATACTGCGAGTTAGTTCACTAACCAACAAATGAGCCCTCCGCTGGATCATTCATGCGGAGAGCTCAGCCTGTCCCCGGGTGTCATCAAGTGTTGTCAATGGGTATCGATCGCCGTATGGTGTTTGCAGACTTAGGCATAGTAACCGTCAATACCCCATGTTTTAGACTGGCATGAAGACGATCGACGTCAGCTTCCACGGGTAGCATGATTTCTCGATAAAAACGTCCGTATATCCGCTCAGTGGTAAATGAACGCCGAGACTCTTTGTGGTGTTCGGCATTTCTAAGTCGGATATAGAAGTTTTTATCGTCCTCTTCGATGTCCATTGTTGGCGTGGTTAGCGGACGATCGCTGAAAATCCCGTCATCGGCCCACAGCCTGGATAGCCGGTTAAATAGTTGACTGACATCGTTTTGCAACTCCATAAACGGATCCCGAACCTCTAAGGGTTGGGTACGTTGAATAGGAAGAAAGCTCATGGCAGCACCCCTCCAATGACTTTGACTATTGTTGATGTTCATCATTATTTTAAATCTGTGCCAAAGAATGTCAAGGGGCCCTTCCTCTTTTTTCAAAATATTTGAGTGTAAAACATTGCGATGTGAGGGCATACCCAAACAGGCCTTGGTGGAAGGCAAGGCCGTTGGCTGACAATGCAATGGAAGACCGCGAAACCTTTATGAGGCGGTGCTTTCGGTATCTGGTTGAAATTGTTCTAAGTTGATAGTATCGGTTGACTGCAATACCAGATACGCTCGGCTCATCAGTTCCTCATCACCACTGACGACTACCAAGTATTCCCCTTGTTCCACAGATTTTTCGAACTGCAACGCCTTTTCGTGCTTTAATCCCCACCCTACTAATAATCCGGCGAGTCCACCAAAAACTGCTCCTTCTACTGCAGTGGTTAGTGCGTAGGCAATGGGACCAAAAAGCAATAGCGGACCGGTAACTGGCATGAAGAAGATGGTAAAGCCCATAAGCAGACCAATAATACCGCCCCAAAGCGCCCCAAATTTACTCCCTTTTTTAGCGACTCCACCAATGGTGGTGTATCCTAACGGCTTTTCGTGAATTGAGAAATCTTTCCCTACTAATGAGATGTTAGCGACTGGGATTTGGCGATCAATGAGTTTTCGAATCGCGTTTTCTGCATCGGTGTATTCTTTGTAGGTTGCAGCGACATGAGCCTTATGATCACTACGCAAAACTTCTTCTTCATTTGCCATATGTCTTCTCTCCTTGTGGGTTAATATGTACAGTGTGTGTCTATGGTAGGGACATAATACCACTTTTCGGTTTTCGGGGGGTGGTGAGGAGTCCCTATTATGGCATGTGATCGGAGACATATGGCTAAAGATTGCGACAAAACCTCGACATGCAACAATCTGTACCAGCCAAGAGCCATGTTGCCAACGGGGGACCATGTGCTGAGCACAAACTCAGGAATTTGACATGTTTAGAAAGGTAGGATGATTCATGAATGAAACATGGTTTGAGCGAGCCCAACATGTCATTGCGGGCGGAGTAAATTCACCAGCTCGATCTTTTCGCAGTGTGGGCGGCGATCCACCATTGGTGATGGCACGGGGTGAAGGGGCCTACATGATTGATGTCGATGGGAATCGATATCTTGATTATCTCGCGGCCTTTGGTCCGGTGATCTTAGGCCACGCTCATCCACTTGTGACCCAAGCGATTCAAGAAGCGAGTGCCCAGGCTACGCTGTTGGGGACGCCAGTCCCTAGTGAAATTATTCTGGCCGAGACCTTGGCGGAAGCGGTTCCAGGGTTGGAAATGGTGCGACTGACCACGACCGGCACCGAGGCGGTGATGTCTGCCATCCGGTTGGCTCGTGCGTTTACCGGTAGGCATTTGGTCATTAAGTTTGAAGGAGCCTATCACGGCCATAGCGATGCAGTATTAGTTAAAGCGGGCTCTGGGGCTTCGACGGTAGGAACTGCAGACAGCCTAGGAGTGCCCATGGGAGTGACCCAGGATGTGATCAGTTTGCCATTTAATAATCTTGACAGGTTATCAGAAGCTTTGGAACGCAGGGGAGATCAAGTGGCATGCGTTTTGACGGAACCGGTAGTTGGTAACATGGGCATTGTTGCACCGTTACCTGGGTATTTGGAGAGGAT
>PXYW01000078.1:0-9020 GCA_003023695.1 Sulfobacillus benefaciens | reverse complement strand
GGGGGCCGACGCGACATCATGCAATACGTGGCACCATTGGGTGGAATGTTTCAAGCGGGAACGTTGGCGGGCAATCCCTTGTCTTCAGCCGCTGGATTAAAGACATTAGAAATTTTGCGGACCACGAACCCCTATCCGAAAATGGAAAAATTGGCACGTATGCTAGAGAAGGGGATTTTAGACCTGGCAAAGCGTTACGACATTCCGATTACGATTAATCGGGTCGGCTCAGGTTTTACGGTGTTTTTTGGAGAGACTGCGGTAGTGGATTACGACACTGCTAACTTAGCTTCCAAAGAACAGTTCGCACGATTTCACCGCCTGATGCTGGCTGAAGGCATTTATCTGGCACCCAGCCGGTTTGAGGCATGGTTTGTGTCAGCGGCTCACCAAGATGGCGATATTGAACGGACGTTAGATGCCGTAGCCCGAACCTTTAACAAGATGCGGGGATAGCCTGAGGTCTTTTTTGGGGCCAGGCTCCATATGTTGCAAAAGCAGAGTGCGGCAACATAAGGAGAGGCCAAATGGAAAAGAACCGTCGTGGCACCGTCTGGCAGGGCGCCTTTTGGTTGTCGATTGGATCCTTCGTTTCCAAACTAATTGGCGCGGTATATCGGATTTTCTTGCCCCGAGTGCTGGGGGATTATGGGGTGGGACTGTTTCAAATGGCCTACCCCCTTTATGCGGTGTTATTAGCTATTTCAATTAATGGTATTCCCACTGCCTTATCCAAGCAAACGGCAGAGAAAATTAGCCGCGGGGATGTTTCCGGTGCCGAAGCATTGGGTGCTTGGGCGCAAGTAGTTCTAGGGGCGGTGGGTGTGGTTCTCGCGGTTGCCATGGAGATGTCGGCGCCATGGATTGCTCGCACTTTATTTTCCGAGCCTGCGGCGACTCTTTCGATTCGGGCCTTGGCGCCTGCATTGGGTTTTGTGGCCATTGAGGCTAGTTTTCGGGGATATTTTCAAGGTCAGCAGGAAATGGCACCCACGGCTATGAGCCAGATTTTAGAACAAATAGTGCGGGTAGCAGTAATGTTTCCCATGGCCTTGTTGTTACTGCCGCGGGGCGTTGTGGCCGCAGCCGCGGGAGCCACATTAGGCGCCCCTGTGGGTGCCGGAATCGGCGTCGGATATCTACTATGGCGGCGCATACAGCATCAACCGCGATTTCGTCTAACCCGGCCAATTCCTGTTAGGGATTTGATACGGTTGTTTTTAGTCGCGTTGCCCATGTCGCTCTCTGGACTGCTATTCCCCCTTATGTTGCTCGCAGACTCTATGTTTGTGCCTCTGCGGCTTACTATGACGGGGCTTACTATGGAGCAGGCAACCGCCCAGTTCGGGCGCTTGAGCGGGGAGGCCATGCCCTTAGTGAATCTTACCATGGTAGTCGGAGCAGCATTAGCGGTGTCTTTGGTTCCAGCGGTAGCACGGTCCATGGCTAGTGGGAACCGTGCGGAAGCCGGGCGACGAGTTGCTGTTGCAACGCATCTGGTGTGGTTGATCGGCTTGCCGATGAGTGGTGGACTCATTATTCTAGCACAACCATTGACCCGATTGCTTTATGGCGAATCAGGAGCCAGCGGGGCGCTTGAGATTTTAGCTATTGGTGCTACAGTTCTCGCGATTCAGCAGATACTAGGTTCATCGTTACAGGCCGCTGGCCATGGGTGGATTCCAGTAAAAAACTTGGTAATTGGAGCCGTGGTGAAATTTGGGTTAACCTGGTGGTTGACAGCGATTCCCGGATTAGGGATTCGGGGGGCAGCCATTGGTACAGTGACTGCCGGAATTATTACCGCCTATGCGAATTGGCGGGACTGGAAGAAAATTGTGCCCAACCCCGGTAGCTTACTGGCAGGATCATTGTGGCCGTTGGCAGGCACGGTATTGATGGTAATTGGCATTCAAGTGTGGCTCAAGATTGGCGGAGCCATGCCGGAGTTGTTGATGACAGCAGCAGCCATTTTTTTGGGTATTACAGTGTATGGCATTTTGATGGCGGGAGTAGGCGAATTGGGCTCCCTTGCAACATTGTGGAATGATCGCTGAAATTTTTGCCATGCGCCGATCCTCTGTTATACTGCTAGGAGTCGGAGGTGAAAACCGTTATGGGACAATGGGTCTGGGATTCGAATGGCGATAGCCAGGGCTTTATGGTACGAGGACCTCTCTCTGGAGAGGAAATTTGGGAAACCTTCGGCCACTTGTTCCCTTTGGACTCTCCGATCCGTTGGTGGCCTAGCTTTGACGGCCCACCGCAAACGTTATATTGGCGGGATGTTAAAGAAGTCACGCTGGATCCGCAGGCTCAGATCGAGTTGCCGGCGAATCCTGAAGCGGGCGGCCCGTTGATTTATGTGGTGCATCGTTTATTATCCGACAATGGATGTCCATGGGATCGTCAGCAAACTTCTCAGTCGCTCCTGCCGTATTTGCTTGACGAAAGCTATGAAGCCGCAGAAGCCCTAGTTGCTGATGACTTAGATTCGTTTCAGGCAGAACTTGGTGACGTCTTGCTGCAAGTGGTGTTTCATAGCGCATTGCTTTCGGATGCCCACCTAGACCAGGTGGTGAGCCGAGAAGTAAACAAGTTGATCCGGCGGCATCCTCACGTATTTTCGGATGCTCATGCGGATAATGCGGAGGCGGTCAAAGATCAATGGGAAAAAATCAAGGCTGAGGAGCGGCATGCTGATGCAGCGGCCACCTGGGTGTATCCTAGCTTAGTGATGGCTAAGCGGCAAGGGAAACAAGGGCATATTCCTCAATCTGATGCATTCCAATCCGTGCTAGATTTCATTCAGGTATATATTGCCAATAACCCGGGAACACTGGAAAATATCCTAGCAGATGCGGCCTGGGCGATCGCGGAAGTTGGTCGTCAGCACCATCTGGACGTCGAATGGGCATTATGGAGACGGATTGCATCCCTTAATCGGCCGTCTGAACTAGGTTGAAACGGGAAATTTCCGGATAAAAAAAGGATTTCGCGAGTTGTTGGCGAATAGTGGGAGCGAAGCTAGGTTTTGGTAAACACTATGTACCCAGGAGGGATATTGTTGAACAAGGCGGAATTAGTGACGGAAGTCGCGGAGCGCGCAGGGATGACCAAAAAAGACGCAGAAAAAGCAGTAAACGCGGTGGTCGAATCGATTGAAGCAGCATTGACTCAGGGCGACCGGGTCTCTCTCGTTGGCTTCGGTACTTTTGAGGTTCGGCAGCGAGCGGCACGGGTGGGACGTAACCCCCGTACCGGAGCGACCCTCGAAATTTCTGGCAGCAAAGTGCCAGCGTTTAAGGCGGGCAAGGCATTAAAAGAATCCGTCGCAAAATAACGGGCAAATCCACACGGCGAGACCAGGTCGGAGACGGCCTGGTTTTCATATGGTGGGCATTAGGAACGATACTGCCGAACCCAGCGCAGTAGACGCTCTGGATCAATGGCTTTGACTGTCTTGCCGTAAGGCTTTACCGTTGTCATGTCTTCCGCGCCAACCAACGCATTGACTACAGACTCTTCAATAGCTTGGCTAACGGCAAGGTATATGGGATCAAACGCTTCATCACTGATGAAATCCATGGTGAGTTGGGTGGAAGATTCGTGTGGCATTTCTGTGGTGTTAGCCGTCGAAAATGCTAGGAACATATCGCCTGAGCTATTGCCGCCGGGAGTTCCGTTGCGGCCAATGCCAATAGGGCCGCGTTTAGCAATCCGCCGCAGTTGGTGGGGCAGCATGGGCAAATCGGTTCCTATGATGACGATGATTGAGCCCTGCTCCTTTCCACTGCGAAGCGTTCGATCCGGGTCCAATTTGCCTATAGGGACTCCTAATACTGTAAACCAGTCGCGAATACCATGATTGGCTTGAACTAATACTCCGACGTGGTAAGTGGTTCCATCAACCATTAACGTCCGCGATGCGGTTCCAGTTCCCCCTTTATAGTCATAACATATCATTCCCGTGCCACCACCGATGTTACCTTCTGTTACAGGTCCCCGCTGAGCGGAATTAATGGCATCGATGACATGTTGTTCGTGAACATGCAGCCCATTGATGTCATTAAGTACACCGTCATAAGTCTCGGCTACCACAGGCATGGCCCAATAGTGGCCCCCGATGAACTGGTCACGATAACGTTCTATCATCCATCGCACTGTAGCCTGATGGGCGATACCCACAGAATGTGTATTCGTCAAGATAATGGGGCTGGTGAAGTACCCACCGTCATTAATCCAGTGAGTACCTGTCATTTCGCCGTTGCCGTTTAAAGCAAAGAATCCCGCCCAAATCGGGTGCATCCGATTTTGTTTCCCCCTGGGCAAAATGGCGGTGACCCCAGTTCGTACCGGTCCCCGGCCCACTTGAAGAGGTCCCTCTCCAGATATGAGAGTGGTAAACCCGACTTCCACGCCGAGAACATCAGTAATTGCATTGTAGTATCCTGGTACGCCATCAAACGGAAGACCGAGGTCGCGAGCACGAATTTTCATGAATTCGATATCCTCCAGTTTTGGGAATGGTATTGAATGGAACTATTTCGCTAGAAGATTATCAGATACCTTCTTGATTTGTTGAACGATTGGGGTCAAAGTCCAAAAGATAGTCGGGACAAATTTATCGAGGATCATGGAATTCAGAGTATAGTTAAAAGACCAGTAAACAACAATGAGGGGATACCATGAGAATCGACAAATTTTTAAAGGTGAGCCGCCTAATTAAACGCCGTACTATTGCTAAAGAGGTGTGTGACGCAGGGAAAGTCCGGGTTAACGGCAAGGTTGTGAAGGCGGGTCATGAGGTTTCCGTGGGGGATCGCATTGACATCCAATGGGGCTCACGGGCACTTAATATAGAGGTACTAGAAGTAAGGGAAAATGTGGCCGCTAAAGATGCTGCCACTTTATACCGAGAGGTCTAAGATGAGGATCTGAACGACCTCCGATTTACGCCGATGGCGTTGCAGCTCCGTAGTCAAGAGGTGAGAACCAAAATGCATGGCAATCCGGCTGAGGGAGCCCTATGATAGTTTAATGAAGTGTGCTGAGGAGAGGCGGTTAGTTAGTGGCCTTAAGAGTAGGTGTCTTGTTTGGTGGTCAGTCAGAAGAACACGACGTCTCCATGATGTCTGCCTATGCCGTCATGGAGGCATTGGTGGGGACGTATGAGATTGTCCCAATGGCCATTGACAAAATGGGGAGATGGATGGCGGGCGATGCCGCTTTGGATCTCATGAGAGTAGAAACCGGGCGCGCTCCCGTGTTGCCTTCGTTTGTCAGATCGACTGAGAATAGGCGACAGACACCCCAAGCCATTGATGGTCGGCAAGTACCATTTCGTCCTGAAACCTTCACCGGATTGATGGATGTTGTGATCCCGGTTCTACACGGCCCCTTAGGAGAAGACGGTACCGTCCAGGGGTTACTGGAACTGGTGGGCTTGCCATATGTGGGATCGGGGGTTTTGGGATCAGCGCTGGGAATGGACAAAATCGCAATGAAAATAATGCTGGGAGCGATGGGCATTCCTCAAGTTGCTTACTACGGACTTAGTCGGCACGAATGGATCCAAGAACGGACACTAACCCTGGACCATTTGGAGAAAAGCCTTGCTTACCCAATGTTTGTCAAACCCGCCAACTTAGGATCCAGCATCGGGATCTCGAAGGCTACACATCGCATGGAACTAGAGGTCGCGATCGATACGGCCCAACAGTTTGACCGTCGCATCATCATCGAACACGGTGTCGATGCTCGTGAGTTCGAGGTGGGGGTATTAGGATGGTACGATGCGGAGGCCTCAGTAGTGGGCGAGGTGACGGTACACGGACATGATTTTTATGACTATGCCGCGAAGTACCAGGATAGTACCACCGATCTCTCCATTCCCGCGAATATTCCCTGCGAGGTCGCTCAAACAATGCGCCAACTTGCCGTCAAAGCGTTTCATATCTTGGACTGCGCCGGATTGGCCCGCGTTGACTTCTTCTGGGAAGAGCGATCAGGCATGGTGTTTTTAAACGAGATTAATACCTTGCCGGGGTTTACGCCATACAGCATGTATCCCGTGCTCTGGGAAGTGACCGGAGTGCCCTATTCTCAATTGTTGGATCGCCTTATTGCAATTGCCATCGAACGTCACCAACAACAATCACGGAGACGGTAAATAGGCAGCCTAGAGAAGTTTGCGCAAATGTTCCACAGTGTCCGCGATGTATGTAGCGTTAGCTCGGGACAGTTCTTCCCTTGAACCATAGCCATACCCTACGCCTATGGAATCAATTCCATTGCTGGTGGCCCCGATAATGTCGTGCTCGCGGTCCCCAACCATAACAAAATCTGTCGATGGAAGTTGAGGGTATTGTCGTAGAGCACAGGCAACGATCTCCGTCTTGGCTGACCGTGTGCCATCCAGATTGCTCCCTACAACCTGATCGAAGAACTGATCGATGCCAAAGTGACAAAGTATCTGCTGGGCGAACGCCGTGGGTTTTGATGTTGCGACTATCAAATTTCTTGAATTTTCCTTCAGCGAAGTGAGCAGTTGCGGGATTCCTTGATACAGAACGTTTTCATATATCCCATGCACAGAAAAATACTCGCGGTAATACTGTACGGCGAGCTGCGTTTGAGTAAAGTTGAAGTGATATTGCTGCTGGAACGCGATGTGCAACGGTGGGCCAATGAAGGGCGTCAATGCGTCGAGATCAGGAGCGTCAATACCGAGCCTTGATAACGCATATTGAACTGATTTAGTGATGCCAACCTTGGGGTCCGTCAGCGTGCCATCCAAATCAAACAAAATCGTTGAGTATGCCGTCATATCGTCATTCCTCCCGCAGTTGCAGCGATGCTCGCATCATAGCAGAATTCTCCACACTCGAAACGATCTACCCGAAATTTTGAAATGAAAATTATGTCCGTGGAGTCTTGTGCATTGCTTAGGTATAACCAGAGACTTGCTCTCATAGAATTTGGCAAACAGTCTATTTGTGCACTTTCCGCATCAGCCAGGTAGGGCGTTAGAAGGCTCCCTGTACTGCTGACAAAGTTTTAATTGAGGAGCGACTGAAATGTCCATAGAGCATAGGGATAAACTGCCGAAGAGACAACACACCGTGGCGTTGTCGGATCGAAAACAACTCGTCATCGAGGGGGTCCAACATGTAGACAATTTCGATGACGATACGATTAGCCTATCGACAGATATGGGAATGCTAACAATTCGAGGACATAACCTGCGGATTAACCAGCTTGACTTAGATGTGGGGCATTTCAGCGCGGAAGGGGATTTTGACGCGCTTGTGTATAGTCGTAAGAACGTAGGAAACAAATCTCCCACCGCCTGGAAAAAAATGTGGCGATAGGGGGTTGTGGAAATGTACCCGACCGCCCTTTGGATTCTTGATGTATGGGTGTTAACCGGAGTGGCGATAGGGTTGTTAGCAACCATTTATGGCGCATTCCGCAGTCAATGGCACATATTAGCTGGAGTCAGTGAGTTTTTGGATTGGTTTTTTTTTGTGGTATTAGCCGTCGGTTATTTAGTGATTTTATTTTGGACCCAATGGGGCATGTTTAATGTATGGAGCTTGGTCGCAATACTTGTCGGCTATGGTCTTTGGGTATGGCTAGCCGCTCCACTAGTTTTTCCTGGCTTGGCATTTTTAGTCCACATTCAAACTCGGGGTGTCTATTATTTCACTTGGCCAATGTTTACGGGATTTTATTGGATTCGCAGAAGTATTGCAAAGTTATTAACAGCAAAAATTCCTCCTCCTAATGAGTAGCCAATTAGCTGGGAGATCTTTTATAATGGGGAAACCACGTAATAAGTTTGTAGTGAATTTGTACACATTTTGTACACAACCTGTGGATAACTGGTGATCTAATGAACATAGAAATACGGGGATTAGAAAAGCTTTCGTTTCGCGAGCGGCAAGTCGTTGCTTTAAAAGAAACCGGGGTTAATACCGAAACGATTGCCAAGCGACTTGGATTGTCCCCGGCAACAGTGGCAACGCTGTACAATCGAGCCAAAACTAAGGGTTATCAAGTGGTATTGGTGATTTCCGGCGATCCGTTGGGGGTATTTGGAGAGGCCGAAGAAGAGGAGGGCGACCTATGATCCAGGTTAGGCGGGTACGATTTCGTTGGCGCCGTGCATTGACGGTGTTATTGACGGTGTATTTTACTATCTGGATCGGAATCTCTTGTTGGCACATGGTTGGGTTATGGCGTGAAGAACAACAATGGCATCAAAAAATTGCGGTAGCTAGGGAGCAACAAAGTCAATTGCGTGCCGATGTTCGGCAATTGCAGAACCCTACGGCAGTAAAAAATATGATTCAAGGAACCCAACCGATTCCCGATCCAGCAGTAACAGGTCCATAGTTTTAGAAAATTTTCCCATAAGGTAGAGCTTCCATTGACAGTACTTTGGTTGCGGTCATATAATGACACTACCGTTTAATCCAATCACGGGAGGATTCAGTCTTTCATATGCCGTCCGACTTAGAAGTGGGCCAAATTTTAGAGGGAACGGTTAGTGGCATTGCGCATTTCGGTGCCTTCATAGTGTTGCCAAACGGCAAGACCGGTTTGGTACACATTTCTGAAGTAGCGGACGCTTATGTCAAAGACATCAAGGAGTTCCTGAAAGAGAATGATCACGTTAAAGTGAAAGTGTTGTCGATGGACGATAAGGGCAAGATTGCGCTTTCGATTCGACAAGCGCAGCCTCGCACGTCGACTCCGTCGTCACGTGATCATCATCGAGATCGCGATCGCCGAGCAAGCTCGCAAGCATCTTTTGAAGACAAGATGCAACGCTTTATGCGTGATAGCGAAGATCGGTTGCAGGATCTAAAGAGAAACACGGAATCCAAACGTGGTGGACGCGGCGCATCGCGCTAAGATCGCATGCCGGGATGGCGGAATAGGCAGACGCAGAGGACTTAAAATCCTCCGGCCAGGAATGGTCGTACCGGTTCAAGTCCGGTTCCCGGCACCAA
>PXYW01000077.1 GCA_003023695.1 Sulfobacillus benefaciens | reverse complement strand
AAGCCCTCTGTCGCAGAGGTTTTGGGTTCCCGCGTAAGCGGAGAGCGGAATGGGTGAACATCCCTGCGAGCACTGTTGAGTGATTCGGGATGGCGCGCTTGGAAAGGTTATATACTGACCCAGTGAGACCCTGTCTGGCCCGGTGGTCGAACAAAGTAGGGCAATGCGACGACCGTCAGTCCCTCACCAGCGGGTGGGGCAGGGAGTCGGAGGCCGAAATAGTAGCGCAGTACCGCACGGGACAACATAACCCGGCGGGAAGGCGAAGGGTGGCCACTTCGACAGGTTTTCGATGGACTACGGTTTGATAAGGCGCGATTGGCTGCAAGGCCTAGGAACGGCCGTATTCCCAGCCTCGGGAATACTCGAATCGACAGCAGAGAGAACCGAGACCGCCAGGTCTCGCCCGTAAGGGCAACTGTCGTCGGAGAGCCGGATGTGGGAAAAGCCCATGTCCGGTTCGATGAGGAGACGGGGTTCAGAAGAACCCCTCTTACTCTACTCTACGACTATTGTTGTATATGAGGGCGTGTTTTTCTTGCAGAAATGAAATTAATTATCGCACGCCACCTTAGGTGTGGGGCGCATTGCAGATGTCCAACACTCGCATAGCGAAAAAGGTGGTTCACTTCCATCGAGAACATATGAACTCTTTTGGCGGCTATCTCCTGAGTTTACCCACCATTAATTTCGATCCGCACTCAGTATAGACTTGCCTTCTACCGGAACAAGCCATCAGATTCTAAACGATGATCGTTTTTTGTAGGGTCATTACGTGAGATTTTACTGTTGACAAGCAGAATGCTTGCTGAAATGGCTATGAATCCCATAAGAAATCGGATAGTAAAGGATTCTCTAAAACCAATGACACCTAAAAGCGTTGCTACTGCAGGAACACCAAATAGGTATGTGCTTACTCGACTTGCTTCACCCCGAGATAACAATACTATCCAGAGCATCCATGCCCCGGCTGTACCGCCAAATATGATGTATAGAAGAGAAACCACCGAAACCAATGTCCAATGAGACGGAGAACTAGGCGTGATCAGGGAGACGAATGTAAAAAAAACTCCTCCTAAAAGGAACTGTAACGCCACAAACCATGTGGGGGAATCATGGTTATGCTCCTTTAAGTACACTGTTCCTAACGCCCACCCTATCGCTGCTGATACCGCAAAACCGATACCCAATAAGGAAATTCTGTTGCCCGAACCGAGGGCAAGTAGGCTAACGCCCAAAATACCCACTACAACCCCCACGATTTTTCGAATGGATAAAGATTCGTGAAGCCAAATTCGGGCAAACAGGGTTACAAGCACTGGTTGCAGGTATAGGAGCGCCGCTGTAAGCCCTGGATTTAAATATGCACTAGCAGCAATTTGACCGCCATAAAGCAGGACAACGTTAAGGATGGCAGATACCGCCGCTTGGATCCAAAGGCTATGTGATGGCCTCGGGTGCTTGCGAATGAGCGCCCAGATCGCCAGCGCGATACCTGCGGGTAAAACCCGCCAACTTGCCAGAACGAATGGAGATACATAATGTAGTTGTAATTTTAGGGCAGGAAAAGTAGTTCCCCACAGTAGGATTATGACTACGGATATGAGCCATGTTGGGAATTTTGCCATAGATCCTCCGTGAAGTGTTATAAGACTTAGCCAAAATTCACCTACAAGATGACGTACGTCGGTAATTGTACCGCCAAACTTATGCTCCATGGTAATTGTACGCAATGGATTTTGGTCGATGAATGACGAAGTAACTCCTCATCACCTAAAGGTCAGGCCGACCGATGAGGAGGAGTTGTACAAATGATAGTAGCGGAATCGAACTGTGATGGCAAGAATTATCGCGCGATCATGGAGTGGGCGCAAACGGAGGGCCCGCGGATCGCTGAGGAAGTCGTCCAGCGTCTACCGCCTGCCGTCCGGCAGGCCATGACGAGCTTAGACGAGATCGAAACGGGCATTCTCAAATACGAGGATGGCGATCCGGCCAGGCCCCTAACTGTGAATATTATAGGCACGGAGCAACTCCGGCCCCATGCGTCCGATCGTATCCTCAGGGAAACACCGGTGAATGTGTTCCGCATCCAGCCGTCGATTTGAGAATGGCCCAGTTATGGTCTAAAAAGGCTAGTAAAAAATTAGACACGGATTGGAAAATTGTTCTTGACAGTAAGGAATGATGTTAATTATAATGTGGGTAAATCGATTCACTATTGTGTGACAAATCGATCAAAAAAGGTTGGCGTGAGGATACAATGTCTTCTGATAAGTCTTTGACTCCAACAATTAAAGATGTGGCCAAACTGGCAAAGGTTTCCCCGGCTACGGTTTCTGGGGTCCTCAGCGGGAACAAACGCGTGAGTGATATTTCCCGGCAGCAAGTGGAATGGGCCATTCAGCAATTGGGGTATCGCCCCAACAGCGTTGCGCAATCTTTGCGGACGCGCCGAAGTCAAACTGTCGGCCTTATCATCCCCGATATTACCAACCCTTTTTATGCAGACATTGCGCAGGGCGTAGTTGAACAGGCGCACGAATTAGGGTATGGCGTGTTTCTTGTTACAGCCGGAGAAACACCGGAAGAACTGATGGAGACGGCAGAACGTATGGCTGATCGCCATGTGGATGGCCTGATTTTGACTAGTGTCGGCATCGATGATTCATTGCCCCCGTGGCGCCTTCATAATTTGCCGTACGTTTTGGTCAATCGTCGCACCAATATGGTCAATACAGACTATGTCGGTGTGGATAATCGTGCAGGCGCCATAGAGGCGGTGGATTATCTTGTTCGGTTAGGTCACCGCAAGATTGCGTTTCTTGGTGGCGTGGAGAATTCCAGCGCTAGTCGTGATCGTTTGGAAGGCTTTATTGCCTCCATGCAGGAACATCACTATGACATTCCTGCGCACTTCATTCGCTTTGCGCATTTAAACTATCAAGAAGCCTATTTGCATAGCCAAGAATTGATGCGAAGTCCACTAAGGCCGACAGCGATTTTTGCTGGAGATGACATGATGGCCTTGGGAGCTTTGCAAGGACTGGCTGAGATTGGTGTGCGAGTGCCAGAAGAGGTCTCGGTTGTAGGATTCGACGGCATTTGGACCACGGATCTCACCGGTATTCAGCTGACTACCGTCGTACAACCACGCTATGAATTAGGCAGTACCGCCTTGAAATTGCTCCATGACCGTATCAATGGCTTTGATAGCGATAAGAGGATCAAGATACTAGACCATCATTTAGCGAAACGCAAAACGACGGGGCCAGTGGCCAGTCCGGTATAACGATTAATGTTTTCGTGGAGGTAATGCTGGTGCATATGGTGAGGTTTGTCGAACCAATGGAGATCGCCCATGCCATTAATGATGGCGATACAATTTTAACGGTCGGTATGACACTGGTCGGAGCGGCGGAAGCGATCTTAAGTGCGATCGAGGCGCGTTTCTTGGCAGAGGGGCACCCTCAACATCTAACTCTATTGCATGGATCAGGTCAAAGTGATCGCGTCGGCGGGATTCAACATTTAGCACACGAAGGCCTGGTGGAACGGATTATTGGATCGCATTGGGGGCTCGCTCCGCAATGGATGAATTTAATTGCGTCGGATACGGTCTTGGCCTATTGCTTTCCTCAAGGACAGTTTACCCATTGGCTTCGGTCCGTGGCATCCGGATTATCCGGGCATTTGACACAAATTGGACTCGGTACGTTTATCGATCCGCGAATCGACGGCGGAAAAATGAATCGGCGCACCCAAGGAGCCCCAGATCTCATTCATCATGTTACCCTGCAAGGTCACGAGTACTTATGGTTGGACCAAATCCCTCTTGATTGGGTGATTGTGCGGGGAACCGCAGCAGACAGTATTGGTAATATCAGTGCGGAACAGGAAGCGATGAAGTTGGAACTTCTTCCTGCAGTGTTTGCCGGCCGCCGGTATAATGCGGCGATTACGGTGCAAGTCAAAGACGTCGTAAGCCGTGGAACAATTCCTCCCCGCCAGGTAGAAATTCCAGGTGCCCACGTTGACTACGTCGTGGTGGCGGGCAATCCCGAAAAGATGCACCGGCAAACGGCCAGTTGGACATACGACGCGGCGTATTCCAACGAGGGCTGGCGTCCCACTTTAGAGGGGGTCGCTACACCCTCCTTAGACGTTCGCCGGGTGATCGGACGTCGGGCGTTGTTTGAATTGACACCGGGTGCCCTCGTGAACATGGGAACCGGAATTCCAAATGACGTGATCGGACCAGAAGTCCTGAGAGAGGGTGCCGACGAATGGGTCACTCTTACGGTTGAGTCGGGTGTGTACGGAGGCCGGCCTGTCGGAGGCGTCGATTTTGGCATTGCTCAACACCCTGATGCCCTCATTGAACATCCTTATCAGTTTGATTTCTACAACGGGCATGGGGTAGATGTGACGTTTATGGGATTTGGGGAAGTGGATGCCCGAGGTCACGTTAATGCGACCAAATTGGGGGATCGTGCTACGGGAGCGGGAGGATTTATCGACATTACGCAACCAGCCAAAACAGTGGTGTTTTGTGGCACCTTTACTGCTCAGGGACTGGACGTAGACATTAAACATCGTCAACTGCGGGTCGTGACGGAAGGGCAAGTTATGAAATGGGTGTCGCGAGTACAACAGATTTCATTTAACGGGTCTCGGGCTTTAGCTCAGGGACAGCGGGTGGTGGTGATTACTGAACGCGGCGTGTTCACGTTAACCGCGACGGGCTGGGAATTGAAAGAAATTGCGCCAGGGGTGGATTTGCAGAGAGACATCTTGGATCAAATGGCTTTTGAACCCCAGATAGCTACGCCGTTGGCAGAAATGGATGCTCGGATATTTAGCGAAGAGCGGCTCAATTTGCAGGCGTTCTTACGCCAATTAGAAAACGACGCGGAAAGTGAGGTAAGAACATGAGAGAAGAAGTAGTCATACTTGATGGGGTGCGAACCGCTATTGGCACATTTGGTGGAAGTCTCAAAGACGTACCGGCACGCGAACTAGGGGCACAGGTGATTCGGGAAGCCTTGCAGCGGTCCGCGATATCTGCAGATCAGGTCGATGAAGTGGTGTTGGGGTGCGTGGGACAAGTATCGGGTGATGCCTTCATCGCACGATTAGCGGCGTTGGGCGCAGGACCGGCCGCTTCGTCAACGGCGCAGACGGTGAATCGCTTATGCGGTTCAGGTCTCCAAGCGATTATCACGGGAAGCCAATGGTTGGCTCTTGGAGATGCCGACACTGTGGTGGGCGGGGGTGCGGAAAATATGACCCGACTGCCGTATTACGTCTGGAACCGGTGGGGCAAACGTCTCGGCGATGGCCCGTTGGAAGATGGCGTGTTAAGTGCGGTGACCGACCCGTTTGAACACTATCCCATGGGAGTGACTGCGGAAGCGGTGGCGGAACGCTATCATGTGTCCCGTGAGGAACAGGATCATATGGCGTGGGATTCTCAAGTACGTGCTCACGCGGCGATTGCCGCAGGACGGTTTCAGGAGGAGATTCTCCCCATTACCGTTAAGGAAGGACGCAAGACAAGGGTGTTTGATACTGATGAGCACCCGCGGGACACTTCGCCGGAAAAACTAGCCCAGTTGAAACCAGCCTTTGTCGACAAAGGCACCGTTACCGCAGGGAATGCCTCGGGAATCAATGATGGGGCCGCTGCTGTGGTATTGATGCGCTCTACAGATGCTGAACGCCGCGGTTATCAGCCCCGGGGACGGATAGTAAGTTATGCCGTGGCTGGAATCGAGCCCGAAGTGATGGGTTATGCTCCGGTGTTTGCCATTCAAAAAGCTCTCAAAAAGGCCGGACTGACCGTCGATGACCTTGATCTGGTGGAACTGAACGAAGCCTTCGCTGCACAATCTGTAGCGGTCGTGCGCGATGCTCACCTAAACTGGGAAATTACGAATGTCAACGGCGGGGCGATTGCATTAGGTCATCCCATTGGGGCTACGGGGGCTATTCTCACGGTCAAAGTGTTGCATGAATTGGCCCGACGCAGGGCGCGTTATGGCATGGTGACGATGTGTATCGGGGGCGGGCAAGGGATTGCTGCGATTTTTGAAAATTACCGACGATAAACAACCGAGGAGGAATGTCCTATGGCGGGACCCATTGCAATCGTGACGGGAGCCCAGAGAGGGATCGGATATGGCATAAGTAGGGTTTTGGCCGATAGGGGATATACGGTGGTGTTGTGCGATTTGGACGAGAGCGCGTTATCCGAGGCTGAAAGGAGCATTCCTGGCAGTCATGCGATGACTGTGGATGTTACGGACTTCGAGGCGGTGGGAGCAGCGGTTAGAACTAGTGAGGAGACATTCGGTCCGACTGCGGTTTTGGTCAACAACGCCGGCATCAATCGAGACCGGATGCTCCATAAAATGGCGGAATCCGAGTGGGACACCGTGGTGAATGTGAATTTGAAAGGTCAGTTTAACTGTATGCGCCACGTGGTTCCATACATGCGGGGGCGCAAGAAGGGACGGATTATTAACATCTCTTCAGCGAGTTGGCAAGGCAATGTGGGCCAGGCCAATTATGCGGCCGCAAAAGCGGGGGTGATTGGCCTGACCAAAACGGCAGCACGGGAACTTGCACGGCTGAACATCACGGTCAATGCCATTTGTCCGGGGTTTATCGATACACCGATGACCCGGCAAATGCCTCCGGAGGCGTTCAGCGCTATGATGGCGAAAATTCCGATGGAACGGATTGGTACTCCGGAGGATGTAGGACGCGTGGTGGCGTTTTTAGCATCCGACGACGCTGGCTACGTAACCGGTGAAGTAGTGAATGTGGGAGGGGGGATGGTGCTGTAGCTCGGAAATCACAAAGGAACCAGAAATCTCCTGTTGCCAGAATAGTCTGAAAGCAATGTCGACAGCGAATTGTCACACGACATTGGGCACGATATTCCATTACAAAGGAGCGATTTACGATGAAACGGTGGAACAAAACATGGATTCCGATGGTAGCTGCTGCAATGCTCTCAACTGGCTTGGCCGGATGCGGATCGGCGACTACTGCCGCCTCGACTCCTGCGAAAAAAGATTTTGTGATCGGCTTTGACAATGGGTACATTGGCAACACTTGGCGCGCACAATATGTGGCGGATGCACAACAGGAAGCGGCAAAATTGCAAAAGCAAGGTGTAATTAGCCGGCTGATTATTGAAAACACGGATGATAACGTGGCCACTCAGCTCAGTCAACTGAACAGCATGATTAACGAAGGCGTCAATGCCTTGATGATTGATCCTGTGTCACCAACTTCTTTAGGTCCTATTATTAGCCGAGCTTTAGCAAAACACATCCTAGTGGTTATTACCAATGATCCGGCAGCCTATGCGAATACGTATGCTGTGGTTGGGAATAACTACGCGTTTTGGGAAATTGAGGCAAAATGGATTGCGCTTCAACTCCATGGCAAGGGAAACATTGTAGAGATTACAGGGTTGCCCGGCAACACTGCCGACACGCTGCGTATTGATGCGGCCAATGCGGTACTCAGTCACTACCCGAACCTTAACGTGCTGGCATCCGTTCCCGGCAAGTGGGATCCCGCGGTAGCCGAGTCTGATATGAGTACCTTATTGTCGACATACAAAACTATCAATGGGGTTCTGGAACAAGATGTGATGGCTGGCGGAGTCACTCAAGCATATAAGGCGGCAGGGCGTTCGTTACCCATCATGACGGGGGACTACACATTCCATTTCTTACGCGAATGGGCTGGCACTTACCCGAGTCTGGACTCTATCGGAGTCGACTATCAGCCCGGCATTGTGATTGATGCATTGAAAATCACGGTGCAGCTGTTAGAAGGTAAGCATTTTAAGCCGGGAGTTTTACAGGGGAATCCCATCAATCCCTCGTTGAAAAACGCCGTACTCGTCAATGCGGCTTATGTGGTCACAAAACACGCAGAACCCAATGCGCCATGGATGCAAGGCATAACAGACAGTAAGGCCATTTCTCTTAAGGAAGCGGTGGCATTGGGGCAAGGAAAGCCTGCCAGTGACTCATTAGATGGTTGGCTGAGCAACGCGGAGGTCAATGCGTTGTTTCAAAAATAAAAAGGACCCACACCAAAGCACAAAGGGGGAGATTCTATGAGCCTTAGTGTTGTAGCGTTGCCGATGGGTTGGTTGCAAGTAGACAAAGGGAGCCTTACGTACGGTAAAGGATATGGGACGACGTTGTGGATCCCGGTATGGGCAGCCGCAATTTTGGGAGCAGACTACAAAATTCTGATTGACACGGGAATCTCTGATCCGGCATGGGTACAACGCGATCTTGGCATGGGATGCCGCCAAAGTTCCGATGAAGGTATTGAGGAAGCGTTGAAAAAAATCGGATGGAGGCTTGACGAAGTCGATATCGTGATTAACACCCATTTGCACTATGACCATATTGGTGGGAATGTCGTGTTTCCTAAGGCTCGGTTTCTCATCCAAGAGTCCGAGTGGCACCATGCGAATCAGCCGTTGGAAACCCAAGCCTGGGCCTATTCCGAACGGGATTTTTCGGCTACCGATTATTTTCGTTGGACATTCCTGCAGGGGGCATACGATGTTGTGCCGGGGGTGCGCATCGTCCCCACTTCGGGGCATACTCCGGGGCACCAGTCAGTGGTCGTCCAAACTCCTGGCGGGCGTGTGGTGGTCACGGGAGATGCGGCCAATTTGGTGGAGAATATTCAGGAAGAAATTCCGCCTACCATCATGGTTAATGTGAACGATGCACGCCGCAGTGTCCAATTGTTGCACCGGTTAGCACAATTTACAATACCGGGACATGATCCTGACGTGAAGGCCTATGCCGAGAATACGAATTTGCCATCGGTCAAATAAGGCAATGGGCTGATGCACCACGGGGGGTGTTCAAGTGCGGGCCATGGTGTTGGACGGAGGAGAAAAATAAAGGGGGCGATTCTATATGTCATGGTCTGCCTGTGACCTCGCGGGAAAGACAGCGCTAGTAATTGGCGGGAATAGCGGTATTGGCCGCGCAGCTGCCGAAGCGCTCTCCACCGTTGGAGCATCTGTGATTATTGGTTATGGCCATCGCGAATCGGAAGCCTATGCTGTATCGCAACAATTGCAATTAGTCGCTGGCGCTTCCACGGCAATAGTGTCCTGTAACGTGGCCGATATTGATGATGTCAAATCGGCGTTGGCGACAGTTCACGCCAAGTTTGGATCAGTCGATATCGTGATCAATGCCGCTGGTATTACAGAATTTGTACCCATTATGGACCTGAACGCCATAACGGTTGATATGTGGAACCGCATTTTACACACGAACGTTATTGGGGCGTGGAATGTGGGGCAAGCCGCACGACCCTATTTACAGGACAGCGAGGTTGGGAACTTGGTATTTGTGGGTTCTATCGCGGGCCTTACGCCTTCAGGCAGTTCCATCCCGTACGCGGTATCGAAGGCTGCTCTCCATCATTTGGCCAAATTACTCGCGAAAGCTTATAGTCCTAGGGCCCGGGTCAATGTGGTCGCCCCAGGAACCATCGACACACCATGGATGGAGGGGCATGAAGAGATGATTGCCGCATCACGCGCTAATGCATACCTCAAACGCGCTGGCCAGGCCTCGGAGGTGGCGGATGCCATACTATTTTTAGCGACCACTCGTTATGCTACTGGGAGTGTGTTGGTGGTGGACGGCGGTTTATCTCTAGGATAGAAAGGGGTGTGCCATAATTCATGCTCGTGTGTGATTGCATTAGCAAACGTTATGGATCAGTGGTAGCGTTGCGTTCCGCTAATCTGAAGGTGCAGCCGGGTGAGATACATGCGATTTTGGGAGGCAATGGTTCCGGGAAAAGCACGTTAGCCAAAATTATGGCGGGCACGGTGCAACCGGACGGCGGAACCATTCATTGGAATGGGGTACCGCTACGCATTATGAACCCAGTGTCCGCTACTAAATCCGGCATTGCCGTCACGTTCCAGGAACTCAGCCTCTTAGGCAATTTGACTGTGGCCGAAAACATCTGCTTTCCTGCGATGCCGACACGATTAGGGCGCGTGCAAGTCGCACGGATGCGGGAGCGTGTGCTCCCATTGATAAAGGATCTCGGGCTGGAAGGAATGGAAGATGTTTTGGTCGATCATCTGCCTTCTGGTGATCAATATCTGGTAGAGTATGCGAAGGCCTTATTCAGAAATCCAAATATCTTGGTGCTAGATGAAATTACGTCCGCTTTGCATCGAGAACAAGTCACACGGATTACGCAGTCTATTCGTGCCCTTGCCGAACGCGGCACCGCCGTGTTATTTGTGTCCCATCGACTCCCGGAAATTTTTTCGCTCTGCGATGGGGTCACGGTGTTTCGCAATGGAGAAAATGTTGGGACGTTTCGTACAGGAGAGGTGTCCACTAATCAATTATTGGCATTAATGACAGGGGATCCAAATGCGGTTGACACGGCAACCGCGCTCGACAGTAAACCATACACTCTAGCTCCTCGTTCTGCCAGTCTCGAAGTCGAGTCGTTGCCAGTGCGATCCCAAAAGGTTTCTTTGTCAATTCGATCCGGGGAAATCGTAGGCATCGCAGGGATCCAAGGGCAGGGACAATCCGAACTCGTTCGTCGACTATTTGGTATGCATGGAGTCGTTACAGTGACACTGAATGGCAAAATCGTCCGAATTGGCAGTCCTCGATCGGCCGTTCGACGAGGATTTGCTTTCGTTTCAGGAGATCGTGAACATGAAGGCACTTTCGCCCAACACTCACTGAGCGCGAACGCTTCGTGTGTAGGGCGGTTCATATTCCATCGGAAGACGATGGACATTAAAGCGGAGTTTAATCGAATGCACGTGCGTTATCATCGCCTCAGCCAAAAGATGCAGGAACTCAGTGGTGGCAATCAACAAAAAGTTGTGTTAGCGCGTTGGACTTCAGTTCATCCCGCCATATTGCTGGCGGACGATCCGACGAAGNNCCATGAAGTGCATCAAGTGTTTGTCAGGTTGGCTGAATCAGGCACCGCGATAGTAATGGTGTCATCCGATGAAGAAGAATTGGTGGCGCTGGCTAGCATGTATCCATTGACGCGGGTTTTGGTCATGTACGATGGAACCTTTGTGCACGAGTTGAAAGGCGCCGAAGTAACGCTTCAATCCCTTATTGAGGCATCCATTCCACAGGAGGATAATCATGTTATTTCGCAAGCTGAAAACTTATAGCTTCATTCCTGCTGTGATTCTCTTTCTCGTGTTTCTGATTCTCAATAGCGTGTTAAGTCCGACGTTTTTTACGATTTCCTCTTTGTCGGGATTCTTTGGGACCTACGCCCCTTTGGTAGTCTTGGCGGTAGGAGAAACTTTCGTTTTGGTCGGAGGCGGTATTGATATTTCGTTGGGGGCCACTGTTTCCGTCGTCAATGTCTTATTAGTCACGTTGTGGGGATTACACTGGTCCCTTTCGTTGGCCATCGTGGTCTCAATGCTGGCGGGTACGGCAATAGGCGTGGTCAATGGGCTTTTGATTAGCGTATTAAAAGTGACCCCCCTTTTAGCGACATTCGCGACATCAGCGATGGGATACGGGGCGGCTTTATGGATTATGCCGACTCCGGGCGGCACTATCGCCACGGGATTCGCGAATTGGTACAGCAGCAACTATGGATGGTTTCCGGTGGCAGCTATATTTATCGTACTGCCTTATGTGATTTGGGCCATCTGGCGCAGAACGCGGTGGGGGACTTATTTATTTGCGGTGGGGAAAAATGAAGAGAAAAGTTTTGCGTCCGGCGCTCCGGTTATTCGGGTAAAGATATTCAGCTACGTCTTGGCTGCCTTCATGGCTAGTATTGCCGGAATGATTTTAACCGCCAACATTGTATCGGGCGATGCCACAATCGGTTCTCCTGATACCTTAAGCGCTATTGCCGCGCCGGTCATTGGCGGGGTGTCGTTATTGGGCGGAATAGGGGATGCCGGGGGCGCTATTTTTGGCGCTCTCTTTTTGGGATTGGTGGTCAATACCGTGTTTGCTTCACAGGTCTCAACTTTTTATCAAAGCCTTCTTACAGGATCCATCATTCTATTAGGCATTGTCATTACGACACTCATCAAACGACTGACGTCCATGAATTCACGAAAGGTGGTGGGCTAGATGGTGAGAGCCCCGGTGCCTGAACGCGATGTTGCCCTATCGTCAAATGCGGAACGAATGAGAAACGCTTTTCGGCATCCTATGATTCCTGTTCTGGTAGTGATTGTGGTTCTTCTTTTGTTTGGAAGAATTCTCAGCCCGGGATTTTTAGGCATGGCGAATATCGGGAACATCTTGGCAACGAGTACAATTCTCGCTCTTGCGGGATTGGGGCAAACTTTTGTCATCATGGGTGGCGGAGAAGGTATTGACCTATCAGTGGGTGCCCTGGTTTCTCTGGGCGCAATATTAGGGGGCGCATTTTCGAATGGCGTCAACGCGGGGCTACTTCCTGCACTAGGTCTGCTCGTTTTATTGGGGGGATTTGTCGGCTTTTTAAACGGAATGGGGGTGCAATGGATTGGCGTGCCTCCCTTAGTCATGACCTTGGGGATGGCCTCGGTTGTCGACGGATTTGCACTGGCCTATACCAACGGACAGCCTACGGGGGGAGCTCCGCCAGTGCTACTGTCTATCGGAACGGGCCATCTTTTTGGCGATATCCGATGGTTAATACCTGTGGGTATCGTAATTGCAATCATAGGATATGTTGTACTTAATCGCAGTCGATTTGGCCATCAGTTGCAGTTGGTCGGTAATAATCGCCAAGCCGCTAGGCTATCAGGACTTCCCTTGCGAAACATCATTATCGCGTCCTATGTAATCGCGGGTATTGCATCGATTTTAGCAGGCGTTCTGCTGTTGGGTTATGCGGGCTCATCGGACTTGGAGATCGGCAATAGCTATACCTTGTTGTCTATTGCGGCCGTGGTAATTGGAGGAACCAAGCTGACAGGCGGCGAAGGATCCTACATTGGCACCGTCTTGGGTGCTATTGCGTTGATTGTACTGACTAATGTGTTAGTGGCCATGAGATTACCAGAAGGAGCTCGAGAAGTGTTAGAAGGGCTCGCATTGGTGGCGATTTTGGTGGCGTATACTCGTCGGCGGGGCGGACAACGGCACTTGCGCGACCGTCGTGCAATCGAAACCAAAGGGAAGGGAGAGGCACAGTAATGGAACACCGGGTAGCTGTTATAGGAGCGGGCTTAATTGGCCGTGCATGGAGTATTGTCTTTGCGCGTTCCGGTTATGAGGTTCGCCTTTATGATTCCGCTAAGCAAGTTAGGGACGCCGTGATGCTGCGCCTCGAAGCAACGCTTGCCGATTTAGAAGCCATGGCATTGATTCCAGTTCACGAGAAGACGGTAATATTGTCTCGCGTTTCCATAGTTGATGCATTAGCCGACGCTGTGGTTGGCGTACCCTATGTGCAAGAAGCTATCCAGGAAACATTGGAGGCTAAACAATCGATATTTGGTCAGATCGAACGGCTAGCTGAATCGGCAACCATTCTCGCGAGTAGTTCCTCGGCGTTGTTGCCGTCGCAGATTTTCTCACATATGCAACATAAAGGGCGCTGTGTGGTGGTGCATCCGGTGAATCCTCCGTTTTTGGTGCCTTTTGTAGAAATTGTGCCGGACGAGAATACAGCGTCAACCACGGTACAGGTCGTGAAAGATTTGATGGCGCGTATTAAACAACAGCCTATAGTGCTTAAAAGGGAATATCCTGGATTCGTCTTAAACCGCCTTCAGGTGGCGCTGGTAAATGAAGCGATTTCTATTGTTCAACAAGGCATTGCCTCTGTGGCCGATGTTGACGATGCTGTGAAGTTCGGTTTGGGACGGCGCTGGGCCTTTATGGGGCCGTTCGAAACAATTGATCTTAATGCGCCTGGAGGCATCAGAGATTTCTTGGAACGCTTTGAATCAATGTATCTGTTAGCGAAAGAGTTTCATGCGATGGCACCGTTTTCTCCAGAATTGTTGGCTCAGTTAGAAATGGCGAGGAGAAATGCTTTACCACTAAGCCAGTTGGAAAATCGCATGGAATGGCGAGATCAGGAGCTGATGAGGGTGACCAAATTATTTCTAGACGACCCTCCTCCCCAAGAAGCTCCTAGTCGCCGGCGTTCGTCCAAAGCGTGAACGAAAGCGGCGTTATTACTGACCTCACAATTCGGGACGGCTCTATTTTCGAGTGATCACAGACATATCACAACGAGGAGGGAGCACGAGTGAGCATCCCTAAGGTTTTGGTCGCGCCGGACTCATTTAAAGGTTCGTTGTCGGCGGTTGCAGTAGCCAATGCGTTAAGGAATGGGTTATCGAGGTGCCTGCCTCAAACGTCGATAACGGTACAACCCATGGCTGATGGAGGAGAAGGAACGGGAGCCATCTTGGAAGCCCTCGGCGGGGAGCGGGTTCCTGCGGCGTCGGCGACGATTTATGGGGCTCCGGTGCAACGGCACTGGATCCGATGGCAGCGAATGGCACTCGTCGAGGCCTCTGTAGGTTCGCAATTTGTAAGCCCTCCGAATCGTCAAGGATCTAGTGAACATACTACGAGCGTCGGAACAGGGATGCTCATCGCGGCCGCCCTAGCGGATCCGGCTATCGATGAGGTCATGGTGGCGTTGGGGGGCACCGGGTCGACAGATGGCGGTCTGGGGATGTTAATGGCTTTGGGAGGGCAGTTCATGGATGGTGACGGTCGATTCGTGACGCCATTTGGGGATAATCTTTCAAGGGTCAGCCAATGCGTGTTGCCACGAATGTCTAAGCCGTTAATGGGATTGTACGATGTTGGGGTGCCTCTGTTGGGCCAGCGAGGAGCAGTGGTTCAATTCGGACTGCAAAAAGGGATTTTACCCGGCGACATCAAGCGGGTAGAGGATGCGATGGGTCATTATGCCCATTGCGTCCAAGGATCAGCCGGGCCGGATTGGGCTAACGTTCCGGGGGCGGGTGCTGCGGGCGGAATGGGATTTGGCATTCTCGCGATGGGGGGACGGTTGCAATCCGGTGCGGAGGTGGTAGCCCAATGGGGTACCTTGGACCGTCATATTTCGGCAGCAGACTGGATTATCACCGGAGAAGGGAAAATTGATTCGCAAACAGTGGAGGGTAAGGTCGTTGGTACAGTGGTTCGTCAGGCTGCGCGGCATGGCAAACCAGTTATTGCCGTAGTCGGGAGTCGCGATGAGGATTTGACCCAACTCCACCAAATGGGCTTGACATTCGTCTTGCCCCTGGTACCGGGTCCGATGAGTCTGTCCGATGCCATGAAAAACGCCGAGCCTTTAATAATAATGGTGGGGGAAGAACTGGGGTGGTTAATAAAGAGGCAGTGTCCGTGACCCAAGAAACGGTGGTCGGATGAGGGATCGAATAACAACGAGGGGCGGTGGCCTCCCTGACCTCAGCCTGGAAGCACTTGCATGACCATCCGTTTATGTGGGCATTTGCCGTACTCATTGGGGTCAGTAACATTCCGCATACCCTCTTATTATCCCTGCCGTTCTTTTTGTCTATGAATCTTCATCAAGGGTATAGCGGGTTTGGTGTACTGGAAGCCTGCGTCGTTCTCGGCGCGGTCTTGGGGAACGTCTGGATCGCCAGACGGATGGCTGTACACCGTGTACGGAACCTCCTCGTTCTCGCCTTCGCCACGCAAAGTGTCATCTGTCTGATTCTCTGGATGGCCACCCAGTCGTCATTCATTGCGGTGTTGATTTTACTAACTGCCTACGGGGGCACCGACGCGTTATTTACCCCAGCCTATGCGCATCTTAGTACCGTGGCTCCACAAGCTGCCCGCGGTCAGGTGTTTGGATTGTTCAACGCGGTCGCTTTGCTCGCCGCCCCCATCAGCAATGTGGGACTGGGATGGTTACTCACCCTCACCTCGTCCGCTCACATTATTCTAGGTCTAGCCATCGCATTTGGTGTATTGGCGGTTTGGGCCCATCGCATCGCGGCGTTTCACTACGACATCATACGAGAGTAGACTTGGGCGTCGATTACGTCACCCCCGAAACGCGGACACTCATATCGACGCGCACCGACGCCGATGGGACTGCGAGTGGTGGTGAAGTCTGTCGCTTTGTAGGGGGGTACATAGTACCCGCTCTGGGGATCCCGGAGATTTTTGGGGGAATGGCTCCTGGGCCCCCGACTCAAGTTTACGGAAAGGGTGGGGATCATGGAGCGCGGGCATGCACACGCGCACGTGCATAGTTTTAGCAAGCAGACCCCGGACCTTCTCTTTCTATCGGTGCCGGAACGCACCCAGGGGGTCGGGAAGGAAGCGTTCGTATCTTTACCCACGGCAGGGAGCGCCAGGGCAGAAGGAGAAAAGGAGAGTGTCAAAAGGGGGGGGCCTTACACCAGTCCCTACACCCGGCATTCTACCATGGGTCTGCCTCTCGAAATCTCGTGTCCACAAGGAGGTCGTTGCGGGTACGGGCACTGAGCGTACCCCTACCAACATACGATTTTGGGTCCTATTCAGGTTGACTTGAATTTGTCGTTTTGGCTGTTATCTCTATGCGTTACGTGCAAATCGTCGAGCGGTTGGGAAACAAAGTAGGTGAAGAAATTTTGGCCCAGCATAGTAACGCGAGGTATTGCTGCTTGGTTTGAAGCGATGTTGAAATCTGAAATTCTCTTAGCCTTCTCTAAAGCACCATCTGGAATTCCATCGTAGTGTCGTTCTTGTACGTTCACATTTTCCAGATAACGCAAAAGAGGAGTCTGGTCTTGAATCAATAGGTTGAGACGCAACAATTTATGGACGGCTAGCAGATGAACCTCGGCATTTTCGGGGTTATTAGCTGGCCCGACGAATCCACTAGGAACAGCATTACGTAGGATATTCAAATCGTAAACAGAACACTGCGCCAAGAGCTCTGTATAATATTTGTATCGCTCGACGTGCAACTTGTCAGCTGAGAAAGCTGAACCAACACCCTCAGCGAAGTATTGGATTTTTTCCTTCTCACGTTCTTCAGCGACGACATCAAGAGTCGTAATTAAAATTTTCGTTGCTTCTTGTACCCATTCCGAATCAGATCGGTGATTATGGATTTTTGGGTCCACTAATGTTGCTATTTTTCCAATCTGCTCTTGTAGTTCACGAATATTATCTTGCACCCTAATAATTCTATATACGAGGTATCCATGCTATTGGGGAACCATCAAACCTAACATATGGCCGAGTGTGACAGCGAGTCCATGTTGTTCTAATTCAGCAGCAAATTGTTCTAACCCAGTTTGAACAGCTGTTTCTACACCGATCTCGCTTAATGCAGCTACGCCCTGCCGACGTTTTCTTTTTTTGTTTTCCATATACTCATCTCTTCTTTAACAAATCCCTATCGCTCAGTTTTCGATGTTTAGGCAAGACCATTTGGCAATGTCGGTGTCTGCATCCTTGTGCATAGCGTTATATCAGTCACGGACGCTTTGAACAAGTAGAGTTAATGGTTTTCAAAGTCATTATGTCGTAAACAAACTGCGTCTAATGTTTGCACGGGGTGCTCGTTATTGTTAAAAATTGATGACAAAACATGTGGTTTCCAAATACGACCTAACTCTGAATCTTGATTCACTCTGCCAGAATAGATACCAAGAAACTTAGTGGGTGAGCCCACTATTGATAGGACAAATCCTGTTGACGTTTCATAGCCACCAGATAATCGAAGTATTGCGGGAGCACCTGACATCCCCCCGCGGGTCGTAGCATCAACCAGAAAATAGGGGCGTGAATCCACATCGATATCTGGATCAGAAGCAATGTGACCCGTCTTCCATATGCCGAAACCTTCTCCAGCCGACAATCCAAAGGGAAAACCGATGATAAAAACCGGCATTCCCGGACGTGGGATGATATCTGTGTTCGCAAGAGATAATTCAAATGGATATAATTGTATGTTACTAAGGTTCTCTAAGGGGAGAGCCACTACGTCAACAGCTCTGCCTTGAGGATGTTCTATCCACCGAGAACAGCCATCAGATGTATAGAGTACTTCGATTTTGCTCACTGTTGTTCCGAGTAGGTTTGTGTGGTGACGAAGATTCAGGCGGTTCGGAATGCTTGCTGTATCTTGATTGAGGATGCTACCCGTATCGGCATTCCGTCCCGTAACAACGTGCCAATTGGTAATCAAAAATGGGTTACCTTCATGGATCACAACGAACCCGGACGCTGTACCAAGAAGTTGATCATTAAACAAGCATTCTATCCTGAGAGCTCTAACGCTAAGGGGCTCCACGGTTTGCATATGTTTTCTCCTTTACGTCTCCTCAACTCGTAACCGATAGTGCTGTACAACAATTTTTCACGGACTCATATCTCTGTCGTGGATACACCGTTGTGTGGCGATGATGAATTTGATTTTGGGTGATCTCCCATGTCAATAGGCACTAGCCTATTGATGTAGACTTGTTCCTAATTGTGTGAAACTGACTTATCTTCGTCTATGACTACCTAAACTCATGAAACAGGACCTGGGGAGCCTAAATTGTCCAGAGGAAAATCCCGACGTCCAAAAGTTTCCTCAAACTGTGGCAGTCTGTGGTCAAGGGTTGATATACTGTTCGTCATGACTTCTCCTGGTAATGGAATGCGTTGCCTGTACAAGATGCGAGACCCTCTCCGACAGTAGTGCGCAGGGGGCTATTAATCGTCGGACAAAATCTCGTCATGCTGATGGGCCTGTAAGGCTCGGCTATACTGACACGCAATTTCTCGATTGATTTCACCCCGGTGTCTGCCTTCGCTCTGCAGTCCAAACACATACGTTGGGAAACCCGTCCGTCCAATTTTTTCGTGGATTGCTGTTGACTGATCCGGAGAAAACACTTCCCCCGGGTGCCCGACGGCAATATGTCCAATGGGAATCCAAGAGTCCCTTGGCATGGTGGTGCCGATGTGCACAATCCCTCCCAACGCTACTGTGGACCCTTCACCCAAGGAGGAGCCATTAAAAACCATCGCGCCGGTTGCGATGAAACAACTGGGGCCAATCGTGCAGCCACTTAAGTATGCGTGGGGTCCGATCAAGGTGCTGTCACCCACGGTAAGCGAGAACCGTCCGGAGGCTCTCAAAACGGCCTGTTCCATGATAACGCAGTCCCGCCCTACCCGCAGTTCGGCCCGACCCTCGGCAGTTAATACGGCTCCATATAAAATTCGGGACCTGGGACCCACCACAACCCTGCCCGACACTACGGCATTCGGTGCGATCCACGCGGTGGGATCAATTTGTGGCACATTTTCCCGATGTTTTACACGCATGGGGTGCAGCCTCCTTTGTGTGATTTTGATTATTATTGATCTCAACTTTCGCAGGAGAAAAGTGTTCAAAAATGTTGTCAGGACGCCGATTTTTGGTGTTTACCTGACCGCTTGACAACAAAAAAATACCTCGTTTCTGGTATAATTTAGGTGTCCAACAAAAATTAGCCAGAAAGAAACAAGGTAATGATACCACAAAATCATCCGGATTCAAGACTTTCTCAGTTCCTCGCGACGATCGGCTTCGCCCGCATTCTCCGCGCGGCAGGCATCCATAGAGCTGCGGTGGGGATCGCTCCCCGTATCGTGGTACAGTTTCTCCTCGGCCTGATCTTCACCCAACGGAATTTCTGGCGGTGGTTGGAAACTCGCCCATCTGACGAGGTGCCATTCGGCAAAGACGTGGTCTACCGTTTCCTCAATGACCCCCGCTGGAATTGGCGCCGAGTTTTAAGTCACGTGGCCCGGGAGGTCTATCGGCATGTGCGGCCCTTATCTCAGCACGTCGCGGTTTTCGCCTTGGATGATAGCCTGTATGACCGCTCCCGGAGCAAGGGGGTCGAACTGATGGGGCCGGTCTTTGACCATGCCGCTCAGCGCATGCGCCGGGGATTTCGGTGGCTGGTGCTGGTTTGGACCGATGGCCACACGATTATTCCGTCCGATTTTGCCTTATTGACCACGCAAAAAGCCGACCAGCGTCAACCGGCCCACGCCGGGATTCCGCCCGAGAGTCCCGGCGCCGCACGGCGCCGAGAAGCGCTATTGCCCGCCCCCACGGTAGCCGTAGAGCTGATCCAACAGGCCCTGAAGAATGGATTGCATGCCGCCTATGTCGTCTGCGACCGCTGGTTTACCACGCCCACGTTAATCCGTCGTATCGAAGACGAGACCGGGTGTGAGGTCATTGGC
>PXYW01000076.1 GCA_003023695.1 Sulfobacillus benefaciens | reverse complement strand
CCGGACTTGGCGACTCTCGTCAAAGAAAAAGATCAGTTGGTAGCGACCCTTCGTCAAAAGAAATATCAAGATTTGCTGCCGGAATATGACATTACTCTGATACCTGGCGAAGCGCACTTTGTTGACAAAGAGCGGCTAGCAGTGGCCGATCGTATCTTGACCGCGGATCGTTATCTGATTGCCACCGGTGCCCGTCCCCGCATTCCAGGAATTTCCGGACTAGAGAGCGTAGATTATTTAACAAGTACCTCGGCTCTCAATTTGACGAATCGCCCCGACCATTTAATCATTATCGGATCCGGATATATTGCACTGGAATTAGGGCAATTGTTTAGGCACTGGGGTTCCCAGGTCACCCTAATGCAGCGTGGTCCCGAACTGATGCCTGGATATGACCCCGAAGTGCGAGAGGTCGTTCGGGCGATGTTAATGGATGATGGGATAGAGGTGATGACGGGTGTTACGTACCAACGGGTTGAGCAAGTCGGTTCTGACAAGATAGTCTATTTGACCGTAAACGGTACATCGTGCGTGGTTTCAGGAGATGCGTTGCTGATTGCGGCAGGTCGCGAGCCTAACACCGAGGAGCTACAACTGGATGTGGCGGGCGTGCAAAGGGACTCCCAAGGCGCTCCCCAAGTGGATGCTGCGTTACGGACGACGAATCCCCGCATTTACGCCGCCGGAGACGTAACCATGGGACCTCAATTCGTCTATGTTGCGGCTTACGAAGGAAAGTTGGCAGCCAGGAATGCTCTGGGCGTGCATAAACCCGCCCAGTCTATCGATCTGAGCGTGGTCCCGATGGTTACCTTTACCCATCCGGCCATTGCTTCGGTGGGACTGACCGAGGAAGCAGCCAATCGCCGCGGTTTGCGTGTCAAATGGTCGGTACTGTCTCTTGAGGCCGTTGCGCGAGCATTGGCTAACCGAGAGACCCAAGGAGTTTTCAAAATGGTGGCTGACAAGGATACCGGTCGGATTCTTGGAGTGCAGGTAGTTGCAGAAAATGCGGGTGATGTGATATATGCCGCGCAACTTTCCGTGAAATTTGGTCTGACGATTGAAGACCTGAATGATACCTTGGCACCATATTTAACTATGGCTGAAGGACTAAAACTCACCGCGCTGACTTTTGACCAAGATGTCGCTAAGTTGTCCTGTTGCGCCGGCTAGGGAAAACTCATGATAGAGGGCGGCTTATGAGGTTGCCCTCTTTTCTGGGACTGAAAACCCGAAAAAATCCGCTTGAGCCTCTTTCAATCTGAAGCGTGTCCCACCGCCATTCTGTTATATCACCCAAGTCTGAATTTGTAATCGGGGTAGGGCATTGTTCTTTTTGAGGTGACCAGAAAGCTACAAACGGTAGAATAGCACGGTCTTCGAAAACAAAGCTGAGCTGCTTTCCTTTGGTGGATATGATTCGGACTATTTCGGCAATAGGCCTCAGAGAACCTTCTTCAATGGGTTTCATGCAATGCGCTCGACCGCCAGTGCCAGAGACCAGGTAGAAAAAGGGGGACGAGTAGGCCCGTTCCTTGCTTGATCTTCTGTGTTACTATACAACGTATAGTAATTAGATACGGTAGGCGGTTAATAAATGGGATCCAAAGGGAAATATCCAGAGATGATGCGTTATGACGACTTGGAGCCATCACACGAAGTTAGGTATGTCGGCTCGCGATGGTGGGCGCTGTTTTGGATTACCCTGGCGGAATTGCTCGCCATGAGTGTATGGTTTAGCGCCTCGGCCGTTATGGGCGCTTTAACTCGTCAATGGAATTTATCAGAAGCAGCGGCGACATGGCTCACGGCTTCCGTTCAATTGGGATTTGTCGGTGGTGCCTTGATCAGTGCCACGCTTGGACTGGCGGATCGGTTCCGTCCGCGAATGCTAATGGGATGGGGATCAATGGGTGCGGCTATTACGACCGTCGCCCTACTCGGCTTGTCTCATGGGGGCTGGGGTCCATTTGTTCTGCGTGCCATGACGGGAGCTTGTCTAGCGGTGGTTTATCCGGTAGCCGTACAATGGGTGACGCGTTGGTTTCCTCGACACCGGGGACTAGCGGTAGGCATTTTGATTGGTGGCCTAACGATAGGCTCGGCGTTGCCTCACTTGCTAAGTGGCGTACCTTTGCTACAACATTGGCAGGATGTGTTATCCGGTAGTGCATGCCTGGCAATAGTTTCTTGGAGCTTGGTGTTGTGGGTAGTCCCCGAATATCCAGGTTCTTTTCATCCGCCCAAGTTTCGATGGGATCGCGTCGGGGCGGTACTTCGCGATCAACCGGTAATGTGGGCTAACTTGGGGTATTGGGGACATATGTGGGAACTCTACGCTATGTGGACCTGGCTGCCCGCATTTTTTCTCGCGAGTTGGGTGTCGCATTTCAAAGGAATAGCACTGAACGGAATCGTTGGTGGGATGAGTTTTGCAGCAATTGGATTGGCAGGGTTCGCTGGAGCTCTTGTCGGTGGTTGGGCGGCTGACCGATGGGGACGGACTTTGGCAACTATAGGCGCTATGGGGGTCAGTGGTGCAATGGCACTAATCATTGGGGCGACTCGGCAATCGCCTTGGTTGACGATTCTTGTTGCCATGGTTTGGGGAGGAAGCGTCGTTGCCGATTCGGCCCAATTTTCCGCGGCGGTGACGGAATTAAGCCCAGCAGAACTGCAAGGTAGTGCGCTGACCCTCCAGATGGCCGTGGGATTTTTAATCACAATCGGGTCCATCGATTTGGTCGGAGTGCTTCAGCCGATTATGGGTTGGTCCCATGTTCTTATGGTGCTCGCTCTGGGCCCTGCCATAGGAATATGGGCTATGACACGTTTGCGGCAACGCCCAGAGTCAATCAAATTAGCCAACGGACGCCGATGAATGATTGCATTTGATCATGCGAATTATGGAAGGAATCCAGGCGTTATTCCATCAGACCTCTCTACGGCATGTTTTCTGGTGCTTAACCAACTGTCATGAGCTTGTGAATATGCATGGGTCTCTAGAGGTCTCAGTAACTTGCGCCTTGGTATTCTTAGTGTTGAGGAAGATATGGTGTTTCCTACCACGCCGGCATGCTTTGAATGCTAGAGGGATGGCCGTCAATATAATACAATTGTATCATGACAGTTTATGCAGTATCACTGGGAGTTGAGTTGCAAGGAGGCAGGAAGGCGGATGATTGTGGGACAAGACCGTGAGTCATTATTGGCAGCCTTTTGGCAAGCATTAAGCCATCCCATTCGAATAAAAGTTTTGGAATCTCTTCGAGCTGAGGGACCTCTGAATGTGGGTGAACTGGTCAATCGTCTGGGCATCGGTCAAGGCCATCTTTCCAACCACCTTGCATGCCTTAAGAGTTGCGGACTGGTTCAAACAGAGCCTCGCGGTCGGTTTGTCTATTACCATGTCAGTGACGACCGTGTAGTGCAATTGTTGGATCTTGGGAGCGCCGTTCTTCAAGACCACTTGGATGGCGTGGCCACATGTCGTGTTGTGCAACCCGTAACGGGCATCCGCGCAGGGGAGCAGTTTTCATTGGATGCAACCGAAGCCATGAAGTCGGTTTAGATTGGCCATCTGGCGCACAGCAGTTAGTGTCAGGTCCTTGCTGCGATGCGGTACCCAGGTGCATGAAATGTCTGATTAGTATATCATGAAATGAAAATCGTCACGGAGGCAAGTCTATGGCAGAGTGGACGTTTCTTACCAACCACGCTCAAGTGTTGCTGTGCGTCGCCCGTAACGGCAACGGTCATTTAACTGCCCGGGAGATTGCAGACATCGTCGGTATTACGGAAAGGGCAGTGCAACGCATTCTGGATGACCTCGAGAGCGCTGGATATATCAGTAGATTTCGGGATGGCCGGACGAACCGCTACGAAATTCATTCAGACCTGCCGATGAGACATCCCGCGCAACGCGGTCGCGCCATTAAAGACTTGCTTGACTTGCTCGCACTTCGCGAATGGTAACATCATAGCGGGTTTTCTTTGTCGGATGTCAGGTGTTGGTCCGAGGCAGTACAGTTACGCCTTGACATACGATACGAAAGTCGCGATAATAAAGACGCGAAAACTGAAGCCAGAAATTACTATCTGATGATTACCAGTGTATTGATGCAATGGGCTGTCCGCAACTAAGAAAGAATTCGTCTCGTTGCTGTGAGAGCGACACCTGGGGGAAGGTCAGAATATGAGCACAGACCACCGGATTGACAATCCCTATCGAGGAAGAAAGGTTGCTCTTGCCACGAAACACCAAAAAGAACGGGTACTAGGACCGGTTCTTTATAATGGTGTTGGGTTAGAAGTACATGTACCTTCAGATCTCGATACGGATAGGTTGGGCACATTCACCGGAGAAGTTGACAGGACGGGAACTCCGAGGGAAGTGGCCGTCCGCAAGGCCCGCTGGGGGATGAGTGTCAGCGGATTACCTTTTGGAATGGCGAGCGAGGGCAGTTTTGGCCCTCACCCCCAACTGGTGTTTGCACCGATGGATCATGAAGTTCTCGTGTTTGTCGATGATGAGCGAGGGTTTGAACTAGTAGAGCAGGTCGTCAGTTCTCAAACCAATTTTGCCCATCGTGCCACAAAAACAGTCGAGCAAATAGAAGACTTTTTGATGCAAGTACAGTTCCCCTCCCATGGCTTGATTGTCAGACCAAATTCCGGATTGCGCCCAGGATTCTTGTTCAAAGGAATAACCCGCGCTGATGTTCTGAAAGCGGCTGTAGAGAAATGTGCTTCGGTTTCCGACGATGGTTTAGCGCATGTCGAAACGGATATGCGAGCGCATATGAATCCGACCCGGCAACAGGTGCTGTATGAGTTAGCCCTGGCATTAACCCGTCGATTGGCTGCCTTGTGTCCCCTATGTCATACCCCAGGCTGGGGACTGGTTGAAGTGGTCAAGGGGCTGCCGTGTGAGTGGTGTGGGGGGGAGACTGAGTGGGTAATGTCAGAGATATATGGCTGTCCCCTTTGCCAGTACCGTGAGGAATATCCAAGGCGTGATGGCCTGCGCTCAGCCCCGCCCGGACAGTGTCCTTGGTGCAATCCCTAGTGAAGTATAGGCAAATCCGCTAGGAGTGAATCAGCCGCCTTTGTCCGTCACGAAGGGCAAAAGATCGAAAGATATGGCAGAACCAACGAGAGCGTTTGTATTTTAATCAACTTTTGGTTGAACCTAGTCACCTAGGGAGACCACAGAATGGAGAAGATGATTATGACACCACGAACCCCCATTACCGTAGCCTATGGCGACGGCATTGGTCCGGAAATTATGACGGCAGTTTTGCGCATAATCCATGCGGCTGGAGCTCAAATCGAGATCGAGACCATCGAAATCGGGGAAAAAGTTTATCTGCGCGGGGTTGAAACGGGAATGGAGCCTAAAGCATGGGATTCGTTGCGGCGAACCCAAATATTTCTTAAGGCGCCAATCACTACGCCTCAGGGTGGCGGATACAAAAGCCTGAACGTTACGACGCGTAAGGCGTTGGGGTTGTATGCCAATGTTCGCCCCAGTGTATCCTACCATCCCTTTATCCATACCCTGCACCCATCAATGAATGTGGTCATCATCCGCGAAAACGAAGAAGATTTATACGCTGGGATCGAGCATCGACAAACGGAACAGGTCTATCAGTGTCTTAAGCTCATTACCCGACCAGGTTCGGAAAAAGTGATTCGTTATGCATTTGAGTATGCGCGAGCACACAATCGTAAAAAGGTGACCTGCTTTGTTAAGGATAACATCATGAAACTCACCGATGGGTTGTTCCACAAAGTGTTCAACGAGATAGCCGCGGAGTATCCTGATCTTGAGAACGAAACCTGGATTGTTGATATTGGTGCAGCGAGACTGGCAGATACGCCAGAGAACTTTGATGTGATTGTCATGCCCAATCTGTACGGTGATGTGCTGTCAGATGTTGCAGCCCAAATTGCCGGGTCGGTGGGGTTGGCGGGTTCCGCCAACATTGGGGATCAATGCGCGATGTTCGAAGCCATTCACGGATCAGCGCCGCGCCTTGCGGGGCAAAACAAGGCCAATCCATCGGGATTATTGCTAGCGGCGGTCATGATGTTAGTGCACATAGGCCAACCCCAGGTGGCCACTGAGGTGCACAATGCCTGGCTGAGAACCATTGAGGAGGGTATTCATACCGAAGATATTTTCACCGAGGGAATTAGCCGTCAGAAAGTGGGCACCGTTGAATTTGCGGATGCTGTGATCCATCGGCTGGGAGAAGTTCCCTTGGTGCTAAAAACCGTGTCTTATGGTCAGTCGCCGTCCCTGTCATTGTGGAGAAAAAGCGAACACCATCACAAGGCGGAAAAACAACTGGTAGGAGTTGATGTGTTCCTAGATTGGGAACCTGGGTCGCCAAATGAACTTGGCAGCGCTTTGTCACGAGTGTTGGCAGATCCCTTGCAATTACGGGTTATTACCAACCGCGGCATTAAAGTCTGGCCCGATGGCTTACCCGAGACTTTTTGCACTGATCACTGGCGATGCCGATTTATGGGACGTGATGGGGAGACAGTACGTCCCAGCCATGTCGTGGAACTGCTTGGACGGCTAACGGATGCAGGATTTGATCCCATCAAAACAGAGAATCTTTATCTATTCGATGGGATACCCGGATTCTCGGCGGTACATGGCTAAAGTGGCGCCGGTCGCTATTGTTCTTGCGGTGTTTAACAGCATGTCGTGTTAGTTGCGAATAAGGTGGCTTTATTTAATCTGTCACAGAAACCCATGTGCGTAGCCGATAGGTAGAAAAGTTTTATCACGCCGGGGTCTATCGCCCCGGCCTATAATGTACATGTTCGGAATTTGGTTATTTGCAATCTAAGGTTGGATCTACGGGGTCCCATCGCGAGGAATTCGGCTCGTTTTGTGCGAACGGTAGTTGGCATAATGGTAGTTGATGCGTCACGTATAGGATTCGGCGCATGTTCGAGCACCAAAACGAGCGGTCCATAGTGGAGGTTGAGGCGATGGCGACAATCGAAAATTACCGAGAGGAGGACACGCCGTATCCCAATCGTCGGGTGTTGGCGTGGGACTGAGACCATCTAGTGCATTGTAGTGGTCGCGGATAATCGGCAGGATGGCGAGACGAACGTCATTCCTGTTTATCAGCCGGATCCGGTGCGGTGGGATTCTAGTTTCTCAAGGACGTATACATGACGTCGTGATTTATGATAGGGGGGCACGAAAGCCGTAAAGACCATCTTGCCGTTGAAGCGAGGAAAACCACTCGGCGTATTTCCCTGGATGTCGGCAAAGACTTGCCAAAACTGCGGGAAAGTTACCTTGACGGAGTGTGCCATGCTGCTGAGGCGGCAGACGCGGGCGCGGAAGTCGATGTGCGTGAGTTTCACCACGTCTCTGCGTAACCCGTAAAAATCACATTCTTGTTAAAGGTAGCGAGAGCACGATAAACGCACGTGATGAGTGCAGGGATTTCGCGCGAGTCAGGTTCCCATTTGCAGGAAACGCCTACGGCCGGGTGGACCATGTGGTCAGAGGTGATATTGATGGATTGCGGATCTTTAAGGGACGCAAGCTGTGGCTCTGGTGGGATCCGTATTGTTGATCCTCTCGGAAAGCACCTCTTTTCTTGTTTATGCGATACTCCAATTGTAGAACTCAAAAAGTAATCGCTGTAAATTTTTGTGGCTAAATCCCTTTTAAAACCAAAATCTTTTGGCACTTATCGGTCAACTTGGCCGTCGCCGGTGCTAAATTCGGTGGCAGCGGTGGGCGTCAGGTCCACGTTCTCAAAGTACAAAGCCAATGCTAGCCGAAGATTAGAGAGGGCCCGATCTGGCGCGTTCCTTGACTCTCCAGCCACCTCAACGGGTCCCCTGGCAGAACTGATACCCGGGAGGCGGTGTACGATGCCGTTCAATCCAATATCGAACAATGAGAAACACACCAATGAACGATCCTACGGCCATCGGTCAAATCCCAATTTGGTCATTCGAACTAGTACTTCGTGATTAAAATTGTTGCCAATACGCACCATGAAAATACCGACGTTCCAGACAACAATATGATTAAAACTAGCGGTTTCTTGCGTAGTTGATACCAAAAGACTAAAATTCCCATTCCCACTGCACCATCATAGGCCAACCCCCCTCCCAGATACGAAAGATTTGGATTGGGTTTGTCCAAATCGACTGGGGCTCGTTGGGAGGACAAATGCCAATCGAGCGCCAATCACACCCCATAAGATGGCCCATAACAGTACATGAGACAATGGGTCAGGATCTTCCCCCAATTGCAGAGCGCTCCAAAAGGTAGTAGGACCCTCCAAGAATGGCCAGGAACAGAAAGATTCCGTACCAGTAAACGCCAATCGGTCCAATTTTAAAGGCAAACCGACTCCGGCCATGATAGGTTTATTGCCATTTTCGTCCCAATGATATAGGAGCCCCCCATAGGCCACCGCCCTCAGTCCGCGCTATTGCTTGAACGTGGGGGAAGGAGGTCGCGGCGAAATCGATCACAAAAAACTACACACCCACCTTCGCCCTATCGGGTCGGGGGAAAGGCAATCAAGCAATCATCCGCAACTCTCTGTATGAATCCACGGAGGATGGTCAGGCGTAGCTCCGGCTTTGTACGCCCGCAGAGCTTCAGATTGTCCGAAGAGATGTTCGTCCATGTAGGTGATAATCGAGACAAAGTAATCGTGAACGTTTTCCGGACGGGTTGCGTCATCGGACGGATTCGGGGACCACGCGCAATCAAAAAAAGAAGGATCGCCTTGGGGATCAAGATAGTAAGGACGCCCGATTAATTCAGGAATCGTGTCATCTTGAATTTCTAACCACCAGTGTTCACGGGTCCCATGGAGAATCCAGCGCCATCGGGATTCTGCGGGATGGTCAGGATTCTCTAGTTCCACAATGTTGTTGGGCTCTTTGTCTTTTTGGAATTCATCGTATAAAAACGTTAAAAAGGCGGTTTCCAACCGTTGCCGCGCGTCGGGTGTCAGTTGCGCACTGGGACGCCGAGGAACCGCTGCGGAGCGATGGTGGAATTTACAGAAGCGCGTTTGATTTCTCCTCCTTGTAAGCAATTTGCGTAGCATCTAAGCGATGTTGTGCTAAGGTTGTTACACTTAGGTATCCCCCCGCTTTAACGGGCTATGGAAAGGGAGGGTAGGGATAATAGGGCATGTTAAGCAGATTCGATTGTATGTACCCACGGAGGGTTATCCGGGGTCGCTCCGGATTTATAAGCCCGAAGGGCCTCAGCTTGTCCTAAAAGTGATTCATCCATGGCTGTGCTAATATTGCCTATAAAGTAATTTTCTTCTGGAATTTGAGGATCTAGATCGATAGGCTCTTGTGACCAGAAAGAGTCGAAAAACGAGGGATCTCCTACTGGATCAAGATAGTACGGCTTGCCAACAAGCTCGGGAATTCTGTTGTCATGAATTTCTAGACACCAACGTTCTCGGGTGCCGTGCAACACCCACCACCAGTGGGGATGGTCACGGTTCTTTACATTAAGTTCACGTTCTACCACTCCTCCGACATCGCGTGTGCGATCTAGTGCATCATACACACGCTCAAGAAAATCGGCTTCCAAGCGTAAGCGATCAGCAGGAGGTAATCGATAACTTGCTGGCGTAGAAATGGGACGCTTCTTACGAAACACGGTAGCATCCTCCTCTTTCAGTGTTAGAAACCGGGCTTTTATTGTCCCACATTTATCCACCAGGGTACGATACTTGTGTTTGGTTGTCCATGCCGTGGTTCTTGACATAGTTGCCCTGTCCATAGAGGTACCCTGTTACAACTGCTCCCAGACCACATCCCTTGGGAACTACGTAAAGCCGTCTTGGTTCAACAGCAGGTGATACAGTCAGGCATAGCGCATCCCACGAAACATAATCCGACGGAAGAAGCTCATGGGGACACTTTGGAGTCTTTTGGTGGCATCAGCAATTCGAAGGAAATTTTAAAGGCTGCCAACCTACTGTCATCGACCTGCTACACGGTCGCGTTACGCAAACAGGTCATCCCACGCGGATTTAATGCTGGCCCGATAGAGACAAAAATCATAGATAGGGTAGTTCACGGCCAGTCGTTCCGGAGCCGCCCGGCCAATCACATAGCGGAATCGTTGAGCAAAGTCATCGAGCAGAGAGGTTGTATCCATTTCCCGCGAAAAACTCGTGTACGCACTGAGACCGAGGATAGTCAGCGCCGGCTTTTCAATAACCACTGCATCCTTCTAAGTTTTGCGTGAAACCCT
>PXYW01000075.1 GCA_003023695.1 Sulfobacillus benefaciens | reverse complement strand
AATTTTTAATGGCCATTTTGGGGAATTATTAATGGCCAAACTGGGGAAAAACGATGGCCAAACTGTCCATTTCTATTTGGCCATATACACGTGGGCAACCATTTGGTGGCGTTGGGCTCTGGCGCGGGTTTCGAGGGGTCCGTGGCACGTCGGGTAATTCGCGAATCAGGCAAGTGATCCTGCAACAAAGCCACGGTCTTTAAAAATTGTTGATGCTGCTGGTAGGCGGTGCGCAAAAACTGTTGATGTGCCTGTGCTGCACCCAGAAACACCGCGGCGACCGAACCAGGGTGCTCCGCTTTCGGCAAAGCAGGATGGAACGCGTCGGAGTGCGGCAGGCTGATCGCGGGGAGCACGGCAGGCGGCAAAGCTACCACCTGGTCGGTCTCGCAAGCCGTCGCAGCAGGCATCGACGGTAGACGCACCGGCGGGAGGTGGATTTCCACAGCAATTCCCGATGACTGGAGACGGGAATCGGGTACCGACTTTGACTGCATCTCACGGTTAAGTGCCGCCGACTTGCCTAGCCATCGTCTTAATCCTGCTGTGGCATACCATGTAATCGTGTCCACGTCTTCAATCATTGCCCCCGCGAGATCTGGCGTTGTCAACACGTCCAGTACGGCATGGCCTTGTCTTGCCGCATCCTCCAACCGCTCTAAAATGAGCACCACGGCTCCGTCGGCAGGGGAACCGTGGATGTTGGGAAAACGCTTTGTCATGGCCCATTGGTGGATAGGCTCAGCCCCACAGTCTACCGCTCCCACAATGGCCGCATCCACCCGAAAATCCTGCAGCGCCTCGACGCCGAGCGCTAAGGCGGTGAGTCCCGATGCCGGGCCGGACGACACCGTCTGACCTGGTCCCTGACAGTCCAACAGTTGATTAATGAGGTTGGCGGGCATATTTGGCAAAACGCCCATGACTTCAGCAGCATCCATTGGCGGGGCCCACGCATTCTGCCATTCACGGAGCGTATCGCTGTCTATGGCTGCGGTTCGGGCGTATGTCCACTCGCTGGCATGAACGCGCACGACGTGGCGCGCCACGTCTGGATCACTCTCAGTCCCCATATAGACTCCGGTGTGCGTGGGCAGAGCTCCCACCATGTCCACCGCCGCTAGTGTCGCCTGCAATGCCAGTGCCTGTTGCCCCGAACATTTTCTTACATCGTTGGGAGGCATCTTCAGCCCATCGGTCGCTATGTGCACCTGTGCCACATCAGGAGGCTCCGCAAGAGACGATGTGGGCTGGGATATTCCGAGTGCGACCACTGCTACAGGCGGTCGATCCCCCACGGGATGTGACGATACGTGGCGGACCAGCGACTGGTGATAGGACGGTTGAAATTCTTCCACCAACAAATGTGCATTCGTTCCGCCAAAACCAAAACTGCTGACGGCTGCACGCCGAATTTTCTCTGGTGCCCACGGCTCATTTTCGGCGATAAGCCGCACAGGAGATCCGGCCAAAAGGGGATGCGGATTTTCGCTATGCAATGTCTTGGGCCGCATCTGATGGGCGATTGCCAACAACACCTTGATCAATCCCGCCGCTCCGGCGGCGGTTACCAGATGTCCCAGGTTAGACTTAATCGATCCAATGGGGATGGGCTCTTTCGCCTCATGGAAGATATGAGAAAGGCTCGATATTTCTGTGGCATCCCCCCGGGGTGCCCCCGTCGCGTGACACTCTACCAAAGACACCTCGTCGGGACGCCACTGCGCGATTCGATAGGCTTGGGCCATTGCTGCAATCTGCCCGTTTTGGGCCGGATGGAGCCGCCCCCCCTCGGCGCCGTCGTTGGACAGTCCAATCCCGCGAATCACGCCCAAAATGGGATTGCGGTCCGAGATAGCATCTTTCAGGCGTTTTAACACCACCACAGCGGCCCCTTCCGCAGGCACCATGCCATCCGCATCTTTGTGAAATGGGCGGCTGCGACCCGAAGGGCTCATCGCCTGCAGAATACTAAACCCTTTATGCAAGATGAGCGGGTCTGCGGCGTTGATCCCTCCCGCCACCATCATATCGACGCGATGTTGGCTCAGCGCCTGACATGCTGCATCAATCGCGTATAAGGAGGAGGCACAGGCCGCATCTACGGCGTAGGCCACGGGTCCCAGGCCCAATGCATGCGCAGCTTGCTGTATAACGTATCCCGACATGAATCGCAGCTCGGGTGCTGGCGACGAGTCGAATGGTTTCGCGGCGGACCTCAAACCCCATGCCTGCAACCGTTGGGGTGATTGATGAGACAACCAGACGCCTTCGCACAAGTGGATCAACGACCGTGTCGGAAATCCCAGGTTACCCACGATCAGGCCCGTGCGTGTCAGTGATCCCATTTCATATCCCGCTTGATGAAGAGCCTGGCGGGCAGCGTACAGAAGCCACTGCAATTGCACGTCGCTCTGGAGAATTGTGCCCGGTTCGACACCATAGCCCGTCGGGTCAAAGATGTCTGCAAAGTTCCGAACATATCCTCCGCGACCAGTTGAACGGGCATGCTCCCCCGCCTGCCTAAGACGATGAGCCGGGTTGTCCGATGGCACGGATAGTAAATCGCGACCGTGGCTCAGCGCGGTCCATAACTCCTCTGGCGTGTGGGCTCCCGGTAAGATCAGTCCTTGTCCCACAATGGCAATGGGTGAAAATGTTGGCACGTCTGTCATTGGGACACCTCTTCGATGAGGCGCCACCCGTTCGTCTCTTGTCCAATACAATGAACCTCCAAGGACTCCATGCTCACCCAGGGCGCCCCCTCACTGGTAAACCAGGCCAAATCCGCCACGATTTTCAAGGCATCGGCCTGGTGCACACGCACTTCGCACTGCACTGCGGTCTGTTCTCCCAAGGGTCGGAATACCCTGAGCCGTCTCATGGCAGTTGGCAGGCTGCGCTTGCGCAGGAACTCGAGTCCCCACACGCCGAGAATTTGGAGTCCTCCATCCAGCAACACAGGATCTCCCAACAACCCTTGATGAGGATGGGCCGATCGGAGCTCAGCCGACGCACCCTGGCGCGAAAATTGCTGGAGGCCGCTAATCACTTGAAACTCACCGGCATGAAAGAGTTTGGTGTCGTAAACAGTCTGAAGAGGACACGGCCAGGCACCACTGATCGGCTCCCCCACTTTAGATGGCATGTCCGAAGCTACGCCGTGTTCGCCTAAAACCACGCGCCCCTTGTACAAAAAGACCCCTTGCTCGTCCGTCAGTTCTACATCCACAGTTTGCTCCGGCTGGGCGAGGTGACCCAGAGTCCCGTCAAATCGTGTGGTTACGTGAATCACGTCGCCCTCATCAAAAAAGCGCGCCACGCGAATGCCATGCAGAACATGCACCTCTTCCACTCGTACCACCGAGAACGAGGGAAAGCACGCTTGTGCTGCCCGCATCATCACATCAAGGACAACAGTAAACGGGACGACCACGGTGCCTAGGATGTTGTGGCCGGCTAAATAGGGATAGTGGTCGGCATTCAGTCGCCAGTCTGCCGTGCGGACGCGGCGTGGCACGTCGGCAGCAGCCGAATCCGGTGGGGGGGATCCCAGTACTAGCCACTCCGCTGTTTCTGATTGTTGTTGCCAACTGTTGAGCGCAAAACGCACACCCGAGTCCGTAGGGATTAATCCCACTCCTTGATGCAGGAAGTATCGTCGCAATGCGTCATTGACCATCCCGCCGTCCCAGGGCCCAAATGCCCACGATCTGGCCACTACGGCTGGCCCTCGTTGATGATGCTCACGTTGCATCACTGCACTGATTACTTCGTTGGCCATGGCGTAATCGACTTGTCCCGCATTGCCCATTTTGGCAGAAACTGAGGAGAGCACGGCGATATGCGTGAGCTCCTGAGGTTCAAGATGACACAATAGGGCGTATAGTCCCCGCACCTTGGTATCAAATACCTGCCGAAATTCCTCATCGGTCTTGTCCATGATGTGCTTATCGCGAATGATACCGGCGCCGTGCAGTAGGGCGTTGATGGGTCCATAACGCTGGCGGATCGCGTCAAGAGCCTGGCCAACGGCGGTAAAATCTTGCACATCACAGGTCCAATATTCGACGGCGGATCCGAGTGCCCGAATTTTTTCCAGGGTTTCGCGAATGTGTTGGGCGTCCAATAATTCTTGCGCCTGCCGAGCTACTTCGGCGGGCGCTAGACCCTGATCCTTGGCCCCTGGCGAAAGCCAGGCCATGGCGCTGCGCAAATCAGAGAAGGTGGGGGCATTCGGATCACCTAAAGGCGTGCGTCCCAAGATCCCGATGCGCAGCGGTTGGCTTTCAGCCAAGGTGATAAGCATTTGCGCCGTAATCCCACGACCACCACCCGTCGCCACAACCACGCTGTGCGCGGCTACCTCCATGGGGGGGCCACCTAATGCGGCCTGTTTTAGCACGGGCACAAGTCGTGTGCCGTCGTGCCGTAGCCCGGCTTCTAAGTCCAGTCCTCCTGCCAGCAGTTCATCCGCAATAAAGTCTGCGATTTGTTGAGCGGATAGACCCTCAGCCACATCCAAGGCCTTAGCCTGGATACCCGGATACTCTTTCGCTAAGGTCTTGACTAAGGCGCGTAAGCCCGAACTCCACACACTGAAACCGGGGGTGTGTGATTCACCAAAATCTCCGCCCGTCGATTGAACCGTTGCAAAGAGTCCCCCGTCCAATAACTGGGGAGCCATGAGCCGAGCGATCTTAAAAGCCTCATAGTTGACGGAAATTGCCTCTTCCCCACGGGTGAACTTTTGCAATCCTGCGAGATACACAACAGCCCGGGCTTTCGCCGGCAATTTTTTACGTAGGCGAATGACATGCCGACCCATAGCTTCTAGACGAGATTGAAGAGGTGTTGCAACACTGGTGGGCCCTCCCACCACATAGATGGGCTCGGATCCTTCGGAGATGAGCATGCTAAGTCCTGTTCGCATCCGCGGTTCCATCTGGCTCCGCCACAACAATAGCGATTCCGGCACAGGCTGTTCAGACCTATCGGTCGCCAACCGCATTGCGTTGGGTTTAGCTGTCGCATCCATGATCGTGCCGTCGCAAATGGCTTGCCGTATGTCATCAAGGGTGCGCAACTGCTCCAGATGAGTGACGTTACTCACGTCAAGAGTCGGGTAGCGATCGTTTAAGGCTGACAAGATCTCGACGCGCTTGATCGAATCAATCCCGAGATCCTGCTCTAAGGCGTGACGGGGTTGCAACATGTCGGCCGGATACCCGGTCTTCTGTGCCACAACGGCCTGCACCGCATCCCACGCGGCCGTTGCTGATGGGGGCGTCATGCCGACTTGGGTGGCGTCACCGGGGCCGCCCGTCGTCGCGGTGTGCCCTGGTATCAGTTGATCAGTCAGATAGTGGGCCACCTCTCCCAGCGTCTTTAATGCGCTGAGGTTCTGCACCTCTGTGACATCCAGGACGGGATATCGTTCCTTCAGCGTCGAGAAAATCTCTACCCGTTTAATGGAATCAATCCCGAGATCCTGCTCTAAGGCGTGACGGGGTTGCAACATGTCGACCGGATACCCGGTCTTCTGTGCTACGATCAGGCGAACCTCGGAAAATAGATCCTGGCCTGGATCGTCCCGGCGGACGGTGGTGCGCCGATTATCAGCCCAAGTTGATTCCTCGTGTACGGGTGTGATGGGGTCACGTTGTGGCCCCTCGGTGATGGTTTGATGAGCATCAGGTTTCGTCCCCATTGCCACCACTACGTTATTCGCCCTATAGGCGTGAGTTCCATTGCGCCGTGAGGCAATTGCCGTTTGCGCCATCTCTAAAAAAGCTTGATGCCCTTCACTCAATGACTTCTGAAAAGCTAGATGCGCGGCCGTGACCTGATCCTGTACGGTTTGCTCCCAGTCATCGTCGACCGTAGCAAAGGATGGCAAAAAGTCGTCAGGGGATGCCATCGCATCCCATTGGGAACGGGGTGCAAGGTTCGTTTTACTCGCCTCAGGCGCTCGGTCTTCTGCTTGTGATGAGAGTGCCGCGATCGGCTCCAAAGTCTCAATAATTCCGGGGTATAATTTTCCATAATTGCTCCCCCCAATCGCCACTGTCGCCGATGACCCGGTGGCCGTCGGCATGTCTTCCGGCACGGTGAATTCTTCCCACAGGGGGAGCGCATCGATAGGAATGCCGATAGCAGCGAGTTCTGCCACCGCGTGCCAAAAAGAGGTCACACCGTCGCGGCCAGGGTGGTCTATCGCCACGCATCGCACCGTAGCATCGTCTATTGACCGTTTGGCGAGATTGGTCAAGGTTCCCCCCGGACCGACCTCTAAAAACACCCGGAACCCATCCGCATACATGTTTCGAATCATGTGGCTGAATTTCACGGGGGCGGCGATTTGACGCGCCAGGAGGTCTTTCATCGCCGCTTCATCACCCCGATGAGCAGTGCCTGTCACATTGGAATACACAGGAATCCGCGGGGATGCCCACGGTACCGCATCCAATTCCGTGCGAAAGGGCTGCACTGCGGCGGCAACCTGATCCGAATGAAACGCGGCACTGACTCCCAGCCGTTGAAATGAAATGTGTTCGTCGGACAACAACTGCTCCGCTTTCTCGAGTTCTGTGGCCGAACCCGCCAACGCGACTTGATTTGGGGCATTGTACCCTGCAATATTAACGCCGATCTTCGCTGTCTTGATGAGGGCCTGGACACGATGCTCCGACAAAGATACTGCTGTCATGGCACCGTGCCCACCCTCAGCTGCATTCGCCATTAAGGAGCCACGCGTCTGTGCAAGCTGATGTAGCGTCTTTTCATCCCAAGAACCTGCCGCATAAAACGCCGTGAGCTCGCCAAAGCTATGTCCTGCGACAGCCGCTGGGTGGATTCCCACGCGCTGCAACACAGAAAAATACCCCAAGGAGACCACCCCAATGGAGACCTGGGCCCAACGCGTGTCAGTAAGCCGTTGGTCCGCCCGCTGCCGATCCGTTGTTGTCCACAACGATCGCGGATAGATAACTTCGTCTAATGTGTGTCCGTCCCACTGAGGGCCCGTCACGCGATCCAGAACCGCACGCATGTCCTCAAACACGATGGCCATATCCCGCCCCATATTGAGATATTGACTGCCTTGTCCTGGAAACAACATCGCTAAAGGTCCGGGAGGAGACCCCTGCCCGAAGTACACACCCCCAGGCCAGGGAATATCGTTGATCTCCATACCCGACCTCAGCCTTGTCAACACTTCAGCAAGGATCTGCTGTAGGGCTTGCACTGACGTGCTCACCACAGATAGGCGAACGGTCTTGCGTGAATCAAACTGCTGCTGCTGCGCATAAGCAATCCGTGCTAACGATGAGGGTCTCGCCAACGAATCATGCACCTGCGCGATCCGCGCCGTGAGTTCAGCCACACTATCGCCAACAAAAGGTACCCACTCGCTTGCCAATTCCCGAAATTTGCCAGGTCTTTGCGTTGCGGACCCGGTATATTCCTCGACGACGAGGTGAAAATTACTGCCGCCAAACCCAAATGCACTGACCCCCGCACGCCGTGGATAGTCAGCATGACGAACCCAGGGACGTGATTCTGTATTTAAATAGAACGGACTATGCTCTAGACCCAACCGGGGATTGGGCTCAACAATTTTTATAGTAGGAGGCAACACGCGATGATGCAAAGCCATCACCGCCTTAAATAGGCCAGCCGCTCCAGCCGCCGCCTTGGTGTGGCCAATCTGCGACTTCACAGATCCCAAAGCACACCACGGATGTGAACCGTCCCAGGGTTCGGTTCCGAACACACGGCTCAATGCGGAAAATTCGGCGACGTCACCGGCGGCCGTCCCAGTCCCATGGGCTTCAACCAAACCCACGGTCCGGGGATTGATGGAAGCGTCCCCATAGGCCCGCCGTAATGCTTTTTCCTGCCCGTCGCTTTTCGGCGCGTAAATCGCGGTACCCGCACCATCAGAGGAGCTACCGATACCGCGAATCACGGCCCAGATCGCGTTGCCATCCCTCTCTGCGTCCTCAAGACGTTTCAGGGCAAAAAAACCGATGCCTTCACCCAAAATGGTGCCGTCAGCGTCTTTCGAAAACGGGCGACAATCTCCGCTTGTCGACAATGCCTGCGTTTGACTAAAACAAAGGTACATGAAAATATCATTTAAAGTATCCACGCCGCCCGTTAACACCAAATCGGCGCGCTGTGCTTGAAGTTCCAAGATTGCCAGGTGAATTGCTGCCAAAGAACTTGCACAGGCTGCATCCACCACGGCGTTTGTGCCGCCTAAGTCAAACCGATTCGCGATCCGGCCTGCTACCACGTTGCCTAACAGTCCAGGAAAGGACGCCTCTTGCCATGGCACATAGGCAGAAGCCACGCGATCAGCCAATTCATCCGCGGTGGCCATAGAGAGGCCACTGGCCTGCAACACCCGCTTAATCACCGGACGTTGTATCCGCGCATTAAGTTCTAACACTAATTCTGTGGTGGAGGCAACGCCCAATAAAATACTGACCCGGTCGCGATTAAGAGTGGCACGCGATGATATCTGCACTTGCTCCAGTAATCGTTTGGCCACGACTAATGCCAATAGTTGACTGGTATCTGTCGCCGTTAGGTTCGCCGGAGGAATACCAAACTCCAGGGGATCAAATGGAATGGGCGCCAAAAACGCACCGCGATTGGCATACGTCTTATCGTGTGCCGCAGGATCGCGGTCGTAGTAATCCGCACTAAGCCAATGGGAGGCGGGAACTTCTTGAATCAAATCCTTGCCGGTGATGATATCTCGCCAAAAGCCCTGTGAGTCACTCGATCCTGGGTACAGTACGCTGGTCCCGACAATTGCAATATCCACTGCCACGAAATTCCCCCTCGGATCCTGTCGCCGCCAACGATTTGTGACGGTCTTCGACAACGTCGTGAGCCCGGCGACAAATAATAACTCAGGCATTGTAGCATGCGTCATTTGTCTCAAGTGTTTCACACAGTGTCGCAAGTGCCCCAAATTCTTAGATTGTCGCGCTGTTGCCCCACGACGCTCACATGGTGTGATGGACCCGACACACCTGTGCGTGGGAGTCGTTTACAGTGATTGCACTTCGCAGTTTAGAATGTAAGCTGTTGGACAATAGTAAACGATTCGAGAACATTATTAGACGTTAATACGGAGAACAATCATCATGGGTCCAAGCCTCTTCTCCGTGTCACTCCTGGTGCCAAGAACCTCGACTCACTGCTAGCATTGTTCATCGGGTCGAACATTAGGCATGCCTGTCGCATCTTGTCCAAGAACCCGATGACGTGTGAAACAATCGGGGTTCTCAACGCAGTGGTACTTTTTGACGATCAATTAGGCCAAATCCGCTAAAGAATCCTGCCAACCCGATGGCATGTCCTTGTCGCCATGAAAATGGGACAGAAAGATATCGGCTTGGATTTGTGGAAACAACGGTCTTGCACCTTACTTCCATCGATGGTGCCATCTATCACAAGGAAGTTATCAAGGATCTCCTGAACGCGTGCTTCCGACGTAAGTGGGATTTTTATGAAATTCGCCAGTCAAGTCCCATTGTCGGCGAGTCTTCAAAGACGCACTTGTCGAAACCCAATGGTGACCCATGGACATGTGGCATGGTTACTCAGATGCAGTGCATCGGGCACTGCCCGATGCCGTGATGGTCGTGGACAAATTCCAGGTGCTGCGTTTGGTCCATCGCGACGGTTATGCGTAAATGGCATGATCCCATCTTTGCATACCTCATCCGATCACGAATGCGTATTCCGAATCCGCCCACAACTTCATTCGGACCATGCTACCCATGGGCCGCGGCTACTCATTCGAGGTGTTGTGCGCGAAAATGCCGTATACCGCCGGAATCCAAAAAAATAGTTCCTGCGCGTTATGGGACCGACCATTTGACGCTGTGCTTCCGGCACGATGGGCCACTCTCTCATGGATCGAATCACCATATGGCGGCCTCGCCCCGACATCACCTCTTAATGCGGGCTCTGACTTTCGGGGCTAGCCACGTGGGAGAAGTCAGGGCCTTACTTTGCGTCAGATTGGGCATCAGACCCAGAGTCCCTAAGCCATGAGCCTTCGGGCGCCGTCGGATCTACCGCGTGCCAGTCCGGGAAAAATCGGGCAATCCAGTCGGTCGCGCCGAGCGCCCAATAAGTGTGCGCCAACAGCTGCCAGTGCTGACGTGCCTGTGCCGGATCCTGCCGGGCCCACAAACGCGCCAAGGTTTGACGCACCCGCAGAAGCACGTGCCATTCGGTGGTGTTCTGTGTCTGGGCGGTGCGCAGCGCGGCTTCCAAGTGCACAATGGCCTGCGGTACGGCTTCGGGTTCCGGTTGCGCCGCCTGCCATAGCGCGGTGCACTCCGCGGCCGTGAGTTGTTCCGTAGATGTTAGTCTATTCCATGGACACCTTCAACTCGGGGATGATACGCTAACTCTAACAGAGGTGAACTTCCATGGCCACAAAATATGATG
>PXYW01000074.1 GCA_003023695.1 Sulfobacillus benefaciens | reverse complement strand
ATACTCTTCCCAATCGCCCCACCGAGATTGTCTGCATAGCATTCCTAAACGTTTCCGTCAGCAAAACTATCCATCGTAAGTCTAACACCATATTTTTAACTTAGGGTTGCACTGGTATTGTCGCTTGCCATTGAAGTCCACTGACATCCTCAACCGTGACGACGGCCTTCGTTTGCCCTGTTAACCGCGATAGCGCCTGGTTGGTTAATGGGATCCGTATGACTGCTTGTGCTGACAATGGCACAATGAACCCCCAGGGACCGTCAGATACTTTTTGGAAAAAATACTTGTTGTGAATTGCATGGGAACCAATTCGGGCTAATTGTTTGGGCCCCCAGACTTCTGCGGGTGTCGTTTCCTGTATTCCTCGAATAGCAACCTGCACGACAAAAGACCCATAGGTGTCGGGACCATTAGGGCGATAGACATCTAAATTTAAGGCATTGTGGTTTACGGACGAACCTACTAAGACCAGTTTAGGGGTCTTGTTATAATTTACTAGCTTTCCCCACAGTCCGTGATGTTCAAACTGGTATGCCCAAAGCGTCAGAAAACCCGCCACGATCAACATGCCGATACTTTGCTTCTTCAAAATCGCCGTTTTGACAGGACTAGATACAGGATTAAATTCCCGGTGCTCTGCCATGCTCAGATCCTCCTCCGATCACAACACTATCTCTATCCCTTTGTTCAGGTCAGATGAATGTCTAACTTCCCCAGATGCACATGTCCATCCCAGTATTTGTGAATCCAGTGGTCGATTCCGTAGGAACCGGCACCTACAAACAAGAAGATCATGGCGCCTATTCCTTCCACCGTGCCAATCTGAAACTCGTCAATACAGGCAGTCCCCAGCCATCCATTCCCGAACAACATGCCGAACGATAAAAGAGCCGCGCCTAGGGCGGCAAGCCTCGTCATGGTTCCTGTTAATAAGAATAGTCCGACGGTAAATTCAATCCACGTAAACACAATAAGGAAGACCCATGTCCAATGCGGATGTAATAATAGCCATTGCATCATCATGCGAATTGGCGGCAATGCGTGCGGCATCATGGTGCTGAACTTATGCGCAATGTTGCTTTTCGCATACCAATCCAATTTGCTCGGCGCATTGATATACCGTCGCGCCCAGGCTGAGATAAATTGAAACCCTAAAATAAAGCGCAACGGCCATAAATAAGACGTAGGAATCCACGTCGCTTCCACAGGCTTTTGAGTGTTTTCCGTGTGCTCGGCAGCCGAAGTCTGAACCATCCGAATTCCTCCTGCTCTTTTCAAATTAACTCAGTAGCAACTTCAAACGATAGATTTTTCCACTCCTGATTAGAGAATGCCATACCCAATCGATTAACGCACGAATTAAGACAATATTCCGACCTATTTGCAGTCTGAATTCGGCCCGAAACCTTTCGTTTGAAAACCCCTCGTGTATTGTACTACAAGCATGAACATTCATGTTGTGTGCGAGAGTTCTTCAAATCGGAGTTTAGGGCGTGGTTTGGTGCGCACCAATCGGAGGCCACTGGAAGAACCTCACCAGTCCCACTCCTCCGACTGCAACTCTCCCGCAATGCCCACATCAAACGCAGTTAACGCTGAACGGGTCGCTTTCTAGCATTGGTTAATCATAACTTAGGCAGTGCTTGCCTCGAGTTTGCCCAGTGGCATGGGCACGGCAACACTCGCCACTAACGAAGTGCAGTGAAACCTCAGCACACCTTAGGACGGCACCGAGTCACCCCGCATTCACCACGTTCTTGACAGCCAGCTATACGGCCACAACAAAATCTGGCGGGCAACGTCACGAACCTCGCGGCCTCCCAGAATTAAACACAAGAAAAGCGCAGGTTGTGATGCCTGCGCTTGAACCTATACCCGAATTCTCACACTGAAATATGGCACATGTTCCACTGCAACTGCCATCCCACTACTCCAGCGGTTGTTGCAGCCAGTCTCGGTAGAAGGTTTCCAAATCCGGTTGAAAGTCGAACATGACCGGATACCCTGGCGGCACCGCCTCGGTTTCTAATAGATGAAAACATCCGGGACAATAGAACTCACGGAGTTCCATCCAGTCTGGATCCACCCCCTGGTCCGGATGATAGAGTTCTTGCAGTGATTCTTGTGAATTTCTAACAAACACCCGGGACATAAATTTCCAGTTTGTTCGGTAGTCTCCAAATTCGTAACCACAGTCGCATTTCACGATGCGGTCCGTACCTTTTTGTACGATATAGAGATGGGGTCCCAACGGCAAAAGAATTCGTTCCGTAAATGACACCATCGATTGCACGATTTCCAACACCATGCGAAAACGGTCAGGGTCCTTTCCTCCAGACATGATTTCTTTTGTCTCGGCCCATGGCAGTTGACCCGAAATTAGTGCACTCAGTGTCTTTTCATCATATTTCACGTCTACACCTCCTACTCCTATGGTTGGAACTGAAAATCGACGGGCAGGTTCCAAAACCGGCAAAATTCCGCAGACCATGCCGGAGACAATTGCATTGATTCTCGGTACATTCGCCGCACTGGTTCTGCCAAATTTCCTTGCGACACCTTTGTCCGCTCTTCCTGCCAGAATTCTTGGTAAGATACGGATCGCGCACGCCGATCGGCAATCAGGGCCGCTCGGTATTGCTCCGTCCGAACCGGATCCGCTTTCACGCCGTCTGGTTCCTCATCTATGATCACACCGAAAACTGATTTGGCTGTTTCGGGCAAATAAATATCGCCCTCAACATCGCGCGCCACTTCATCTATCGGGCGTTCTAAGGGATCTCCATAGCCTGGGCCACCAGAAAACAAGGACAGCCAGACATCTCCATTTTGAAATGGTTGCGGCAGAATCAAACCGTCGCGAGATAAATGCATGGTACCACCCAAACCATTATCTAATTCTCTTTGAGCGGGATTACGGTCCCCCAGCGGGTAGGGCAGGCGGTCCGCCACCATGTCATAAAACTTCGTATCCTTGACAAATAACCGGTAGCCAGTGGCGCCTGGATACCCTCCAAACAACCCCGCTCCGCCATGGAAAACACGGCCTTCACGCCACGAGTACAACTGCAATTCTTGTACTCCATGGACCAAGCGCAACGATTCCCACCCGCTGCCGCCGCGAAATCTGCCATAGCCTGCGGTGTCAGGTTTAAATCGTCGAGAGAGATAAAGCAATCCCGATTCAATCGTCTCCCACACCTCTGCATCGCCCATATCAGCCTCCGGGTTCCACATGGCATAGGCAGCATCCAAACCGTCCATAGTGCCTCGAGCGCCTAATCCCACTGCACAAAGCTCAAAGTTGGATACGGGGAAATAGGTTCCATTTGCGAGCACGCCTCCGCCTTGCGTCGGATCTCCGGTGAAACCATAACCGGATACAATCTCTTCACGATATCCGCGGGAAAAATATCCCCGCGACAACAGCCGAAACATTCCCGTAAACGCAGGTATAAGATAAGCCCAGGGCGTTCCGTAAGCCAGCAATGAATTCCCCGGATTACACCAAGACCCTTGCGGAAAGTGATGCTGCGCCGCCAAATATGATCCATCGTTAACTTTCCCGTCGTAAATTAAGGTTTGGGTGATTTGCACCCACAGTGCTCCCTGCATAGAACCTTCTGACGCATTGAAAGGAAACGGTCCTGGGCCACTGGCTCCGTCCATATCCAACGCAAAGCTGCCGTCCGGGCCGATGGTAATTGTCATCGGCGCATGCATCATAAAATCATGATTTTGTTCGGGATGCCATGCCTTTCCCTTGTACGGAGCATCCATGAACGACGCGGTCCGATAAATGCCAGGTACCAACCGTTCGCGGATTCGAGCCATAAATATCTGGCGCCCTTCTTCCACAGCTTCTCGCATAAAGGTTTGAAAGTATTCCAAACCTTCTTCTCGAATAATGCGATAGACCGCGTCACGGACCATATAGATTCCGGCAATACGACACTTCTCGTCGAGATCCCAATAGAGAGGCGTACGAACGCTACGCTGCGCACGGATTTTGAAATCTTTCCGCACTTCATGATGTTCCCCGATTTTTTCTGCAGTCACATAAAATCCATCTTCAAATCGATTTGCCGTCGCCACTGGGTCGTGACCCGGTGTGGACGCCCCAATATCCACCTGATGTGCCACGCCACCTGCCCAACCAAGCATTTGACCCTCCCAGAAAATCGGGATCATAGTGTGCACGTCGGTAGTGTGTACATTGCCTAAATCCGGATCGTTATTACAAAAAATATCCCCTTCCGATATGCCCGGGTCATCTTCATATCCTTGGCGAATCATAAATTTAATGGCTTCACTCATCGTGTGTACATGCGTAATAATGCCGGTTGACACGGCTACCGAATCACCCTCCGGAGTATAAAACGCAAAGCACAATTCCCCAATATTTCTCACGATTGGGGAGGCAGAAATGTGCAGTGCCGTCTCACGAGCAGAAACCAGGCACCTCGTAATTCGCTATAGACCTTTTCATAACGAAAGGGCTCTGCCTCTTTTAATGAGAGACGGGTAATACCTCGGTAGTGCCCCGTCTCGCGATACAGTTTCTCGGACTCTGCTAGCTGCTCTTTCAGCCCCATAGTGTTTGTGGTTCCCACTCTTAATACCTCCCTTAACCGTTGTTCAAATGGAAAACACGGTAAGCATCTAATACTGCTTTACGCCCAGGCGGCACCAGAAACGTTGTTGCTGGCGCTTCGATGACAGATGGCCCTAAAATTTCGTTGCCAGAGTGGAGTCGATCCATTTCCCACAACTGTGCCGTATGCCACTCCCCGCGCCAAAATAACTTGCGGGTCCCTTTATGTGCATTAATCGACGGCGTGGCACCTTGCAGCGGAAATTTTGGCAACACCGGCTTTTCGGTGGGTAGAATTCCCACCCCGATGGCTTTCGTGACAAAGTAACCCGCTTCAGGGCTGCGGGCTGAGCGAGCAAATATCTTTGCAAACAACTCATCAAAACGGTCAATGAGACTGGTCAGACCGTCTTTGGCATCAATGGGCCATTTCGCTCTGACTTCTATATCGTCGAGCATTCCCAGATATTGCATCCGTACCGAGGGCACAAAACTCATCTCCGCGGGATTTAGACCATCGCGTTGGAATTCCTGGCCAATGCGGTTTCGAATATCTTCCCAAGCTTGGTTGAGAGATTGCGCCACCATTTCTCGCGCTGATGTTTCGGGAGTGATCAACAGATCAATACTGCGATCATACCGGTAAGCGTAGTCTGCACAAGCGCCGCCGAATGCTGAAAATGCGGCTGCCCAAGTGGGAACCAAGATATCCTGAAACGCTAGTCCTTCAGTGTAACCTGCCACATGCAATGGACCCCCACCGCCATATCCAAACAATCGGTAATTTTCCGGAGCATAACCGAGGCCCAACACCATGCCGTATAAATGGTCTCGCATTTGGGTCTCCAATAACCGCACCACGCCCTCAGCAGCAGAAAACGGATCACTACTTAGAGGTTGGGCAATCTGCTCCTCTATAGCAGCCAGCGCCCGCTCTCGATCCACCTTGACCTCGCCGCCCAAAAAATATTCGGGATTGATATAGCCCAAGGCCAAATCGCAATCCGTAATCGAGGGCACGGTGATCCCACTGTCCGCGTTACAGACGCCTAAACGATACCCCGCACTGTCTGGGCCCAACGTCACTCGCCTCACTGCGGGATCAATGCGTACCAGAGTCCCGGTTCCTGCTCCAATGGAATCCATGGCTAACGTGGGCAGGGTCAGCAGAAATCTCGCAACCGTGGGCTCGGTCCGTGTCAGCAACTCACGTTCTGTGATTAGGCCAACATCGAAACTCGTACCGCCCACATCAGTGCACACCACATTTTCGAAGTGGTAAACTTCACTGAGCCGCCGGGCGCCCAATATTCCGCCAATCGGGCCGGATATCAAGGTGGTGACCAGCCATTCCACATCTGGTGATACGGTGCCACCATAGGATGCCAATACCCGAACGGGAGCAGAACTGCCTTCTGCTCTCAATCGATCCCGAATATCGAACAACTGCAGGCGGGATGGTCTGGCCGCATAGACTTCAACGACTAACGTATTGAGCCGGGCTAAGTCGCCGCGAACGGGGTTGGACCGCGAAGATAGATAAACTGGAATATCGATCCCTTCTTCGGCTAAAACCTGTTGGGCAATTTCCAATGCCGCTAATTCATGGCGTGGATCACGGTATGAATAGAGAAAGCTAACACAAAGCGCCTTAACTCCTTGCCGCCCTAATGCCTTGACGGCGTCCCTAACTTCTTCCTGATATAGCGGCACTACTTCTTCACCAAAAAAACTGATACGCTCGCGAATTCCTTTGATATACTTTCGAGGAACCAAGGGTTCATTGTGAACATGCGTGACCACATGCAATCGGTCCGAAAAAGGATACCCCGCATAGGTCTGCGCTGCCCGTTCCATACGAAAGTAGTCTTCCATACCGGCAGTGACCAAGACCCCAATCGGACCATCACCGCGACGTTCTAAAAGACGATTCAGCATTGAGGTGCCTGAATAGACTGTTGCCATCAAATGTTGTGTCACTGTTCCCCGTTCCATATCCCAATAATGCAATGCGTCGTCAAATGACCTCAGTAATCCATCCGACTCCCGATTGGGTGTTGTCTGCGCCTTTCCTATGGTAAACATACCGGCTTCATCGACCACAAATGTATCGGTCATGGTTCCGCCCGCGTCAATCGCAAGAATTCGGGGCATATGCTCTGCCATTGTGACACCCCTTTCTCCGTATCATGATCTGATCACAACCAACGAAACTCACCATCAGTATGCCTCGTAAACATTGTGCGTGATTTGGGAATATACACAAAACACACTCTCATCAAAGAACTCCTATTGTAGTTCTTGACAACACTAAAGGAAATACTTACCATTAGCGCTGAAGGTGAATCACAATGACGTTGTACTCCGTCCTCCACGGCCCTAGTGTCGGGGACCAAAGTCCAGAATCTGCTCGCCTTCGATGGTTCGTAGAAGTTAACAGCGGAGAGCAATCCACCGTTGCGGCTTTAGAACGAGGTCTAGATTGCCCCATTCGTCTGTGGTGGCCTACACCTTTTCGCCGTCCTGTAATTATGGAAAGCCCGTCTTATCGGGATAGCATGGGCGCCCGGGAATGTTTCCCTTTGCTTCCGGAGGTCTTTACTGCCGGCCATACTCACGTTTCGCCAATCCTCTTTACCAAAGGTCTTAATCGCAATAACCCATGGCTTCATCATGCTCTAGACGGTTTAAGAGCACGATGGGTTGCGCAGGAACAATCCTTGCAAGACACCATGTTTCACTTATGGAACAGTATTTGGCTGCATATTTACCAAGGAGAAGACAAACCGGAAGACATTTTTGCCCTCCTGATTGAAAATGCGTACCAGTTATCTGGTGCCCCGGTAATTTATGTAGCCGCCCGGCGTGACTCTGCCGATAGTATTCAAACGGTTAAAAATCAAGGGATTGTCAACCCCCATTTTGGTTTTCGATTAAAGGTAGGATATGGCGTAGGCGGGTACGTAACCCAATCACAGCGCAGTGTGATGATCCCGGATTACCGCAGTTCATCCTTGCGAGACACAACCGTCACCGCCTTGATTGACGATGAGGGAATCTTAAGCGGTACCATTGTTCCTTGGTGCATCCCCACAGGACTGGATGGAGTACTCTACGTCACTCATCGACAGCCTAAGCAGGTCTCACCCCGAGACGCGTCCATTCTTGAACACTTTGTCCGTGCGTTGGGACCCGTCTACCTATCAGCCCTGGATAGCCGCCATCGAAATAAGCAGTTTCCAAAGCCACAGGGACAACAAGTGTCGGCTATTTTGGCTAAATTGCGCAGTGCTCGACAGCAGGAATCGATCAGCATATTTTCTGAAGTAACCCAGGCGCTGAAACTTTCGGTTTCGCTTGCCGACGAATGGGGCCAAGCAATTTTCGACTCCATTGATACCCCTCTAACGCGCCCCAGCCTACAGGTTCGCATCGGTGTCGATCCTTATTGGGGCAAATTGAGCTTGTGGAATGACGATAGCAATCCAATTTACCCCAGTGTCTGGCCTGATTTTGTGGAAACCGCCGCGATCCTTTTGGCCACCATGCAGGCTAAGGCATGGAAGGACATTTTGCACCAATCGCAATGGTTTCGCAGCATGTTGCAATGCGATCCGCAAAGTGCCAAATCTTTATGGGAAGATTATGGTTCGTGCCATATGTTGCCCCAATTTCAGCAAATCGTCGGCATTCAATGTCTTAACAGCACTCATGGGTGGCCATTAAACACAGTCTTGTCACTTAACCGATACCTCACTAACAAATTTCACGGTGTTTTATTTGCGGAAGAACACTGGCTTTGGTCACTAATCCCCCAAGCGAGACCTGATGCCATATGGCAAAACCTATGGCGCTTGCTTTCCCATGATCATGGCCTGCCTTGTCAAATGAGTTCGGTTTCCACGATCGTGAGCGCCGATACCCTACAAACTGCAGTGTCGCAAATTCGCGAGTGGACTAGGTCCCTACAATCATCATCTCAAGGAGGATACTACGCTGCTCGGGTCAACAATGTTTCCGGCATGCTGAATGCTATAGACTCCCAACATCTTGAAAACATGGTGCAGCATTGGCTAGGCCCCCTTTTACACCACGATTCTACCAAAGACCTTATTGATACCCTGTACCACTACTTGGCGACCGGAAGTATCAGTGCCACTGCAGAACAACTTTTTCTTCATCCTAACACTGTTCGTTATCGCCTCGCGAAGATCTGTGATGCACTTGAAATTTCCAATTTAGAAGATATTTCTATTCGCGAAAACCTCTGGCTCGCCTCGAAATTCTGGCGTTTTAGGCAATAGGTACGAACACCGAGTAAAGTCCGGAGATAGGGACCATAAGAACAATATTTTCGTGGCTACCGTTGAATTTCACGCTCGTCGCTTTGGTACACTGCGAGAGGAGGTGATTTTTGCGCCATGAATACCCAAGATAATCGAGGGCCAGGATTGTTGTTAACCCTGCCCACCGAATTAAGCAGCCGAGAAGCTCGTCTGAGCCCCTTTGCGTGGTACCGTGCCCAAAGGGACGCAGCACCCGTGCAATATGACCCAAAACGCAACGCCTGGGATGTGTGGGCGTATGCCAGTGTTCAAAAAGTGTTGCAAAATCCCACATTGTTTTCCTCTCAAAGACAGGCGATGGCAGGTAGGGAACCCGGCCCGGCCAGCATTTTAAGCCTCGACCCTCCACGCCATACCAAGCTCAGGGCACTGGTCAACAAGGCATTTGTCCCTCGAACCGTGGAGACCTTACTGCCTCGCATCAAAACCATCACAGACCAATTGCTAAGTACCATCGACCATCCTGAAAGCTTTGATGTAGTGAAACACTTGGCGTATCCTCTTCCTGTCACAGTGATTGCCGAGTTGCTGGGAGTGCCCCAAGAAGACCAAGCGTTTTTTAAAGAGACTTCGGATATTTTAGTTCGCGGCGTAGAGGACCCACAAAACATTGAACACTTGCGCAATCAAAAGCTAGAAGCACGGATGCGTCTAGGCCTTTATTTTCGTGACATCTTGCAGGCACGCCGAAAGCACCCTGCCGATGACCTCATCAGCCAGTTGGTGCAAGCTGAGATTGACGGAGAGCATCTTAGTGAAATGGAGCTCTTGGGGTTTTGCATTGTACTATTGGCAGCTGGTCATGAAACTACTACGAACTTAATCACTAATGCCGTGCGGGCCTTAACGGAAGATCCCGGACGATGGCAATGGTTGGTGCAAAATCCCGGCGCGCTGTCGTCCACTATTGAAGAGGTTCTGCGGTTTTATTCGCCCGTTCAAGCCACCAATCGCATCGTTACCCAAAAAACCCAGTGGCAGGGATATCCGTTGGAGCCAGGGCATCAAATGATTGTTTGGCTGGGATCGGCCAATCGTGACCCATCGGTGTTCGAAAACCCAGATACATTTATCGCAACCCGCCACCCGAATCCCCATGTGAGTTTTGGTTATGGCATTCATTTCTGCCTGGGCGCGGCTTTAGCCCGTGCCGAGGCTCACGTTGCCCTAACCGGGCTGCTGCAGCGATTTCCTAATTTACAAGCGATCGGCAGCCAACAACTATCCCCCATTATCAGCGGCTTTGTTTACGGTGTGGAGTCCTACCAGGTTAACGGGACTGCATAACCTACTATCACTATTGCCGGGGTCGCTGGAAACATTGGCACTATCCAATGCGCGAGCGCCCCGGTTCGGTAAACAACCGATCGATGGCGTCTTTAGATTCCATCGCTGAGGTATAGCCCATTTCGATGATTTCCGCAATGCGCTCAAATACCGTATGTCCTGTCAGCTCAATGCGCAAATCCCAATGCGGCATGCGGACACTAATTTCTCGGATCATCACGGCCATGCTTTCCACCAAGACATGAAAAGCATGCGGCCGAGGGGACGGCAGTTGCCACCGCGCCGGCTCATCAATCCAGAGCCCCAAGGCTCGGTCAGCACCTAGCATTTCCGCAACATCCAAAGGGTAGTCGTCGCCTACCCCACCATCCACCAAGACCTGATCTCGAATCATCACCGGGGCAAAAAATCCTGGCACTGCAGACGAGGCACGAACCGCGTCAATAAGCTCCATATCGGGGTCCCCCATCAAAAATCCCGGTTTGACCTTATCTATGCGAGGGCCCAACACAATAGGAGCCCGGTCCGTCAAAGAGGTGGCCACCACCCATAGTGGTTTAGGAACGGCGCTGACGGCTATGCCACCAAGCCATGGCCTCAGTTTTTGCCACAAAGGAGCGCCGTCGAGCAAGGCATCAGGCAATCGGTGCTGCCCTAACAACTGGCCGCCAATGTTGCGCCAACTAATGGGAACATCGCGCTTAGTCAAAGACAGCGCCAGTTCGGTCATCGCATCCACTGACATGCCCATTGCCCAAAGACTGCCAATGATTGCCCCAGAGGACGTCCCGACGATTAAATCGGGCTGGTATCCCCATTCCTCTAAGGCCTTTAGCACGCCGATTCCTGCCGTTCCCCAAATTCCGCCGCCGCTAAGCACCAAAGCTACCCGCAATTTTCCCAATCCCTCCTATTCCGATCTTAACAGAAATTTGAAATTTCGTCCTCTTGATTCCCCCGCTCCATCGGCATGTGCGGGATACCGTACTGCTATTCTATGTAGGCAGTTCGGGTTTCGATTGCAGGCAATTCGGCTCGGGATTTAACACGGCTCTTGCGAACAATCTCCCCGAACGTCGTGGTAAAATTGCCGGGTGAAATAACCGCTATCACCCACGCAACCCCGACGGATCCCAATTTATGTCGAAATGTTGTCCCTTGAGCGGTGAAGTTGGACATTTGAATGGAAGTTGCAGGTACTCCTGTGCACTAGAGAAAAGAGGCACGGGCGAGAGCATAATGTGCCAGTCGAAGGTCGTTGTCACCGTTAAATCTTGAATCAGTCAATGTAATCCGCTGTAAGAATTTTCTATGATAAAACAAGGGGAGAGCATAGAGAGTACTCTGCACATCCATCGAACCGCTTAAGATGATGACATGTGGCCAAAAACCTCGAACATTTAGGAGAATTCGTCAGGGGTAAGGAATACGGGTCGCTAAAAAGAAGCGGGAGACCGACAGACGCAAGCGGTACATCGCCTAAGAACCACGATGACCGCATGTGCAACCGCGATATATGGAGTCACAAAATCACCCACAATAATCGTTGCAATCCAAATGCTACGCAGAGTGTGGCACCTTGGGGACCACATCCTGCTCTAAGAAATGTGTCACGTAAGTACACTCGGGATAATTCGCACAATATCCATAGACATCACCAGTCACTTCAAGAACCCGATACTCGACAGGATAGGCTCGACACCGCGGGCATAATTCCTTTTCACGACTGTTTGCTTTCATTATTAGCACCCCTTTTTTGTGAACTAGTTCACAATCTTGAGATCAATGTAGCACATATAGCTCCGTAATGCAAATATGTCTTGCATAAATTTTCTCTCATTGTGATCTTTTTTACGCAGACAATTCTTTTCCTTCTGAACACGGATAGTTTCCCAATACCGTGCAAACCTCTCAATTGGTTGGAGATAATCACCGGTAAATGCTGTCTGCCGCTAAAGCACTACTGCGTCTATGACAATTTAAATATGAGACTCTCGAATCCATAGATTTGTGTCAACCTTCGCCGAGAATGCTAAAACCTATTCATGCGTCGACCGATGCCCCATGGCAACACCATGGGACAATGTTTTGTTATACTTTACCCCATATTAACCACTTTGATATTAAGACGTGAGGAGTCCGCAAGACATAGCCATGCACGCTAAATTTGGGGAACACCCACAAGTGTCGGATTCAATGCCCGAACGGATTTTCGTCGGGCGGCACCATGAAATGGACATCTTGAAGCGTTGGGTGTCTACACCTCGTCCGGCTTCAACAGTATATGCTGTATCAGGCATTGGCGGGGTTGGGAAATCCAGCCTGCTGGCACATTTTTATCAATATAGCAGCACTTCAGGCATCCCGAGCCTTTGGGTCGATGGCAGGTCTTGTGTCCGAACCCCGCAAGGATTTTTAGACCATCTCGCCAGTGCCTGGGAATTCGCCGGATTGCCCACTACCCGTTACGCCTCACTAAACCATGCATTGGCCACGATCTTACAAAAGCAAAAAGTTGTAGTAACCATCGACAACTTTGATGCCCTTTCTGCGATATCCGAGTGGCTGCTGCACGTCTGGTTGCGAAGTCTTCCAGAACAGCGACTGATGCTCATCATGGCCGCGCGCACATTTTCTATTCCCAGGGGTTCGGGTCAGTGGATGGCAGGAAAACGTTGGGAATCTTTGTCCTTGGAACTATTGTCCTCCAGTGAAGTGATGGAGTTTGTTGCGCATGCTCTGCCTACCGCCCCGCGATCCTTACATCAGCAGCTGGTTCAATTAACAGGCGGTCTTCCCTTAGCATTAACGCTAGCATTGGAGAGTACGCGCGGCAAAACCCCAAGGCAAGAAATGTTCTCTGACTCCCCAATCGGTGAGGATCAATGGATTCATACACTGATTGGCCAATGGCTTAGGGAAGTATCCGACGAAGGCGTGCAATCCGCCGTTGAAGCCTTGTCGTTGGTGGAATCGGCGGATCAGGACACGCTCTCTGCAGCGCTTGGACAGGCAATGCCCATGGCCCAGTATTTAGCCTTGACCTCCTTATCTTTTGTAAGAACGACTACGGACGGCGTGACCTTACACGACCTGGTTCGAGAATATCTAAGGCGAGATCTCGAGCAGCGACGTCCAGCCCATATCTGGGCGCTGCGTCATCGGCTATCGGACTACCTTTTAAATTTGCTACATACCGGAACGGCGTCCCTACGCTCCCGAGCTGCCCGCCAGTTGCTCACTTTATCTGTTGACGCACTGCCCCTGCCGACGGGATATGCAGATTTATCAGCCCATGGGGTTTTTTCGCCGCAAAGTCCATTTCAGCCGGACGATCTGCCTCATTTGGAGCGTATGGTCAAAGACTGGGCGCACGCCTACGCATTGCCCGGTCAATGGGGCACATACCTCAAATTCCTGCAGGAGTTTTCTCAGCGTTTTCCTGACGATATTAGAATTTTACGAGACAGCCAAGGGGTGCCGCTGGCCGCATCGTTTTTTACCATAGTGCATCGCAATACTGGTGAATTGCTATCGCGATACTTCCCAGCGGAAACCCGCGAATGTCTGACGCGAGAGGAGATGATGCGCTCACCCCAATACGCGAGTACTTATTACGCGATTTTAGTCTGCGTAAACCAACGGGCTACCCATTTGCCAGTGGCAGACCTAACGGGCGCATTGATCCGGGAAGGATTGGCGCTGCTGGGCAGCGGCACCCGGGTTACCCTAGTTGCCACACATCCAGATCTTTTAGCCTTATTAACCAGCCTAGGATTTACCATTACCCCCGCCAAATCACGCGATTGCGATTTGCCAGGCCTCAAAGCGCATGTATGCACGCTGGACTTGACGGGCGGGCGGTTCGGGCAATGGGTTCGCTATTTGTTGCAACGAAGTCAAGAACCCATGTCGCCATTAGAACCCTTTGCAGTGTCTAATGAAGTTAAGCGGACCGGCTTGGATCCCACCATCTTGCGCCGGGGGCTGTCCTTGCTGCCCTCGCCCTCGCGATTTTATCGTAGCGAGCTTGCCGAGAAATGGCCTGGTTCAGCCGAGGAGCTGCACCTGTTGCTAATTCGGGCACTCAATGGCCATGATCCCTCCCTTTGGCGATACGTTTCTGAGGATTTATTGACCCTGCTGCGACACAGTTTTCTATCTGCAGGCTCTACTACCATGAGTGTGGCCGAAGAACTTCATTTGAGTCGCGCCAGCTATTACCGCAGACTTCGCACCGCGCTTGAAGGCATGGTAGAATGGCTCGACACGATACACCCGTCGGGAAGCTTCTTAAAGCCTTAAATGTCATCTGACTATGGATTTTATCTTGTCACTATCTCTGTACGGAAAATCCGATTGTTTAACGCCGTATCCACTACAAGATCATCGATCGATCCAACCTTGGGCTCTCTCATCAGAACACATGTGACCATTGGCCAACGCCGCAAGCGGTTGCCAACTGGTCATGCCTTATGGCATGATATGTTTAATTCATTTAAGAATTATTAAACAGATATTGAAACAAGAAGGTGAGCTTCTGGACACACCAGCCTCCATCCTCATAGAGCGCTTTGGGATTGACTTTGAACAGTATGGATCCACTCGCAGTTTGGGACGGGTATTCGCCGCGTTGCTGATAGCCGAGGAGCCTCAAACCTTAAACGACTTAGCATCAACGCTTCAGGTCAGCAAGGCCACTATATCGCTTACTTTACGACAGGCTTTGCAAGCCGAACTGGTGGACAAAATTTCCAAACCAGGAGATCGCCGCGATTACTATGTTGTTCCTGACGACATCTGGATTCGCACTACGTTGTCCCAACTACGCCTGCTAACCCGGTGGAAAACGTTAGCAGCCCATGGCATCGAGGATTTGCCCAAGACATCTGCACGCGCCCATATGCGACTCGCCAAAATGATCGAGTTTTTTGACATGGTGGAGTCACGGTTTGCAGACTGGGAGCTCGAGTGGGATCGCCCTCGTGATT
>PXYW01000073.1:10725-14437 GCA_003023695.1 Sulfobacillus benefaciens | reverse complement strand
CCGACGTCCGGATGGAGTGCACACTTTTGGCAGTACCCGGCGTGTGAAATTTACTAAAACCTGGCTAATGGCGGCATATTTACGAATCGTCGCCATACCCCGAATGACTTCTATGTCTCTTAAAAACAGCCCCGTATGAACTACATATCTGACTCCACTTTGGCTTGGTCTGGCCAACCCTTCCTGGCTCCTTTGGCCTCACGACAGTGGAATGCCACGATCATGTGGCAATTTGCCAAAGCCTTGTGGGTCGGCCAACTTCAGACCGCGCTAATCACGGGTCCTATCGGGGTCGGAAAGTCGTTTTTGGCGTGGGTGTTAGGGCATGCCGCCTGTCGCCGCAATTTCCGCGGGTATTTGCGGTTGCCCCGCATGCTCGCGGACGGAATGGTGGCCAAACACGAGGGCGCCTGGTTCCGCTGGTTAAGCCAGAACGCCCGTTGCGATTTGCTGATTTTGGATGACGGGGAGGGGTCCATCCCTGAGAACAGTCGCGACCTCAGGGACATTCTCGACGGTCACTATCCATTGAGGGCGACGGCCATTGGCAGTCAAGTGCCGACTTACGCAAATAAATATAGCGCCTCCACGTATCCCCTGCGTGCAGACGCTCTTTTTTGGTGGCCTCTTATAATGATCCGCTAGGATCTACGACACCGCCATCTCTGTCGGTCACTTGGGAAAATGCCCATTGTGCTAGACTTTGTGGTCCATTCCACACCACCTGATATCCATGGTACGGGCCTGACCACACGAGCACCGATTGCTCCATCGTGGCGATTGTTCCGCCTGCCGCGGCATCCCCGTTGACCCAACTAAGGTTCGCATTGGGGTAGAGCCCTTGTGCGAATTGTAATGCATGGGTGGCATCAAAACCCCAGTATACACCATAGGCACTATTCCCATTCTCCACATTAATGCTCACGCCTTGTGATCCCATCCCAAAATCTAGATTTGAGGCACTGTCTGATAAGACATTCCAATCTGACGGCACGGGAATGCGAATTCCGTTATACGACAGCATGTGCCATGTCACGCCGTCGTGACCTATCGAAGTGCCGGCCAACGTAAACGTCGGACTCCGATGCCACGCGCTCGGTGGATTCCCGGTCGAGGCACTACTGGACGTTACAGCGGCATTCTTTGACGCATTAGCCGATACCCTAGACGGTGTTGACGGCGACGCGGCCGGTGGGGTGTGGTATTGGAACTGCTGCCATGTCTCTCCGGGTTGAGGTCCTTTCGGTCCTCCGATCTGATAGGGCGATCCCGGATATTCCAACCAGGCCGGAGTGCCTGGCGCATAACTCGTCGTCGGCCCGACCTTTGGTGACCCGAGTGTGATATGGGGCAACCCTTGGGCGCTGGCATAATACCCGCCCGTCAAGAGTGTGGCCGCTACCGTTCCTGCTAACAATCCTTTATTGATCCTCATCTCGTGCTCGTCCTTCCTAGACTTAAGTGCGCTTGCGAGAAATCGTGCGGTATCCCACCACTACGCGATTGGCCAGATCGACTTGACAATGCATCTTCCACTGCCACCCATTGTGCATTAAACGCAGAGGGCGAAAGAGGTGACTTCGACATCATAAATCGGATACCATCCCTCGCCCAATTGTATGCTCGTTAATGTAATCTGCTGGCATTTCCAATGCCAGTGACCGTCTGTACCAAACTCTCCCCGAATCTGTGGCGCTCCGTGTGCTACTGCGATGGTCTCTGCGCCCGAAGTTGAAAACGGCATCTCCACCCCTTTTTGCCTCCAATATTCCGAATATAGCCACTCTATCCCATGCAACGCCTGTGGAGGCAAGTAGGTGACAAGATTTGTGCACAGATTTGAACGGAGGGCGACAATCAGTTCGGAACAGACTGCTAATCCCACGTCGGCGTCAGGCGCATAGAGCCAAAGTATCCCCAGCCATCGGCTATATTCCACCAAGCTCAATGTTCCGAGGTGAGATGCAGGTTCTTACACGACGCAATAACCGCGGGTCCTTATTCCATTGGGCTTCCTAAGCGGCAATAAGAACCCCGCTGGGGGTGATAGTCACAATGTTGCAATTCAACTCAATTAGGCAATTGGAACAATGGTCCCATGTTTCTGGAAAGCCCCTGGCTGATGAACAGTAGCGGACGACAGAGAGTTTGGCAAACATTTGAAACCTGCTAATGGGGTTGACAGACTATAGAGCCGAGGGCGGTATCATCACATTATGATGCTCCGGCACTATGCTCGGATATAGTCGTTCAAGCAATTGCGGACGCTTTGGCAGGAATACCCTCTTGGGGATGAGGTAAATCTTACCGGTCATTATCCTCCATCCTGCAGTAGAACCGTAACAGCTCATGTACATAATTCAAAGCGGTCGCCGGATTACCCCCCTCGAACGTGTTCCATAGCCGCTGATTAGCAGGATGCAAAGGCACGCCGTTACGATACATTCCTTTAAATTTGTGTTGCCTGCGGGATGACGGAATCACAATCCATTCCCATGTGATGGTATCCAAAGCACACCTCGCTATCATACAGATCGTAACTTACGACCAATCATACCAAATATTTTCTATTGGTTATCCATGTAACCGTTTAAGGCACCCCATAAATCACTACGGCAGCGAAATGTGTGTGTACACAAATCCCTGCCGTAGTACTGGAGCCGTTTTCCGCTATTTAGCCGTTACGTGCACATTAACCCGATTCAACATATATTAGGTGTGGTCTCCCGGGCAAAATACACAGGCGTTTTGCCAGTATTAATGGCAATCGGGGTAGACAATACCTAAACTACACAGGTTGTTTGATCGATTTCTGGTTCGTGCTTAGGGCGCTAAATCCCCCGTATGCCGATGATTCGCTGGGTAAAGTAATACCGGGATCCGGTTGATCAAGGCGGTGTGTCATGTTGTTATCCACTATCGCGGACCGGCATATAGTGTGCTGGATTTAAGCCCTCGGATTCGATCACGATCGCCGTGAGGCCCTTGTCGGTCTTCGTTTCGTGCCATTCGTCGGAGGCCCAAAATATTGCATCCCCAACGCCCACTGCAAGGGCATCTGGCGTGTCACCTCGAACCCAGCCCTGTCCCGCGACAATTAGGAGCAGTTGGGGCATAGTAGCTCGGTGTAAGCCGACGACCCCGTGCGATTCGAGATGCATGCAACCGATATGGGTCGGTTTTTCGGCGACCACGATTTGTGCCATGATAAAGTCCGAGTCGAAGTGAGTGACGCTTTGTCCCGTCTCTCGACCGAACCGAAAGATTTTCATAACAATCACCTCGTTATTTGTGCGCTTACGGGCACTCCGCTGGTATGACGGATTAGGCAGGCTCGCGAAGACTTGTCCCAATCACGCTCCAGCGCAATTCTTGCCAATCGATGCGAATCCCTTTGGCGTATATCCTTCGTGCGCTCTCGCCCCCGTTACACGGCTCTCGATAATGTGAACGATTGCGCGACACACCCATTATTTAAGCCCTTTGACGTACCATTCGGACGCAATTTCCAAGCCGTAATCGCGCAACATGGTGCGTTTTGCCGTGTCCTGATGCCCGCACACGACCAAAACTTGAGCCGCCCCAATCCATCGACAGAATGGGATAAGCCGCTCAGTATATGTGTCCATGGTGCGCGCTGATCCGAGTCCAACGTGTCCATACCTCATGAGAAATTGGGTTGGCTCCATCCAGGGAATACCGTCTTTACATA
>PXYW01000073.1:0-10604 GCA_003023695.1 Sulfobacillus benefaciens | reverse complement strand
TCAGAATACTACCTGTGTAGTTTCCCGATCCTCTTATTAAAGCCATTTCTCCGTCACCAATCAGTCAAGAACTTAGACCGAACCTAGCACTTCGAATACCCACAAGACGTGCAATGCTGGCACCCTTCTTCGTAGACTAGTGTTGGCGCTTCACACTGTGGACACAGATCCATTTCTGGAGCACGGCTGCGTCTTTGAGGTATTTGGGACGCGCGTAACGGCAAGGTAAATGTGGCGGCCACCTCATTGTGCGATTCTTCATGCAGGTAGCCTTCTAGCAATTGGCCAATGGCATCGACCACGCTTAAAACCCTTCCGGGTCCAAAGCCCATTTGATTGGCGCCTCCGATGCCTTTAAGCTGTTCCGCTACTAATTCTAAGCGCCTCCTTGGGGTCAGGTCCCCGTGAGATCGAAGGTAGAGGCTTATGACCCGGCCCAAAGACTCCATAAAGGATTGCACTTCGGACCCAGCCCGTCCTAAAAGCATAAAGACTTCAAAGGGATTGCCGTCTACTTCGTTGATGACGACCCGCGCGGTGCCCGCCGGCGTTTCCTTGCGAAATGTGTGACCATTGACGGTCGCAGGCACTGGATACACTTCCACTGCGGGAGACTCTATGTGGGATGGCGACGGCTCAGCCTCCTCGGTGGCCAAATGCAGAACTTGTTCTTGGCGGCTTTGATCGCGATAAATGGTAACGCCCTTGCATCCAAGGTCATAAGCGAGTTCATAAAGTTTGGCCGTATCCTCGACTGTATAGGTACTCGGCGCATTGGCGGTCTTGGAGATGCTCGAGTCAGTCCAGCGTTGGATTGCCGCCTGTACATAAACATGCTCTTCTGGTGTCAAGTCCATAGCGCCAACAAAATACGGCGGCAACTCTTGATCTGGATGCGCGTCTTTCCATTCTTGGGCGACGGGCACGTATTGCTCATCAAACCCAAGACGAGATTGACGGTAGTACGTCAATGCATAAAATGGCTCAATACCCGTGCTGGTGCCCACCATTGTGCCCACGGTTCCCGTTGGAGCCTGCGTCAAAATGGTAACATTTCGCGTACCGTGTTCCCGTATGGCCTGGCGAACGTCTTCCGGCATGCGTTTCATGAAACCGCTTTGCAGGTATTTCTCGGCATCAAAGGCCGGAAAGGCACCCTTTTCCTGGGCAAGTTCCACATCGTAAAGGTAGGCTTCCCGGGCGATAAACGCATAAAGTTTGTCAATGAACTCAATGGATTCCTGACTCCCATACCGAAGTCCAAGGCGAATGAGTAATTCCCCCAGCCCCATCGTGCCCAATCCAATGCGTCGTTCTTTCTGCTGGTTTTCATAGTTTTGATCAAAAAAATATGGGGTGGCGTCGACGATGTCATCTAAGAATCGCGTGCCCATCCGCACCGTAACTTTTAACGCGTCCCAATCAACCCTGTTACGGGCCTTATCATAAAATGCGGCCAAATTGATGTGTCCCAGGGTACATACGCCCCAAGCGGGCAATGGTTGCTCGGCACAAGGATTAGTGCTAATTAAAGGATTAAAGTACCAGCTATTGGAATCTATTTCATGCCGTTCGTCGAATACAATCCCTGGCTCGGCTGCGGCCCAGGCACCTTCGATGATAGCGTGCCATATCTTGCGGGCCTTAACAGTTTCGTATACCACGACCGGTTTCCCGCGTTTCTTCCAAGTTTCTAAGTTGCCATCCCAAAGAGTATCGTATTCGGGATCTGAAGTATTGGGAAACACCAAGTCCCATTCTCCGTCCGCCTTTACCGCAGCCATAAACTGATCCGATATGCGAACACTAATATTGGCGTTTTCCACCATCCCAGGCGTCTTCTTGACCTCAATAAAGCGCCATAAATCGGGATGCCAATCCTCAATCTGCAACATCAAAGCTCCACGTCGGGATCCGCCTTGCTCCACTAATCCGGTGGCTCGAGAATATAAATCCATCCAAGATACAGCCCCAGAAGACCGCCCGTTGACACCCCGCACCGTAGCCCGCGCCGGGCGCAGAGAAGAAATATTGATCCCTACGCCTCCGCCTCGGCTCATAATTTCGATCATTTGGCCCAATGTTTCTACTATCCCATCCCGGCTGTCTCGAGGACTAGGTATGACATAACAATTAAAATATGTAAGCTGTTGATCAGTCCCTGCGCCTGCCCAAATGCGTCCCCCAGGGATAAAACGCAACCCCGCAATTTCTTGGGCAAAACTCTCTGCAATCTTCGTTCGCATGGGCTCTAGTTCTACCGAAGCAACTCCACGTGCAATACGGGATGCCACTTCAGTAATACTGGTCTCCAATGGGCGATCACACTCCACCACCCTCCGCTCAATCAACTCTCCTTTTTGCGGGCCGGTAATTAATTCAATGGAAAGATATTGGTCCGGCAATAGGGAACGGACAATTCCAATGTCCTTCTTTGGCCATTTAGGATGCGGTTCTACCAAGGCAATGGCCAAATCGCCCACTGCAAAACTTCGGCTGGGATCCTTGACCGTGTATCGATCTAAAAATATTTTCCAACTCAATTCCGATGAAAATCCTGTGTTTAGTTCCATAAGTGCCTCCTTGCACCTTATCCCAGCCGGATCAAGATTGGTCGTCGCGGGTAGCGTGAATCAGTCGTTCCAACTCTTGGCGAAATCCTTCAATATCAGTAAATTGCCGGTAAACAGAGGCAAAACGCACATATGCTACCTCATCCAGTTGCTGCAATCGCTCCATAACCAACTCACCGATTTGCCGCGTCGAGACCTCACGAGGATGGCCGTCTTTCAAGACTCTTTCCACATCCTCGACAAGGTTTTCGACTTGCTCCAGGGCAATCGGTCGTTTTTCGCAGGCGGTCATAATACCTTTGAGTATTTTCCCCCGATCGAACGCTTCCCGCTGACCACTTTTTTTTATTATCCATAGGGGCAAATCTTCAATCCGCTCGTATGAAGTAAACCGCCGGTGACACGCCAAACATTCCCGTCGGCGCCGAATTTCTTGCCCATCATGGGCAGGACGGGAATCAAGGACCTTGCTGTCGGGAAATTGGCAATAAGGACATCTCACGTGAGCAACCCCCACTATCTGGTGCAATTGCCATTATAGACTACTACATATAGTTATCCATAACCTTAGGGGTGTTTTTTAAATATAAATTTTTGGGCGATTCCCCATGACTATTCGATGCGGGTTTCAGGTCGCAACGCGAGAATGATTACCCCAACGATAATCATGGCAGCGCCGACATCTTGCAGAGGATGGAGATGAACATGAAGCCAAACCACAGCCGCTACCGTGGCCACCAAAGGTTCAGCACTGGTCAATACACTCGCAGTGCTCGCCGACAGCCGCGACAAACTCATAAGATACAGTAAAAATGCCACCGTAGTACCACCGACTACCACAAACCCCAATAGACTCCATGCCAACGGGCCATGGGGCCATTGGGCAATATGCCATGGGGCCCAACGCAATCCGGAAGCCAGAGATCCCACCAACATTCCCCAACCGACAACGGGAACGGCACCCCACCGCTTTAGCAGAGGGCTGGGAAATAGACTGTAGAACGCTAATGTAACCGCCGATAGTAGTCCCCAGGCTACAGCAAGCGGCGGCACACTGAGAAGAGCAAAATGGCCGTTGGAGACCACCAGCCAGGTTCCCAACAATGTACACGTCACGGCAGCAATTTGTCGCCGCCGCGGCCACTCTTTAGTTTTCACCGCCACCCAGAGAGTCACTAGGGATGGCCCCAAGTACTGCAAGAGTGTCGCGCTGGCAGCGTTTCCCGCTTGGATTGCAGCTAAATAGGAGTATTGGACCCCAAGCAATCCCACCAAAGCGAACACCATTAACGCACGCCAATCGCGGGTCTTCCATACCATCCCCATTGGCCGTACACCTTGAGTCCTTACGCCATAGGCCAATATTAAAACGCCCGACACCGCCATCCTTACGGTTACCAGCCACCCCGGTGTCACAGCCGTGTGTTCAAACAGATACTGCGCCGCAGTGCCCGATAAGCCCCAGAGGCATGCACCCGCAACCGCCATGAAAATTCCGGCGGTCAGGCGATTTGATGAAGTGAGATGGCGTTGGTCAGTGATCGAGGCCAATTGTCCACGTCCTATTATGCGGAGGTCAGTATCGCAAAGATCCTTACAAATGTATTATGCCATGGCCCGCAACATGTCGCTATAGCTTCTCTTGCCGGTATGCTTACCGGTTGAGAATGCGAAAACCCCATATGCCAAAACCAAGCATCACCATCAACCCAAAAATCCAGCTCCCCATGCCGACTATTCCACCGAGCGTCAGCACGACTCCAGCTATTTCACCCCACTTGACCCATTTTAGGGCTGGGCGTTGTCGCTCCAGGGTGTTCCATCTCTTCGTCAACATTGGTCACACCTCCCCTTCCAATTCTTGTTACGACACCTGAAATACACCTAGTTGCCCCGATAAACTTCCGACAATCACTGCATGGCCCATGATGATGGGTGCTCCCGGGCCAAAACTCCCCATCTTGGGATTGACCCGGTCTTGTATATGTCCGGTCTTCGCACTTAACAACAAAATGTTCCCGTTACTACCCAGCACCCAAAGTTCGGAACCTGCGAGTACCGGGTTGGCGGTAACACCAGTAGCCACAGATTGCGACCATATAATGTGTCCGTTCGCTGCATCGAGTGCTACCACCTTCTTGGCACCCGGACTGCCAATGTACACGGTGCTGCCAGCTGCCAAGGGCGTTCCTTCTTCCTCGACGTCTACCGTCATCATGCCACTTCCCAGTCGCGTTTGCCATACAACAGCACCAGACTTTGCGTCAATGGCAAAAATTTCATTGCTGATCCGAGCTTGACCGTTGCTATTATCGGTAAGCGAAGGTACCCCAGCTATGAAAATTAAATGGCCATTACTAGCCGGGCTACAGTCCGATAAACCGCTTTTTACCGGAAGATTGCGCGACCATAGAACTTGCCGGGTGTCTAAATTGATGGCCCATACTGTGGACGCATTAGCAGGATAGGCGTCTTTATACACATTGGTCGCCACGTATAATATGTCCCCGATCCGGGTCGGACTCGACATACTGTCAAATCCAGACAATTCTAGCCGCCATAACAAACGGCCATTGTGCGGATTGATGGCGTCGAGATGTCCGCCACCGGTCACCTGATACAGAACCCCGCGCCACAGCACTGGGGTTGGCATATCTTCTCCCGTAGTGGGGAAAAACCACACTTCATGTCCGGTGGTTCTATTGATTGCCATCACACCGTTGACTCCACTGCCGCGAACCCACCCCGTTTTCGCGTTGTAATTTCGAAACGCATTATTGCCAAGTCCAACGATTATCTCTTGTTTGTCCACCAGCGGTGTGGTCATCACCATATTGGGTACCGTTATTTTCCAGAGTTCTTGTGCGGATGCTAGATTCCAAGCCACAACCAGATTATCGTTGGTACCAAAGTAGGCCACACCATCCACTACTGCCGGCGGATCCACGATAGGTCCAGGAAAACTTCGCGCATAGCCAGTGGCAATCGGCCCTTGAGCAGCCAACACGGTATTATGCTGCGGTCCCAGCTCAAATTGTGTCCACGATGGCACTGGTGTTAGGTGCAACTCGGGACTGGTATGGAAATTTAAAATGGGCAACGAAACCACAGCGGGGATGGTTGCTGCCTCGACGATCCCGCCAGTGCGCGGTTTGGCATTCCAACTTGGTGACCACACCCAGTGATGATAAAACCCGGTGGGAGTCGGAAAGCCTACCCAGAGGGGCATCAAGTACAAAGACGACAGTACGACTGCTGCCGCGCCTATCCAAGCCAAAACGCGAGCGGCCTTTTGGCGGTGCGTCCATAAGTGCGTCCAAAGTGCACTGGCTGCAATGATAAAAGCAGGCATAGCCGACAACAAATAATAGGTAAATTTTGATCTCGGGGTCAACAACCAGGTTCCGTAAAAAGCTAGCCACCAAATATCTAAATATATCCATGCCCACCAATGTTGCTTTTGAATCCAACCCAATCGCCAGGTGCCCACCACTAAAGAAATGAAGCCCAACCAGATGACGAGGGGATCGGAAAATGCCATCACACGTATCAAGTGACCAGCGCGGGAAATGATGAGAAATGCGGTGGGTCGGGGCAATAACATCCACGACCAGGCGTTGGACGACCACGGATGGTAAAAGGTCAGTGACCACATGGCTTTAAACATGAGGTACTGCAATTTACCAAAGGCTAAAAACACGTTACGGGGGAGCCAACTCTGATGAAACCCTGAACCAAACGCGTAGAAATAGGTGAAGAAATAGGCAATCAAAGGGATCCAAGTCACTGATAGACCTAGTAGTATCCACCTTTTAACTGACCCAATCCATTTGCGATTAGCCAATAGAAATAGCCAACTGGCCAGAATAGTTTGCGCACCGATCCACTTAGCCGCCAGACCTAGCCCCAAACTAACTCCCCACAATATCCAGACCCAGGATTTAGTCTGTTGCCCATTTCGCATTCGAGTCATTAACAACCAAAGACCCAACATATTCACAATAACCAGGGGAAATGCTGTAGAATCGGGCAGGGCAACTCGGCTGATGGTAATCATAAGCCCATCAACTGCAGACAATAAGGCGGCAATATATCCGGTAAGTTCAGAATTAAACAAGGCGCGGGCTATGAGAAACACGCCAATCGGCACCAAAGTGCCTAGAACCTCTCCCGGAAGCCGCCAGGCCCATGGATGATTGCCAAACCATAAGATGCACAAGGCAATAAGCTCTTTAGCCAGCGGAGGATGCGACAGTAAGTTGGGATCAATGCCTGGCACAGCATGGCGAACATGGACCGGGCTATGGCGCCCTAGAAGGATATCGGCTGCAGGAACATAATAGTATTCGTCGTAAATTAACCCCGGGTATCGCCCATAGCCGATCCAACGGACACAAAAAGACAATATTTCAATGGTCCCCATAATCAGCCACGTTCGCCAAGCAAAAAGGCGAGACGAAGACGGTTTTGGGGATCGGTCAGGAGCTGTTTGTACCGCCATTCTAAGTCCCTCCTTTTTGCAGAAATGTGGGCCAAGCGATTTGGGTCAGCGGAAATTATTAAAGTTCAGTTCCAGCCCAAAATCTGACCCGCGAACAAATTGCATCACCTGCTGAAGATCGTCCTTGCTCTTTGAACTGACCCGCAAGGCATCCCCCTGTATTTGAACATCAATCTTGGGGAATTTCCCTCGAATGGCCTTTTGAATCTCTTTGGCTTTGCCAGATTCGATACCGTGTTTCACCGTCACTTCCACACGACTTTGATCTAACCCGCGATGCTTTGGTTCGCCAAATTCCAAAAACCGCAAGGGAACGTTGCGGCGAGCACACTTCTCGCTCAGCACTGCTTGCAAAGAATCCATCACCAGCCCTTCGGGAGCTTGCAATACAATAAGCCAATTGCTGGCGTCCCACTCCACCGAGATCTCCTTGCCCCGAAAATCATATCGAGTAGCAGTTTCCCGGCGTGTCTGGTCAATGGCATTTTGCAATTCGGAAAGATCTGGCGTGGATACAATATCGAACGAGTTCTCTTTCGCCATCATTTACCTCCGAGCGTGATCTCTGGATCATTGTCCAAGTGATACCAGGTGGCGAAATGTTTTATCAAATCGTCGAGTGTACCTTGCACTGCATCATTGGCCACAGTACGACCCCATGTCAGACGCACCCAGAGCCATCGATATTCGGCAAGCCGTGTCAAATGTTGCAGTGCTTGGCCAAGCTCCGTATATTGGCTTAGCGCTCCTACGTTAGACACGTCGTATACGGCGTTGTTCAATATAAGATGTCCATTGTCGCATTGCCAGGAAAATCGATGACGAAATGGCGTCTCTTCGGGGGTAAATCCCGGGATGAGACCGCTGGTGACGTCAAGATTCACTGTAGACACCCCATACTGGGCAATTTTCTCAGCTATGGTGTCTTCACCTACCAGAGTCCACACCCAAGGACGTTGCATAATTAAGCGCGGTCCCGCATTGTAGCCACGAGCCGCACGGTCGAGTCCTTTATTTAGCTCGCATCCGAGAAAAGTTGCCGAACTACCGGGGCGCACAACCCACCGCAAGGTATTATAAAACTGAGGATCCCAGGCTATTACACGGGCGTCACCCTGAGGGTGCGCGAAAGCGTGCCATCCTTTTTGGAGTAGTTGCTTCAATACAGTATCCTCAATGCTGGTTTCGCCAATGCTGGTCATGAATCTTATCCCCCTACCCTATCAACCGTTCGTGTTCGATTTTCATACAGCGGTCCTGCACTACGATAAGCCCCCCGGATTCAGCTATCGACGCGGCAACTTCATTGGCTATTCCCAATTGCAGCCAGAACACCCGCGCTCCAATACGCACTGCTGATTCCGCAATCGGAGGAGTGTCTTCGGATTTACGAAATACGTCGACAATATCCACTTTTTCGTTCTCCGGGATAGACTCTAGGTCCGGATAGCACGTCTCACCTAAGATTTCGTGAAAACCTGGATTTACCGGGATGATACGGTAACCATGATCTCGTAGGTATAAAGCCACGCGATGACTGGCCCGGTCTGGCTTGGGCGACATCCCCACCACGGCAATCACGTGATTTTGGCTCAGTATGTTCATCAAAGTTTCATCATGCATGATAAGTCGCCTCCCTTATTCACTCTGTGAATCGTAAGATACCGGTGTCAGCCATTGCCGATATTGTGGAATCAGTCCTCGAACCGCATTAAAGTATAGACGCTGAAGATTTTCCGTAATCGGGCCTACAGCGCCTGCGCCCACAACGCGGTGATCGATGCGCGATATCGGTGCAATCTGCACACCGGTGCCCACTAGAAACAACTCATCGGCCACATAGAGTTCCGTTCGGTCGATTGGCCGCACTTGGACCGGCAACTTAAGGTCATTAGCCAGTTCCATCACAATATTGCGGGTGATGCCTTCCAAAATGTTTTCGGTGCCAGGCGTAGTGACTAGCGTCCCGTCGCGCACGATAAACAGGTTGGCAGCGCTCCCCTCGGCAACATGGCCATTTTCACTAAGAAACACGGCATCGTCAAAGCCGGCTAAATGCGCATCGGCTACCGCCAACGCCGTATTCACGTAAGAGCCTGTGACCTTGGCTCGAGAAGGAATGGCGTTGTCCTCTAGGCGACGCCATGATGATACCATTACGTGAATTCCCGTAGTTGACAGATAGTCTCCCAAAGGAACGGTAAAGATACCCACTTCATCCCGGATGCCTTCCAAGGTGACTTTGATTACGGGATCTGCCTTAAACGCCAAGGGACGGATGTAGACATCGGTGCGCATGGCATTTTTTTGCAAAAGGTTAACCGTGATGCGGCATAATTGATCCACCGTATACCCGGGATCAATGCGCATAATGCGGCACGAACGCAAAAACCGTTGATAATGCTCCGACAGTTTTACGACTTGCAAGGTATTGGTGGACTCGTTATAGTAGCCCCGAATTCCTTCAAAGCAACCCGTGCCATAATTTAGCGCGTGGGTGGCAATCGATACGTTGGCTTCTTCCAGTGGTATGAATTGGTGCCGGAAATAGGCAAGGGACACAAGAAAACTCCTTTCCATGACGCATTTTCTCCTCATATTGTACCCGACCCTTCCGAGGCTGACCATAATAAGAGAATGCAACCCTCCGCCCTTGTCCGGCGCAGATTTCTCCCAGTAAAAAACCTTTCTGTTAAGATGAACTGGCTACTCACACATATCAACTATTTTTTGCCGACCAACAAAGGATGAACTGGTTAGACGACCTAGAGCGGGATCGGCGATTACGTAAACTTTTTTCAGTTGTGGGTGGACATGAAAATCGGTTTTCTGCGCTGCATCACAGGAGAAGGGGCAAATGGCCGGCAGTGGGACATACTCCGTTCAAGGCCTGTTGACGAATGATGCGGCGATGGTCCATCCGAATACGCTCGCGGTATGACACGTACGAACTTAATGATGTTCAAAGCGGCCAGGTATTCGATAGTTATGATGATTGGGAGCATGGCGGTTTCCTGTGGCGCTGCACACAGTACCATGCCGCGATCTCAAGTACGCCGATATGTAGCGAGCGTTCCCGAAAGTAGGCCTACGCTAATTGTTCAGGGTAGTGAAGAGCGAATGCCAGCTATCGCATGAAAGTGGAAGGACCATACGGGGCTCCATGACCATTAATCTGTCAGTGGTTCACTACCATGGAGTCAAGTTGTTCTCACTCCAAAACGATCGAGAACGTTCCGTTGGACTCCCGCTGTATCTCCCAATTCCGTGAGCGTTTGGTTGTAGCGCGCACCTCCTAAAGCTGGTTCGTCGGTGACAGTGGCATGATTAGTCTGATGACCAAGATGGGTCTCAGCCATTATCGTCAATGTTGATACCGTTGTTGACCGTAATAGTGGTCCATTGGCCCGCAAACCGTTCCGCAGAACTGTTACAACACTTTGGTTCCGCATTATGTCCTCCTGACTATGTCTTATGCGGTGGCACAGCATTAGGTCTGATATTAGGCCATCGACAATCTGAAGATCTGG
>PXYW01000072.1 GCA_003023695.1 Sulfobacillus benefaciens | reverse complement strand
ATTGACACGCTGGTCTTGACCGGGGTATGGACCAACGTGTGTGTGCGGTCGACGGCGTCCGATGCGTTGTACCATGGGTACAACGTCATCTGCCTGAGCGATGGCACGACCAGCCAAGATGACGAGATGCACGTGGCGGGACTGCGGGACATTGCCCTCTTTGGCAAGATTATGACGGTGGATGAGTACAAAGCGCGGTGGCTCGCAACCCAGCAGCAGACGGCATAGCACTGTTCCTTCCGGGGCAGGCGCTCGGCACTTTGATTGGATACATGGAGCCTGCCGTGGCAGACAGTGAAAAAGCTGCAAACACATACTAAACATTTAAGGTGTTAGTACATTAAGAGACCGGGAGGCATAGTCCTCCCTGCACTCTCTTGTGTTCTAAGAAAGGGAGTTGCTATGGACTGGGGACGTAAGGTGGAAGAGGTTGTAATTCCACCATATCAAGGTCGCAGCGTGCAGGTCAAGCGCGGACAGCACCTGGTGTTAGTAGATGTCGATGGCAAACAGGTCGGAGATTTTGTCTGTTTTAATGCCCATGATGTGGCAGAGTGGGTCTCGCCAGTGCATATGCGGGCGAGTCTTGCCAGTATCCGGTTGAAGGTTGGAGACTATCTCTATAGTAATCGGCGTCGACCCCTAATGAAATTAGTACGCGATACCGTGGGTGTTCATGACTTCTTTTTCCCGGCTTGTGACTACTGGCGCTATAAGGTGGATTTTGGCTTGGAAGACCATCCCAACTGCCATGACAACCTGATGAAAGCGCTGGATGGGGTGGTTCCTGTAGCTACACTGCCAGATCCCATTAACTGGTTTATGAACAACCGGATGAATGGGGACGGAGACTATGTGATTAGCGAACCGTTGTCTAAGCCGGGAGATTATGTGGAACTTGAGGCATTGGATGATCTCGTGGTCGCGATAGCCACGTGCTCCCAAGACCTAGCTCCCGTCAATGGAATGAAAGTGACGCGACTGCGCATGGAGATTTTTGACCCCCCGTCCAGGTAAAGGAGCGATAATGGTGACCGATGAGGCAATAAAACTTCTGGTTGATTTGGTGCAAAGCGATTCGACTAACCCGCCAGGCACTGAAGAACGAGCGGCGCACCATGTAGCCGAATATTTGACCCGACATGATGTTGCCGTTAAGTGGCAAGAGGTGTCGTCCGGACGTCAAAATCTGTTGGCTTGTCTCAATGGGGAAGCCTCTCGTCAACGTCCAGCACTGCTATTTTGTGGACATTTGGACACGGTGCCGATAGGGAGCCAGCAGTGGGCGCATGAACCCTTTGGAGCCCAAATTGATGACGGTGTGCTGTTTGGTCGCGGAGCCTCGGATATGAAGAGCGGTGTTGCAGCTATGGCGGTGATGATGGCTCGTCTGCGGCAAACCTATGGTTCTCATTCGTTGCCCATCCAGCTATTGCTCACTGTAGGCGAGGAGGTCGACAGTATCGGTGCCGAGCGGTATCTCGAGCAATATGGGGTCGATGGTGTTGGGGGCATCGTTATTGGGGAACCAACCAACGGGCAAATCGGTATTGGCCATAAAGGCGCTTATTGGATGGAAATGCAATGTTTCGGGCGTACCGCGCATGGGTCAATGCCACAACTGGGGGTCAATGCCATTGACCAGATTCTGGAAGCTCTAAATCTGCTGGGTCAAATTCGGGAGAATTTGCCATCGGACTCTGACGCGGTATTAGGCGATTCGACGATCGCTATCACCCAAATTGGTGGGGGGATACAAACTAATGTCATTCCCGATCAGGCTTTTTTCCGCGCAGATATGCGATTTGGGACACCCGAGCAGCAAAAGCGGGTATTAGACGCATGGCAACGGGCATTGGATTTGCACCAGCAACAACACGAAGAGTTTCGCTACCAATGGCATCCGTTATTAAATAGGAGTCCTCTGTTTACGGAACCTTCTCATCCGTTGATCCAAAAGGCGCAGGCACTATGCAATGTTGATGCAAACTCCTGGCGGACGGTCAGTTACTATACTGACGGATCGGTACTTGCCGCTCCAACCAACATTCCCACGCTGATTTATGGCCCTGGAGATGATCGACTGGCACATCAACCCGACGAATCGGTGCCGCTATCCTCATTTTTGGAATGTATCGATTTCTATCATGATCTCGCAAAAAGCTATGCCCATGGCGATTGGGATTTGAACTAATGGACGCGCCCCAGACTGACACCGACATCGTTGACGAGATACTGAAGCGAATATTCTCGGATCGCAAGACTCTTCGGGATAGGAAAACTTGATTCGGAATGACAAAAGGAGGGGTATTTGATGAGACTTGCTGACCAGAGTTTCACAGACAGCGTGCTTTCGGTAACGGCGATGTGGCCTCTTCGTGATTTCACTATCAATAACAGCAACATGGGTGGTGTTTGAATGCATACAATGCAACTTCCCGGAATTCGGGTATCTCGCCATGAGACGCCGGGAACGATTGAAGAAGCGTTACGGCTTTTGGCAGACTATGGGCCAGCGGCCCGAGCGGTAGCTGGTGGAACCGATATTTTGCTTGAACTTAGCCGCCGTGCGCGTCCTGATGTTGAAGTGCTGGTCGATCTTACCCGTATTGCTGGACTTCATGATATTACGCTGGCAGACGGACTGCTGCGTCTGGGCGCTCTCGTAACCCACAATCAAGTTATCGCAAGCCAGTTGGCAGTACATCATGCGTTGCCGCTGGCGCAGGCTTCTCTTGAAGTGGGTGCGCCTGCGCTACGCAATCGCGCCACAGTAGTGGGTAATATTGTGACTGCCAGCCCCGCCAATGATGCTATTCCAGCGCTTTGGGCGCTGGGTGCATCAGTTGTGGCACGATCGATGCGCGGTGAGCGACGGATTGCGATTCGAGATTTGTTCACCGGACTTCGACGCACGGTGCTTGCTGCGGATGAATTGATTACGGCGGTTGAGATTCCTGTTCTTGGCAATGCCCGCGGGCTGTTTGTCAAATTGGGACAGCGCAGAGCGCAAGCCGTATCGATTGTGTCATTGGCTGCGGTGGTCGAGTTTGACGGCGAAATTGTCAAATCTGCGGCCATGGCCTTGGGAAGTGTGGCTCCAACAGTAGTTTCGGCACGAGAAGCTGAGGAATTTCTTGTAGGTCGCGTGCTTGATGACGATGTCATTGCAGAGGCGGCGAGAATGGCGGCGACAGTGCACCCCATTGATGACGTAAGGGCCACCGCCCGCTATCGACTTGATGAGGTCGAGGTGATGGCACGGCGAACGTTGAAGACTCTCCGCAACGGTGAGGAACGAAGCCGCTGGCCTTCAAACCCAATATTTCTCGCCCCGGCCAAGGTTAAACCTTCGGAGATTGCTGGTACAGACTTTCGGGCTTCCCACACTAGCAACACGCCGGTGATGTGCACTATTAATGGCCTTCCAGTTGAGGCTGCAGATGCCGCTGGCCGGTCGCTGCTTGATTGGTTGCGCAATAAAGTAGGACTTACTGGCACCAAGGAAGGTTGCGCCGAGGGAGAATGCGGTGCGTGTACTGTGCATCTGGACGGCGTTGCTGTCCTGTCATGCCTGGTTCCGGCAGCGCGGGCACATGGTTCTGAAATCACCACCATTGAAGGGCTAGCCAAGGACCAGCCCTTCAACCCGTTACAGGAGGCATTTATCGACGCTTTCGCGGTTCAATGCGGATTTTGTACCCCGGGATTTATCATGGCGGGTGATCGGCTGCTAGAAGAATGTCCGGAGCCCACACCCGAACAGGTTGCTCAAGGACTGTCGGGAAACTTGTGTCGTTGCACTGGATATTATCGGTTTTATGAGGCGATAAGGGGGGTGGCCAATGGTGAGTAATGCATTGGGTATCTCACAAAGGCGCGGCGATGCAGCGGGGAAAGTCACAGGCGCAGCACGTTACCCAGGTGATTTAATGCCGCAAGATATGCTACATGCCAAAATCGTTTTCTCTGGCCGTCCCCATGCACGAATGGTATCGATAGATACCTCAGCAGCTAAAGCTGCTCCGGGTGTCGCACTGGTGCTTACAGCCGCTGATGTCCCAGTAAACGAATACGGACTGGAGGTCTTTGACCAACCCGTGTTGGTCGGCCTGGGCAGCAATGGGCGCTCAAGGGTACCCGCCGACATTAGCCGTTGGGAAGCGGACCAAGTCGCTATCGTAGTGGCGGAGTCGATTGAACAAGCTGAAGCCGCTTCTGCTCTCCTGGCCATCGAGTGGGAGGATCTTCCGGTGGTTGGCGATCTCGATGAAGCCCTGGCTGGCGATATATTAGTGCGACCGGATCTCAATGCGTCAAACAACGTGTGTTGCAGTTACCGCCTAAGAAAAGGCGACATCTCGGAGGGATGGGCTGCCGCTGACGTGGAGGTTTCCGCTACTTACGAAGTTCCCCTTCAAGAGCATGCTTATCTGCAACCGGAGGCGGCCTTGGGTTATATTGATGATGAAGGCCGGGTAACTATTGAGATTGCGGGACAATGGACCACAGAGGATCAAGCGCAGATTGCCCACGCTCTGGACTTGCCTTTGGATCGAGTACGGGTGATCTATCCTGCAATCGGTGGCGCTTTTGGCGGCCGCGAGGATATGTCAATGCAAATCGTTCTCGCGTTGGCCGTCGCACGGCTGGCAGAACAAGGCATTTCCCGCCCGATTAGGGTGCAATGGTCGCGGGAGGAATCCATCATCGGCCATCACAAGAGGCATCGGGGCCGGATTCATGCCCGATGGGGGGCGACCAAAGACGGGCGTGTGGTTGTGGCGGAAGCCGATTGTGTGCTTGATGCTGGCCCCTATTACTACACGTCTAAAACCGTTTTGGGGCATCTGCATATCACCGTGTCAGGACCCTATGATATTCCCAATATCCGGGTAAATAGCGACGCCGTGTTTACCAATGTGGTGCCAGGTGGAGCATTTCGGGGGTTTGGGGCGCCACAGGGTTTGTTTGTAGCGGAGACCCAAATCAACAAGCTGGCAGCTTTGCTAGGAATGGATCCGGTGGAAATTCGACGCATCAACTGCCTTAAGGAAGGATCCATTGGTCCGACGGGAACGGTGATGCCTTTAGGGGTTAGCTTGCCTACGGTGATCGATCGCTGTGCTGAGGAATCACATTGGCTCGATCCATTGGATTCGATAAGGGCCTTCTCACCATTTGCGTCGCTGCCCCCGGATCCTGGATCAGTGCGGCGAGGGAGAGGCTTTGCCTGTGCGCTCAAAAATGTAGGCTTTTCTCTTGGGTTTCCGGAGCGCTGCGAAGCCCGGATAATACTGTATGGCCAGGATGATGTCGAACGGGTAGAACTCTTTAGCGGAGCGGCTGATGTAGGGCAAGGCTCCGATACAGCCCTTCGTCAAATGACAGCAGAGGCCGTTGGGGTACCCATCGAGTGCGTTGAGGCCACCTTTGCCGACACCGCGACTGGGGGTGATTCAGGTTCATCTTCCGCGTCACGAATGACCTTCATGGCGGGTAATGCCATTCTGGGTGCCTGCCAGGAAGCGCAAGATCGGTGGGCGAAGGGAGATCGTCCCGCCTCGGGGTGGTTTCGTTATGTACCACCGCCGACAGATGCCCTCAATGCGATTGATAGCCACGGTACGCCATATTTTGCCTATGGGTACGGGGCGGAGTCAGTTGATCTGAGCGTGGACATCGATACCGGACACATTGTGGTGCATGAGGTTGTCTGCGCGGTTGATGTAGGGCGGGCTGTCAATCCAGCGATGATTATCGGCCAAATTGAGGGCGGCATAGTGCAAGGCCATGGCTATGCGATTACGGAGAACCTTCAGGTGCGTGAAGGGCGCATTGTCAACCCACGATTTTCTACCTACCTCATTCCGGGAATCCTTGATGTGCCAGAGCGGGTTCGATCGGTTATCGTGGAGGAAGCCGATCCAAGAGGTCCTTGGGGCGTTCGTGGTATGGCTGAAGTACCATTAATTCCTTATGCTCCCGCATTGGTGGCGGCCCTATATGATGCGACCGGTGTTTGGTTCGATCAAATTCCTTTAACGCCAGATCGTGTGCGTGCTCACCTTAGGGCTCATGGCGTGAAAAAAGTATGACACGCGAATTCAAATCGCAATAACTATTGGCGTCTCCACTCTTTGGAGGCGCCAATATTGCCACTAGATGCGAAGGTCCCCCTCATTTTTCTCGCACTTCGGGATTAAGGCGATACGGGACCATGGCGACCACGATATTTTTGCGAAAAACCAGTCGGGCCTGCAGACTAATCCCCATATGATTATGCAAAATATTTTGCCAGGGTTTGGGGACGACGAGTTCCGGGATCAGGACCAGCAAATGGGGCTTGCTGTCGGTTAGTTCGCTGAAATGGTCAATGAAGTGCAAAAGCGGGCGCAAGACGGACCGATATTGCGAGGTGAGGACCACTAAGCGAATATGGGGACTGGGATTCCACTGGGCCCACCGATCGCGGATGCGGGCTTCCTGTTCGGGATTAAAGGCCACACTTAAGGCAATGACTTGGTCGGACATGGAGAGGGCATAGGACATCGTCGCAATCGTCATCCGATTGATACTGGCCACCGGGACAATCACGGTGAGCGCTGCGGCGATGGGTTTGACATCGAGCGTGGTGAGCCGCAATTGATTGGCGACGGAAATATAGTGGGCGCGGACCCGGTGAAACGCGAACATGAGACCCGGGATGGCCAGCACTACAATCCAGGCCCCTTCGGTAAATTTGGAGATAATCGCGACAATCACGACGGTCGCCGTGAGAAAGGCGCCGACCACGCCAATGAAGACGGTGGTAGTGCGCCCGGGGGTGGTGTCTTTATCGCGCAGGCGTTTTTTGACCAAGCTAATCATAGCGATGGTGAAGCTCATATACACCCCAATGGCATAGAGGGGAATCAGGCTTTCGGTATTGCCGCGGAACAGGATAATTAACAGGGCGGACACGGTGCCGAGGACCATAATGCCATTTTGATAGACCAGGCGGTCGCCGCGAGCGACAAACATGCGCGGCATCCATTGGTCGCGGGCCATCAGACTGGCCAGTTGGGGAAAGCCGGCAAAACTGGTATTGGCGGCAATGGATAAGATGGCCATGGTCACAAAGGACAGCAGATAGAAGAAGAGGCCTTGGCCAAAAATATGGGCCGCCAATTGCTGCAAGACCGTCACGTGCCCATTGGGCACGATATGGAAGCGATAGGCAATGACGGACGTGCCGACGAACATGGTGCCTAAGAAGAGGCCCAGCAGCAAGAGGGCGGTGCGGGCGCGGCGGGTGCCGGGCTCCTTAAACAAGGGAACCCCATTGGAGATGGCTTCGACGCCGGTCAGGGCCGAGGACCCCGAGCTGAACGCGCGCAGCACTAAGAGGAAGGTGACGGTGCTCGGCACGGTGGGGGCAAAATACGCGGGCAAGCGCGGGGCATGCGCCGCGGGCACCACCAGGCCGACGGCGACCATCACGAGAATCATCAGGATGAAGAGATAGACAGGGCCGGCAAAGAGTTGGGCCGATTCCCGCACCCCGCGCAAATTGACCATGGTCAGCAGCAGCACAATGGCGACACCGAGGACCACCGTATAGGGAGCCAAGTGGGGGAAGGCCGAGACCAGGGCGGCGACGCCGGCGGTGACGCTGACCGACACGGTCAGGGTGTAGTCGACCAACAAGGCGGCCCCCGCCAACAAGCTGGGGAAATTGCCCAGGGTATCGCGGCCAATCACGTAGGCGCCGCCGCCATTGGGATAGGCGGCGACAATTTGGCGATAGCTCATGATGAGGAAGACCAAGAGCAACGCAATGACGCCGGAAATGGGCAGGGAGTACCACAGGGCGCCAATGCCTGCGGTGGCCAGCACCACCAAAATGGCCTCGGTTCCATAGGCCACGGAGGAGAGCGCATCGGGGGAGAGGATGGATAATCCTTGCCAAAGCCCAAGTTTGGCCGTCTCGCTGTCACGGGTCTTCATGGGGCGGCCGAAAATCAGGGCCTTCCAATTCATATAGCACCTCGCATAGGGATCAATCGTCACCGGTCTCGCACCCTCACCTGCCTGCCCTACATTACCGAATGTGGACTGGGTTGGGCAAGCTCGGAGGATGGAGGATTATTACCATTAATGCATGATAGATTGAGAATGAAATGCCTTTTTAGTTGCCATCATGTCATTGGATACACCAAAACACCCCCAAACAAAAAGTGCACTCTGCCCTAATCGGGCAAAGCGCCGCCTTTGGCTCTTTCTCGGAAGGTATACTATGGTTCTCAATGGTTAGTAGTGTATCGTGACGTCGTAACATCGTCAATCACTAATTGGGAAATATTTGACTGTGCCAAGGTGGTCTGCCATTCAGTGTGGTAAATCTTAGACGGGCATAATGAGTCGACTCTTTAGTACTGCTTCCCTTATCGGAGCTAATGAGTCCAATAAACTGACAGAATAGGAACCGTCTATTTCAATAGCCACAAGTGCGGTACCGCCTTTGCTTGCCCGTTCCAACGAGAGGCGGCCGACGTTAATTCCCTCATTGGCCACTGCAGTAAGCACAGTGGCCAGAAAGCCAGGTTGGTCGCGATGCCATAAAACCAGTGCCGAACGATCGCCGGACAGGCGAACGGGGAACGCATCAACTTCCACAATTTCAATTTTCCCACCGCCTAATGAGGAACCGATCACCTCGATATGGTCTTGGGCGCTTTTGGCTATGATCCGAACTGTGTTGGGATGGTATAAGTTGCCCGACGCCTTGGTAAATGTAATTTTCAACCCTGATTTTTCGGCGATCTCCAGAGCATCGGGCAGTCGGAGATCGTCTGCTGACATGCCCAATATGCCAGCGGCCAATGCGCGGTCTGTGCCATGTCCCCGGTATGTCTCAGCAAATGAGCCCATTAATTCAAATACAACTTCCCTGGGACTATGTCCCAAAAGTTTTCGAGCCATTAGTGCTACGCGTAAGGCCCCGGCGGTATGGGAACTAGAGGGGCCAACCATCACCGGGCCGATAATGTCAAAAGCGCTATGGTATTTGATAGGCCTGTGATTGTCTGCTCCCATTTTATGACCCTCCTAGAATTTGTTGGCGCAAGCGTCTTCCGGTTGGGGTAGCAGCGAGTCCACCTAGTCCGGTTTCCCGCAGGGATTCGGGCAAAGAGTTTCCTATGTCGTACATCGCGCCCACTACTTCGTCTGCGGGAATCACATTGCGAATGCCCGCCATTGCACATTCTGCCGCAGCCAATGCAGTGACTGCATGCAGTCCATTACGATAGATGCAGGGCACCTCGACTAATCCGGCAACTGGATCGCAGACTAGTCCCAGTGAATTGGTAAGCGCCAGTCCCACGGCGTCCACGGCTTCTTGAGGGGAGCCGCCGTATAACTCCACTACAGCGGCGGCTGTCATAGCCGTTGCCGAACCGACTTCCGCTTGACATCCCCCTGCAGCGCCGGAAATCGAGCTGGAATTGGCAATGACCAGCCCAATTGCAGCAGCAGTGAGCAGGGATGCTTCGACCGCCATACGAGAATACTCTTGGGTATCTAAGAGGGCAACCAATACCCCAGGTAAAATGCCGGCGGCGCCCGCTGTGGGGGTGGCTACTATGCGACCCATATGAGCATTGACCTCAGAGACTGCCATGGCATTGGCCATTGCTGCGGAAGCCACTGGTCCCAAGATGCTTTGCCGTGCGTTGGTTTGCATGTGTCGCCATAAACGATTGGCATCCCCCCCAATAAGTCCGCCGCGAGAAGGCAACACTTGATCGATTCCGCGTCTTACGGCTTCTTCCATTACGGTGAATTGTTCGCTCATGTGATGGCGAATTGTGATTTCATCTGTACCCTGCTCTTCTATTTCCAGAGCCAGCATCACGTCAGAAATTTTTTGCTTATGAGCGTGTGCCAGTTCTACAAGTTCTTTTAATTGGGTAAAGAACATCTGACCAACTCCTTGGGTAAGTTTTTTGAAAAAAGACATTTTGGACACATCAAAAAAGAGATACCAACTCTGACGTGGCATCTCTGTCCTTTTTGCCTGAGAGTTTTACCCCATCGGCTACCAAAATGGTTATTTCCAGAGTGGCGTCCTGATATCGTCCGTTGTACCTGAGAGATTCCTTCTCGGTGTCAGGGAAGAGAAGTTGCTCCTTCGGTTACTCCCATCGGGATGTTCTCCGATATCGTTCATCCGCTGTATTAGATTGTTGGAAGTACCGCAGTGTTTTCTAGTGGAATCACTATACTACCATCCTTTTAAAATTGCCAATAGAATATTTGCGCTATTGGCAAACGATATTGCGGCCCCGATCCGCAAGGCATGGAAACCCTTATCTATCCGTATTTTATGGGGTTGCCGGATTGTTGGGAACTGCCGGATTTATATTGACAACAAGAATGAAACCCACTACACTGCCCATAGACGCACAACGGAGTGCGGCAGTAATTTTTAGAAACACAGTCTATCACGGCAGCAAGGAACGCTGTAGGGATGAGGAGATCTATGCCTCATGCCACCAGTGTTTTTTTTATGGAAAAATCCATGAACGAGAGAAGGGTGGACAGCAGTGGACGTCATTTTGAAGCAGGCGCAAATTCCCCAAGGGAATCGGCGCGTCCGGGCGGACATCTTGGTGGCAGACGGCAAAATTGCCGGGTATGTGAATGATAGTACCGGGGTGGTGGCGAAGACCACCATCGATTGTCAGGGGTACTTGGTGCTTCCCGGGGCGATTGA
>PXYW01000071.1:1700-12925 GCA_003023695.1 Sulfobacillus benefaciens | reverse complement strand
TACCAAACCCGTCCATTTCCACTAACAACTGGTTTAAGGTTTGCTCGCGCTCATCGTGGCCGCCGCCATATCCTGCCCCACGCATTCTGCCCACGGCATCGATTTCATCGATGAAAACGATGCAAGGAGCATTTTTCTTGGCCTGGTCAAACAGGTCGCGAACTCGGGAAGCCCCCACCCCAACAAACATTTCCACAAAATCAGAGCCACTATCGGAGAAGAAGGGTACACCAGCCTCCCCCGCCACGGCCCGTGCCAGCAATGTTTTCCCGGTCCCAGGAGCCCCAGACAGCAAGACCCCCTTGGGAATTCGGGCACCCAGTTCTAAATATTTTTTGGGATATCGCAAAAAGTCAACCACCTCGGCCAACTCTTGCTTTTCTTCATCCACGCCAGCAACGTCGTCAAAGGTCACTCGCCGCCGGTCATCCGTATGCAAACGCGCACGCGATCGCCCAAATTGCATGACGCGGCTGCCGCCGCCTTGGGATTGGTTTAAGAACAGGTACAACATAAAAACGATAATCAAAAACGGCAAAATGTCCCCAAGCAGACTTAGCCAAAACGAGGTGGTTGCAGGAGGCATAATAGTTACTACCACCTTGTCTTTTACCAGTTGGTTGGCCAGTGTGGCCGTGCCCTCAGTGGCATAAGTTGTCTCAAATTTTTTGCCGTTTGTGGTGGTGGCATACGCCACGTGATTTTGCGAATCCAGCCGTGTTGTGGACAGTTGGCCGGATTTGGCTAGCGTCAACATCTGGCTATAAGGTTCTTCGGGAACCGAACTGGTTTGACTGGTCGTCAGCTCCCATAGTGTTACAATGAAGAGGACCGATAAAATAATGGTTAGGGCTCCACGGACCCAGCGATTTGTCACGGAAGAGCCTCCTTTCCAATGGACCCATAATGGCTTTTGTCATTATATCACATTATTTTCTAGGATCTTATTTTGCCCCACGGGTCTTCTGTTTTGGGATGCCAAGAGATACCATGAACCAGTCTCCCCGGCCAGGTTTTGGCTTCGTCATCGGTAACTAGCCCAACTACTGCCAACACCCGAACTTGCCCTTCGGCGTATCCCACTATCACTGGCCAGCGATGGCGCCAAGGCCGTGGAATTTTATAGTCGGAAAATACATCCTGCAGCTTTTTGGTGCCGTGCATTCCCAAAGGTCGAATGCTATCCCCTGGCTGCCAACAGCGGATAGACAAGATGGGCCACCTGGCAAGGTCAATTGCCGAAATGTAGCTTCCCTGGTTCGCAAAAGGCCAGGTCTTGGTTCGAATCTCCAGATGTCCTCCGCACCACGCAAGGCGGCCTTCCTTGGGCAATTCCACAAGAGCACATTCTGAAAACGTCGGATTCGTTATCTGTGGCTCCAAAAGATGAAGCGCACCGTCACCATGCATGACCCTAAACCCTTTAGGCCATGTCGTGTCCCCTGCTAAGGCAGCGTTGATTTGCCGTGCCGACAACCGTAATCCATGGGCAATCCCGTATCGGGACAGCATTGCCGCAAGGATCGGTCGCGGCAACACAGAATGTGTCAGTGGGATAGTGACGGCGGGTTGCGAAACATCAATATGATGTTCACTAAAAAATTGCTCGACGGCACTGTCAATCCAACCGGATAGTTCGCTAGCCTGTTTTCCCAACCTTATTAGCGCAGACGACAGTTTGGGGTTGACTTCATGGGTTAAAAACGGCATCACTTGGTGGCGAATCCGATTTCGAACCCATTTTACGTCGGAATTGGTTTCATCTTCCCGCCAGGAGATGAGACGCGCTCTAAGATATTGGCGCAAGTCTTCGCGGCTAAACTCCAGCAATGGCCGCACCACCAGCCCTTGAATTGGCTTTATTCCGCTCAATCCCTCAATGCCGGTTCCTACCAGAATGCGCATTAAAATGGTTTCCGCTTGGTCGTCTGACTGGTGCGCCACCACGATCCGGGTATCGGGGCCGCATTCTTCGGCATAGTGATGCAAGGCCTGATAGCGGACGCGTCGCGCAGCCATCTCCACGGATTCGTGAGAAGTCATGGGGGTGGCATCCACTTCCTTGACCACAACAGGCAGTCCCCATTTCTCGCGTACATAAGACTTCAGCCACTTTGCATCGGCGGCTGACTGTTCACGAAGCCCATGGTCAATATGCATAGGATAGATAGACGCAGGCCACTGACTTAAGGTGGCCATCAGCAATGCCAGCAACGCCATGGAGTCAGATCCGCCGCTAACCGCCACCACCAGGGGCACGCCTTGTGGCCAAAGCCTCTGAATCGTCGTCAAGAATTTTTCTTCGAGAGGATTTTGCCCCATAGGTCCAACCGCCCTGTTAATATTTGCTCCCTGTGTAGTTTACCAAAAACTTTCGGGTCTTAGGTTTAGAACGAATGGGTTGGGGGGTGATGCGCTGCCACTCGCCTGGCTTGGCGGAGCTTGTGGCAGTGCGTGTTTTGCCGTGCTCAAATATCCGTATCGCCATCACTGACGCATCATCACGGCCATCGTCGGTTCCGCCTAACATGTAACTTAAAATAGTTTCCGCCAAGACTTGGCAATCTTCAATGGCAATCTCTGCCAAAAATTGACGCAATCTCTCCTCGCTAACCGGAAGCGGTTCACGATCCAGCACGCCATCTGTCACCATCACTATCAAATCGCCTGGTTCTAAAATGCGGTACAGCGGCTCGATCTGGACATCTTGAAGGATGCCGACCGGCAAACTGTGCCCTTGAATAATCTCTACCCGGGATCCACGTTTTAGAAAGGTCGGTGCCGCAGCAACCTTAACTAATTCCGCACCACGGGCTGAACAATCCAACAGCAGAAGATCTAATGTGGCAAAATGATCATCCACGGAACGCAATAGCAATGTTGTGTTCACCGCCCGCACCGCACGTGCTTGGGTAAATCCTGCCATCAACAATTGTTCCAGCAACGACATAGCCGTCCCGCTCTCCCAAGCAGCCCTCGGCCCTACACCCATTCCGTCGGACAATCCAAATACCACTTGGGTCTCATTGAGCTTGCATACCAGATCTGCGTCCCCAGTGACCACACCCCCCCTCCGTGGCCTTTTGGCAATTCCTGCCGCATAATCGAGATGAAGTATCGTTCTCATTTTTTGCCGACGCCGCTCTTGAGTTGCCGGATCTTCGGCCATGTCCTCAATGAGTTCTGCCAACCCGCTTAGTTGCAACTCCGCCAAGGCCCTGCTTTCTCTCACTCGCAACGCGAGACGCGCCCGATCCCGCTCTTTGTTGACCGCCAGATTGGCCGCATGAGCCAATGCATCCGGCTTTATACAACGCCGCTTCAAATCACCTTGCAAGTGGCCTGCCGTTAAAATTTCTTTTTCTCCGCGGCCAGTCAGATCCAGTACCCCGCGATAAGAGCGATAAAAGTCATCTTCCCAACACGAACGATATAAAGAACATTTTTTACAGACGGTGCCTACGACCGTTTCCACCATGTTGGGCTCAGGCGGCAAGGCCTCTTCTTCAATGCGAAAGGCGCGCGCCATTTCAGACATCACACCACCAATTTGCTTCAGCCGTTTCGAGACCGAGTTCGGGGATTCCCCGGTTACCAGTGCCTCTGCCCAGTCTTTAGCCAAAGGTACCATGGCTGGTGGTATGGCTTGAATAAATATAGCGGCAATGGCCAGAGAGACCCAGTATTGGGTTAAATGCGCGGGCACCCGAATCACTACCACATACAAAATAAAACCCATCAAAAGCCCTAGAGTTCCTAAACGCCACTGGCGCGCTGCGAACCACCCGGCAAAGAACCCGGAAGCTACCAAAATACCGATACCACCTACCGGGTCCGAACCTCGCACGGCCAATGTAAAGCCTAACGTAGCCCCAGCTACTGCCCCACCGGCTGGACCACTCACAATAGCCGCACTGAGAATCACCAACCCACCCAAGACAACTCCAGGCAATACCGGACCTACCGTCCATCCCTCAAGACCCGCAATGACACACCCAAGGGCGGCCAGCCCCAAGGTCAGGGTCCCTTCACTGCCATAACCAAGGGAAATTCTGTCAATCTCCCGTTCCAATCCCCAATACAGAAGGACGGATCCGGCACCCACTATGGCAGCGATGAGAAAGATAAAGGGCGTGGCCGCCTGACCAATCCAAAAAGCCCCCATGGCTCCAAGAGGCACCAAAATCCAGCGCAGCCACCCGGTACCCTGCCAACGCCACGGCAATGGAAGCAGGAGAATACCGGCCATAAGTACCAACAACGGCAGCCAGCCGGCCGCCATCACCGTGCCGACCATCCCCCCTATCACAAAGGCGCCCAACAAGCGCCGCCACCTGGGCCAAATCACGACCAAAAACACCCATAAAAAGGGAGCGGCATGATGGTAGAGCAAGGCTTGTCCCACAACAAATCCTAAAAGCGCCATGCCGCCTCTTAACAGCAAGAGTCGCGTGTGGTCGCTGACCGAGCCCTTGGGGACCACCGATGATTTTATTGCCCGTGTGTCGCCAATCACTAAGACCCCTCCGTCCAACCCTCACGGGTACTGTAACGGAGAGAAGTCACTAAATCTGTTAAAGATTGACGACCCTAAGCCAAGACTTGTCGACAAGATCCCCATCAGTGGGATTTAATGAAAAATCCAGTCAGCCATTACCCACAACACGGTGGTAAGACCAGCGGAAGACACATGAAGCCATAAAAGACGCCTCGTCAACCCAATCTTAGGACGCCCATGATGCAAAATCAGCCCGGCAATAGTCGTAATTAGTCCCAAGCCCAACCCTAGCCGGAACACATCATAATGCCATGGTGCAATGACATGAGCCCATAAAGCGCGGTCCAAGTGCCAAAAATACCACATGAAGAGAAAAAACAGCCAAAATAGGACGACCCACGACAAATGCATCCCTGTCCAAAGAACAGAGCGTTGGTGAAGGCGGAAACGACGCCATACGATGTATCCAAATACCACTGCACCCAGGGCAAAAAACGCCTGAATCCAAAACAACACTCGCATTTCTGCCAAAAACAAATGCCGTGCAGAATGGTAGATATGAATGGCAAACATTGATCGACCGCCTAACGCAAGGCCAATTCCTCAACAAGTTGGCGCAAGTATGACAAAAATTCATCTTTTAGGTCAGGTCGCATCAATGCGACCTCTACTGTGGCCTTGACAAAGCCCATCTTTTCACCAACATCAAACCGTTTGCCAACAAAGGGCACCCCAATCAGGGCCCCTTGACGCGCCAAAACGTCAAGGGCGTCAGTCAACTGGATTTCGCCACCAGCACCGGGTTCGGTATCCTCCAATGCGGCAAATATTGCGGGATCCAACACGTAGCGCCCCATTACCGCCATAGGATGATCCCCCACCCTGTCCGACGTCGGTTTTTCTACCAAATGACTAATTTGCAAAGTCCCATCAGGATTCCAGTCGCCATAGGCAATCCCATAACGACTAGCCTCGGCACGGCTTACCTGTTGTAGGGCCACGACATTTATCCCTGGGTGCCATTTTTCTGTCAGTTGCGCCAGCACCGGCGGTTCTCCGACCATCACATCATCCCCGAGCAACACGGCAAAAGGTTCTTGTCCAATGTGCCGCTGCGCCGACAAGACCGCATGTCCTAATCCCTTAGGAAATTTTTGTCTTATAAAGTGTAAATCTGCTAAATGGCTCACATGGTGGACCACTTCCAATAAGTCATCTTTGCCGCGTAATTTGAGAAATTCTTCGAGTTCTGGCGCCCGGTCAAAATGGTCTTCAATACTGCCCTTATCTCGCCCGATGACAACCAAAATATCCTCAATGCCGGAAGCCACCGCTTCCTCAACAATTAACTGGATCGTTGGCGTATCTATCAACGGTATCATTTCCTTAGGTTGCGCCTTGGTTGCCGGCAAAAATCTAGTGCCTAACCCAGCAGCCGGGATCACCGCTTTTTGGATTATCATGCCAACCTCCTCCCCGCATTTAGACATCATAACAAATGATCATGCTGAGCCTCTTTTAAGGCTTGCACCACCTTGCGCACATCCTGGCTGCGCTCTGGCGACAATATCAATACAGCGTCTTTTGTTGCCACCACAAAAAGATCTTTCACACCCACAAACGAGACCACAGGCCCTTCGCTGATGGCCGTGACGTTTTGACTGTCGACAAAGATCGCGTGGCCTTTAGCAGCATTTTGCTCATCATTGCGTGGGAGATGCCTGGCTAAGGCGGCAAATGTTCCGACATCATCCCACCCTATTGCCGCAGGCAGGACGTACACGTTCTCGACCCGTTCCATGATTCCATGATCAATCGAAACCTGAGGCAGTTCCGGGAAAATCTCGTTGACATGATCTGGCTCTGCAACCAGTGCCACCAAACCTCGGTGCAATTCGGGCAAATGCCGCTCGACTGCAGCCATCAACTCACCCACTTTAAAGACGAACATTCCTGAGTTCCAAAAATAGGATCCCGAGGCAACCATGGTCTCGGCGTCTTCCAATGGAGGTTTCTCGATAAATTGGTGCACTGTGAGGACAAGTGAATCACCAAACGCCATGCCGTCGTGCTCAATGTAGCCATACCCGGTTTCGGGGTGTGTCGGCACAATGCCAAACGTGTAAAATCCGCCGTATTGTTCTGCCGCATTCATGGCCTTGACGACAAGTTTCCGGAACTGTTCCTCTTGCTGAATCATATGGTCTGATGGAAGAACCAAGAGTGTCCCATCCGGGTCTATCTGTTGAATGTGAGCCGCGGCCCAGGCAATCGACGGTGCCGTGTTTCGGCCTACAGGTTCTCCTAATATGTGGCCGGTGGGAATGTCTGGCAAATTAGCTTGCACCTTGCGTACATAATCTTGTCCTGTCACTACCCAGGTATGCGCGGGATCAATTAATGGCCGGACCCGATCTCTCGTGCTGCGGATCATGCTGCGGTCGCCCATAAGAGTCAAAAATTGCTTTGGGTGCATCATGCGGGACAGCGGCCAAAATCGTTCTCCTCGCCCACCCGCCAAAATTATCAGCCATCGCGCCATGGATTATTTAGCTCCTTGCCTATTGTTGGCTCTGTAGGCGGCCTCCGCCGCCATAACTCCAGATGGCACATCCCGCCCCTGGTCGGCCAACCGTTGGCGAAGAGCCACTAATAACTCTATCATATTCGACAGTCTTGCTCCGTGTCCCATGACCCCGATCCGCCAAATTTTACCGGACAAGACCCCCAGTCCGCCAGCAATCTCAATCCCGTCATATTGCAACAACTCGTAACGAACCCGTTTCTCGTCCACTTCAGGGGGAATCTTCACCGTCGTCACCGACGGCAACCGGATGTCAGGACCCACCAACAACTCAAACCCCATCGCTTGCAACCCAGCCCACAATGCTCCCGCCACCGCTTGGTGACGTTGGTAGCGCTCGTTTAAACCCTCCTCGAGAACCAATCTCAGCGCCTCGTGGAGCCCATAAATCATGCTAATGGGGGCTGTGTGATGATACACCCGATTTTGCCCCCAATAGTGCCGAAATGCCGATATATCAAAATACCAAGAAGGAACCGGGGTGTCCCTCTGGTCCAGTCGCTCCAATGCTCTTTCCGAGACCGTAAACGGACTCAGTCCGGGAGGAGCCGATAGGCATTTTTGGGTCCCGGAAAACACCACATCAAATTCCTGGGTATCGACATTAACCGGCATGCCCCCAAGCGAAGTGACGGCATCCACCATGAGCAGAGCTCCGACCCGATGCACCTCATCCGCCCATCCCGTTAATGGCTGCAATACTCCGGTCGATGTTTCCGCCATAACCACCGCAACCAAGCGGACCTCTGGATGCGCGCGCAACACGCTTTTGAGTTGATCTAGACTAGCCGATTGGCCCCAAGGCACTTCCATCCGAACCGCATGAGCCCCAATTTTCTCCACAGCTTCCGCAATGCGGCCACCAAAAACGCCGGCCACCACCACAATTACCGTGTCGCCCGGTGCTACAAAGTTGACGATGGCGGTTTCCATTCCTGCACTTCCGGTTCCAGAGACGGGCAAAGTTAAACGATTATCGGTGCCAAAAACCGTCCGCAACATAGATTGCACTTCGTCAACAATAGCAAAAAATTGCGGATCCATATGCCCGATCACAGGTTCAGACATTGCTCGGCGAACTGTATACGGGACTGGTGACGGCCCTGGGCCCAATAGCAATCGCGGTTTAATATTTAGGACGTTCACACGTTTTCCCTCCTCAAAACACCGTACCATTGTGACACGGTTCTGGCAACTAAACTATCAGTCCGATCCATGGTTCACGGTCAGAGTATAATATAAAGCACGGATGGATCCAGAAGAATCCCCGGGATTAGCACTGTAATCTGGTGCGCCAGAAATATTGGGGAATGTTGGTTGAGAGGTGTATTTACCGTCATTTTCCCTGAACACGGAGGACGTTCATGACCAAAACTGAGCTAGCCCATATCATTGACCACACCCTTCTCGACCCTAAGGCTACGCCTACAGATATTGCGCGCATTGCCAATGAGGCCTTAGAACATCAGTTCGGTGCGATTTGCGTAAACAGCGGATACGTACAGCACGCCAAAAGTTGTTTGCCTTCGTCGCAGGCACCCCGCATTGCAGCCACGGTGGGATTTCCGTTAGGACAAGCCAACGCGGCGGGAAAAATTGCAGAAGCCGAACAAGCCTGTCGAGACGGTGCCACTGAAATTGACGCGGTATGGAATTTAGGTTTGTTTTTAGGTAAACAGTACGACAAAGTAAGTGAGGAAATACGTCTAATAAAACAGGCGTTAGGGTCACAAATTTTTCTCAAGATCATTTTGGAAACCGGATGGCTAACCCCGGAACAAATTCGTCAGGGCACTGTTCTTGCAGTCGATGCAGGGGCTGATATGGTGAAAACCTCCACCGGTTTTGGCGCTCCTGGAGCCAGCATCGATGCCGTGCGCATCATGCGCGAATCTGCACCAGAGGCTATAGGGGTAAAAGCATCCGGAGGCATTCGTACCTTAGCCGACGCCATGGCGATGGTGGATGCCGGAGCAACACGGCTCGGATTGTCACGTTCGGTCAGTATTTTAGCCGAATGGCCCATCAGCCAATCCTAAAACCATAGCCGAGGGCAGAAACCATTTTCCGCCCTCGGCACCATTTAGTCGTCCTCGATGACGTCTTCGGTGCCATCAAGTCCAAACGCATGATGAATATGCTCAAGCGCCCGGTCAGCATCACTTCTATCCACGATGCACGATATCTTAATTTCTGAGGTGCCGATCATTTGAATGTTAATACCTGCATCTGCTAAAGCTTGGAACAATGTTGCAGCCACTCCGGGTCGGCCCAGCATTCCTGATCCTACCGCAGACACCTTAGCTACCTTATCATCAATGATCACCGATTGTCCCTTCAAATGAATCAAGCACTCTTGAACAATAGGTTTGGCTTTGGGCACGTCATGTTCACTAATGGTAAAGGCAATGTCATTAAGTTTATCGTGAGATAAAGACTGGATTACCAGTTCGACGTTAATGCCATGATTTGCTAGTGACGAAAATAGATACGCTGCAACTCCAGGATAGTCAGGCACCCCCAGCAAGCCTATTTTGGCCACATGACGGTTTAAGGCCACGGCAGTCACCGCAGGTTTTACCGCAATCACCGGTTCCGCCTCAATTTGAGTGCCCGGTTCGTCTAGAAACGTAGAGCGGGCGTGAATCACCACCTGATGTCCTTTGGCATACTCCACTGCTTGCGTTTGCAGCACTTGAGCACCCTGGCTGGCCAATTCCAACATTTCGTCATAACTCAGCGAACTGAGTGGCGTCGCATTGGGAACAATCCGTGGATCCGCCGTGTATACACCCGCAACGTCAGAATATATCTCGCATCGATCCGCTTTCAAGGCGCCCGCCAAGGCAATAGCCGTCAAATCAGAGCCGCCGCGTCCCAAAGTTGCGACGTCGCCACTGTCCGTTACCCCTTGAAATCCAGCTACAACGGGTGTAATTCCGGCCGCCAGAGCTCTTCGCAAGGGACCAGGGTCAATCGCCTCAATGCGGGCACGGCCGAAGTCGTATGACGTCTTAATACCTGCTTGTCCCCCAGAAAAAGAGCGTGCCGGCACCCCGTTTTGTTCCAAAGTCATGGCCAACAGCGCTACCGTGACCAGTTCACCCGTGGATAGCAGAGCATCCATCTCACGTCCTGATGGTATAGCTACCAGCTGGCCCGCCAAATCTACCAGGTGATCTGTGCTGTCTCCCATGGCCGACGCCACGACCACAACCTGGTGCCCTGCCTCGACAGCCTGTTGAATTTTACGTGCTACTTCGGCAATATGATGAGCAGTAGCGACCGAACTACCGCCAAATTTTTGAACCAGCAACAACGGCAAAAGCCCCTTTCCCACGGGTCTTGTTTATCCCTTTATCATACCAGAAGTCATGTGAAATCTGGAACATGTTCCACTGCGTTAGTGCTAAATTTTTGACCGGGAGGGTTTTCAATGAGCAAGCCTTGGATCACTTTCGACATTGACGGTACCCTACTACATAACCCGTATTGGCGTTTGCACTTAGGGCCATGGATCCGCATCCAGGCGAGGCGCCGCGGTATAGACTGGCTTCAGTTATGGCATCCCCTGGCCCTAGAAGGCAATCGCCGATGGAAAAGTGGAGATTGGTCTGGTGCGTACAACTGGGCCGATATCGTAAAAACCGTCTACGGTTTAAGACTACCCCAACCGCAAACAGTCCCCTGGGACACCATCGCTGCCCTAACTTTGCCGGGGGTCTTATGGATGCTCAGCGCATTAACAGCCCTCCCAGTACGTTTGGGCATTATTACCAATGGTCTATGGTCCAATCAGGGACCATACCTCAAAAGCTTATACTGGGAGAACGTATTTGAGACCATTGTCACGACGGACGCTCAGTGGGTATGCAAACCCAATCCGTCGGTGTTTTTAGCCTTTCCTGGCCCTGTCTTGTGCCATGTGGGAGACCGCATGTTTCATGATGTGCTGGCGGCTAAACGTGCTAGAACCACGGCCGTACTCTATCAGGCTAAACAAACCGACGAAGATCGTTATGACCCCATCTCCCCGTCGCGATTGGCTCCAGATTATATTCTTCACGATTACTGGTCATTCCCAGATCTTATCCAGAACCTTCTCTGCCATACCCCCCAATGACCCATAAATTTGAGCCTTTC
>PXYW01000071.1:0-1606 GCA_003023695.1 Sulfobacillus benefaciens | reverse complement strand
AGGGATCCGTTGTCTGGATCCGAATGCTCACTATGTGGTACTGCCTACCAACTTAGGAAACCTCTCCATGGCCGGTTACATTGTTTTAGAAGTGGACGACGGACTTCTAATGATTCCTTATCACACGGTAGAGCCCGACCTCGGTTGGGAGCAGCTGGACCTGGACTCTAGCAGGCTAGTGCCACGGACCCAAAGCTGGGAAATCTTGATAGCAGCATACCAGAAAACGTTGGACTCCATTGATGACTTGTTAAGCGCCTACCTTTGAAGCCATTGATTATTTCAGCTGGCGGAACCAGAGTCAAATAGCAGTTGATTCCTGCCAAGGGCGATGATAGTCTAGGGACAGTTTTACGTGGGGAATTAACCGAATTTTATATAGTTAATAATTACTAATACAAGTTTACTCACTATAAATTAATGGAAGGGATTATAGAATCTATGCCAATTCGTCGCAACCTAGTGCCTCTTCGCCTCACCGAAGCCGATCACGAGTACCTTCGGAAAGTTGCCACCGCACCATCGGAAGACCCCCGCAGGATAGAGAGAGCACTGGTTTTGTTGGCCTACGCCGAAGGTCGCCCCTTAACTGAAATTGCTAAAGAATATCAGCTTACTCTCTCTAAAGTCCGTCGTTGTGTGGATCGGGCTTTAGCATTTGGGCCTCGCAGCGCGCTGGACGATGTGCCACGTCCCGGACGTCCCTCTCGCATTACCCCGGAGGCGCGATCCTGGATAGTATCCCTCACTTTTCAAAATCCGCAGGACCTCGGATATACTGAATCGTCGTGGACAGAACGCTTGTTGGCCCATCATATCCGCAATAACGCCCGGTCTTTGGGCCATCAATCCGTAAGCCATATCAGTCCCGGCACCATATCCAAAATCATGGCCGACAACCCGTATATGCAACATGGCCCCTTCTATGAAGGTCGGCATCCAGAGAATCCGGCCATTCCCATTCTCCACCTTGCCCATCCATTGTCCGGACCGCTCATGCTACTTGCCGGCATTCATTTGGAGACCGCGCAAGTATGGGGTATCGTACGTCCCCAACACACCGAGGCCGAGTTCATCGAGTGGTTGAAACTTCTGGACAAAAAACTTCCAGCCAATCACCTCATCGAAGTCATTGTCAATCCTGCGCCAACCCGAGTAGCCACGGATATCCGAGCCTATCTCTTAGCCACCCCAAATCGCTTTGAATTCATCTTTTCCCCCGCCCACGGCGCTTGGCTCAATCTCGTTGAAAGTTTATTTACTAAATGGATTAACCAAGTCGTTATCAGTCAACCACGCTTGCGCCCAGATACTATGGCTCAGGTCATCGAGGAGTATCTCGACAGCATAAATCTCGATCCGGTCCACTTCCGATGGCGTGGGACACCCGTGGGCGAGGACATTTGGTAGAAATATTTACGGGTGTTTCGCAGCCGGCGGTACATAGCCAAAAGGCCACTTCCAATTGAGACCGAACGTGCTGTCAAACAACGGCCCCGCTTTAGGATCTTGAATCTTGAAGTACTGGTCATAAATCGCCCGTGCCACAAATCCTGAGTCGGCGCCCCAATTCCCTTCCCGAATGTAGACGAGAATTAATATCGAC
>PXYW01000070.1 GCA_003023695.1 Sulfobacillus benefaciens | reverse complement strand
GGGTTGTCGGGCACGCTGCGGCGTTCACTTGCCACGACCAATCCCCTCGAGTCCGTCAATAGCCAGTTTCGGACCCATGCCCAGAACGTGAAGCGCTGGACCAACGGCATGCAGGTTCTACGCTGGCTGGCCAGCGCCAGTCTCTTTCTCGAGGACCGTTTCCAGCGCCTAGCCGGATATCGTGAACTTCCGAATTTGCAAGCTGCCCTTCGCCCTTACGCTGAGCCACAAACAGCTACCCGGTGAAATGCTTCGGGATAGTCCTTTGGCCAGTTTGTCCGCCAGTAATCGCCAACATTGCCGGTCTTTTTTGATTTGAAGCAATACAGTTGCCATCTTAGCCCCCATTGCCGGGTACCACTAAACCTGAAAATCCCATCCACCGGTGTCGTATGCTTTGTCAACGTATGACCGCTTACGTCGTTCCATGTCGACCGCTTCGTTTCTAGACTGGGAGGAAATCCTTGTGTATCAAAAGAATAGTAAACATGCAGAAGGCGCGCCCTTCTAGCACCATCATATGGAGGAGTGGTTCCGTGCTTTCGAATCTTCTTCGAGATTTGCGATGGCGTGTATTAGGTGTCGCCGGAGTGATCGCTTTAATGTCTGGCGGAGTCGGACTCGCATCCAGCCCTGTTGCCGATGCGGCGGTGGCTAGCCCGGGGGTACTACAAGGTTTTGGTACCAACACCGGCGGGTTCACAGGTGGACAGGGATCGCAGGTCGTTGTCGGACCGGGAGGAGGTAATCCGGCTTGCGAGGGAACATTTGTCCTGCCCACTGCGAATGTCTCGTTTTCAACGATTCCATTGGGGAACAACAACTATGAGCTACAATGGCACCTGGTATTGAATGCGGTATCACAAAACTATTTAGGACCCATGGTAGATGGGAACATGACAGTGGCCGGGGTCAATGGCTATCTTATCAATCCACCTTATTCACCACATACTGAGTTGGCCAATTACGACTTCCATTCCAGTATGTCCACGTATCAGCGAATAGGCTCATCGTACATCGGCACTTTGCATGCCGATGACATGGTGGACTTTGGATGGGCGTTTAAATCTGTGTTTGACCCCAACCGTGGCGCATATGCCGATACCTCGTGTCAAATACTGCCGTCATCTTGAGCCATGCCAGGATTATTGAGGGGGAGTGTTATGGATTCCCTACCCCGTATGTTAACCGGGATTATTCCGGACCGGGAACTGACTATTGTATCAATCGAGTCCGATAAGCACGCGGTACGGGTGCGTTATCGTGTCTGCCCGCCGTTTCCCGAGGATCGCGGCATAGGTAACGGGGACTTGAGCTGGCGATTTGTTCACTGGCAAATTGACCTGGCAGACGACATCGATACCCAATATGCGCAGGCGGGTGGAGCTGCCGGATTGGATGGCGGCGTGCGTTCCCTAACACCACCTCTGCCGTCAGCGGCCTCTGAGCTCAGGTTGCGCATTCGCCCGTATCGCGCGGAAACCCCGACCTATATAATTCAAGTATCTGCAGGCGACATTCTACAGGTCTAGACGTGGCGGTGTCGCGGTACACCAGCCTCCACGTTGATCGGTAGCCTCTTAAAGCCAGCGGCCCTTTTCTCTAGTAAGGGCCGCTGGCGTCGCCTTCGAGATCGCTTAGGCCGGCCGCGCGCATGACCGGAAACCGCGTTCCGTTAACCGACCACAAGATGTGGAACTTCGGGCTACACGGCGAAAACTTACGAGAAACTGCGTCCCGAAAATCTACGAAGCCTGGGACAACCTCGCCCAATAGACCGTGGTATTGCCAAGAAAACGCGGCAGCAAAGCGCCGAAGATAATGGCAAATTGCGTCATAAATCCCATGAATCCTGAAGCAACTCCGCGTTGTTCTTGAGATACGATATCCGGAATGAGGGCTTGATAAGCCGCTTGGGCGAGATTGGCTGCAAATTGCACTATCATGTAGCCGGCCACGAAGAGCCAAAAATTGTGCCCGGCATAACCCATTAATAAAAGTCCGAGGATATTGCCTATTGTCCCCCAGAGAATATATGGACGTCGGCGGCCCCAACGATGCCGCAATCTGTCGCTGATAAGTCCGCCCCATGGTTGGACGAAGGTTGCAACTAAGGAGCCCACAATCACCAATATGGACAAGACACTGGTCGAATGATTTTTCCCTACCAGAAATAGCACTTCCCGCGGCACAACGATGATAATCAAAGCGGTCCATTGTACATTAGCGGCAAACCAATAGAAACTAAGAAAAATATTTTGAAGCAGGGATAGTCGTGGTTTCATGAATACTCTCCTTTGCTATTGCACCAGTTCCCTCACGCTACATTCCACTATTGCCCACATGGTTCCTGCTTCTTTTGAGTCATCGGCGGAACTTTTTGTTTGGCGCTTGCCATGAGGAATGGGACAATCGGGTATAATGACCACAGATTGGTATAAGGAGGATCTTTGTGGGTTCCTGGCCAAATATCAAGAACACCGTATTAGATGCCATAGGACGTACGCCCGTGGTGTGGCTTAGGCGGGTTACTGAGGAACACGGTGCCCGGGTTGCGTTGAAGTTGGAATTTATGAATCCCGGCGGAAGTATTAAAGACCGTATTGCAGTCGCTCTTATTAAAGATGCCGAAGATACTGGCCGCCTCAAACCAGGGGGTACCATTGTTGAAGCAACCGCTGGCAACACGGGAATTGCCTTAGCGATGGCGGCGGCAGTACTAGGCTATCGAGCATTGTTTGTGGTACCCAGTAAGATGAGTTCGGACAAAATTCATATCTTGCGGGCCTACGGCGCTGAGGTACAAATAGTGCCCGATGTGCCCCGTGACGATCCCGAAAACTATCAAAATATCGCTGCTCGCTTGAGTGAGGAAATCCCCGGGGCTTGTTATATGGGGCAGTTTGAGAGGCAAGCCAACCCTCTGGCGCATTTCAACACCACCGGTCCAGAAATTTGGGAGGATACCCAGGGAAATGTGGCGGCCGTGGTTGCCGGAGCGGGCACTGGCGGCACTATAAGCGGTATCGGGCGATATTTAAAATCTAAAGACCCTAAAATTCTCGTGGTCGGTGCGGACCCCGAAGGATCCATTCTCAGCGGAGGAGCCTATCATCCCTTTAAAATTGAGGGCATGGGCGAGGATTACTACCCAGAGACATTGGACAGGAGTGTCGTTGACCGTTGGATTGCGGTAGCCGATGAAGATGCCTTTGCAATGGCGCGGCGACTTTCCCAAGAGGAGGGTCTGTTGGCCGGGGGATCTACGGGGGCCATCGTAGAAGCAGCGGTGAGGGTGGCTCGGGAATTGCCATCGGATCAACTTGTCGTGGCTCTTGCGCCGGACACTGGCAGAAATTATTTGAGCAATGTTTTCGGTCTCGGCAAAGAAAAGGAGGACACCAGATGAAGACGGGACAACCCGCACCACAAATCGTATTACGGGCCACCGACGGCCAGGAGTTTTCATCGCATCAAACCGTGGCCAACGGGCCACTCGTGGTGGCATTTTTTCCCTTGGCATTTACCCCAGGCTGAATTCAAGAATTATCCACCTGGCGGGGGGATTACAAACAAATTCAGGAAAGTGGCGCCAACATTGTAGCCATTAGTACCGATCAAACTTTTGCCCAAAGAGTTTTTAAAGCGTCACTGGGCGGATTACCCTTTGAGCTGTTATCGGACTGGATGCGGGAGACTGCTCGCGCCTATGGTGTGTTGGATGAAAAGGGTGGTTATGCTCAACGGAGCGCTTTTGTCATAGATCAGAATCATCATTTGCTGTATCAGAATCTCGAGTTTAGTGCCGGCAATCGCGGCCATTACGAGGCCGTGCTAGAGGTCTTAAAAAACTTATCAGGGAACTAACGCGTAAGAAGGGATTCTAATGAGCCAGTTCAACGAGTTGGTCGAATTTTTTGATCGCCAAGAGCGTACCATGTGGCAAATGGAATTGGCCAATACATTATTCGAAAAAGCGGACTTGCGTCCCGGAATGCGCATTCTTGATGCGGGATGTGGTGCGGGTTGGCTTTTGCTTAGCTGGGTTCATCGCATCCCAATCGATGCAGTGGGTATTGACAACTCAGGGCCAATGATAGAAAGAGCCCAGTTCAATGCTCTCCAAGAGCAGCGGCGAGCTCATTTTGAGGTGGCCGATATGAGACATTTGAATTGGCCTAATGGCAGCTTCGATCGGATAGTTTCCAATTTTGTATTCTTTTTGTTTGATTCCCCGGCGTCCACCGTGGCGGAAGTTTGGCGGGTGCTCAAACCGGGTGGCCGTTTTCTGATGTTTAACCCAGGGGCGGCTTGCCTCCAGGATCATATGGATTCGTATGCTGAACAACGGGGTTGGCAAGCGTTTGACCGTGATAGTTTCTTACAGTGGGGCGATGTGGTATCGCGTCGGCGCCGCTTAACTCCTGAGGACATTGAGTCGTGGTGGCAAGGAACGGCGGCGGTGTTCTCCCACCAAACCTTGTGGGATGGGATTGGCATACTTACCGAAGCCGTAAAAGTGTAAAATGGTGGACATGTTAATGGTCGACGCCATTTTATGGCAGTCGTGCCGTCTTTATCGTCCAACTATGGCGTGGTAAAATAATTCATATCGCACCTGCCGAATCCATACAGAAAGGACCGAAGCGCAGCATGTTAGAGTGGCTAATCGGTAAAAAGCGTGGGCAAGCCAACAGTAGTTCGCCAACGCACATTTCTCCCCAAGAAGTGTGGGACATGATTCAGTCCGGAGTGAAGGTTACCATATTAGATGTTCGGGAACAGCATGAATACCGTGCAGGGCATATCAAAGGTGCTCAATTGATACCCCTGATGCATCTTTCGAAACGACTGCATGAGGTACGCAACGAACACTTGGTCATTACCGTGTGTCGATCTGGAAATCGGAGCGCTCAAGCTGCCCGCCTTTTGCGGACGCATGGCTATGAGGTGCGCAATATGCGGGGTGGAATGCTGCAATGGCCAGGCAAAGTGGCAAAATAGCTGTTGAGGAAGGATGTGACGCATCATACTGGTTGATCGCACAATCGTACGTTTAGCGGGCATTGTTGCCATAATAGGTGGACTTATATTTTTTGCGGTGCAATTGCCGAGTATTGGCGGATATTTAGTGGCGGCCGGATTAATTTTTTTGGCGTTTACCATAGGGTGGACAGCACGATATCAAAGAGTGTTATTAGAGCCCCCAGATGCGCACGAAGGTTGGGAACCAACCGGTGAAACCTATTTGAATCCGGGTGGGGATGGACCGGTGGCTGTGTGGCATAAAGGCATTAAACGTGTGTACGTAAAGATTCCCAATGCCCGCCATGACTAACCGGCGGGCCATCTTTTTTCTTATTCTTGCCAACTTGCTTTGGTCCGGGAATTTTTTAGCAGGACGACTTTTGCGGATAAGCATGGGGCCCTTTACGCTGAACGGTATCCGTTGGACCATTTCTGCACTTATCTTAGTCTGGCTTGTCCGTCGTCGGGGGGAGTCGTTTCCTCTTTGGCAGCAAAGGCGACCATTTTTGCTCTTAGGCTTTGTGGGAATGTTTCTATTTTCTTCGCTGACCTATTGGGGACTAACCCTGGTCGGGGCTGGGGAAGCAGGACTTCTGTCAGGGTTGACCCCCGTCGCCGTATTGGTGGCAGGCTTTGTGATAGCCAAAGATCGTGTTCACCCTTTGCAATGGGTGATGGTACTAGTGTCCGTTTTCGGCGAGTTCTTGTTGCTCCATCATCCAGGTGGTGGAGGACTGGTGTCCGGAAGCTTATTTGGTGCTGCTCTGTTACTCTTAGCGGCGTTGTCATGGGGTGTATATACCGCATTAGGACGGAGATATCGGGAGCGATTCTCACCGTTGGTCATGACAGCTGGAGCTGCAGTGTGGGGAGCGATACCGTCTTTGTTACTGGGACTTTGGGATTTGACACAACACCCCATAATTCTCAATGTAGTCAGCGTTTCAGCGCTGGTGTATGTTAGCACGTTTGCCTCAGTGTTGGCGTTTGTAGTATGGAGCGCCGGTGTCAATATTATTGGGAGTGCCACTGCAGCGCCGTTTATGAACCTTCTCCCGGTTTTCACCGCGGCACTAGCAGTCTTGTTGTTACATGAGCATCTTGGCGCATACCAAGTAGGTGGGGGATTGGTCATCATCGCGGGTGCGATAGGGTCAAGTTTGTTTCGAGCGACACCGCGCAGCGTCTTTTCCGAAACCTAGGTCTGGGCCTGCAATAAATAGCCGGCAAAATAGGGCGCTGGCACCACACCCTGTAATCTTTGGCTGCCCGGTTCCAAAATGGTGGTGGGAACTCCTAATATATTCAACTCTTGCCCACGTTCAGGAAACTGATCCACCTGAATGATTGCAAGAGACAACAATGGTTGCAAGGCTGCACATTGCATTGCCAGATGCACCATCTGGGCACAGGCCATTCAGGTGGGGGAGACAAAAATTGAGGCAGCAATGCGAGAAGAAATTTGTTCCAGCAAGGAGCGGGTAGTCACATCTGTTTGAGGAGCGATGCCGCTATATAGTTCGATCGCTTCCACAAGCGCAGTAAATTCCAGACCTGTCGGTACGCCCCAAAATGTTATGTCTAACGAACGGAAGACCTGCGATTGCAACCAAACTTTAGGATCGAGTGCCCCGGAATGGTGTTCATAAGATAAGGTCTCAGGGCTTAGCGAAACCAAGTATGATACGACATCGAGTGTCTCAACCACAATGGGGTGCTCGATGCTGCCCTCGACAACCACCTCCACCGCAGAAGGTAAAGACGCCAAACGCTGCGATAACGCGTGTTCGTCTTGGTTTTGCAAATAGCTCACGTAGATGCCACCTTACTTATGTTAGTCATGATGACGAGACACAGGGTAGGGAAGGAGGCTTTGACCAATTCAAAACGGTTAGGACACCCCGTGCATAGTATAACTGATTGCGAACAATTCAAAAGGGCAGAGTTTATTAGAAGTTAGGAGATTATACCGCACCATAACCAAGCGGGCCTTACATCTGGGCGTCTATGTGAGCTCTTAGAAGAGCAATGGGTGCGCGGTCGCCATTTCACCACAAGGCAGACACTTTCCCTCAAGGCCACCCGCTTGGGAGCGTTATTATAACCCGATTAACAGACACTGTCTATGATGGATTTTAAAGTGACGACTATCGCAAACCATGTACCACTTGACAAGACATGAAATTCCAACTTGTTCGCGTCACCGTACCGCTCTCAATTGATAACAACTGGACTCAGTTTTTTCGGATTGCTCGAATCGACTGATGCTTCTTCGAGAAGATAGCGTCACATCTCTTCGGGATCTACTCAATAGTAAATTCGCTCAAGAATTAGTGCTATAACCGGATGCATATCCTGTTTTCAAAACATTATACACGTGCGATTGAAGGCCTTTCGATAAACGCGTTAAATTAAACTGTGAAACCGTTCCTGCAACCCATATCCAGCCGGACCCAAAACGATAATACAAGCCGTGTTCCGCTCCTTGAGAAAACACGGTGACTCGTTGGGTGGACTGTGCTCCTGAATGTTGAATTATCGGAGGATTGGAGTTTGCTGCGTAAACATGAGCGGTCGGTAATGCCCTCGCATTGACTTCCATCGTCTCACCAGAGGGCAAATTTGAATTGTTCTCAGAAATATTGGCCAAGGTGATCGCCGTACCGGGTGAGTAAAACTCCTCAAATCTGCCCATGCCTTTGATCTGTATGGTCGCGTCAATGAGGTTTGAGTACGGTGGCAAGTGAACTTTCTGCAAAGAATTGTCGAGAGGGGAGGCCATAATGCCTTTCAACGACCACACATTGTTCTTTTTCATCATGTACAAAAAATAATACATCGGGATGGGCCTGACGTCTGGCACTTTTAACGTGACTACAGCGATATCACCTAATACGGGAGATGCAACAACATCCGAATTGGAGGAGACATGAACCGTCTTGTCATTGGACAGTTTCCAAGACATTGTCGCTTCTGCGGCACTTACAGGATTCTTGGCTTGATCGGTCGAAATCTTGCTATTCATACTCGCCACAACAGTTACGTTAGGGCTTGAGGTGGATGGGACTGGCGTGTGAGATACGCTGTTCGAGACCGATGTGCTTTGTGGACTACATCCACTTAGCAAAAATGCCACAATGCCAAAAACAAGTATGACTTTCAGTGATTTTCTAATCCGGATCAACACAATACCTCCATAGGAATTAACTGGGTAGGGCGTGATGCGCCATTCGAAAAGGGTTGAGTAGTCACCTCAATTTTACCAGAGCAGGCCGTTTTTGGCTTCTTTATGCCGTTTTCGCCCGATGAACCCCGCTAGGGCCAAATGCGACCATCGAAGCCAAACACCTCGCCGCACGGTGCAAGAATAGGGTAAAGTTTTTTCAGCCCAAGCTTCAACCCCAATCACAATGCGATCTCTAGCACAGCGCAAAAGGCTCTTAAAGAATTGTACCTCAAAATCTTTATGGGTTGGTTCCTCGGTGTCATGCAGAACGAAACCCCGAACATCGTCGCAATAAGTTTCAACCTATCAAAGCAAAGCGCGATTGTTCAACGGCGCAACGTCTGGGCTAAACGGACGATGTTTGCGGGAACTTTAATGGTGAATGTTTGTCCGGTAATAGGAAGTTGATTCGGCGTCCACCACCAAGCAGGCTCGAGCACCACTTCCCCTCCATCTTGTTGCATTGCGGCGTCTTTGAAGTAGTACACCCTGTTTAGGGATGAAAAGAAAACGGGCGGACGCCCTGTCGCGATCCATGCCGATTGAACCCAAGAGGCTTCCCCGGCCACTAGCAGGGATTCTTGAGGGATGATGCCAGCTACGGTGATCGTAACCATTCTCCGAGACGACCGGTTGGGCGCTACAGCAGACCGTGGAGAGACGATGGGAGCAAACAGCCATGCGAAAACAGCGATTAACACGGCAGACACCACGAAAGCCCAACGCCATTTTCTAAACGGGGTCCGAAAATTTATCATTAAGGTCACCATCCTTGAATTGGTGGGACACGGCTATGAGGGTCCAGTAGTCTTGCGGTCATAACGACCGTGCCGTCACGATGTCAGAAAACGGAACATCGATAAAGTGTTCCTAATTTGCTAGTTCGAAAATCGGGCTGACAGCAGATGAGGTGCTGTGAAACGGCAGGGGCCTGCTGTTAGGGACCATTTAGCAAGGCAGAAAGCTTGGATGTGAGACCCGTAGGTACTTGCAGTGTCAGTGGGGCTCCCGTAATTGGGGCCGAAAGCGGATCCCACCAGAAAGGGGCCGATACGTAAACAGCCATGCCATTAGGATAAGCGGTGTTGAGAATCGTTGGGGAAAAATAGTACACCCTGCTCTGTTGGGACCAATATAGGGGTGGTCGCCCGTCTATAATCCATCGCTGCTGCAGCCATGTAGGTTCTCCGGTCATAAGCAAAGCTTCTTCCGTACGAATCCCATGGACCGTGATCGTGTCATATCCCGGTGTAGAGGCGGCTTTAGGCCGATCTCGTCGGGCATTACCTGAGGCTGCAACGGCCCAGAAAAGCCAGGCGCCCACCGCAATCAACACGATGGCCGCCGCGAAGATCCACCGCCACGTTAATGAGATCTTATGCATCATTGTGGTTCACCCCTTCCCAGGCCTCCACCTCGAGAGACTGCTGTTGATCTCCACAAGTCTGCCCCGTTTGCGTCGGCCGAGTCCATCCAGAGGGCAAGTTCATTGACACCAGCCGTTGCCCCTTGATAACCCCGACGGGAATGATGTCTCGATTCAGTCTTATCATATCCAGTACACTAGCGCAACGGAAAAGAGAAGGGCGAAAGCATCCCAAACCGCAAACGTCCGATAAGGAATATATCGGTAACTTCTCCGAAATCTCGAAAGTTCCCCAAGCCTAATAGAGGTAAGACTTTTCAGTCTCCGAAGTGTTTTCGGTAGGTAGCATCATACCGAAGCATCCAGGAGGCGATTTTTATGGCAGAGCGTATCTCTTACGCGTGTGATTGCCCGGAATGCCGGGACGTGATTCCATCCCTCAATCAATCGCACTATGTTCCCTATTATTGTCAGATTTGCGGGAAGGAAACCCACGGCCTGGCATTGCCGGGCGTGTTGTGCTGGGATTGCTACTTTATGACATCCTACATTTTCCACGTGTATGTGCAGGGACTAGTCGATGGAGTCCTGGGCTACCCAGGACCGCGTGTGTTGAAAGGAGAGGAGCCGATTGGCCCAATCAAACCCAGTGGATACGCGGAGAACAGTGCAGGATCGCGTAACGTATCTCAAGGGGCAAGTCAAAATGATGCCGGAAAGTTTCGGTCGCGTCCAAGCGAGGGAACTTTTGGACATCCTCGACACGGCGCTGATCGACATCGCGATCACCGTCCTGCTCAAGGACAACGATCCGCAAGAAATGCTCGTGAATTTGCGTCGCCACGTGATACGACTGCGAGGCCGGTTGAGCGACTGGGGCGGTTAGATCGAAAACCGTGGTCGACCGGCGAAGTCCGCCGCATGGTGGCAGAACGCGAGGCGGGAGAATCCTGGGACACGGTAGCTGCCAGACTAGGCCGGTCCGTGCCCAGTTGCAAGTCCAAACAACGCGAGATCCGCCGACAAAGGAGGATGCTCTGATGGGATTGTCCGCGCATATTGTCCGCGTCTGGACCTGCTATGCCGATGGAGATCGGTATATCGCGGGTCCCAAGGAAAGCATCCGGGATCTGAAAGCCTGGCATCGCATTACATGCCATGCCAACGGGGCTGCCAACGGACGGGACCAAGTGTTTGTCGTCTATGCACACGAATCCGAAAGAGGGGAAAAGCATGCCTAAAACACGGTTGTATTTGGCGGGACCCATGACAGGGTATCCGGACTGGAATTACCCCGCGTTTATGGAAGTCGAAGATCGGCTCACGAAGATCGGATTTCTCGTGACAAACCCGGCCAGGCTGGGTGATCCCTCGCAGCCCTGGCGAATCAACATGCGCCTGTCTATCCGAGCCATGTTGGAATGTGATGGAGTTGCCCTGTTGTCAGGGTGGAGCACGAGCCCCGGCGCACGACTTGAGTATCAGGTCGCTAGAGACTTGGGCATCGCGGCCACCGACTGGGACGTGTGGATCATCCTCTATGAAAACCACTACGTGGAACATTTCCTCGCAACCGGGGGGGATTGACGGAATGCTGTGGATTGCATTGACAGGTTGGACGTTCTTTTTTCTCGCAATGATCGCCAATTGGCTCCTAGGAGAAAAGTATCTGACCCTCCGCCAGCGATATCGATTACTGAGCTCTTGGCAGCCAGTACGGGCCAAGAGGGAGGACGACAGCAATTAAGATACCACATAATGCCAAACGGGACGGATGATCATGGGTACTGCGCAAGCACGCATTGAGAGTTTGGATCGGCTTGATACTTCTACAAATAACTCGGGCCAATTCTTTTCCGCGA
>PXYW01000007.1:176166-178576 GCA_003023695.1 Sulfobacillus benefaciens | reverse complement strand
TATTGGTCAAAGCAGAACCGACTTTGGCGATCGACAATATATGAGGCGATGGTTTCCAGGGTTTGAATACGATGCGCTAAGGCCCGCCGCAAGGAATATGCTTGTTGAAACGCGTTCCGTAAAAACTGTTTCACTGCAGGGTCGGAAGAATGTTGGCTTATCTCGTAATAAGCGGGGTTGGTATGAATTACAGGATGCACGGCATCGTAGGCAATAGCGCAGGGTTTGCCTGAGGAATCCTTAGTGGCAATCAAATCGGGCACCAAAAAAGGCACGGGATCGTTCGAAAATGCCCGGCCGGGTTTCGGATCCAACTGTCCTAGACTAGAGAGCACATTCTGGGCAATAGCGGGAGGAACCTTTAACAAGTTTGAAATTTTCGGTATCGAAAGTGACGTCAGTTGATCCCCATGGTGCGACACCAATTTCCACATTAGAGTATCTGTGGTGTGGAGGCGGCTCATTTGTAGCATGAGGCATTCCTTAAGTGAACGTGCACCTACTCCCGCGGGCTCTAAGGATTGAACGGCGACCAGTGCTTCATGCACTTGCTGCATTGGGCACTGAAGGTCCGCTTTGATTTCTTCTAGCGAGAGAGTTAAATAGCCGTAGTCGTCCAAATTGCCAACGATGTACCGTGCAATGTATTGAACCGTTGGGGAAAGGGAGAGGACCCTAAGTTGATCCTCAAGATAGTTTCCCAGACTTTGCAAGGTCAATGCAACGTTTTCGACCGTGCTATGGGCATTGTCATAAGAGCCCTGAGTTTTTTCTTCGTGTATGGGCCATACGATTTCCAAAACGGGATTATTCTCTTCCTCTTCCCGAAGGTATTGTTCTAGCTCCCACTGGGCGAACTGCAAAATCTTGAGTGATTGCTGCATGCTCGGTGTTAAAGCTAGTTTTTGCGTTTGGCTGATTGTCTGATAAAGCCCGGTTTGATGCACGGTAACTTCCCTCGCTTCCCATCAATCCTGGTTGCCGTCGGGAGCAGGAACCTGGCGATAAAGGCCTTGGAAGAATGGAGCTAACCACTCTCCCAAGACCCAAGACCCTAACTATTCTTCAAACTGCAAAGCCTCTTCAAGGTTTCCGTAGATGACGATTTTGTCATCAAATCGTACCATCCGACCATAATGAGTTGATGTTTCCACCTCAAATAGCGCTGGTGTCATTTCTTGGCCGAAGGCCTCACTTAACTCGTTCATGTCGATGCGGATCATCGCCGGATAATAGGTGATGGTGACGCCAGGTTTTTGGGACATTACTTCGGCTACTAGTCGTCCTTCGACGCTGTCGTTCATGGTGACCCCGCATTTGTGAGAGACTATTGCTTCCAGTTTGTCGCGAATTACGCTCATTGTAGCACCTCCTTGGGAATATCAAGTTGAAGTTGTGCCATAATGTGGGAAAAATTCTGTTGCGCACGCTTTAGTGCCGGGGCAAAGGTCTCCGATTTTACCCGGGTTTGGGACCAAATCGGCTGCAGTTCGTGCGCAGCTTGAATGGCTAATGATGAATAGTGCTTGACCCAATTTCCCATGGTGGTGAGATTGTGTTCACTAAACCGGGCATCCTGGCCTAGCAGCGAAAACAGTTCTATAGCATTGGCACGATTGCGCTCAAAATCACTTTCGGCTGCTGAGACCACAGTTGGAGTCACGAAATCTCCGTGAAGGGCCGCAGTTTGCATGACAAATCCACTGCGAAAAAGTTCTAGTACCAAGGGCTCAATGATGATATTGATCGCGAAGTACTGCTCTAAGTGATCCCCCGACGCCATGACAGTTTCCACCAGTTTGCGCGTTCCTTGCCATAGGGGATCATTTACCCAGTGCTCCTTGCCTTGGGTTTGATCAAATTTTTCCAAGTCCAATCCAATGTCCGCTAAATATAGGGTGAGGTCTTGCGCGTAACGCAGCTTGTATGAGGCATTTGTCAAAATGGTGTTATTAATCATTTGTGTCATCCCGTCACGCTGGGCAGTCATTAACGCTAGACCTAAACCATATTCGGCATGCTTTGAGGCGCTGACGTGGTGTTCTAATATGGTGACCCATCCTTGATCGAAGTGCGCAATGGCATTTTGTGACCGGGCCCCATTGATGGCCAACTGCAGCATTTTTTCAATACTGGATTGCCGCTGATAGTGAGGACGCTCCCATTCCTCGTCTACGGAACGATATTGATGCCAATCTTCGCTTCTCAGCGCAGTCCGGGTTTCGGAATATGCTGGCGTGCCATCGGCGAATGATATAATCCAGCCCTGTAGCAAATAGCGATTGGGGTCGGGTTGGACATCGACCGTGACATCTTCATAAAGTGTTGCCTTTCTGCCCTTGGGCTGATAGTAATTGAATCGCCGACTGTCCCACCCGGCAAATTTCTTGGTGCCGGCCTCAGCGGACGG